>JAXXEN010000023.1:0-60336 GCA_037237765.1 Collinsella sp. | reverse complement strand
CTGGTGATCTCCGCCTTGAGAGGGCGGCGTCCTAAACCGCTAGACGAACGGGCCACATGACATCTGCACTGCCGTGCTGCGAAGAAATATATTACGGGACAAAAAACGTCAGCGCAAGAAGAAATTCCAAATTGCCGAAAAATTGTCGGCAGGTTATGGAACACGCAGGTAAACTGGGTAGCTAATTCAAGTTGAGATGGACCAAAAGGGCTTCGCGCTCATTGGGAATGTTGTCTTCGATCACGGCATCGAGGGCAGCGTTGAGTAGTTGACCTAGCTCGGGCCCCGGCTTCACACCGGCACGGATCAGGTCGCCGCCGTTGACGGCGAGCATCTTGAGCGTATAGGGCTCCCCCGCCTCCAGTAGCTCGTGCGCCAGCGCACGCATTTCCTCGATTGTCTCGACATAATAGAAGCACGACGGGGCCTTGCCGAGCGTGTCAGCACGCTTAAGGTCCATGAGCTCGTCAATCAGGCGGGCCGTGTCGACGCCCTCACCCGAAAGCGCGCGCATCATATTGAGCAGGCAGGAGCGCTCGGGGCGCAGCGGCTTATCATGGTATTTGATAAGCAGACACACATCGCGCACCAAATCGTGCGAGAGCGCCAGGCGATCCATGATGACGCGCGCCTTCTTGGCGCCGAGCTCTGGATGACCGTAGAAGTGTCCGCTGCCGGCGTGATCGACCGTAAAGCACTCGGGCTTGGAGACATCGTGCAAAAACGCCGCCCACATAAGGCTCGACGATGGCGCGACGCCGTCGCACAGCGCCAGCTCCCCTGCCACTGTCAGCACACGGGCGATATGCTCGTAGACGTTAAACGCATGGTAGACACTTCGCTGATCAAACCCGCGACCCGCTGCCAACTCGGGCACAGCGGCACAGATGAGCTCGGGATAGCGAAGCATCGCGTCTCCCCCATGACCGGTCGAAAGAATGCCCTCGAGCTCAATACCCACACGCTCGCGCGCCACGGCATCGAGCAGCGGCGCGCACTCGGCAAGCGCACGCTTAGTCTCGGGCTCAATCATAAAGTCCAGACGGCAGGCAAAGCGCACCGCACGCAGCATGCGCAGGGCGTCCTCGTTAAAGCGACGCTTGGGATCACCGACAGCGCGAATCAGCTTGCGCTCCAGATCACCCTGGCCGTCGTAGCGGTCGACAAGCCCGCGCTCGGGATGCCAGGCCATGGCGTTGACGGTAAAGTCGCGGCGGGCCAGATCGTCCTCGAGCGAGGCGGCACGCTCGACACTCTGAGGATGGCGCCCATCGGTGTAAAAGCCATCCAGACGGTACGTGGTGACCTCGATACGCTCGCCATCGGAAATAGCCGTGATTCCGCCAAATTTAATGCCCGACTCCACGACCGCGATATCAGCGGCCTCGAGCGCCGCCTTGGACTCCTGCCACAGGCCGCTGCAGCACATATCAACATCGTGGCTGGGGCATCCCATCAGGGCGTCGCGCACCCAACCGCCAACGTACCAAGCCTCAAGACCAGCCGCCTCAAGCGCGCGCAGGACGCGCAGGGAGGCATCGGACGGTTGCGTACCGTTGAGCGAAACATTGCACATGCCTGTGGCCTCCTGCGACTATCAAATTGGCTATCGATTGCGTCTGCAAGAAGTCTAGCAAGAAACAGCCTCCACTGCACACGCAAGTCCGATAAACAAAAACGCATCCGTCCTAGTCTAAGACGGATGCGAAATAATCAAACTAGTCAGGCAAGGTACAGGGACTAGCAGACCTGGCGAACCTCGATGTGCTTCTTATATTCGTCCACCTTGGCAAAATCGCCCAGACCGGGGCACTCGACCACGTTGGCGCCGGTGGCCATCGACAGGCGCAGGGCGTCCTCGACGCGCTCGGGGGCGTCGTGCCACACGGACAAGAAGGCAGCGAGCGAGGAATCGCCGGCGCACACCGTCGACAGCAGCTTGACGTCGAAGGTGCGGTTGGCAAACCAGATATGCTCGCCGTTGGAGAAGTACGCGCCGTCGCCACCGAGGGTCAGCAGCACGTTCTTGGCGCCCTTGGCGTGCAGCTCGGCCATCGCGCCCTTGACGGACTCGTCGTCGCCACCGCTCACCTTGATGCCAAAGATGTCGAGCAGCTCGTCATCATTGGGCTTGATCAGCAGCGGCGCCATGGCAATGAGGTCTGCCAGCTGATGGCTCGAGATGTCGAGGACAAACTCGGCCCCCTTGGCCTTGACACGGCGCAGGACCTCGGCCAGGAAGCCCTCGGAAGTGTTGGGAGGCAGCGAGCCGCTGATGACCAGGCAGGTCATGTCATCGAGCGAATCGATGAGCTCAAACATCTCCTGCTCGTTGGCCTCGTTGATGGCGGCACCGGCGTTGACCATGTTGTACTCGGTGTCGGGGCCGGCATTGAGGAACACGTTGACGCGCGTGATGCCGTCGGTCCACACGGGCTTGACGGGCACGCCCAGGGCCTCGGCGCCCTTGACGATAAACTCGCCCGAGAAGCCAGCGAAGAAGCCCAGGATCGTGGTGTCGACACCGTAGTGGTCAAGCGTAAACGAGACGTTGAGGCCCTTGCCGTTGGGCGTATAGACGGCGTTGCGAGTACGCGTGACGGTGTTGGCAGCAAGGCCGTCGCAGGCGATGTTGTAGTCAATGGCGGGATTTGCAGTGAGCGTGTAAATCATGAATGTTCCTTTCACGAAGCAACGTGTTAATGAAAGTATATTCCACGCATAGACAAAAGGCTAGGACAACTCGGTGAACGGTGTGGAAGCGATGAAGTACGGCAGGACACGTCTCCCCCATGGCGGAACAAAAAAGGCGCCCCGGCCGAAACCGGGGCGCCGCATGCGCACGAATATGTCGCGTTTCGATTACTGACGATCGAGCTTGCGGACAGCAACGCGCTTGCTGTACTCATCGACGTGACCGAAGTCGCCGATGCCGACGGACTCGGCAACGTTGGCGCCGGTGGCCATAGCGAGCTTCATGGCCTCCTCGACGTTGTCGCGATCCCTGTACCACTTGTGCAGGAACGCAGCAAGGGTGCAGTCGCCGGCGCAGACGGAAGAAACCAGCTTGATGTTGAACTCACGCTTGGCGTACCAGATGTCCTCGCCGTTGGAGAAGTAAGCGTCGCCGCGGCTACCACGGGTGAGCAGCACGTTCTGAACGCCAGCGTCGTGAGCCATCTTCATGGCGACGCGAACCTCGTCGTCGGTGTCGACCGGCACGCCGAAGATGGCCTTCATCTCGTGATGGTTCGGCTTGATGAGCAGCGGCTTCTTGTGAGCGAGCTCCTTGAGCTTGTCGGAGGACAGGTCCAAGACGACGTCGGCGCCACGAGCCTGAGCGTGCTCCATGACCTGAGCCAGGAAGTCGGGCGTAGCTTTGGGAGGAACGGAGCCGGAGACGATCAGGCACTCAAGATCGCCCGCGGTATCCAGGATGTTGTAGAGCTCCTCCTGGTGCTGCGGCGTAATAGGAGCACCCGGGTTCAGGATGCCGTACTCGTGCTGGCCATCGTTGACGTAGGTGTTAATGCGCGTGATACCGTCGGTCCAGACCGGGCGGCAGAGGCAACCCAGGTTCATGACCTCCTCGACGATGAACTTGCCCGTGAAGCCAGCGAAGAAACCGAGCGCGACGGTGTCGACGCCCATCTTCTTAAAGGCGAAGGACACGTCGAGGCCCTTGCCGTTAGCCGTGTAGCTGGCCGAGCCGGTGCGGACGTTCTCGTCGGGCTCGAGCGGAGAGCTCGAAACCGTCATGTCGACAGCCGGGTTAGCGGTTAGCGTGTAGAACATTTACAGTACCCCCTGTATATGTGAGGGCCGCGTGGCCGGCCCATTCCAACCACGCGGTTACCTCTGATACCAAATTAGCGAGCTGCGGACTCGAGCAGTGCCTTGACCTCGGCGGCGGTGTTGCAGGCGAGCGCCTTCTCGGCGAGCTCGTCGCACTCGGCCTTGGTCCACTGGCTGATGGTCTTGCGGGCGCGCAGGATCGACGGAGCGCTCATCGAGAACTCCTCCAGGCCCCAGCTGATCAGCAGCGGCTCGAGCAGCGGATCGGCAGCGGCCTCGCCGCACATACCGACCATGATGCCGGCCTTCACGCCGCTCTCGATGATGTTCTTGAGCGAGCGGAGCACGGCGGGATAGTACACCTGGTACAGGTTGGAGATGGTGTCGTTGCCACGGTCGGCGCACATGGTGTAGCCGATCAGGTCGTTGGTGCCGATGGAGAAGAAGTCGGCGACCTCGGCCAGACGGTCTGCGAGCAGCGAAGCGGCGGGCGTCTCGACCATGATGCCGACCTCGATGTTCTCGTTGAACTTGCGACCCTCTTCGGTCAGCTCGGCCTTGCACTGCTCGACGAGCTCCTTGACAGCCAAGACCTCCTCGACACAGGTGACGAGCGGGATCATGATCTTGACGTCACCGAAGGCGCTAGCGCGCAACAGAGCGCGGAGCTGGACCTTGTACTGGTCGGGATTAGCCAGGCAGTAACGCACGGCGCGGAAGCCCATGAAGGGGTTATCTTCCTTGACCATGTGCAGATACGGAATCTCCTTGTCGCCACCCACATCGAGCGTGCGGATGATGACCGGAGCACCCTTGAGCGCGCTGGCGACCTTACGGTAGGCGTTGAACTGCTCCTCCTCGGAAGGAAGCTCAGCAGAGTCCATGAACAGGAACTCGGAGCGGAACAGACCGATAGCCTCGGCGTCGTGATCGAGCGCGTTGGGCACGTCATCGGGGTTACCGATGTTGCAGGCGATGATCTTCTTGATGCCATCGGCAGTCACGGACGGCTTGCCACGGAAGGCCTCGAGGGCTGCCTTCTCGGCAGCGAAGGCCTCGGCCTTGGCGGTGTAAGCAGCGAGCGTCTCCTCGTCGGGATCGGCCTCGACAATACCCTTGCCACCATCGACGACAACGGTCATGCCGTTGCGCAGAGCGGTGCAGCTGTTGGAAACCGAAAGGACAGCCGGGATCTCGAGGGCGCGCGCAATGATCGCGGAGTGCGACGTGCGGCCACCGGTCTCGGTGACGATACCGGCAACGTGGGCCTTATCGATCGTGGCGGTCATAGACGGCGTGAGGTCGTGCACGACAACGACAGTGTTCTCGGGCAGGACGGAGAGGTCGACGACCTCCTTGCCCAGCAGCTCGGCAAGAATACCGGTGCGGATGTCGGCGATGTCGGCCGCACGCAGACGGAACATCTCGTCGTCCATGGACAGGAACATGTTCTCAAACATGGTCGAGGTGTCCATGAGCGCCTGCTCGGCGCAGGTACCGCCGTCAATGGCGGCGTTGATGGCGTCGGTCATGCCCGGGTCCTGAGCCAGGACAATGTGTCCGCTCATGATCTCGGCCTCGGCCTCGCCCACCGTCTCCTTCATGTGGTCGGCCTGAGCCTGGGTCTTCTCGCAGAAGACCGAAAGAGCGGTCTGATAGCGCTCCTTCTCTGCTGCCGAATCAGCAACCTCGTGCGGCTCAAACGTCAAGTCGGGATCGACGGCGACCATGACGGTGCCGATACCGATGCCCTCGGAAGCGTTGACTCCCTGATACATTCCCATTCCTCTCTCCGTGTCATGTGATAAAGCGTTTTGCCATATCCATGACAAAAGAGCGCAGCTACCTTACAACAGGTCACTGCGCCCCCAAATATGAACTTAGTTGTTCAACATGCGACCCGTTTGAGTTCTACTCGCCAAGACCGCTCTTGATGAGCTCGATGGCAGCAGCCAGAGCCTCGGCCTCGTCAGCGCCGTCGCACTTGACCTCGACCTCGGTGCCGCAGGGGATACCAGCAGCCATGAGGGCCATCGGGGACTTGCCGTTGACCTCCTTCTCGGGGGTAACGACCGTCACGTCACAGGCATACTTGCCCATGGTGGAGGCGAACAGACCAGCCGGACGCATGTGCAGACCCTGAGGATTAACGAGGGTAGCCTTCTCAGAAACCATAGTTGACTCCTTTTTTGTGTTTAACCCCTGTCATGCATGTGGCAGGAGTCAGATTCACGACGTTGTTTATATTAACTCACATCAAACGGTTTTTCATTGTGTTTCAGACGAATTATTGGACAGATGTGTTTGTCGTCCGCTTGCTCGCCCACAGGGGGCCGGGCGCGGCCAGTGAGATTTCCTGCTCTACAGTCCTGCTCGCACGAAAAGCACATTAAGTGCTCTTCGGCTCGTGCGGAACTCGCGACAAACTTAATCGCCCCGCCCGGCGGGCAAGCTGCGGAAACTCGGTCGGTCCAAATTAATATCGTGCGAACGGAATTCTAGCTGATGAACTGTTCGCGACAAAGACTCGATAGGTAGCCCCCTCTATGCCCTTTTATAAGTTGCGGTGAAATAGGGACTGAATTTGGGGTTGAATCGTTTAAACAGTCCCTATTTCACCGCAACTTATGGGAGGGATAGAAAAAAGGCGGAGGCCCTGGAGAGGGTCTCCGCCTTTGTTACAGGGGCGATATTATTCGCTAAGTGCTGGATTAGACCAGGCGAGCGTTGATCGTCTTGGCGATCTTGGCGGCGTCGGTGGAACCCTTGACGGTGGCACGGAAGTCCTCGTCCATGAGCGCCTCGGCGACCTTGGACAGGATCTTAAGGTGCGTGGTGCCGGCCTGGGCACCGGGGATGAGCAGGGCAATAGCCACGTTGACGGGAGCGCCGTCCATGGTATCCCAACCGGTCACGCCGGACTCGTCCTTGACGACGATGACGGCAGCCTCGGTAATGGCGTCGGACTTGGCATGCGGGATGGCGAAGCCCTCCATCATGCCCGTGGTACCCTCGGCCTCGCGGGCCAGGAAGGCGTTCATCACGGCGTCGGCGTCGCTTGCGATACCGGCCTTGACGGCCTGGTTGGAAACGAAGCTCAGAGCCTCGTCACGAGAAGCGAAGTCCTCGGCGACAAAGACGTTCTCGACCTTCACGAAGTCGGAAGCCTCGGCCTTGGGGGCCTCGACGGCAGCGGCCTTGGGGGCCTCAACCGGCTTGGCTGCAGGAGCGGCCTTCTGGTTCTTCTCGAAGTCGTACTTCTTGAAGGCCACGAACAGGATGCCACCGACCACGGCGCCGATGAGGATAGCGAGGACCCACAGCGGACCGTTCTCGACAACGGGCAGGACCAGGAAGCCACCGTGGGGCGCCGGATCATGAACGTTGAACATGATGGTCAGGATCGAAGCGATGGAGGAACCGAGCATCATGATGGGCATGACGGGCCAGATGTTCTTGGTCATGAACGGAATAGCGCCCTCGGTGATGTGGGTGCAACCAAGGATGAGGTTAACGACACCGGCGTCGTGATCCTCCTGGCTGAAGTACTTCTTGCCGACAACGACGGCAAAGGTGGTAACCAGCGGCGGAACGATGCAGGCGGCGGAGACGGCAGCCATGAAGTTGGTGCCGAAGTTGTAAGTGTCGGTGCCAACACCGGCGGCCAGAGCCTCGGTGAGCATAGCGGTACCGGTGACATAAGCAGCCTTGTTGACCGGGCCACCCATGTCAAAGGCGCACATGCAGCCAATGGCAAGACCCAGGACAACGGCGCCAGAGGCGGACAGGCCCTTGAGGAAGTCCATCATGGCGGTGTTGATGGCAGCCATGGGGCCGGAAATGCCGAGCATGACCAGGCCGACGATGGCCGTCGAGAACAGCGGGTACAGGAAGATAGCCTTGAGGCCGTCCAGCTTCTTGGGCAGACCGGCAAAGACCTTCTCGAGCAGCAGGATGACATAACCGGCGAGGAAGCCGCCGACGATGCCGCCCAGGAAGCCGAAGCCCACGCCGGCGCCGCCGGCGTCGATCATGCCGGTCTCGGCGTTAACAGGCAGGCCCTGGATGGCGATCATACCGGCAACAAAGCCGGGGACGAGCGCCGGGCGCTTGCCGATGGATTCGGCGATGTAGGCGGAAAGCACCGGAACCATGAGGTTCATGGCGATGCCGCCGATGATCTTGAGCATCGCAGCAAAGCTGTTGTAGTCAGACGCCGTCGAATCGAAGGACGTAATGCCCCACAGGAACGAGACGGCGGTCAGAACACCACCGGCAACGACGAAGACCAGCATGTGGCTGACGCCGTTCATGAGGTGCTTGTAGATGATGTGGCCGATGGACTCCTTCTCCTCGACCTCGTCCTCGACATCGGCAGCAGCCGCAACCGTGTCGTCACCCTTGGCGGCGAGCGCGCGGTCAATCAGCTTACCGGCGGCCTCAACGGACAGGGCCTTGGAAACACCAACGGAAACCATGGGCTTGCCGGCGAAACGCTCAGCCTGGACATCCTTGTCGGCTGCGACGACGACGGCCTTGGCACCAGCGATCTCACTCTTGGTGAGCTCGTTCTCGACACCGACCTGGCCATGAGTCTCGACCTTAATGGTCAGACCGCGCTCGGCAGCTGCCTTCTCCAGCGCCTCCTTCGCCATGAAGGTGTGCGCAATGCCGGTCGGGCAACCGGTCGCGGCGATGATGTCAAACTTAGCCATGTGTCCCTCCTTCTTGAGTACAGCGCCCGCGGGCGCTCCCCTACACGCGCTTCGATGCGCGTTTTTCCACAACTGAAAGATACCAACCTACCGTCCGCGTGAGAAGAGACAAGGTGCAATTCTCCGGTGAAAGGTTCTTTCATAACCGTAAACGGTAAGTGAAAGTTTACCATCAACACTTGAAACGGCAAGGTGTATCTTGTAATTGAAAATGCCCGTATACTATGGCATTGCGAATCAAATTAGATTTTCATGCCAACCAGGAGCCATCCATGACCGATAGTAGCAAGAGCGCACTTTCCCTCATTAGCACCCATCAGGGATACAGCGAGTCCGAGCAGCGCATTGTCGACTATATATTGGAGCACCAGTCCGAGGCGCCACGCCTCACGGCCGCTCAGCTCTCGCGCGCCGCCGCCACGTCCGAGGCGACCGTTTCGCGCTTCTGCCGCAAGCTTGGCTTTGGTAGCTTCCGCAGCTTTCAGTTTTCGTTGGCGAGGGATTTGGAAAGCCAGCGTAACGAGGGCCTGACTGACGAGGTCTCGCTCGACAATATGGAGCAGAGCCTCAAGAATATCCTGGCTGCCAAGGTGAGCGAGCTTAATGCGACCATCGACGGGATCGACCACGATACGCTGGCGGCTGTTGTGCATGCCCTTAAGCATGCAGGGGTTATTGAGTTTGCAGCTGTGGGCAATACGAACGCGGTCGCGCTCGATGCGACGTTTAAGTTTTCGCAGCTGGGCCTGCGCTGCATGGCGAGCACCATTAGCGAGACATCAATCGGCTTTGCGCTCACGTTACGCCCGGGTGACGTCATCGTGCTTATCTCAAACTCCGGCAAATCGCGCCGATTGAATCGCATGGCAAAAGCGGCTCGCAACTGCGGCGCAACCGTAGTCGTCATCAGCAGTGACAGCAAATCCCCGCTCGCGCGCCTGGCAGACTACACTTTTAATACCGTCAACCACGAAGCGCTGCTGACGACGGGCGACTTTGCGTTCTCCAAGATCAGCGCCACGATGATCATCGAAGTCATCTACAACTTCTTGCTGCCCGAGATTGAAGACGCGCGTGAGCATATCAGCTACTACGAGGAGCTCATCCAGCCGGATAAGGTCGTTGAGTAAAACGCGTAGTGGGACAAAAATTTCAGTCTATTTTGCCCCACCAACCCCGCTGATACGACCTAACCTCGAGCTTCTTCGAGCATCTGCTTTGCGTGCGCCAGGCTTGCCTCGGACTGATCGCCGCTCAACATGCGGGCGATCTCGGCGGTACGCGCTTCGCCGGTTACCTCGTCCAAATGCGTCTGGGGAACATCGCCTGGTTCCTTGCTGACAACATAATGCTTGTCGGCCATGACGGCGACCTGCGCCAAGTGGGTTACGACAATCACCTGATGCGTAGAGGCGAGATCTGCCAGCACGCCCGCGAGTGCACGCGCCGTGGAGCCACCGACACCAGCATCGACCTCGTCAAACACCAGCGTATCGACACCGTCCGCGTTACCGAGGACAACCTTACTTGCCAGCATGACGCGGCTGAGCTCGCCGCCCGACGCAATGCGGCGCAGGGGACGTGGCGTCAAGCCGGCACCGCTGCGGTATAGCAGCTCGTAGCTCGAAGGACCAACGGGCGTCCACTCAGCACGGGGAAGATCGCGCGACTCCCAGACGAGCTCGGCACTACCCATCTCCAAGCGCGCCATCTGGCGGCCAACCTCGTGGCAGAAGCGCGGGGCCGCCGTATTGCGAGCGCGCTTAAGTGCCTTGGCAGCGGCAAACAACTCGCGCTCGGCGCTCCCGAGTGCCTCACGCGCCTTTTTGATCTGCTCATCGCCATCATCGACCAGGGACAGCAGTTCTTGCGAGCGATCGCGCATGGCAAAAACATCGTCCATAGTGGGACCCCACTGACGCAATAGACCCTTGAGGTCGGAATACCGCTCACGCATGCGAGCGAGCTCGCGCGGGTCGAAGGCGACGCCATCGCGATAGGAACGAAGCTCGTTCGCGCAATCCTCAAGGGAGATACAGGCATCCGAAAGCGCATCGGCAATGTCGCCCAGCTTGCGATCGACGGCAGCCATACGGGAAAGCTCTGCCACGGCACTGTTCACGGCATCGAGCGCTCCCCCTTCGGCAGCAAGCGATGCATGGGCATCGTTAGCCGTGGCAACCAGTACCTCGGCATGTTCGGAGCGCGGCAGCAGTTCCTCGAGTTCCTCATACTCGCCCGGCTTGGGGTCGACCTCGCCGATGCGCTCGAGGGCAAAGCGCGCCTCCTCGACGCGGCTCCCCTGCGCGCGCGAGGCCTCTTCGACACGTCGAACCTCCTTGGCGGCAGCGCGCGATGTTTTAAAGCAGGCACGGTACGCATCCAGCGCCTCGAGTGCCGGGCGCCCTGCCCATGCATCGACCATCGCAACGTGATGCGCCGGATCGAGCAAGCGCTGATGCTCGTGTTGGCCGCACAGATCCATCATCACGCCAACGCGCTCCGAAAGCTCGCGCACGCTGGCGATGCGGCCGTCAATCTTCACGCGGCTGCGGCCCTCGGCAGAAAGGCTACGCTGCACGGTAAAGCCCTCCGTGTCGTGCGGCCCGTCAAACAGGCGCGCCTCGACGCTCGCCAGCGCCTCGCCCTCGCGCACCGTCGACGAATCCGCGCGCTCGCCCAAAATAAGCTTGAGCGCCGAGAGCAGCGCAGTCTTGCCGGCGCCGGTCTCACCGGTCAGGACAGTCAGGCCGGCACTCGGCACCAGCGTCGCCTCGCGAATGAGTGCAATATTAGAAACCTGCAGCTCATCGATCATGACGGACTCCGTAGAATACGCGGCTCACCGAGTTATAGAAGCTCTCGGGGCCGTAATCCAGCAGCAGCACATCACCGGGCCCGCGGCGCACAGCCACGCTCTCAACGGTGCCATCACAGGTAATAAACTGCCCATCGATAGCGATCGCCGGAACGCTCGGACGGTCATCAGACATAAAGATTTCGACGACATCACTCGGCGAAGTCAAGAAGGCACGGGCCTGAATGGTGTGCGGCGCAATGGGTACGCAGACCATGCCCGTATAGTCGGGGCTCACGATGGGGCCACCGGCACTGAGCGCGTAACCCGTAGAACCAGTCGCCGTGGACACGACCACGCCGTCGCCACGCAGTCGATCGATATGGTGACCGGACACCGTGATGTCAAACTCGACCATATCGGACAGGGGGCCGCGCGTAAGCGCCATGTCGTTGAGGGCGAAGGTGCGCACGACATCCTTCGTACCGTCTTCGCGCACGGACACGATATCCGCGGCGATGGTAGCGCGACGGCTCACATGCAGCTCGCCGGAAAGGGCATCACTCACGACCTGCAGAATGTCGCGCTCCTCGGGGCTCGCAGCAGTTAAAAAACCCAGGTGACCATAGGAAAGACCGAGGATAGGAATCTCGCGATGGTTGAGGATGCGGGCAGCGCGCAGCAACGTACCGTCGCCGCCGAGCGTAATGACCAGATCGGAGCCGTCAATATCAGGCGTGCTCTGAATCTTGGATCGCTGGTCGGCAGCCCATGCGACCTCATAGCCCTGGCGCGTCAGCCAAAGCTCGAGCATCAGGCCGCTCTCGACCGCCTCTTGCTTGTAGTAATTGGGAACCAGAAAGACCTTCATAGCGTTGCAGCTTTCTCGCTCAAAACCGATACCTGGGATTGCAGCTCGTCTTGCGTGCGGTCGCCGGGGTCAAATCTCGTGCCGTACAGGAAAAACTCAACGTTGCCCTTGGCACCATGAATGGGTGACACGCACACATCGACCGGGAACAGCCCCTTGGCAGCAAAGAGCTCAACCGCCGCCACGAGCGTATCGCGGCGCACAGCGGGATCGGTCACAATGCCGCCCTCGCCCACCAGCGCCGCCGGAGCTTCAAACTGCGGCTTTACGAGCGTGCAGAATGCACCCGTAGGCGCCAGGCACGCCAGTACCGCATCGATAATGTTCGCGATGCTGGTAAACGAGACATCACACACAGCCAGGTCGATGGCGCCGGCATAGCCAAGCTCAGGCAGCTGCGTCACGTTTGTGCGCTCATGCAGCGTCACGCGATCGTCCTGACGCAATGACCAATCGAACTGGGCGCGACCCACGTCCACCGAGACAACGGTCGCAGCTCCGCGCTTGAGCAGGCAATCGGTAAAGCCGCCGGTAGAGCAGCCCACATCCAGACAGGCAAGGCCCGTCGGATTGATACCAAACGCATCAAGCGCGCCTTCGAGCTTAAGACCGCCGCGGCCAACATAGGGAATGCGCCCCTTCACGTGCAACGGCAGGCCCGGGATTACCTTAAGGCCCGGCGAAGTCAAGCGCTCGCCGCCACTCGAGACCAAGCCGGCCATAAGAGTGCGAAGGGCATCCGCGCGATCGGCGCAGATGCCCTGTGAAATCAGTTCGTCATCAAGACGCACGCGTTTCATGAATGCCATCAACCATTCGTATCCGGAGATGCAGCCTAGCTATCCTGGGATTCGTTTGCCGCATCCTCATCATATTCCTGCTCGAGCTTGTCGGCCTCACGCGGCGTAAGCTCAAACTTGTCGACCATATCGACCGCGCGGGAGCCCAGCTCAATCGCTTCGTCAAACAAATCGAGCGAACGCTCCAAGGAGGTATCCTTGGAACGAACGGTAGCGATGATCTGGTCCAAGCGGTCCGAGATCTCGTCGAAGTTGCGGACGGAACCCTCTGGCATAGCTACTCCTCGACGGAGTCGACAACAGCCTCGGCGGCGTCCGCATCCTCGGCCAGCACGCCAGCCTCAGCCTGAGCAACCGCAACCTTGGCGGCAGCCTCGGCAGCCTGTGCCTCCTCGCGAGCGCGATCTTCGGCCAGCAGCTCTTGGTACAGGTCCTCGCCTGGCAACTCCTCGCTGCGAGCGATCTTGCCCAGCACGCCGTTGACGAACGAAGCGGACTGGTCGGTGCCATAGGCCTTGGCAAGCTCGACAGCCTCGTTGATCACGATGGCGTCCGAGACCTCCTCGTCGGTGAGGAAACGCATCTCGTAAACGGCGATACGCAGCAGGTTGCGGTCGGCGCCGGGCATGCGCATAAGATCCCAGTTCTTGGCGACGGCGCGCAGAGCGCAGTCGATACGATCGATATGCTCGTAGGCACCGCGGCAAAGCTCCAGCGCATAGGGATCGAGGGGACCCTTCGAGATCAGGAAATCACCCTCGAGGACGCGCTCGAGCGGGCTGTCCGTGGCCTCGGCCTGGAACAGCAGCTGCAGCGCCTGACTGCGGGCAAGCGTACGCCCGCGATAAACCTTAAGGCTCAAAGGTTACTCCTTGGGGAAAACGAGACCGTCGATGCAAACGTCAACGCGCTCGACCTCGACGCCCACCTGAGCATCGATGGCGGCGACCACGGCGGCGCGAACGGCCTCGGCGAGTTTCTTGAACGGATAGCCAAAGAACACCACGACACGCACGGTGAGTGCGAGCTTGTCGCCAACGACCTCGGCCTCGACCGCCGGCTCGGAAGCCGGGGCCTTGGACGAAAGCATCATGGAGACAAGGTTGGTGGCAAGGTCCTTGACGCCAACGGAGGCGATGCCCTCGACATCCGACACGGCGCGCGAGACGATGGCGGTCAGAACATCGGGCGAAATGCCGATGCCGTCAATCTTGATTTCCTGGGGCATGAGTCCTCCTAGAAGAGTTGGTTGCTAGACGCGGGAGACGAACTTGCCGTCGCGGGTGTCAACCTTGATGACCTCGCCCTCGTTGAGGTACATGGGGACCTGGATGACAGCGCCGGTGTCGATCGTGGCCGGCTTGGTGGAACCCTGGACGGTGTCGCCCTTAAAGCCCGGGTCGGTTTGGACGATGGTGGTCTCGATGAACATCGGCGGAGTCACGCCCATGAGCTCATCGTCGGCAAAGAGCAGCTGGCAAATGTCGTTCTCGCGCAGCCACTTGGAGTTCTCGCCCACCATGTCCTCGGGAACGGGAACCTGCTCATAGGTCTCGTTGTCCATGAAGATGTAGTCGGCGCCATCGTTGTAGAGATACTGGAACTCACGGGTGGTGAGCATGACGCTCTCGAACTTGGTGCCGGCGTTGCAGGTGTTCTCGACGACGCGGCCGCTCTTGATGTCGCGGGTCTTGTAGCGCACAAACGCGCCGCCCTTGCCCGGCTTGACATGCTGGAACTCGACGATGGTGTAGACCTTGTCCTTAATGCGGAGACCGAGGCCGTTCTTGAAGTCGGCGGTAGAAATGGTAGGCATAGCGACCTTTCTTGTTATGGGCAGAACGCACAAGCGTCCAAATTACATACGACCGAAATTATACACTTGCAGACGGCGACTGCAGCGAGCGCATAAAAAGAGAACGCGGGGCGCCCGAATCTATCCGGACGCCCCGCCCCAAAAAACTATCGAAATGGGCTAGCAATCGATGACGTGCAGGTCGTGAGGGGTCTTGGTGAAGGGCTCGTAGCCGTTCTCGGTGACCACGCCGTAGTCCTCCAGGCGCACGCCGCCCACACCGGGCAGATACACGCCGGGCTCCATGGTGATAACCGAGCCGACCTCGATAGTGTTCTTGCTGCGGTTGAAGTTGGGCAGCTCATGGATGTCGATGCCCACGCCGTGGCCCAGGCCATGGTTGTAGTAATCGCCATAGCCGGCATCGCCGATGATCTTCTTGGAAAGCTTGAAAATGTCGTTACCCTCGACGCCCGGATGGATGGCGGCGACGCACTCCTCGTGGGTGCGGCGCACGAGCGCGTACAGGTCGAGCTGCTCCTGGGTAGGCTCGCCCATCACGACGGTGCGCGTCATGTCGGAGCGATAATCGCAGTAGCCCGCACCGTAATCCATGAGGACGAAGTCGCCCTTCTCGATCACGCGGTCACTCGGCACGGCATGCGGGTTGGCGGTATTGGGGCCGCTTGCCACGATGGAGCCGAAGGCCAAGCTGTCGGCGCCGTTGGCGAACATAAAGTTCTCGAGCTCGTTGCGAACCTGCTTCTCGGTCATACCAGGCTTAATAAAGCCGAGCATATGCTGGAAGGCGGCATCGGTGATCGACTGCGCATGGCGCATGAGCTCGATCTCCTCGGCGTCCTTGATGGCGCGCATCTTGCGGATGTCGTCATGCATCAGCGGCAACATGCAGGCGACGGAACGGTCCTCCAGACCACGCTGAATACCCTGGTAGAAGTTGATCTGCATGTCGTCCTCGACAGCGCAGACGCGGCACTTGTTGGCCGCAATCTTGCCGGCGACCCAACCGGGGATGGTGCCCTCGCCCATGTCGTAGACCCAGGGGCTGCCGGCGGGCGTGTTCTCCTCAAAGCTGTTGAGGTAGCGCGAGTCGGTATGGAACAGGCACTGGTCAGCCGTAATAAACGCCGCGTGCGGGAACTCGAAGGTGTAGTCGAAGACGCCCTTCACGCCCGTGAGCCAACGAAGATTGGCCTCGTCGCGTACCACGATGGCGTCGTAGCCGCGCTCGACCATCAGGGCACGGACACGTTCGATACGACCGGCAGGACCGGCAGCAAACTCAGACATGCAGATTCCTTTCTTATTGTCTCAAAAAGTGCGGGACGGGTCTCAACCGAACGTCGGAATCGCATGCGAACCGCAACCGATTGGAAACCCGTCCCTCAACATGATACGAAAGACGATGGATGTCAATAAATCTTAGAGAAGTTCTTTGCGAGAAGCCAAGTAGGCGTGAGCGTGACGCTCAAGAACCTCGTCCTCAACGCTCGTTAGACGAATGGCGCCGAGTGCCGCGGGCAGCGGCAACATGCTGCGGTTCGAGCGGGCGAACTGCTGCTTGCGGAACTCCTCGATAAACGCGGTGGGCTCCAGGTCGAAGGCAAGCTCCTCGATGCCAAAGTCCTCCAGGCAGTCATCGACCTCAAAAACGTAATCGATATCGAAGTCGCAGGCATCATGTGCTAGGCGCGCCTCAAAGCGCATGCCCTCGGACAACAGCTGGTAGGCAGGGACCTGCGAAGCGGCATCGCCCAAGCAAGTGCGCAGGGTACGCTCCCCCGTCTTGCCAAAATCGAGCGCATGGCGAGCGCTCGGGTTCGTGGCCATCAGTACGTCCTTACGGGCAGTCTGAGACCATTGAACGGCATTGACGAGCGCGACCTCCTCGCCCGCGAGAATCTCGGGGACGGTCTCAGTAAACTGATTCCAGCGTGACTTACTGCTCGAAAGCATGGTGCCAACAAGTACCACATAGCCGAGCTTGAGGTCCTCGGGGTCCGCCTCGCGAACAAGGTCGAGGTCACACACGACCAAGCCCGGTTCGGGACGGAACGCGATGGCGGAAAGCGCATTGGCCGACGAGGCGACGAGCGGCTTCATGGTCGTCGCGACCGTGAGCATGGCGTCGAACGTCGTCGGCAGCAAGGCGCACTCGGTTCGGCCACACCACTGGTTGGCGCACCAGCTAACAACCGAGCAGGTTGCTGTGTCGCCGACAGCGACAACGAGATCGTCGCAGGTAATGCCGTTAGCCGAAAGGGCGCCAAAGACGGTATCGGCATCGGCCAGCGTAGCACCGGCAGGCGAAACCTCGAGGTCTAGCGGCGACACGACAAAACCGGCGTCGACCAGCGCATGCTCGACGACCTCACCAAAACGCTCGGATGTGGCGGAGTTCCAAACCACCATTGCGCGCTTAGGCTTGCCCACAGCCGAGGCAAACATGCGCGACAGCTCATCGAACGCGCCCAATCCGACGCGGACATCGACACTGCGGTTTTGGAAATTGATCAGTTGACGGCGAATCATAGCAGTCCACGCTCCAAAAGCATCTCGGCACAAAGGTAGGAAACGTCCTCGAAGGACTTGTTGCGAATATCAAGGGTAAGGTCGGCGGCCTGGCGATACAGCGGACGGCGATGCTCAAACAGGCGCGCAGCGTGCTCGGGCGAACGGAAATCGGGGCGCGTGTCGGACCGACGAATCTGGCGAATCGAATCCTCGAAGTCGCCCTCGAGGTACACGCACGTACCCATTTCGTGCATCAGCTCAATATTCACCGGCGTCTCGACGATACCGCCCCCGCACGAAACCAACAGGCTGCGCTCACTTTGGAGCGAACGGAGCGCCGAGGTCTCGAGCTCACGAAAACGATCCTCGCCCTCGGTCTCAAAAATCTCGGTTACCGACTTACCGCAACGGCGCACGATCAGGCGGTCGGTATCGATAAAACGCCGCTTGAACATGGTGCCGACGTTGCGCGCGAGCGTCGATTTGCCCGCGCCCAAAAAGCCGATAAAGAAGATATGGTCGCAGCCGTGTTTGATGTGCTGAGACATGGCGAAACCTATTCCTCGCAGGGAAGGTCGCGCAGGGCCCGGCGCTCAAAGATACGGAAGATCTGCGTATACCACAGGTCCTGGGTTGCCTGCGGCTTGACCAGAATAGTGTCAACGCCGGCAAAGTTTCCGCTCCATACGTCGGTGTAGAGCTGATCACCGATCAGCACCGCCTCGTCGGCCGTGGCGCCGAGGCGCTTAAGACCCGCCTTGAGGGCAAACGCCGCCGGCTTCATAGCGTGGCTGATGGCCTCGAGTCCCAGCTCGCGTGCAGAGCTCATGACCTGGTCGCGATGCCAGTTGTTGGACACCATGCACAGCTTAAAACCCTTGGCGCGGGCGGCGTCGAGCCAAGCGGAAACCGCGGTGGGAACCTGCTCGGTGTCGCGCGGCACGAGGGTGTTATCGCGATCGAGCAGAATGGCGCGTTTACCGTCGGCCCACAGGGTATCAAGGTCGATGCGATCGACCGAGGCAACGTAACGTTTGGGGCTAAAAATCCTCATGCTAATTCCAAGACTGTTGATGCTCTTCGTAGGTTTGCGAGAAGTACTCCTCGTCCTGCGTAATGTAGAAATACAGGTCATCGGAGTCGGTCGGCTCAAGCGTGGCCTTGAGTGCCTCGAGCGACGGAGAGCAGATGGGCGTGGGTGGCAGACCCTCATGCTTATAGGTGTTATACGGACTATCGCTCTGCAGGTCGTCGGCGGTAACCTCGCCACCGGTGACATACATCATGGTCGCATCGCTGTTGAGATAGCGCAGACCGTCGAGCTTGCCGGCAAGGCGGTTGTAGAAGACCGAGGCCACGTGCGCACGTTGATCGGCGTTGAGGCCCTCGCGCTCAACGATAGAGGCCAAGTTGACGATGTCGTAGTCGGACATCTCCACGCCGTAGCGTTCCTTGATCTTGGCTTCGCAGCTCGCAAAGTCAAGCGACTTGTACTCGGTCTTAAACTGATCGAGCATGGCGCGAATCACGTCATCGGCCGTCTGCGAATCGCCCAGCGAATAGGTCTTGGGGAACAAGAAACCCTCGAGCGAATCGTTGGCGGCGCCCTTAAGGAAGCTATAGTCGTCAACGTAGTTGGAGGCCTTGGCCTGGTTGAGGAAGTCTTCCTTAGAGATGCTGTCGTAGGCCTGGGCCACACGGTCGGCGACTTGATCGACCGTTAGGCCCTCAGGGATAGTCAGCGCATTGGAGCCCGCGTTGGGGCCTTCCATGAGCTGCTGAACAACCTTGGTCGCATCCATGAGTGTGGTGAACGAATAATCACCAGGCTTGAGCGACATATCGGCGTTGAGCTTTTTCACCGCCGCATAATAATCCTTGGGATTTTCGACGATATGATTCTCGGAGAGAATCGAAGCGATGCTGTCACCCGAGGCACCATCGGGAATCGTGATAGTAACCTGCTGGCCTGCAACGACTTTCGCACCCTCACCGCCAAAGAAGCCCTTGACGGCTGGCACGACAAAGAAAACGATCGCGACAAGCGCAAGCACGGCAACAACGCCACCGATAATCATAGGCACCGGGGAGCTTTTCTTTTGAGCACCGCGACGAGCATGCGTGTTGTAGCTCGAGCGGGTCGCCGGAGCAACGCCATG
Source organism: Collinsella sp. (assembly GCA_037237765.1). Taxonomy (GTDB): domain Bacteria; phylum Actinomycetota; class Coriobacteriia; order Coriobacteriales; family Coriobacteriaceae; genus Collinsella. Next base: position 40,869 of record JAXXEN010000023.1, on the reverse strand, counting down.
CGAACCACGAGCGTGATGCGAATGCGATTGGGGGGCCTGCGTTCGCTGGGTAGGTGCCTGCTGCTTAAAGCGGGTGCCGCCTGCAGGCTGGGCCGTACGAGCAGTGGGCTGCTGAGCCGCGTGAGAAGCCGAATGCTGAACCGAACGAGCAGAAGGCTGCTGACCCGTCTGTTGAACAGGTTGGGCCGAACGAGAGAAGGACTGCGCCGGGCGCGCGGCAGGCTGAGCTGCGCGCTGCGTCGGCTGTGCCGGACGCTGGCCAGGCTGGGCAGGGCGCGACGCCGGCTGCTGTGTACGATTCGGCTGGCGCGGATCGGAAACACTAGGCATGCAAAACCTCCTCGTTTTTACGATCGAGCCACGTCTGCAAAAACAGGCTGGCGGCAATCATGTCGATCTTGCCCCTCATCTGCTTTTCGTTGAGTCCCTGCTCGCGCAGGATACGCTTGGCCTCTTGCGAGGACAGACGCTCGTCCTCAAACTCCAACGGAAGATCGAGCTCGTCGGCAATCTTTTGCGCCACAGCGGCAACGCGCTCGGCCTGAGGGCCGGGCTCACCGGCCATGGTCAGGGGACGTCCGCTTACCAGGATGTCGGGCTCATAGTCCTCAACCAGGTAGCGGAACGTCTTGGCCATACCGGTGACCTCGGCAGCCTGAAGCACCTTGACAGGCATCGCCATCTTGCCATCACGGCTCGAGACAGCGATGCCAATCCTGGTCTCCCCTATGTCCAGCGCGAGCGCAACCACAGCGACTTCTTAGATTCTTAGGCGCCGAGCGCGGTCTTGGCGGCCGCGAGGGCATCGGCGATGCCGGCAGCATTCTTGCCACCGGCCTGGGCCATGTTGGGACGACCACCACCGCGACCGTCGACCAGGCCCGCGATCTGCTTGATCACGTTACCGGCGTGGAACCCGGCCTTCACAGCATCATCAGAACCAGCAGCGAGCAGGGCCGGAGTGCCCTTCTCAGTTACACTGGCAACGACACAAGCGACAGGGCCGGCGACCTTCTGATGCACGGTATCCCATACGTTGCGCAGGTCGGCAGCCTCAAGGCCCTGGAGCTCGGCGACGACGAGCTTGTAGCCGCCGAGCTCGACGGCATCCTCGATGGCACTGGAAATGGCGTCGGAGGAGCCACCGGTCAGAGCCTTTTTGAGCTTGTTGGAAGTCTCGCGCAGCTCGGCCTGCAGGTTCTCCACGCGGGCGGGAACCTCGTCGGCGCGGCACTTGAGCGCAGCGGCGGCGGCGTCAACGAGCGCCAGGCGGTCGGCCATGTAATCGAGAGCGCCCTTGGAGGTCACAGCCTCGATGCGGCGGACATTCGAGCCCGTGGAGGACTCGGAAATGATCTTGAACAGGCCGATCTCGGCGGTGTTGGCGGCATGCGTACCACCGCAGAGCTCGCGGGAGAACGGCTGGTCCTCGGCGCCCACGGAGACGACGCGGACGACATCGCCGTACTTCTCGCCAAAGAGGGCGACAGCGCCGGCGGCCTTGGCCTCGTCGATGCCCATGACGCGGGTCACGACCGGCTTGGAAGCGAAGATCTGCTGGTTGACCAGATCCTCAACAGCCTTGAGCTGCTCGGAGGACAGGGCCTCGAAGTGCGTGAAGTCAAAGCGCAGGTGCTCGGGCGTCACCAGCGAGCCGGCCTGGGAGACATGCTCGCCCAGGACCTGCTTAAGCGCAGCGTCGAGCAGGTGGGTGGCGGTGTGGTTGCGGCGCAGGAAACCACGGCGCTCGGCGTCGAGCGCGGCGGTCACGGTAGCACCGACGGTCAGCGTGCCCTCGGCAACGTGTGCGACATGGGCATACAGGCCGTTGTGGTTCTTGGTATCGGCAACGGTCAGAACAACGCCCTCGGCGGAAAGCTCGCCGGCGTCGCCCTGCTGGCCACCCATCTCGGCGTAGAACGGAGTGCGGTCGAGCACGACCTCGACATCCTCGCCCGCAGCGGCAGCCTCGACGGACTCGCCGTTGCGCACGATGGCGACAACCTTGGCACCCTCGATGACGTCGTTGTCATAGCCGTCGAACTCGGTCGCAGCGACCTTGTCGGAAAGCTCGACCCACACGTCGTTAAAGCTACCCCAGGCATCGCCCTTGGCGTTGGCGCGAGCGCGGGCCTTCTGGTCCTCCATGCAAGCGGTGAAGCCGTCCATATCGACGTCGTGACCGGCGGTGCCGGCGATCTCGACGGTCAGGTCAATGGGGAAACCAAAGGTGTCGTGCAGCTTAAAGGCAACGTCGCCCGGAAGGACGGCGCCGTCGGCGAGCGTGGCCAGGGCCTCGTCCAGGTAAACACGGCCGTTGTCGAGCGTCGTGGAGAAGCGCTCCTCCTCGGAGGCGACAATACCCTTAACGAGCGCGACGTTCTTGAGCAGCTCGGGATAGGCCTCGCCCATCTGAGCGTTGACCTCGTCGATGAACTTAGTCAGGAAGGCGCCCTCGATGCCCAGCAGGCGGCCGTGGAACACGGCACGGCGGAGCAGGCGGCGCAGGACGTACTCGCGGCCCTCGTTACCGGGCAGGATGCCGTCCGAGATCATAAAGTCGACGGCACGGGAGTGGTCGGCGATGATGCGCAGAGAACGGCTAGCACCGGAGTAATCGTCGGCGTCATAGGTCTTACCGCTGATCTCCTCGCCCAGCTTGATGAGATGCTGCATCAGATCGCCGTCGTAGTTGGCGGTCTTGTGCTGCATGATGGCGGCCATGCGCTCAAGGCCCATGCCCGTATCGAGGTTACGGTGCGGCAGCTCCGGCATGGAGCCGTCCTCCTGGCGATCGTACTGGGTAAAGACGAGGTTCCAGAACTCCAGGAAGCGGTCGCAGTCGCAGCCGGGCTTGCAGTCGGGACTACCGCAGCCGACCTCCTCGCCCATGTCAAAGTAGATCTCGGAGCAGGGACCGCAGGGGCCAGTGGGGCCAGCGGCCCAGAAGTTGTCGTCCTCGCCCAGGCGGGAGATGTGGTCCTCGGCAACGCCCAGAGAACGCCACACGTCGTGGGTCTCGTCGTCCTCGGTAAAGACGGTAAAGTACAGGCGGTCGAGCGGCAGCTTGAACTCCTTGGTGATGAGCTCAAAGGCCCAGGCGCAAGCCTGCTGCTTGGAGACGCCGCCAAAGGAGAAGTCGCCGAGCATCTCGAAGAAGGACAGGTGACGGCCGTCCTCGCCGATGCAATCGATGTCGTTGGTGCGGACGCACTTCTGGCAGGAGATAGCGCCGATCTCCTTCATGGTCTTCTTGCCCTGGTAGTACTCCTTAAACTGGTTCATGCCGGCGTTGGCAAGCAGCAGCGAAGGATCGTCGGGGACGAGGGACGAAGAAGGATAGAGCTTAAGACCGCGCTCCTCAAAGAAGTTGAGGAACTTGGAGCGAATCTCGGCCGTAGTCATTGACGGGTAGTCAGCACTCATAGAGGGAATCTCCTCGGTTTCACATCGAAACAGTTCAAACGTAACGATATTACCATCCCACCGCGCAAGTGCAAAAAAGAGGGCCGGCACAATGCCGGCCCTTCAGCGAAATTGCATGTTAGCGCGTATGAATATTAATCCGAATTACCCCGCTAGTTGTCATCATCGTCCATGGAGCCGTCGATGCCGGTTTTGGTGTCGTCATCCGTGTTGGAATCGTCATCCTTAGCGAAGGGGTTCTTGAAGAAGCCCGTCGCATCGGGCTGCAGACCAGAGAGCTTGATCCAGGGATTATCGAGATCGGGCTTGGGCATGGCCTTGGCCTCGGGCGCAGTCTCGTTGCCGATGAGCTCGGACTCGTAAATGAAGGTGTCGTCGCCGAGCGCGTCGTAGGCGGCAACCGGGTTGCCATCGGCATCGCGGTACGGTGTGCCCTTAAACACGGCGCCGTCATAGGCCACAAGCTGGCGGCCGGTCTCATTCTCGAAGTAGTACACGAAGATACCCTTGAGGGCCGCGCACAGCGGGATGGCAATAATCATACCGATGGGGCCCATGAGTGCCGAGCCAATAACGAGCGCCGTGAGGCTCATGATGGGATGCACCTGCACCGAGCTCTGCATGACCTTAGGAGAAATCACGTTGTCGGTGACGTTTTGCGCGACCATCGTCACGATGAGCGTCCATAACGCCAACATGGGGTTGAACATGAAACCGAGCACTGTGGCGATTGATGCGCTCACCCAAGGACCGACGACCGGAACCAAATGCATGATGCCGGTAAAGATAGCCATGAGCGCCGCATACGGATGGCCGATGATCATAAAACCGATAAAGGCGAGGAAACCACCGCAGATGGACGTCACGACCATACCGCGCATGTAGCCGCCGACAGAGCGAGAAAGGATGGCGACCATAAAGCGGTACGAGGTCTCCTTCTCCTGACCGATGATGGTGCAAATCTCGTGGTGCATGCGAGGGTAGTCGCAGGCCATCCAGTACGCAAGCACCAGACCAAGGAAGATCACGAACAACTGCGAGGCCGTATTGGTGATGAGCGGGAACACACCGCGGCCAAGCTCGGCAGCGATCTGAGACACGTACTTCGATGCCACGGTAACAAGCGACGAAAGATTATCGTCCAAATACTCCTTGAGCGGCGTGTTGTTGAGCGTCTTGGCATGCGAGATCATCTCGTTGAGATCGCCACCAGCAACACGAAGCTGCTCGGGCAGGCGGCTCAGGACTTCCATGATCTGGCCAAAGAGAATCGGCGACAAGATGCAAACGACACCGACGAGCACGGCAACAACAACAATAAGCGCGATAAGCGAACCGATGCCGCGATTCACGCCATGGTGCTCGAGCCAGTTGGTGATCGGGGACATCACAAAGGCAACGATGGAACCAACAGCGAGAAACTCGATAACCGGTGCCAGGATGCCCATAAGGTTAAAGATGACAGCAGCAATAACAATGCAGCCGACAACAGCCCAAATGCGCAGCGTCAGAATGCGGGTGTCGCGCAGCACGCGATCGGTTTGTTGGGGGTGCTCACTCATGAACGAATCATCACTCCGTCGGGGTCGATCTTGTCCTGAATCTTCTTAAGCGTGCGGCGCAGCAGACGCGAAACCTGCACCTGAGAAATACCAAGCTTCTTGGCGATCTCGATCTGGGTCATGCCCTTCACAAAGCGCAGCTCGATCACCTCGCGCTCGCGCGGCGAGAAATCACGGATGGCTTCCTCGATCACTAGGCGGTCATCGGTAAAGTCGAGCTCGTTGTCGTCATCGGCGTAACGGTCGAGAATCGAGGGGGCATCGTCGGAATCGGACGCACCAGGAGCCTCGATGGGCACCGAGGTATAGGCCGAAGACGATTCCATGGCCTCCAGCACCTCATCGACCGTCACGTCCAAATACTCAGCGATTTCCTCAACCTTAGGCGAGCGTTGTAGCTCGTTGGTGAGCTTATCGGTAGCCTGGTTGACCTTGGCCGAGAGCTCCTGCAGACGACGCGGTACGCGCACGCTCCAGCCCTTGTCGCGGAAATGGCGTTTGATCTCGCCCAGGATAGTGGGTGTTGCAAACGTCGTGAACTCGAGCCCGCGCTCGGGGTCAAAGCGGTCGATAGCCTTGAGCAAACCCAGATAGCCGACCTGCATGAGGTCGTCGAGCGGCTCGCCGCGATTCTTAAATTTGTTGGCAAGAAACCTTACCAGATTCATATGGGACATGACGAGCTGCTCGCGGGCGTCCGGATCACCGGTCTCCTTGTAACGACGAAACAGCTCGCGGGTTTTCTCCTTGTCCCAAGCGGTCTTACCGCTCCGGGAACGTTCGGTCATATTAGATATCCGCCTTGAGGTCGAGGGAAAGCGTCAGGGGCGCCGCAGTCTTTTCGTAGGAGTCGCACACGCTCGCGAGGATGAGCTCGGCATACACCGCAGCCTGGTCATCCTCGTCGACGGTGGCCTGGTCGCCAAAGGTAAAGGTCATGCCAACGTGAGATTCGTCGACATCGAATTTGATCGAGATGTCATCGGAATCAATAGCCGTACAGCCGAAAATAAATGCTTCCTCTGCAGCCATACGAATGTCCTCGATGCGATCGACGGACATGGAGCAAAGCGCACCGACATTTGCCGCCGTCATGCGCACAAGGCGCGCCAGACGCGGGTCGCCGGCAACGGTCAGCGTAATGGGGCAAGTTGCTTCGCTACTCATCGCAGGACTCCTCGGTGGTCTCGGCGGGCGTGTAGGTGTAATACTGGGCTGCTTTAGCAGCAGGCTTCTGTGCATCATTGTCACCAGCAGCGACATCGTCCCCGGCTTCGCCAATCAGGACACGCTCGGTCGGCTGCTCGGCTTCTTCGGCAGCGGAAAGCTTGCGCTCGGCGTCGGCCGCGGGAGTCTTCACCTTGTTAAAGAGTTTCTGCACAGCACCAGCGGCAGAGTCGGTCACGCTCGACACAGCATTGCTGGCCTCGGCCATGCTGCCCGTAACCTCGGAAATGTCGCGAACCACGGCTTCGACCTCTACGAGATTGGAGGTAAGGGCATCAACTGCCGTCTTGCTCGACTTAAGCAGCGGCTCCATCTGGGCAAGCGCCGGCGTAAGCTCATCGACAGCGCCATCGAGCTTTGCCACCACAGGCTGAGCCTCGGCGATGGTGTTGTTGAGGTCGTTCACGGTCTTATCGAGCGAGTCAACAACATTGCGGGTCTTGCGCAGGGTAAGCGCGAGCTCAGCGATGGCCCACACGCCGGCAACGGCGAGCAGCAGCAGGGCGATTTGAATGGGACTCATACAAGCCTCCCGGAAGAATCGAAATACAGACGCTTTTCATGGTACCCCAAAGGGGACCGAACATGCCAAGAGCAGCAACGTGGGACAAAATTATCAGCAGCTACTTCGGTGCATTCCCGCTGCGGTCACGTTCGCTTTGCTCTACGCGCCACTCTTCCCAGCCGCGCCCGGCAGGCTGCCAGAACGCACCGCGCTCCAGCCCCTCGGGCAAATAGCGCTGATCGACCCAGCCTTCAGGATAATCGTGCGGGTATTTATAAACACCGTATTCATCGCTGCCCGGGCGATGGCGATCGCGCAGATAACTCGGCACCTCGCGAAGCCCACTAGAATGGATATCGGCCAGCGCCGCATCGATCGAAGCCTCACACGCGTTGGATTTTGGCGCCAAGCACACATAGAGTGCAGCCTGAGCCAGGTTAATGCGGCACTCGGGATAGCCAATGACCTCGGCAGACTTAAACGCGGCATGCGCCACCAAAAGCGCCTGCGGGTCGGCGTTGCCAACATCCTCAGAAGCGTGAATCATAATGCGGCGAGCGATAAACTTAGGATCCTCCCCAGCATCGATCATGCGCGCGAGCCAATAGATCGTGGCATCGGGGTCGCTACCGCGCATGGACTTGATGAACGCACTGATGATGTCGTAGTGCATGTCGCCGTTTTTGTCATACGTAAAGCCGCGACGCGGGTTGGCGATCTTTACGTCATCCACGGTGATGGGATAGCGCTCCCCCGCCGCGGGCGCTGGCGTTCCCTCGGTATCGGGACGCGTGACGGCAATCTCGCTCGCAAGCTCGAGCGTCGTGAGCGCCGAGCGAGCGTCACCCGCTGCCAGCGTGCAGATAGTCTTGACCGTATCCTCATCGGCCGAGAACTTACCGTTCAAGCCCTGCGGCGCCTCAAGCGCACGTTCAATAAGCGTGGCGATATCCTCATCCTTCAGATGCTCAAGCTCCACGACGCGACCACGTGAGAGCAGTGCCGAGTTGACCTCGAAGTACGGGTTCTCCGTCGTAGCGCCAATCATAATGACGGTACGGTTCTCAACTGCATGCAGCAGGGCATCCTGCTGCGACTTAGAGAAGCGGTGAATCTCATCGATGAATAGAATGGTGCGGCGGTCGTACGTATTCAGGCGCGTCTTGGCCTCATCAATCACGCGGCGCAAGTCCTTCACGGTACCCGTCACAGCGCTGACCTCGACAAACTCGCTCTTGGTATGGTTGGCGATAATGTGGGCCAGCGTCGTCTTACCCGTACCGGCCGGCCCGTACAGAATCACGCTCGAAAGCACGTCGTGCTCGATCGCGGCACGCAACCATGAGCCCTTACCGACGGCCTTTTGCTGGCCCACGTACTCGTCGAGCGAATTGGGTCGCATGCGCACCGCGAGCGGCGCATTTTTAAAGGAACGCTCGCGCGTCGAGGCAGAAAAAAGGTCGTCCATAGCCATCCCGTGCATCAATCAAAAACGTTTTCAACTAACCAGTATACCGAATATATACGAACTACCGTTCGTTAATATAAGTACGGTGCGGAAACTCCAGACCAGGGAACAGCTTGCTCGTCAGTTCGCAGAAATAACCGTCCGTCATGCTCGCAATGTAATCCACTACGGTCTGATCTTTATCGTCCTGCCATGCATAGGTACGGTCGTAATAGGAAAGCTGCTGCTTAATGCGCGAAATGTGGTGTTTAAAGATGTAGGAAGACTCGTCGCCTTCGTTTATATCCTGCAGGCAACGGTCATAGAGCTTTTCGAACGCCTCGCGCAGCTCCGCTTCGGAGTCGCCTTCGATGCCGCCCTTGCTATAGATCTTCTCGTAGTTCTCGCGCTTGGCCCGGCGGATTTCCTCAAACAAGTCCTCGCTCATCTCGATGCGCGGCTTGCCGTAACTGTGCTCAACGATATCGATGGAGGCGTGTGTAAGGATCCAACTGTTGTATGCTCCGCCCAGGGCATCGTCAAAAACATCGGGCGACAGCAGGCCTGCCGCAATGGCATCCTGGCGATCGCGCCCAACGTAGGCAAGGATATCCGAGATGCGAACGACACAGCCCTCAAGCGTCATGGGACGCAGGTGCTCAATTGCGCTATAGCCCGTGGCAATGCAATCCTCGACCGTCTGATCGAACTGGTCAAAGGGGCTCATGTCCGAGAGATCAAACACGCGTTGCTCGTACTCGCCGTTATGGCATAGCACGCCATCGAGCGTCTGAAGCGACACATTACGGCCGTACAGCGTGTCGAGCACACGAACTGATTGCACGTTATGGAAAAAGTAACGACCCGTGCGCTCGTGGTAAATATCATTGAGGAATCGCTCACCGGCATGGCCAAAGGGCGTGTGTCCCAAGTCGTGGCCCAGGCCAATCGCCTCGATCAGATCGCAGTTGAGCCCCAGGGCGCGACCGATATCGCGCGCAATGCGCGAGACAAGCTGCACGTGCAAACCGCGGCGCGACAGATCATCATTGCTACGGAAGCTAAAGACCTGCGTTTTGCCTGCATAACGCGTGTACGCCGGAAGATGAAGTATCTTTTCGGTATCGCGCATAAACGCCGGACGCATAAGCGTGCCTTTGTCGGCGGCGCGATCAATACGACGAATGACCTGATCGTCGTTGCAACGATACGGGTTGACATAGCCCGAAGCACGATCGGCGGCAATGCGCTCGACAAGTTCGGGCGACAACGCCGAGGGAATACGGTCCATGCGCGCCTTAATGACGGCCGTTTCTTGATTAGTTGCCATGGCATGCTCCTTAAGAAGGAAGCGCAATCGGTTACAAAGTGCAGCCCACGACCTCGATTATGGCAAAAATCGGCACCAAAAACGGCAGCAATGGCAGGGAGCGCGATTTTGTGATAACGCAGGAGAGGGCAAGGACCAGGAGCGCGACGGCAAATGCCACGATGCCACCCATAGGGTCGAGCGTGCAAAGCGCGAAGAGTGCTTTGGCGTCCCCCATGCCAATGCCCGAGGTTTGGCGAAAACGACGCCAGAGGGACTCAGTCAGCACAAGGGCAAGGTAGACGATGACCGCAAGACCGGCATGATCAAGCGCCGTGTTAACGCCTTTGTCGAGCCAAACGCCCACTAACGCCGTCACCGCACACGCACCGGCAAGCTCATTGGGAAAACGTCGCTGACGGGCATCAATCGCCGCGCCGGCAAAGATGCAAATCCAAAACGGGATATAAAACATCGAGTACCTCCTCGAGCTGCATCGCAAAAGCAAAAACCACCGCAAAGGGCCTGTCCCCTTTGCGGTGGTTTTGGTGGTGGTTATTTGGCGCCTTGCATGACCTCGTCAAGGGTAACGTTGACGGCGTGCTGCGTCGGCACCCAGTCGACCTTCAGGAACAGCGCGGCCACCGTGATGGGGATATAGCTGAACATAAAGATCGGGAAGGTAAACAGGTTAGTCACCAGACGCCACTTTTGCGCGCAGTGAATATGCTTGTACTCAAAGATAGTCGTGAGCAGCGCCAAGATGAAGAACGTCTGATACATCATGGCGAAGGTCATAATGAGCGAAGCGGCGCACGCCTGCATCTCGACTTCGGTAGCCAAGAAGCCGTGCGAAAGACCGCCCACGATCAGGAACGTCGCATTGGCGAGCATGGAGATCAGGGACAGCAGCATACCCGGGGCGATGGTCATAAACATGTCGTAGGCGGCAAAGCGATGGTAGCGGAAGGTTGACTTGACCAGATGCTTACCGTAGGTAAAGAACACCTGGTAAAAGCCCTTGGTCCACCGCATGCGCTGTTTCCAGGACGCCTTAAACGTCACGGGCTGTTCGTCAAAGAACTCCGCCGGCGCATAACCGATGCGAATGCCGTGAATGGCGCAGAACGTGGTGAACTGAATATCCTCGGTCAGCGTATGGAACTGCCAACCGTGCATGCCCTCGATAACGCTGGCGGAGATGAGGTAGCCCGAACCCGAGACAGCGCAAGAAGTCTTGCAGATATTGCGCGCGTTGTTGAGAAAGCGCGCCTCGCGCAAATACCAGGTAGCATTAGCTGCCGAGATCCACGAGCTGCCAAAGTTCTTGGAGTTGCGATAGCTCGTGACCACATGGAATCCCTGGTCAAAGGCATCGTTCATCTTGGACACATAATCGCGGGAAATGACGTTATCAGCATCGAAAATAAAGTAGCCCTCAAACGTGTCGGGATACTCGTTAAGGATACGGTCAAAACCAAAGTCCATGACCCAGCTCTTACCCTTGCGGGCCAGGTCGTTGCGCTCATAAACGATGGCGCCCGCCTCGCGCGCGAGCTGCGCCGTGTTGTCGGTGCAGGCATCGGCGACCACGAAGACCTCGATAAGCTCGGACGGATAATCCTGGTCCTTGATGGAGCGAACGAGGTTGGCAATCACGGCCTCCTCATTATGCGCCGCGATAAAGAAAGCATAGCGATGGAGTTTTTTGGCCTTAGGAGGCGCGACCTCGCCACGAAGAGCGCCAATGACAAAGAAGACCACCTGGTACAGAAAGCAGACCGTGAGCAGCGTGACGACAATCTGGTTGAAGATCACAATGGGTGTGTTGGTTTGTAAAAAGGCGAGCATGCAGGCTCCCGAGAACGCGTTACGTAAACAACCGTATATCTTACCGCAGGCTAATCGAGTTCAAGAAACCACCTAATACTGGCTAGACTTCGAGAAGACCGAGCTGCGGAACGATTTCATCTCCAGCGGCAGTACGACCGAGTGAGCGAGGAGCCAGGTCGTCGAGAACCGCGGCAAGATCCCACGGCAGCTCATCGCGGCACTCGATGCGCTCCCCCGTCACGGGATGGTCGAATGCGACGCGCCAGGAATGAAGGAATTGCCTGGTCAGACCCTGATCGGCGCGTGCATCGCACTTGCCGTAGAGCGGATCGCCCACGCAGGCATGGTTGATATGGCGCATATGCACGCGAATCTGATGTGTGCGGCCCGTAAACAGGTGGCACTCGACGAGCGTATAGCCGTCATCAAAACGCGTGGAATCGAAGCGCTCGAGGACCTTAAAGGTCGTAATGGCCTGGCGCGCGAAAGGATCGTCCGAAACCGCCATCTTGACACGGTCGCGCGTCGATCGGGCAATGCCGGTGTTGATGGTGCCCTCGTCCATGGCGATGTGCCCGTGAACAAGTGTGATATAGCGACGGTCGAGCGTACGCGTGCGGATGAGATTTTGGAGCGCGCGCTGGGTGTCGTCGTCCTTTGCCGCAAGCATGAGACCCGAGGTATCGCGATCCAGGCGATGCACAATACCGGGGCGGTCCTCGCCCTGCACGGTGCCCAGATGGTCGCTACCGCAGTGATAGACCAGGGCATTCGCGAGCGTACCGCTCTCATGACCATGCGCAGGATGGCACACCAGGCCGCGCTGCTTGGAGAGCACGATAAGGTAGTCGTCCTCATAGCGAATGTCGAGCGGGATGGCCTCGGGAATCACATCGGTGGGATCGTGAGGCTCGGGCAGGTCGACAGAGATGCGGTCACCAGAGCGCACGACATACTTTTTTGACAGGCAGGTCTCGCCGTTGACGGCAACGGCACCGCCCTCGATCAGATGCGCACAGGCAGAGCGCGTGGGACAGCCATCGTTGGCGCCCAGATAGGCGTCAAGACGCTGACCAACGGAATCGTCGGCAACGAGAATATGGATGTCGGCCATTAGCGCTCATTCCTTTCGCGAATCTTGCGGGCACGCTCCCCACGCTGCTTGGCTTTGCGTTTGGCGCGGGCCTCGTCACGGGCGTTGAGCTCGGCAGTCGCATCGACCTCGCGAGCGGCGGGACTCAAGAACATGTAACCAATGAGCGCCAGCACGACACCGACCGTAATGCCGACATCAGCCACGTTAAAGACAGGAAAGTCGATGAACGTGGTGGCTATAAAATCGGTCACGAAGCCAAAGGCCAAACGATCGATAGCGTTGCCGATAGCACCGCCCGCAACCATCGCCATGCCCACAACCTCAAGATGGGCGAGCTGGGGTGCACGAACGAGGTACACGGCAATAGCGATAATGACCGCCAACGCCAGCACGGCAAACGCGATGCCATGCCCCTCGCCCATACTAAAGGCAGCACCGATATTGCGGACAAACATAAAGTCGATGACACCGGGGATAAAAGTCACATGCAGAGCATCGCCCACGGCACGAACCGCAAGCTTGGTCAGCTGGTCAACAAGCAGCACAACGAGCGCAACCCCACCAGCAACACCCAACCGCCAACGCAAAGGCGGCGTCATATCCCCAGCACGACCCAAATCAATCCCCTACCCTCAAGATCATCGAATTACGTTTGATGCAAATCAATATCTTATATTGACCAGCAACGAAATAGCCGGTGATTTGTTACCGACAGCGAAAACCCGCCAGAGCGAGCAAGGTGCCTTGAAGCAAGGCGGCATAGACCTTCTGGTCATGCCACCGAAGCTGAAAGGCAGATTGCCGCTCTGGCGGGTTTGCAGCGTCAACCTGTTACGCGGTTTGGTAAGACCGCGTAACTAAAGTGCCTCCGCGCAGCGCTTGCAGATGTGAGCGTGGCCGTTGTACTCGCCGACGGTGGTGCGATAGTTCCAGCAACGGTCGCAGCACTCGCCCTCGGCAGCCTCGATGGCAACGGAGAGCTCCTCGCCCTGGGTCAGCTCAACATCGGAAACGATGTAGAACTCGGCCAGGTCGACCGCCTTGTCGCCGGTCAGCAGCGCGTACATCTCGGCGGGAACGACCGCCTTGACGCGGACCTGCTGGCTCTTAGTGAAGGTGCCGACGGAGCGGGCATCCTCAAGGGCCTTGGTCACGGCGCTACGGAGCTCGAGTGAAGCCTCGAGCACGCCCTCGAACTCATTGGCCTCGTCGACCGTGATGGGCGACTTGTACCAATCGAGCAGCGCGGCGTACTTCTGGTGATCGACGCAGCCTGCGGGCGCATAGGCCATGGCCTCGTCGACCGTGTAGGACAGGATCGGCTGCAGGTCGCGCATGAGCATCGAGAAGAGCTCGGCCAGCACGGTCTGGGCGCTGCGGCGCTCGAGCGAGCCGGGCTTGTCGCAGTACAGACGGTCCTTCAGGGCGTCGAGATACACGTTGGAAAGCTCGGTAACCACAAAGTCGTAGAGCGCACGGTAGGCGCGCGGGAACTCATAGCTGGCGTAGGCGTCGTCGACCTCGGCCTGGACCTGGGTCAGACGGGCAACCATGAGCTTGTCGAGCGGCAGCAAGTCGGCAAAGGCGACGCCGTCGGTCTCGGGCTCAAACTGACCCTCGAGCTCGGAGAGCAAGAAACGCAGTGTGTTGCGGAAACGACGGTAGGCATCGGACGTACGAGCAAGGATCTCGTGGTCGATGGAGACGTCAGAGCTGGTGTCGACGGAGGCAACCCACAGACGGATGATGTCGGCGCCCATCTCGTCGCAGACTTTGTTGGGGTCGATGACGTTGCCGAGCGACTTGGACATCTTGCGGCCCTGGCCATCGAGCGTGAAGCCCTGAGAGACGACCGCCTTGTACGGAGCATGGCCGTTGGCACCCACCGAGGTGAGCAGCGAGCTCTGGAACCAACCGCGGTGCTGGTCGGAGCCCTCGAGGTACACATCCGCCGGATACTCCAGCTCGGGACGGTACTCGCAGACGGCCTTCCAGGAGACGCCGGAATCCCACCACACGTCGAGGATGTCCTTATCGGCCTTGAGGTGATGGCCGCCGCACTTGGGGCAGACGCAGGCCTCGCCCAGGTAGCTCTCGGGAGCGTCGGTGAACCAGGCGTCGGAGCCCTTCTCGTGGAAGAGCTTGATGACGGCGTCGAGCGTAGCGTCGTTCATGACCTTCTCGCCGCAGTCGGCACAGGTGTAGCTGGGGATAGGCACGCCCCAGTTGCGCTGACGGCTGATGCACCAGTCGGGACGCTGCTCAACCATGGCGCCGATGCGGTTGGCGGCGTGAGCCGGATACCACTTGACGTTCTCGCGAACCTCCTTGCCAGCCTGCTCGCGCAAACCAGTCTTGTCCATCGAGACAAACCACTGGTCGGTAGCACGGAAGAGCACCGGGTGCTTGCAGCGCCAGCAGTGCGGATAGCTGTGCGTGATCTTCTTCTCGAGGACCAGGGTTCCGCGCTCGCGCAGGAACTCGATGATGTGCGGGTTGGCCTCATCGGTATCCATACCGCTGAAGGGGCCACCGGTGCCAAACTCCTCACCGGTGTAGAACTTGCCGTCGTCATCGACCGGCATGCAGATGTCGGTGATGCCCTCCTTGAGGCAGGCAAAATAGTCGTCGACGCCGTGGCCGGGCGAGTTGTGGACGATACCGGTACCGTCATCGACACCGACGTAATCGGCCAGCAGCGCCACGCCCTCAACACCGTCAAAGATTGGCTGCTTGTAGTGGATGTGGTGGAAGGTCTCGGCGGGAACCACATAGGGCTTGCCGTCGACCATAACCGGGGTGTACTCCCAGCCAAACTCCTCACAGCACTTGGGAGCCAGGTCCTCGAGCATGACCTCGGCACGACCATCGTGCTCAACGGCAACGTAGGCGGCGCCGGGCTTGAGGGAAACGGCCTGGTCGGAGGGGATGGTCCACGGCGTGGTCGTCCAGATGATAAAATCAACCGGGCCGTCGAAGTTCTCGAGGCCGGCGGGCTTGGAAGTCATCTCGAAGCGCACGAAAATGGACGGGCTCGTCTCGTCGGAGTACTCGATCTCGGCCTCGGCCAGCGCGGTGTGGCAGTGCTTGCACCAGTGAACCGGCTTGTGACCGCGATAGATCATGCCCTTATCGAACATGGCCTTGAAGACCTCGATGTCGGCGGCGTCGTGCTGGTGATAGAGCGTCAGATACGGGTTGTCCCAGTCGCCAAGCACGCCCAAGCGACGGAAGCCGGCCTTCTGGAGCTCGATGTTCTCGACAGCGAACTCGTTGCAAAGCTCGCGGATCTTGGCCGTGGAGGTCTGGTTGAACTTCTCGGTGCCGAGCTTTTCCTCGACCTTGTGCTCGATCGGCTGACCGTGGCAGTCCCAACCGGGGACATAGGGAACTTCGCAGCCCTGCATCATCCAGTAACGGTTGATCATGTCCTTGGAGATCTTGTTCATGGCATGGCCGATGTGGATCGGACCGTTGGCGTACGGAGGACCGTCGTGCAGCACGAACTTCTTGTGACCCTCGTTCTTCTTCAGAACCTGCTCGTAGACCTTGTTGTCCTGCCAGTCCTTGAGTCGCTTGGGCTCGGACTTGGAAAGACCGGCACGCATGGGAAAACCGGTCTTGGGCAGATTCATCGTCTGCTTGTACTCGTTTGCCACGGTACCCCTTTCATGTCGTGGGCGCGCACGCCCGATGGGCACCAAAAAAAGCGCCCGTCCCTGCAAGCTGGGACGAAGCGCCACAAAACGGGCTGCACGCCCGCAAAAGCTCTTCGCTTAACCACCCAGCTTAGATGCCCTCGCCCGCGTATTCGCGCGCTCGCATCCGTTACTCGGCTGGCCTGTATCGACGACCATCTCGGCGATGTCTACTAAGACGAACCTGCGCGGCACGTCCGTTGGGACCGCAGCTCCGGGGTGATTTTCATCGGTCGCATGCACGGGTTCTCAGCGCTCCCCGCTCTCTGTAGTATGCGAACGGCCGACTACTCGTCCCCATCAACGCTTATGCGGAGTATGCTAGCACGTTCCGCGCCGGCGAAAAACCCTCAACACTGGTTTTATACGTTCGAAATTTCTCGCTATTACAGTCCTTCTCTAGGAGCAAAATACCTGAAAGCACTTTATCGAACGAAAGAAGGTTGCTATGCGCACGATTGGAATGAGCGACTACACCGTTGGCGAGGATTGTTTTACCGAGTTGCCCGCCGCACTGGCAGAGTACGGAGCGACCAAGGTCGCCATCATCGGCGGCAAGCGAGCCCTGGCTGCGGCGCTGCCGGGAATCGAGGCGGCACTTGAAGGTACCGATGTCGAGGTCCTGGAGACGCGCGTCTATGGCACCAACAGTACGCGTGCCAATATCGCCAAGGTCGTGAACTCCCCTGCCTGCCAGGAGGCTGATGTTCTTATCGCCTGCGGCGGCGGCAAGGCGCTCGACACCGTCAAGACGGCGGCCATCGAGCTCAAGAAGATCATCTTCACCGTCCCGACGATCTGTTCCAACTGCTCCGCCGCGACCGCCATTGCCGTCGTGTACAACGACGACGGCTCGCTCGAGGGCTATTCGTACCCCAACCGACCGGCGCACATCTTCATCAACCCCAAGATCATCGCCGAGGCTCCGGCGGAGTACTTCTGGGCCGGCGTGGGCGATGCCCTGTCCAAGCAGCCCGAGGTCGAGTACGCAACGAGCGCCGGTAATTTGGAGCACACCGCCGGTCTTGGCCTGGCGCTTGCCCACACCTGCTCCGAGCCGCTGTTTACCTATGGCGTCCAGGGTCTTGAGGACGTGCGCCAGGACCTGTCGAGCGAGGCCGTCAAGCAAATCGCACTCGATATCGTGGTCAACACGGGGTATGTCTCGAACCTGACGAACCAGAACGATTACTACTACAACTCGAGCGTGGCGCACGCGTTCTACAATGCGACGTGCAGCATTCCGCGCGAGGGAACCTATCTGCACGGCGAGGTCGTAAGCCTGGGCGTGCTCGTGCTGTTTGCCTATACGGGCGATACCGAGAACCTTGAGCGCTACGCCGCCTTTAACAAGCAGATGGGCCTACCCGTAACGCTTGAGCAGGTCGGGCTTTCCGAGGCCGACATCCCGGCCCTGTGCGAGTATGCCCACGCCACCAACGAGTGGAAGCAGGGAAACCCCGAGCCCTTCACCGACGAGAAATTCGCCGCCGCCATCAAGGCCGCCAACGCCTACGGCCACACGCTCTAGGCCTAGCCCAAAACCACCACAAGGGAGCAGCACCTTTGTGGTGGTTTTTTATTGCTCCAGCATGCTGGGGTCGAACTCGCTAGCCGGGATCACGCGATAACCGTGGCGGAGCAGTAAATCAACGAAGACGCCGTTGCCCGCCGTAAGGGTGCCGCTGAATGTTCCGTCGTAGATGCGACCCGCGCCGCACGAGGGGCTGCGGTCCTGAAGGATGCACGCGACTATCTCTTCCGGTCCGCCTGCCTGCTCGCACATATCGAGCGCACGTTGGGCACCCAGGCGAAATTCGCGATCAACCGAGATGCCCTCGCAGGTACGGACCTCGCCGTTCACAATCTCGGACGGCTTGCGCGGCGTGGGCAGGCCGCCAAAGACCTCAGGGCACACCAAGAGGACCTCGGTCCCCGTGCGCTCGCAAGCCTCGATCAGCTCTCGATGATAGTTGTCGAGCCCGTTATACTTGCAGCTCTCGCCCATTAAACAGGCGCTCACCACGATCTTCATATACAACACTCCCCACGCAAAACGCCCCATTTGAGATGGACACTCAAATGGGGCGATTGACACTGCGCAACTAGTATTACTGCTGCTTGGGCATCAGCGGATTCTCGCGCGTGAGGAGGTTCATGAACTCCTCGCCCGTGATGGTCTCCTTCTTGTACAGATAACGAGCCAGCTCATGGAGCTTAAACTTGTTCTCCTTGAGGATCTGCAGGGCGCGATCGTGCGCGTCCTCGATCAGCTTAGCGACAATCGCGTCCACACGCTCGGCCGTACCGGGTGCGCAGGTGAGCGACGTGTCCTGATTGAGATACGCGTTCTGCACGGTACCGAGCGCCATCATGCCAAACTCGTCGGACATACCAAAGCGCGTCACCATGTTGCGGGCGAGCTTGGTGGCCTGCTCGATATCGTTGGCGGCACCGGTCGTCATCTCGCCAAAGATGAGCTCCTCGGCCGCACGGCCGCCGCAGTAGACGGCGAGCTTGTCCAAGACCTCCTGGCGCGTCGTCAGGAAGCGCTCGTCCTCCTCGACCTGCATGGTATAGCCAAGAGCACCGCTCGTGCGCGGCACGATGGTGATCTTCGTGACCGGCGCAGAGCCCTTCTGGCGAGCGGCAACGATGGCATGGCCGATCTCGTGATAAGAAACGACCTGCTTCTCGTGGTCGGACAGCACCGTGGACTTACGCTGTTGGCCGGCAATGACGACCTCCACCGACTCCTCGAAGTCGTCCTGGGTTGCACGCTTGCGACCCTCGCGAACGGCGCGCAGGGCGCCCTCGTTGATGATATTGGCCAGGTCGGCGCCCGAGGCACCGGGCGTGGCGCGGGCAATCGCGGTCAGATCGATCGGCGGTTGGGTCTTCACACTCTTGGCGTGGAGCTCGAGGATGTTCTTACGGCCGGTCAGATCGGGCAACTCGACGGGGATGCGGCGGTCAAAACGACCGGGGCGCAGCAGCGCCGGATCGAGACTGTCGGGACGGTTGGTGGCAGCGAGGACGACGATACCCTTGTGGTTGTCGAAGCCGTCCATCTCGGTCAACAGCTGATTGAGCGTCTGTTCGCGCTCGTCGTTGCCGCTAAAGCCGCCGCCATCGCGCTTCTTACCGATGGTATCGATCTCATCGATAAAGACGATACACGGGGCCTTTTCCTTGGCCTGCTTAAACAGGTCACGAACCTTAGCAGCGCCACGACCAACAAACATCTCAACGAACTCAGAGCCCGAAATGCTAAAGAACGGAACACCGGCCTCGCCGGCCACAGCCTTGGCAAGCAAGGTCTTACCGGTACCCGGAGGGCCAACAAGGAGAGCACCGCGCGGCAGCTTGGCGCCGATCTCCTCGTAGCGCTGCGGCTTTTCCAGAAAGTCGACGACCTCCTTGAGAGACTCCTTGGCCTCTTCCTGGCCGGCGACGTCCTTAAAGGTCACGCCAACGTCCTTGGAGGCGATCACGCGCGCGCCGGACTTACCCAGTCCGCCGCCGCCAAAACCGCCGCCGCCAAAGTTCATCGACGGGCCGTCATCGCCCATAGCCTTCTTCATGCGGCGGTTGAGCCACCAACCGATGAGGAAGAAAATCGCCATGGGAAGAATGAGCGTAAGCAGGTAGTAGGTCATCAAACCCGAGTTTTTATCGGGAACGACCGACTCCAGCGAAGCGCCAGACTCAAGCACGCGATCGGTAAAGCCCGCATCATTCGGCACACCGGTCGTCTTATAGGCGATGTTCTCGTCCTCGCCCTTTTTGGTGTAATAAATCGAGTAATCGTCCGTGTTGTACTCGACCTTGTCGACACTCTTCTTATCGAGCGCTTTGACAAACGTCGAGTAATCGGTCTTCGTAATCTGCTGCGTGTGACCGATGTTAGGGAACAGAACGGTCGAGAGCACGAGGTAGACGACGAAGGCGATGAGCACGTAGAGGATCATATTCCGTCTACGCTTGTTGTCATCCATCTCCATCTGCTTGAACTCCATCTACTGGGGTTAATAATGCTTTCTAGAATACCCAACCCGGACGGCGATAAACCGACGCCGGGCACGAAAAGACAGAGATGGCATCACTGGAAGTCGGCAAGGTTCAAATCTATACGGGCGACGGCAAGGGCAAGACGACGGCTGCGCTGGGGCTCGCGCTGCGTGCCACGGGCTATGGACTTAACGTGCTCATGCTTCAGTTTGCCAAGAAGCTGCACTGCGCCGAACATGATGCAGCACCTCGTTTAGGGCTACGCATCGTACAAGCCGACCGCGACACACCCGAGGCTTGCGCCGCGCAGATCATGGAGCTCGCATGCGAGCAGATATCACAGGTCGACGTTCTGATTTTGGATGAACTCGGCGAGGCCATGCGCCGCGGCTTCGTGACGCGCGAGGATGTCGAAGCGCTGATCGCGATAAAGCCCGCCACCACGGAGCTCGTGCTCACCGGCCGGGGCTTGCTGCCCCTCGCGAACCTCGCCGACCTTGTCACCGAAATGCGCCCCATCAAACACTACTTCGACGAAGGACTCCTAGCCCGCCAAGGCATCGAATACTAGCCATTGGGGACGTCCCGAATGGCTAGGCGGTGGCGCGGCCGAGCCAGTTGCCGCTGTGATGGTAGACGGTGAACATCATGGCGGTGATTACCCAGGTTACGGGGTAGACAAGCAGCAGGTGCTCAAGCGAAGGATCAAACGGCATGATCGCAAACACCCAGATCACCCTCAAGACAACGGTGCCAAAGATGGTGAGCATCATAGGCTGCAAGCTCACGCCAGCGCCGCGAATGGAGCCCGACGCGTTCTCGATAATCGAGAAGATCGCGTAGAACGGCGCGATGAAATGAAGAATCGTCGTGGTGTACGCCGAAATCGAAACATCGTCGACAAACAGACGCGACAACGGACCCGAGAACACCAGCAACACGGCAGACAGGCCACCAATGAGCATAAACGACAGCACGAGCGACGTGTGGTATCCCTTTCGCATGCGCTCGTAGTTGCGCGCGCCAAAGTTCTGTGCCGAAAACGTGGTAATCGACACGCCAAGCGCCTCGGTAACCATCCAGACAATGCCATCTAAGCGGCCCGAAAGACCCCACGCCGTGGTGACATCGGCACCAAACGAGTTGACCGATACCTGAATCAAAACGTTGGAAATCGAATACGCAGCAGACTGAAAGCCAAGCGGCAGACCACACGAGATCATACTCTTACAAATGCCAGGATCAATGCCGAGTTTGGACAGTGAAAGCCGCCACGCACCCGGTGCGTGCATCATACGAATCACGATCATCGTGGCGTTGGAGCAAATGGTCAGCGCCACCGCGATGCCGCAGCCCAAAGCCTCCATATGAAGCACGGCAACGAAGATGACGTCCAGCACCGCATTAACAAGGCAGCCGGAAGCGATGATCACAGCAGGCCCGCGCGTGTCGCCCACGGCGCGCAGCAGTGCCGCTCCCATATTGAGCAGCAGCGCCGCAACCATGGCGGCAAAATAGCAACGAGCATAGGCCACGCCCTCGGCCAAAAGTTCATGCGGAGTGTTCATAAGTACCAGCATGGGCTCAACGAACACTATGCCAAGAATCGAGAAAACGATACCGCCCACCAGCGCGAGCGTCATGGCCGTATGGACCGAACGGCTCAGTCGCTCATCATCGTGCTGACCAAAATACTGACCGGTAATGACCGCGCAGCCGGCGCCGACGCCAACGCAAAAGCCAATGCAGAGCTCGGTGAGCACCATCGTAGCCTGAATGCCACCTAGCGCGAGCTTGCCGCCAAACTGACCGACGATATAGGTACCGATAAGCGTGTAGGCCTGCTGAAAAAACGAACTAAAAAAGATGGGAACGCACAGCGAAAGCAGCTGCTGCCAAATAACACCCTGCGTTACATCGATAGCCGTAGATTTCTTAGCCACACGCCCTCCCCAAAAGCGTACGTCAACCGACAAAACAGTAATTAAAGACCTAAGCTAATAGCAGCTTAGCACCGACCGACGTCGACCGAAACACCCCGAGTCAGAGCCCGGTGCAAACTATCTGCCTAGTGATACAGCCCCGGCTGGTAGTGATACTCGTTGCTCACGTGCGGGCACAGCTGCCAAAAGGCGACGGCACTCGCCGCGGCCACGTTGAGCGAATCGACCCCGTGCGCCATCGGAATGCGCACGGCTCGGTCGCAGCCCGCGATAGTCTTGGCGCCCAGGCCGGCACCCTCGGTGCCCATAAAGATCGCCAGGCGATCAACCTCCTGCAGCGCAGGATCGTCCAGCGAAACGGAGTCGTCCGTCAGCGCCATCGCAGCGCACGAAAAACCGGCTTCGTGCAGTGCCGCCAGGCCATCGTGCGGCCACACACGAGCCTCGCTGCCAATACGCGTCCACGGCACCTGAAACACCGTGCCCATGCTCACGCGGGCCGAGCGACGGTACAGCGGGTCGCAGCACGTCGGACTGACCAAAATACCGTCGACATTGAGCGCGGCGGCCGAGCGGAAAATCGCACCCACGTTCGTGTGGTCGACAATACCCTCGAGCACGCACACGCGCACCGGGCGCTCCCCCGCCGCCTCGACGACGCCACCCAAGAACTCATCAACCGGAATCTGCCGCGGGCGACGAAACGCCGCGAGCGCACCGCGCGTCACGTTAAAGCCCGTCAGCTGCTCCATGAGTTCCATGGAAGCCACGAACACAGGAACCGGACCTGCGCCCTCGCGCACAACCAGGCGCTCAAACAGCGGCATCATCTGGTCGAGCCAACGTTCGCCCAAAAGAAAGCTCACCGGCTCGTATCCGGCACGCACCGCGCGCTCAATAACCTTGGCACTCTCGGCGATAAAGATGCCCTTTTGCGGCTCTAGCACGCAGCGCAGCTCACGCTCGGTCAGTCGCACGTAGGCATCGAGCCGCTCGTCCTCGAGCGAATCAATTCGCAGAACCTCAACGACATCAGTCATAGCAGCCAGCCCGCACCTTTCTTTACAGCACATCTATACCAAACGAGGCGACGCTAAGCGCCGCCCCATACATTCAATCAACCCGATAATACCGTTCACGCCAGGCGATTTACGCCTCAACGCGACGATACGTCACGAACTCATAATCGACACCCTCGTCGCCCTCGCCCGAGGCAATCGTGGCAACACCGCCACGCCACGCAATCTCCCACGCGGGATCGGCGTCCAAATCGGGAAAGTACGTGTCCACGGGATGGACGCAGCGGTTATGCGTGACCTCGGCCTCGGCGCAATACGGCAAAAACTGCCGATACACCTCGCCGCCACCGATCACCCAGGCAACGGGCTCATCGGCAACCGCGGCGAGCGCCTCGTCGATGCTATGCACCACGTCGACGCCCTCGACAGCAAAATCCTCGTCGCGGGTAAGCACGATATTGCGACGGTTCTTGAGTGGACGCCCACCGGGAAAACTCAGCAGCGTCTTGCGCCCCATGATGACCGGGCAGCCCTTGGTGCAGGCCACAAAATGGCGCATGTCGGCGCGATTGGACACCACCATGTCGCCCTCGCACCCAATGCCCCAATCGTCACACACGGCAACGATAGCAGATAGCTTACACGTCATGAGCACCACCTACACCGCAATGGGAATGTTCTTGACCTGCGGACCGTGCTCGTAGCCCTCCACAATCAGGTCGTCGGTCGTAAACGCATAGAAATCGTGCACGTCGGGGTTAAGCGTTACCTTAGGCGCCGCAAACTGCGGACGCTCGATAAGTTCGCGGACGATGTCGACATGACGGTCGTAGATATGGGCGTCGGCGATCACATGCAGCAGCTCGCCAGGAATCATATCGATCGACTGCGCAACCATCATCAGCAAGATGGCGTACTGGCACACATTCCAGTTGTTCGCGGCCAAAATGTCCTGGCTGCGCTGGTTGAGAATCATGTTGAGCGTCGGCTTGTCGTCCTGCGGGCGCTGCGTGACGTTATAGGTCACGCTGTACGCGCACGGATACAGGTGCATCTCGGACAGGTCGCTAAACACATACGTGTTGGTCATGATGCGGCGACTGTACGGCGTGTGCTTAAGATCGTACAGCACTCGGTCCATCTGGTCGAAATCGCCCTCGGCATAATGGCTCTTCTGGCCAATCTGGTACCCGTAGGCCTTGCCGATGGAGCCGGTCTCGTCGGCCCACTCATCCCAGATATGACTGTTGAGATCATGCACGTTATTGGACTTCTTTTGATAGATCCACAGGATCTCGTCCATGGCGGACTTGAGCGCCGTGCGGCGCAGGGTAAGCGCGGGGAACTCCTCGCGCAGGTCGTAGCGCGCCGTGACGCCAAAGTTTTTAATGGTATAGGCAGGGGTGCCGTCCTCCCACACCGGGCGGACCTTTTGGCCCTCGGTGGTGGTGCCATGGTCCAAGATATCGCGGCACATGGTTACAAACTGTTGATCAGCTTTGCTCATTGACCCTCCTGTCAGTCGTCTACAAGCGAGATTCATTGTAGCCCAGGCGCACGCGGCCCCACAGCCCAAGCATAAGCTCTCATTTTCTGACATATGCCAGAAATTCCTTGCGCAAATCCGCACGTTCGCTATTCTATTGTTGACATATGTCAGATTTGGAGAGTGTATGGCTGGAAGACGCGAAAAACTGCGCCGCGTTGGGATCATCCCCGAATATCGCGGCTTTACCCCCGATGGCCTTGCCAGCGGAGACGCTATCGATATGACGGTCGATGAGCTCGAAGTACTGCGCCTGTGCGATCTGGAGGGCCTCAATCAGGAGGCCGTCGCCCTGCACATGGGTATCGCCCGCGCCACGGTGGCGGCAATCAGCAGTCGCGCGCATCGCAAGGTGGCAAACGCGCTGGTCAATGGACGGGCGATCGTAATCGAAGGCGGCAACATCGCGTACTCCCCCATCACCACGACGACGGCCGCATGGCCAGCAAAGGAGGTCGGCACCATGAGGGTGGCAACAACGTACGACAACGGCAACATCTTTATGCACTTTGGCCGCAGCGAGCAGTTCAAGATCTACGACATCCAGGATGGCAAGGTGCTCAACGAGCAGGTCGTAGGCACCGGTGGCACCGGCCACGGCGCCTTGGCGGGCCTGCTTGCCAACGGTGGCGTTGACACGCTCATTTGCGGCGGTATCGGCGGCGGCGCTATCAACGCGCTTGCCCAAGCCGGCATCACGGTCTATGCGGGCGCCCAGGGCAGCTGCGATGCCTGCGTCGAGGCCCTCATTGCCGGCACGCTCGCACAGAACGGCGAGGCCACCTGCGACTGCCATGGACATGATCACGAGCACATCCACGAGCATGGCGAGTCCTGCGGCTGCCACGGTCACCACGACCATGACGGGCACGAAGGCTGCGGCTGCCACTAGCGGCAAGCACCTCGTCGAGAACGCGCTTCCACGCGTGCGACAACCAGCGAACAAACGGCGAAGGCCGTCTGGAATACCATCCAGGCGGCCTTCGCCATACACGACTCAACTAGTCGTTACTTCTTGTTGCGCATCTGCGCTTCCATCTGGCGCAGCAGGTCCATATCGGACTTGGGGCCACCCGTACCCAGGCCGCCCATGCCGCCCAGACCCATAGCGTCCAGGCCAGGGATATTGGGCATGCGCATCCTCTTGCCCTTCTTGCCCTTTTTGCCCTTCTTGCCGCCGGCCTGCGCCTGATTGGCCATCGTGCGCATGCGGCCCATCATCTTGTTCATCTCGCCCCACTGCTTCATAAGGCTATTGACCTCGGTGGGGGTCACGCCGGCGCCCTTGGCGATACGCGCGCGACGCTGGCCGTTGATGATAGAGGGACGCAGGCGCTCCTCCTTGGTCATCGACATGATGATGGCCTCGTTCTTGTCAAAGATGCCCTCGTCCAGGTTGCCGCCCATCTGGTTGAGCGCGCGCTGACCACCGGGAAGCATGCCCAGAATGCCCTTCATGCCGCCCATCTTCTTGACGGCCTTCATCTGGTCGAGCATGTCGTTCATGGTAAAGCCCTCGCGCAGCATACGCTCGGCAGCCTCGAGCTGCTCGGCGTCGGCTGCCTCCTGGGCCTTCTCGATAATGCCGACAACATCGCCCATGCCCAGAATGCGCTTGGCCATACGATCGGGATAGAACGGCTCCAGCGAATCGGGTTTCTCGCCCATGCTCACGAACTTGATGGGCTTACCGGTCACCTGGCGCACGGAAAGCGCGCCGCCGCCGCGGGCATCGCCGTCGAGCTTGGAGATAATCACGCCGTCAAAGTCGGTGCGCTCGGCGAAGGTCGAGACGACGTTGACAATATCCTGGCCGGTCATGGCATCGACGACCATCAGCACCTGATCGGGCTTGACGGCCTTCTTGATGTCCACGGCCTCCTGCATCATCTGCTCGTCGATCTGCAGGCGACCGGCGGTATCGACGATGACCACGTCGCGCAGGTGGTCAACGGCCTCCTGGATGGCGCCCTTGGCGATATCGACCGGGTGCGCGCCGTCACCGCGGAAGACCGGCACGCCGATCTCGCCGCCAAGCGTGGCCAGCTGGTCGGCAGCGGCGGGGCGGTAGACGTCGCACGCGGCGAGCAGCGGCGAGCGACCCTGCTTCTTGAGCAGATAAGCCAGCTTTACGGCTGCCGTAGTTTTACCGGAGCCCTGCAGGCCCACGAGCATGATGACATTGGGGATGCGGTTGCTAAAGACGAGCTTGCTCTCGGTGGAACCGAGCATCTCGGTAAGCTCGTCGAGCACGATCTTGACGACGTTTTGCGCCGGCGACAGCGACTCCATGACCTCGGCGGTCATGCAGCGCTCCTTGGTCTTGGCGACAAACTCCTTGACGACCTTAAAGTTGACGTCGGCCTCGAGCAACGCCATGCGAATGTCGCGCATGGCAGAGGTGATATCGGCCTCGGTCAGTTTACCCTTGCCGCGCAGGCGGTCAAATGTGTCGTTGAGGCGATCGCTCAGAGAATCAAACACTAGTCACTCCTTAGTTGGACTCGCCCACCAGGGCGCGGCAGAAATCTTTGGCATTGAACTCCTGCAGGTCATCGACCTGCTCGCCCACGCCGATGCGCAGGATGGGAAGCTTGAGCTTCTCGGCCACGGCCATGGCGATACCGCCCTTTGCCGTGCCGTCGAGCTTTGTCATGATAATACCGTCCAGGCCAAGCGCCTCGTTAAACTCGAGCGCCTGGTTGAGGCCGTTTTGGCCCGTTGCGGCATCGATCACGAGCACGACATAGACGGGCATGGGACCGGTGGCCATATTGGCGGCGCGCTTACGGGTCACATTGACCACCTTGGCAAGCTCGCGCATGAGCTCGGGGCTCGTGTGCAGACGACCGGCGGTATCGATGAGCACCAGGTCGCTGCCGCGCTTGTCGGCCTCGTCGAGCACGTCGTAGCAAACACTTGCCGGGTCGGAGCCGCGGTCGCGCTTGATGACGGGGACGCCAGCTCGCTGGCCCCACACATCGAGCTGCTCGATAGCTGCAGCGCGGAAGGTATCGGCCGAACCGATCACGACGTTCTTGCCGCGGGCGGCCATGGCGCTCGCGATCTTACCGACCGTCGTGGTCTTGCCGGCACCGTTAATGCCCACAAATAGCACGCAGCTCGGCGTATCGGAGAACGGATCGCGCTCGATGGGCACAAAGTGCTGCTCAAGCTGCTCGGCCAGGGCGCGACGGAGTTGCGGGGCGGTCTTGAGGTTCTTCTTAGCCGCGGCATCACGCAGGTCATCGGAGACCTTTATGGCGACCTCGGCGCCCATGTCACCCATGACGAGGGTGTCCTCAAGGTCCTCCCAAAAATCCTCGTCGACCTCGCCGCCAAAGTAAAAGACCTCGTTGAGGGCCTCGCGACTGCGCTCAAGTCCGCGCGAGAGAGCATCGAAGAATCCCATTATGCATTCACGACCTTTCCGGTTTCGCGATCGAGTTTTTGCGAGACGACGCGACTGACGCCGTCGGCTTGCATCGAGACGCCATAGAGGACGTCAGCGTCCTCCATAGTACGGCGCTGATGCGAAATGACCAAGAGCTGCGTATCGGAACGCAACACATCGAGCGCGCCGATGAGCTTGGACAGGTTGGCGTCATCGAGTGCCGCCTCGACCTCGTCCAGCACATAGAACGGCACCGTGCGCGTGCGGTACACAGCAAAGAGGAGGGCGAGCGCCGTCAGGCTCTTCTCGCCGCCCGACATGAGCATCATCTTGGTGATGCGCTTGCCGCGCGGCTGCGCCACGACCTCGATACCCGTCTCGGCAGGATGCTCGGGATCGGTCATCTCCAGATGAGCCTGGCCGCCCGGGAAGAGCATAGCGAAGATCTCGCGGAAGTTCGCGTCGACCTTCTCAAACGTCACCAGGAACGCCTTGCGCATCTTGCGATCAATGGCCACCGTGATCTTGGTGAGCGCCTTGCGTGCGCTCTCCAGATCGGCCAGCTGCTCCTCGATGTAGTCGGCGCGGCGCTTGAGCTGCTCGTACTCCTCCATGGCAACTTGGTTAACGGGACCAAGGTTGTTGATCTGGCGCACAAGCTGGTTGAGTTCGCGCTCGGCGGCATCGCGGTCCGTGGGCGCCGGAAGCATGAGCGCTTCCTCGAGCACCGTCGTGCCATCGGCGGTAATGGCCTTGATGGCAGCCTCGACCTGCACCTCGAGCTTGCCACGCGCGACCTTGAACTCGTTTTGCGTCGCCGTGGCGGCATCAACCCGCTCCTTGGCACGGGAGACCTCGGCCTTGGCATCCTCGATGGTCTTATTGAGCGAAGCGGAGTCCGCCTCCTCCAGAGAGGCCTGGTCACGCAGGCGCGCTGCCCAATCCGACGCGCGTTCCAACAGGGCAGAATAGCGTTCGTGCATGGGATCGACGCGCAGGCGCAGCAGCTCGAGCGAGCGCGAGGCCTGGCGTGTTCCGCGGATACGACGGTCGATGCCCTCAAGACGATGCTCCAGGTCGGGCACGCGGCCCTTCAGCGAACGCAGGCGTTCACTCGTCTGGGCTAGGCGAACCTTGGCGTCGGCGAGCTTGCCGGCAGCTTCGGAATCGTCACGGCGAACGCGGTCGAGTTCGTCGTTGGCCTCGGCAATCTGCAAGCCCAGATCGCTTGCCTGCGCACGCGCCTCGTCGCGCGAACGGGTGAGCTCGACAACGCGCGGACGCGCAGCGCGAACGGCCTCGGCGGCCTGCTCACGGCGCTTGGAGATGCGCACGCGTTCGACCTCGGCATTGTTGGCACTTTGCTCCAAGCGGCCGATCTCGGAAAGCAGCGAGCGGCGCTCGCCCTCAAGACGGGCGATCTCGCCGGCGGCATCGCCCTCGGCGGCACGCGCCTCCTCGACGGCCGCATTGGCCTCGACGACCTGATCCGACACATGCTCAAACACGGCAGCCAGATCGGGCTCCAGGCCCTCCAGCTCGCGAATGCGACGCTTGCGCTCCAGAGTACCCGACGCCTCGCCGGCATCGAGGCCCACGCGCACCAGGCCGCCACAGGCGACGCGGGCGCCATCGGGGGTAACGTAAGTCACGCCGTCAACGACAGGCGCAGCCAGCGCGGCGGCCAAGTCATCGACCACGTAATAGCCGCCGAGTAGCGCCTCGACGACGGGTCCGTAGCCTGCGCGCACGGACAGACGATCAACCAGACGGGTACCGGCAGCGCCCTCGGCAGCAGCAGAGCCGCTCACGCCGCGCGCCACCAGCAGTGCCTCGCCCGAGGCCTTCTTCTGGTCCAGAGCGGCACGACCGGCACGCTCAAGCGCGGACGTATCGTCGAACAGCAGCGCATCGATATCGCCGGCAAGTAGTTGCTCCACCAGGCCCTCAAGCTCGCGCGGGGCTTCGAGCACATCGCCCAGGCGACCCGTTACGTCATCGCCCAGCGCACCCACCAGACGGCTCACGAGCGGCGAGCTGTCGGCCATGCGCGCATCAAGCTTCTTTTGGCTGGCAAGCTCCGAGCGCACCTCGGACAGCTTGTTGCGCGCCTTGCTTTCGCGATTACGCAGGTCCTTAAGGGCTGCACGGGCGACCTCGGTGGCCTCGCGCGCATCGACCTGAGCCTGGCGGGCCTGATCGAGCGCGCCTTCAAGCTCCTCAGCGCGGTCGCGACGGCTCTCGAGCGAGGCCGTGACCTCCTCGAGCTGCTCGTCGATCTGCTCCAGGCGCGAGGCGTACATGTTGTCCTCGACCTCGGCATTGCTCAAGGAATCCTTCACCTTGGCGAGCTCGAGCGCGGCGTTATCGGCTACGCGCTGCACATCGCGTTGCTCACGCGTAAGCTGCGATATCTGATTGTCGAGCGCCACGCGCCGCTCGTGGAGCTCGGCGGCGGCAGGGCCAGCGGCGTCAACGCCCTCCTGGGCCTGCATGTGCGCACCGGTCACTTCCTCAAGCTGCGCACGCGCGTCCTCAAGCTCCTCGACCACGCGACGTCGCTGATGCTCGGAGCTCGAAATCTGCCCGCGCATGTCAGACAGGCGCGACACCATGTTGTGGCCCTTTTCCTCGAGCAGGCGCATGTCGGAGTTAATGCGACCGACCACATCTTGCATATGACGGCGCTGCTCGCCCAGATCGCCCACAAACAGGCCCTTTTCCTCGAGCATAACCTGGAGCTTCTCGAGCTCACGCTCCTTTTCGCCCATGCGGTACTGCGCAAGCTCCAGCTCGGCCGCGCCCTCCTTGGAGCGGCTCTCCAGGTCGTTCCACTGCGACTGCAGCGAACGCAGCTCATCGACGGCTAGCATCTGCGTAAGCTCGTTCGCGCGCGAGGACAGCTCTTTGTACTTGCGCGCGCGATCGACCTGACGCTCCAACGGTCGCAGCTGACGGGCGATTTCCTTATTGATGTCGCGAGCACGCGTCAGGTGCTCGTCCATCGACTTAATCTTTTTGAGCGCACGCTCCTTGCGGCGCTTGTGCTTGGAAATGCCGGCGGCCTCCTCGATAAGGGCGCGGCGCTCCTCGGGGCGGCTCTGCAAAATGGCGTCGAGCTTGCCCTGGCTGATAATGGAATGCGTATCCTTGCCCAGGCCCGAATCGTGCAGGATGTCCTGAATGTCCATCAGACGGCACGGACTCGAGTTGATGAGGTACTCGCTTTCGCCCGAGCGATACATGCGACGGGTGATGGCGACCTCGTCAAAATCGACGGGCAGCATATGGTCCGAGTTATCGAGCACCAGCGTGACCTCGGCGACACCCACAGGCTTGCGCGCTGACGAGCCCGAGAAGATGACATCCTCCATGGCCTGGCCGCGCAGCTGCTTGGCGCTCTGCTCGCCCAGGACCCACAGGATGGAGTCGGAGATGTTCGATTTTCCCGAGCCGTTTGGACCGACGATGACGGTCAGGCCCGGCTCAAACGTCATATGGGCACGGTCGGCAAACGACTTGAACCCTTTGAGCGTGAGGGACTTGAGATACACGGTTCCTCGCTTACACGTGCTTCTTATTCAGAATCACGCCGTTGGTGGTGTAACCCATGCGGTCGAGCGCTTCGAGCGCGGCGGCTCCCTCGGCTTCCTTCTTTGAGGAGCCGGAGCCGCGACCCTGACGAATACCATCGATCAAAACCACGGCGGTAAAGGTGGGCGCATGCGCCGGGCCCTCAGAGCCAACGAGCTTGTACGCCGGGGGCTCGTGACCGTCGGCTTGCACACACTCCTGCAAAAACGACTTGGGGTTCGCAGGATGCTCGGCACGCTCGGAAGCCAAATGCGGCTTAAGCGTACGGTGAATGAACTCCGCCGCGGCATCCCAGCCGGCATCCAGGTACAGCGCTCCCACGAGCGACTCGTAGACGTTCTCGAGGGCTGAATGCAGGCCGCGCGCACCGGTACCGGTCTCGGAGGCACCAAAGATGATGATGTCGTCGATGCCCAGCTCGTGAGAAACCTCGGACAGCGTAGCGCCCGAGACAAGCGACACCTTCAAGCGCGTGAGCTTGCCCTCGTCAAACTCCGGATAGGACTCAAACAGGGAGCGTGCGACCACAGCGCCCAAAATGGAATCGCCCAAGAACTCAAGGCGCTCATAGCTGGCAGAAACCGGCTGGCCCTCGACTGCCGAGGGATGCGTAAGCGCCGCGCGCAGCAGCACCTTATTGTTGAACTCGTGGCCCAGGATTTCCTGGGCGCGCGTAAGTCGGTCGGATAAAGCCAAGACTTAGGCCTCCTTGGCAGCTTCGATAGCGTCGACGGCGTCGGCGACAGAGTTGAGCGAGAGCAGGGTCTCGTCATCGATCTCGAGGTTGAACTCGTCCTCGATAGCCGTAACCAGCTGCAGGCGCTCGAGCGAGTTGGCATCGAGGTCGTCAAAGGTGGTCTCCTCGCTAATTTCGGCAACATCGACGCCCAGAACGTCAGCAGCGACCTCGGCGATCTTGTCGAAGATTTCGGAGCGGTCCATAGCGCTTCCTCTCATAGTGCATGAATACCAAAAGAATGGTACCGCCCGGGCGGTACCAAGACACGGTTCTGATTCTACCCCACGACGTGCGCCGCGAAGCACATAACAGCGCTCTAACTCGCTCTTATAAAACGATACCGTCCATAGAGTTGGCGACATTCTCGACCAGCCCGGCGCGCACGGCTTCGGCCGCCGCGAGCGTACCGTTTTTAACAGCCTCGACCGAGGTAGCGCCATGGCCGATCAGGACCACGCCGCGCAGGCCCAAAAGAATCGCGCCGCCCTTGGCGTCGCCAGAGAGCTTGGCCTTTATCTCGCGCATCTGCTTTTTAATGAGCAGTGCGGCGATCTTGGTGCCGAGCGAGGCCATAAAGGCGCCCTTGAGCTCCTGCAGCAAAAACTTGGCAGCGCCCTCGGTAGCTTTGAGAGCGATATTACCCGACATGCCATCGGCAACGACGACATCGAAGTTGCCTGAGGTGAGGTCGGTGCCCTCGCAGTTACCAACAAAGCCGGGAACGGCGGCCTTCATAGCAGGGAAACAGGCCTTGGTAAAGTTGGAGCCCTTCTCGTCCTCGGTGCCGTTGGCAAGCAGGCCCACGCGAGGATGCTCGATGCCCAGGACGACGCGGGCATAGGCGCTACCCATCTGGGCAAAACGCACCATGTCATCGACCTCCACATCGGGGTTGGCACCCATGTCGCACAGCACCGTCAGACCGCCGGCGCGATTGGGCAGCGCATTGGTCAGACAGGGGCGCACCGGCTGCTTCTTGCCTTCGGCCTGATACCTAAACGGCGTCACGTAGGCGGTGGCAGCGGCGGTCATGGCACCGGTGGAGCCGGCGGAGAAGAACGCATCCGCGTTGCCCTTCTTAATGGCGCGGCACGACAGCACGATCGACGACTTGCGCTTGGTCATCACGGCGCGAATGGGATCGTCATCCATGGCGATAACGTCGGGTGCCTCAAGGGCCTCAACACGTGCGTGGGAAGCGGCAAAGGGATTGACGATTTCGGCGGGGCCAGCTGCCAAGACCTCGATATCGGGATCGGCAGCAAGCGCAGCCTCGATACCGTCGAGGACAACCTGGGGCTTCTCGTCTCCGCCCACAACGTCTACACAAACGCGAACGTTACTCATTTCATATACTCCTTATACAAAAATGGCCGACTCATTGAGCCGGCCATTGTGGTTCCAGTTGGAACGGCATCGCATCCAGAGTATACAGTTACTCGGTAACGATAACCTCGCGGTCCTTGTAGAAACCGCAGCTGGGGCACACGTGATGCGGGAGCTTAACAGCGCCGCAACGGGGGCACGTGGACTGAGCCGCAGCCGAGATCTTCATGTTGGCGGAACGACGGGTATGGGTGCGGATACGACCCTGCTTTTGTTTAGGTACGGGCATAGTGACCTTCCTTATGAACTATCCAGTGTGGCGATTACGCGCAAGTAGCGATACTACCACAGTTTTACTCGTCAAGCTTGAGATTCTTCAATGCTGCAAATGGATTTTCCGTGGCAGCGGCCCATTCGGCCTCCGCCTTGGCGGCGCAATCGCATTGCTCGACGTTGAGATTGATGCCACAGGTGGGGCAAAGGCCGCGGCAATCGGGCTTGCACAGGACAACGAACGGCGTGTCCATGACGACCGCGTCGTTGATGGGCTCACCCAGATCGACGATGCGATCCTCGCCCAGCAACTCGTAGCCGTCTTCGTAGGCCTCGGGGTCCTCGGGCTCATCAAAGAGGTAGAACTCCTCGATCTCGCCCGCGATATCAAACGAGGCGGGCTCCAGGCAGCGGTCGCACTCCCCGGTGGCGTGCGCGCGGACCATGCCAGAGAGAAGAACGCCGGTACCGGCGTTGGTAAAGACCACGTCGTAGGCAATGCCGTCCTGCAGCTGGTACTCTTTCTCGCCCACCATGTAGGTGGCGACATCGACCTTGCCGGTCAGCGGATATGAGTCTCCGGGAAACTCGAGCTGCTCGGAAAGATCGACGGTTACGCTCGGGAACTCAGCCATTACCACTGCCCGTTCTGCTGCGCGGCACCCTCATTGAGCTGCTGACGGCAACGGGTGACGGTGCCGGTCAGGCTCTTGAGGTTCTCCTCGAGGTGCGTAAAGACCTGCTCGGCGTAATCCTCGGCGGCATAGCGCGTCTCGCGCTCGTACTGCTGGGCACGGTCGCGAATGTCATCGGCCTGTTGCTGCGCTAGGCGGACAATCTCCTGCTCACCGGCAATGGTGAGCGCCTGCTGTTGAGCATCGGCAATGATGGAATCGGCCTGAGCGGCGGCAGAAGCCATAAGCTCCTCACGCTCTTTGAGGATACGGCGGGACTTCTGCCACTCCTCGGGATAGCTCATGCGGATCTCATCGAGAATGTTAAAGAAGACGTCGGCGTCGATAACCTTCATCTGGGCGTTCTTGCCGAACGGCGTCTTAGCCTCTTCGATGAGCCCCTCGAGCTCGTCGACAAGACTCACGATCCTGTCGCCAGGAAAATTCTCGCCCGGCATCCGGTCTCCTTTCATAGGTAACATGTCATCGTGTTAGTTTACCACATGCCACCAGGCAATAAAAAACGTCACGAAAAGCGATGTTTGAGCGCTTCGACCACGTTGGGCGGCACAAACGTCGACACGTCGCTGCCAAGCGAAGCGATCTGGCGCACCACCGAACTCGAAATGTAGCCGTACTGCGGAGCACTCATGACAAAGATGGACTCCAGCTCGTTATCCAGGCGATAGTTGAGGTCGGCCTGCTGCAGTTCGTATTCAAAGTCGGTCATGGCGCGCAGGCCCTTAACGACGGCACCTGCCCCCTGTTCACGTGCAAAGTCGACCAGCAGGCCGGTGAAGGGCAGTACCTCGATCCCGTCCAAATCGCCGAGGGCCTCGCGGGCCAGCGCCACGCGCTCGTCGAGCATAAAGGTGGTACCCACGCCGTTTTTACCCTGAGATTCGGCCACGGCGACAATCACGCTGGGAAAGATGCGGCGGGCTCTGCGAATTACGTCGATATGGCCAAAGGTGATGGGATCAAAGGTGCCCGGGACGATCACGCGGTTGATGGTGTCATTCATGGGTGTCCTCCGAAGGCGCATCCTCGTCAATTTCGTTCTCGTCAGCATGGTCGTTCTCGTCCTCGGCCGCCCAGCACAGCAAGTCAACCGAGGTAATGCCGTAGCGCTTCTCCCGCACGGTCTCAAAACCAGCCGGATGAGCGCCCGCATCGGATGCGGCATGCTCAAACAGGGCAAAGGCCCCGGGCGTCAGCAGCCCCTGCTGGGAAAGATTTTGCAGCAGCTCCTCGACCGGCTCGGCGCCAAAAGCATACGGCGGATCGAGCAGGACCAGATCGAAGGGGCCGCCCGGCACACGGCCGCGCGAGGCACTCGCCAGCACATCACCGGTAACGACGCGCCAGCGCGAGCGGTCGCGGCACAGCGACTCGATATTCTTGGTGATCAGACGGGCGGCATTGCGATCAATCTCGAACGTGGTGAGCGTGCGGGCGCCACGCGAGAGCATCTCAATTCCCAGGGCACCGGAGCCGCCAAAGGCATCCAGCACGCGAACCTCGTCCAAATCGAAATCGAACGCTGACATGACCATGGACGCGCATGCCTCGCGCACGCGATCGGTCGTGGGACGGGTGACATCGCGCCCACGCGGCTCTTCGATCTTGCGGCCGCGCCATTCACCGCCGATGATTCTCATCCTCCGCTGACCTCCTTAAAGATATGTCGATAGCGCGTGGCGACCGCATCGCGCAAGGGACGCGTCGCCACGGAGTCAAGGTTGCAAGCATACCGCAAGAGCTCGACCGCGTCCAAATGGGCCCATTCGATAAGATCCTCGTCGGCGTCCAGGTCCACAAAGCGCAGGGTCACGCCGCCGTGCTGGCGATAACCCAGGATCTCGCCCTCGTGGCGCAGACGCAGGTCCATCTGGGCGAGCGTAAAGCCGTCCGAGGTCTTCTCGAGCGACTGGAGGCGGTCTTGTGCCGCCGAGGCGCCGCCATTGCCCTTGGAGTGCGTCATGACCAGGCAGGTGCCCGACACGCTGCCGCGGCCCACGCGACCACGCAGCTGGTGCAGGGCCGCCAAGCCAAAGCGCTCACCGTTCTCGATGACCATGACGGTGGCGTTGGGCACGTCGACGCCCACCTCGACCACCGTGGTCGATACGAGCACGTCGATCTCGCCACGCTTGAAGGCAGCGATCACGCGGTCCTTCTCCCCCGCCGGCATGCGGCCGTGAAGGCGTTCGATGGTAAGTCCCGGCAACGCCAGGCGCAGTCGGTCGAGCTCGGTTGCCGTATCGTGGAGCGGCACGGGCACGGTCACGCGGCCCTCGTCGTCGTGGGCAATACCAGGCACGTCTTCCAGCTCATCGACCGAGTCACTCGGCTCCACGAGCGGGCAAATCACGTAGGCCTGCTGACCCTTTTCATGCGCCTCGCGAATGGCGCCGTAGGCCAGGTCGCGGCTCGACTCGGTGAGCACGCGTGTCGCAACGCCCGCCCCCGGAACAGGTCGATGGCGGATGATGCTCGTGTCCAGGTCGCCGTAGACCGAGAGCGCCAGCGTACGCGGGATGGGCGTCGCCGTCATGACGAGCAGGTCCGCACCAGGGCCTTTGGCACGCAGGGCATTGCGCTGGCCCACACCAAAGCGGTGCTGCTCGTCGATGACGACAAGCGAAAGATGCTTAAACGCCACGTCATCCGAAAGGACCGCGTGAGTGCCAAAGAGGACGTCGAGCTCGCCCGATTCCAACTGCGCATGGATCCGCTCGCGCTCGGCCGCCGGCGTGGCACCCGTCAGGAGCGCCCAGGACATGCCAGCCTGCGAGAGCAAGGGGCCGGTCTTATCGGCATATTGACGCGCCAGCACGCCCGTAGGCGCCATAACGCAGGACTGAGTGCCCGAATCGGCCGCGACAGCCAGCGCGCAGGCGGCGACGGCCGTCTTGCCGGTACCGACGTCACCCAGCAGCAGGCGGTTCATCACGCGCCCGCCATCGCACATGTCGTGCAGGATGTCTTGGAACGCGGCCTCCTGCTCGTCGCTCAGCGAAAACGGCAGGGCTTCCTTGAGCGCCGCCAGGTGCTCGCCCGCGGCGTGGGCGTAGGGAGCGACTTCGACCAAGCCGCCGTCGTTGCGCAAGCGCAGCGCCAGCTGCAAGTAGAGGCACTCCTCATAGGCAAGGCGGCGGCGCGCGAAATCGCGCTCGGCCATGCTCGATGGAAAGTGAATTGAGCGCAGCGCGCGAGCATTGCTCATCAGGCGGCGCTTGACGCGCAAGCGTGCGGGAATCGGATCGAAGGGATTGCCGACGACCTCGAGCGCGCCGCTTACGATGCGGCGCATCCACGCCTGGCTCACGCCATCGCTCACATAGTGGACCGGAAGGATAGTGCCCGCGGCACGCCCGCCCTCGAGCTTTTCGAAATGCGGAGAGGCCATCTGCTTAAAGCCGTAGGCAAACTCGACCTTACCCATCACGGCCAAGCGGTCTCCCTGCTTGAACTGCTGGGCAATCCAGGGCTGACGGAAAAAGGCGACTTGCAGCACCCCCGTCTCGTCCACCAGCGAGACCTCGGTCACCTGCATACGCGGGCGAGGCTGCTTTTGGACGATACGATCGACCGTGGCGACAATCGTGCACACGGTACCGATGGGTGCCATCTCGATGGACCAGGAGCGCGTAAAGTCCAGGTATCGATGAGGGATATGGAGAAGGAGGTCCCCCACCGTCCGAATTCCCAGACGGCGAAGGGCCTCCTCACGTTTACCCGAAACATATTTGAGTCGCGCGATATCCTCGTCGAGCGCATTGCTCTGGGCAAAGCGCTCCGAGACGCGCGGCACGGAGCACAGCTCGGACATGGGCAGATGCCTACTCGATCGAGAAGATCACGGGATAGAGCGGCTGCTCGCCACGATGGGCATCGATCTCCAGGTCGGGCTGAGCCTCCTCGATGGCGTCGACGATCTCCTGGAAAGCCTCATCGGACAGCTCCTCGCCGGCCAGAATCGTCAGCGCGTCGCCCTCCTCTTCCTCCTGCATGCGGTTGATACAATCGAGCGTGACCTGCTTCACATCGGAGCCGACCACGTCGATGGAGCCGGCGATGATACCCATGACATCACCGGAGTGAATCGGAGAGCCATCAGAGGCGCTGGAATCGCGAACGGCACGGGTGACTTCGCCATCGCGAACCTCGCTGATGGCGTCAACCATGGCGGCAACGGCGTCCTCGAGCTCGGAATCGGGCAGGACCGCAAACAGCGCGGAGAACGCCTGCGGGACGGTCTTGGTGGGAACGACGGCGACCTTCTTGTCGGTGCAGGCAGAAGCTGCGGCCTCGGCAGCCATGCGGATGTTACCGTTATTGGGCAGGATGATGACCGAGGTCGCGTTGACCTGGTCCACCGCACCCAGCAGGTCGGCAGTCGAGGGGTTCATGGTCTGGCCACCCGAGACGACCACGTCGACGCCGAGGGACTTGAGGATGTCGGCCTCGCCCGAACCGGCGGCAACGGCGACAAAGCCCAACGCCTTGGCGGGCTCGGCGGCCTTTTCCTGGTCCTCATGAATCTTGGCGGTACGGTCGTGGGCCTCCATCTCCATGTTGTGGATAAAGACCTCGTAGATCTGACCAAGTTGCAGCATATGCTCGAGCACCAGGTTGGGGGTGTTGGAGTGCACGTGGATCTTGTAGTCGGGGTAGGCACCCACGAGCAGCTCGCAGTCGCCCATGGAACCCAGGAACTTAAGGCACTCGTCCTCGTCAAAAGGAGCGTCGGCCTTAAAGAGGAACTCGTTGCAGTAGCGGAACTCCGAGCCCTCCCAGTCGTCGTTGGCCTCGATCTCAACGCGACCAAGGGCCGCGTCGCGGGCAGAGCCGGCGGAATCAAACGTGGCGGAGAAATCCTCGACTACGGTGCTGCGACCAAGCGCGGCGGCAACAAAGTTCTCCAAGAAGATGGCAAAGCCAAAGGCGCCGGAGTCGACTACGCCGTTCTCTTTCAGAACGGGCAGCAGGTCGGGCGTGCGGGCGACGGACTGATAGGCCTCGACGACGATGGCATCGAGAGCGTCCTCGGCCGAGAACTTCTTCTTCTCGCACTCATCGGCCTTGGTCGAAACATCGCGCAGGACCGTGAGGATCGTGCCCTCGATGGGCTTACGGACAGCCTGGAAGGCGACCTTGACGGCGCGACGGAAGGCGAAGGCGATGTTGGCAGACGTGATGGGCTCGTCGGCAGAGACGAGGCCCTCGGCCACGCCGCGTAGGATCTGCGAGGTGATGACGCCGGAGTTGCCGCGGGCACCCATCAGGGATCCGTGGGTGATGGCGCCGGCGATGGCCTCCATATCGGCATCGGCGGGAAGGGCGGAAAGCTCCTTGGTCACCGAGGCAAGCGTGAGCGACATGTTGGTGCCGGTGTCGCCGTCGGGTACGGGGAAGACGTTGAGCTTGTTGATCTCCTCGGCCTTGTCGGAAACGGCAGCCGCAGCGATCGGAAAACAGGTGCGAATGGTCTTTGCAATCATGGGTATTTGAATCTCCGTTTTCGGATGCTAGTTCAGACGGCTCTTGAGCGCGTCGATGTGGATGCCGATCTTAAGGCTGGCAGGATCGATCTGGGCGATCTCCTGCAGGGTGAAGGCAACGGAGCTCGAAAGATTGTGGCAAACGGACTTCATGTTGACGCCGTTCTCGAGCACGACGTGAAGATCGACCGTAAGGCCGTTCTCGTCGGCGGAGACAAGCACGCCCTTGCGAAGGCGCTGACCGGCAAGCAAGCGCACGCTCTCGGCGCCCTGGAGCTGCTCGGCCATACCGACGACGCCATAGCACGTCATCGCGGCATAACCGGCAATATCGGCAATAACGTCGTTCGAGACGCTCAGGCTGCCGTTAATGGTCTCAGACACAAGAATCTCCTTATCTGGTGCTCGCGGCACCATCTCGTGGGAGCAATCATTGCAATATTCTACAACGAGCGCGCCATGTTGAGGTGGTGGGTCGCGGGATTACATCCTCGACACGAAATGTTGATATGGCAACGTTCGTGCCAGACTATCGCGACAAGAAAAAACCCGCCGCATAAGCGACGGGTTTTACAACCTGGCTCCCCGGGTAGGACTCGAACCTACAACAGCGCGGTTAACAGCCGCGTGCTCTACCATTGAGCTACCGAGGAATTTAAAAGCCCAACGGAATGGGCCGAGAATTCTGGCTCCCCGGGTAGGACTCGAACCTACAACAGCGCGGTTAACAGCCGCGTGCT
>JAXXEN010000034.1:0-8661 GCA_037237765.1 Collinsella sp. | reverse complement strand
GTTTAAAGCTGGCCGCTGCGCGGCCAGCGGACTAAAGTCTTGAAAAACAAAAAGGCGCCCCCGCATAAGCGAAGGCGCCTAATGCGCTCGTTTTGGGCGATAAAGCCCTTACGCCTGCTGATAGTGCAGGTGCTTCTCGTCGATATCGGCCAGGTCGCGGTCGAGGTAGCGGCGCGCAAGCCAGTTGGCCATGGGGAGGTTCTGGTCCAGGTAGTTACCGCATTCCTCGGGAGCGGCACCGGGGACATCGCCATCAAAGCCGGCGACAAACTCGAACAGCTCACGCACGAGCGGCAGGATCTCCTCGCTCGTCACCTCGCCAAACACAACCAGGTAAAAGCCCGTGCGGCAGCCCATGGGGCCAAAGTAGACAATGCGGCCCGACCACTCGGCATGATTGCGAAGGAACGTCGCGCCCAGGTGCTCGATGGTGTGGCACTCGGCCGTGTTCATGACCGGCTCCTTGTTGGGCGTGGTCAGGCGCAGGTCAAAGGTGGTGACGGCGGCCCCGGTCGCCGGATCGCGGTCGATGCGGCTCACATACACGCCGGGCTCAAGCAACAGATGGTCAACGGAAAAGCTCGCAATGCGCTCCATGGCAGATCCTCTCGGTAGTCAATTTGGGACGGGCTCTTTTAGCTGGTTCGAATGGTCGCACCAATCATGAATGGTCGCACCAATCATACCAGTCAAAAAGCCCCGTCCCAAAAAGACAACTTAGCCCAGGACGCGGGCCATGCGTGCCTTGAACTCGGAAAGGAAGCGCGGAGCGTCCACGGTCAGTGCCACAAGCGCGCTCTTGTCCGGATCGGACAGGCGGCGCTCATCGCAGATGGTGCGACCGCGGTACTCGCCCAGCAGATCAACACGCAGGTTGCAGCCGAGCGCACCTACGAGCGTGGGGTCGATCGCCACGGCAACGGCCAGCGGATCGTGCAGCGCACAACCACCCAGGTAGGGTGCGTTCATCTCGTACGAGCCAATGTAGTGCTCGACCATGCTCGCAAATGCGCAGCCCGCCATGGTGCCCGAGCCCGTCCAGCCGGCAATGTCGCGGCGTGTGAGCACCACGCGATGCGTCACGTCCAGACCCACCATGGTGAGCTTACGGCCCGAGCGCAGCACCGCGTCGGCTGCCTCGGGGTCGCTCGCCATATTGGCCTCGGCGCCCGCGCTCACGTTGCCGGGCACGGTAAGGGCGCCGCCCATCACGACCACGCGGCCGATGGACATCATCGCCGCCGCATCGCGCTCCAGGGCGAGCGCTAGGTTGGAGAGCGGGCCAGTCGCTACGTAGACCAGATCGGGACCATAGGTGCGCGCGGCATCGATCAGATAATCGACCGCAGCGTTGCCGTCGGCCGAGGTCGCCCCCACCGGCTCGTAGGGCGACGCGGGCACGCTCGCGCCGCCGATGCCGTTCTTGCCGTGAATGAGCGCGGTGGACGCCGGCGGCGTATAGGGCTCAGTCGCCTGCAGAGGACGGTCGGCACCCAGGTACACCGGAACCTCGGGGCGACCCAGCAGATCGAGCACCGCAAGGCAGTTGTGCGCCGATTGCTCGACGCGCACGTTGCCAAAGCACGTGGTGATGCCCACGAGCTCCACCTCGGGGCTCGCGACGGCATAGGCCAGCGCCATCGCATCGTCCACACCCATATCCAGATCAAGGATCAGCTTCT
Source organism: Collinsella sp. (assembly GCA_037237765.1). Lineage (GTDB taxonomy): Bacteria > Actinomycetota > Coriobacteriia > Coriobacteriales > Coriobacteriaceae > Collinsella. The sequence continues at coordinate 6,979 of JAXXEN010000034.1, read as the reverse complement.
TGGTTGTCATTGTTCTACTCCGCTTCTCCGTCTTTATCGTTTAACCAAACCAATGTTCAACTTCGGCGCGCGTGGGAATCGATTGCTGAGCGCCCAGGCGCGACACCGTCACTGCCGAGGCGCGAGCACCCGCGGCCATGCACTCAAAGAGCGGCAGGCCCTCTAGGCGAGCCGCCGCCAACGCGCCGATAAACGTATCGCCGGCGGCCGTGGTATCGACTACCGTACTCGAAAGTGCCGGCATGCGCGGCAGCTCACCGCCATCGCCGAGCGTAACCGAGCCGGCACCGCCCAACGTGATGACCGCAGCCCCGGCACCCTTGTCGAGCAGCGCATTGAGCGCCGCGACGCAGCTTGCATCATCCGTGGGCAGAATGCCCGTCAGAACCTGGCACTCGGTCTCGTTGGGGCAGACCAGGTCGACCGCAGGCCAGACCTCCGCAGGCAGCTCGCAGGCAGGCGCTGGATTAAAGACCGTATAGAACCCCAACTCGTGAGCACAAACAAGCGCCTCGGCCGTCGCCGCAAGGTCACATTCACCCTGGGCGATAAAGACGCTTCCGGCAGCCGGGGCAATCTCGCTGGCGTCGTCGTCGAGCTCATGGGCCACCAGACGCCTCAACGCGCAGGCAACGTCCGCGCCCGCAAGCGCATGGTTGGCGCCCGGTGACAGTATGATGCGGTTGTCGCCCTCGCAGCGAATGATGGTCGCCGTTCCCGTCTCCACGTCATCGCGATGCACTACAAAGTCACAGTCCACGCCGGCGTCTTGGAGCCCCACCACGAGCGACGCGCCGAACGCGTCGCGACCGACCGCGCCGATCATGTGCGTGCACGCGCCCATACGCGCGGCAGCTACAGCCTGATTGGCGCCCTTGCCGCCGGCGTTGGTGATAAACCCGCTGCCGCCGACGGTCTCGCCCGCACGCGGTATGCGCTCGCACGCCACCGAAAGGTCCATGTTCATGCTGCCGAACACCGCAACGATGCCGCGATCTGCCATGGAAACCTCCTCATCTGCGGGCCTTATGCCCACCGCCGGCCGTCGATCGTGCACTCTCGCACCCCCTATAACTTTAGTTCACTTTGATGTGGACGCGCGCTTGAGCTTGCGCCAGCAGCAAGCATTCACAGGAGCAGGCAGCTACAATGAAGGCGTGCTGATTATTCTCGTCATTGGATGATGTTTTATGGAACAACTCTCGCAATCGGGCTCGCGCGGTCGACGCCGCACAGGCAACGAGCCGGCGCCGCACGAACGCGTGAAGAGCGAACGCCGTGCCAACGAGCCGCGACGCACCGCGAGCCCCCATCGCGCTTCTGCCAACAACGCGGGTCGCGCCAACACTCCCGCCGCGGAGCAGACGCCTGCTCGCCCCAAGTCCCGCTACATCCCTGCCCTTGACGGCCTGCGCACGCTTGCCGTCGTCGCGGTGGTGCTCTATCACCTCAACCTCACGTGGGCACAGGGCGGTCTGCTCGGCGTCACGATCTTCTTTGTGCTTTCGGGCTATCTGATCACACGCCTGCTACTCAACGAAGTCGCTAAGACCGGCCGCATCGACCTCAAGAGCTTCTGGATCCGCCGCATCCGTCGCCTGGTCCCCGCCGTGGTGACCGTCGTGGTGGTGACCTGTGCGCTGTGCACCGTCTTCAACCACGTGATGCTCACCAAGATGCGCCCCGATATCCTGCCGTCGCTGCTGTTCTTCAACAACTGGTGGCAGATTGCCCAAAACGTCTCGTACTTCAACGCCCTGGGCGATCCCTCGCCGCTTACGCACTTTTGGTCGCTCGCCATCGAGGAACAGTTCTACCTGGTTTGGCCCCCGCTGCTGCTCGCTATGGTATCCATGCACATGAGCAAGCCCAACACGCGCCGCGTGGTTCTGGGCCTTGCCGCGGTATCTGCCCTTGCCATGATGGTGCTTTACAACCCTGCCGCCGACCCCAGCCGCGTGTACTACGGCACCGACACCCGCGTGTTCTCGCTGCTGCTGGGTGCCTGGATGGCCTTTATCCCCGATCGCGACCTGGCGCCGGTGCGTCTCGCTCGTCGTTTGGGGCTCAATCGCCTGGCCGGCGCCGCCAAGCACGGCAAGAACGCCGAGGGCAAGCCTGGCGAGAAGGCCGACGAATCAGCCGAGACCGGCCCGGCACAGCCGAGCGCCCTCGTGCGCTTTTGGTCCTCGCCCGCATCCATCGATGTGTTGGGCCTCGTGGGTCTGGTTGGCCTTGCCGCCATGGTCGCGCTCACCAACGGCTACACCGCGTTCCAGTATCGCGGAGGCACGCTGCTGTGCTCGATCCTCACACTCATGGTCATCGCGGCCTGCGTGCAGCCCCAGGGAATGGTTGCCCGCGCGCTGTCCGCCGAGCCGCTCGTATGGGTTGGCAAGCGCTCGTACAGCATCTACCTGTGGCACTATCCCCTGCTGTTGCTCATGAACCCGGTCGCCAACATCAACGATACACCGTGGTGGCAGTACATTTTGCAGGTGCTGTTGGTGGTCGCCGTGGCCGAATGCTCATATCGCTTTATCGAGACGCCGTTTAGGAAGGGCGCCTTTGGGCGCACCGTTGCCGAATTCCGCGATGGCACCACCACGCCCGCCAACTGGGCACGCACGCACGTCCCCGTCTGCGCAGCCTGCGCTGTCGTATTGGTCGTTGCACTGGGCGGCCTGATCTTTGTGCCCGAGACGTCTGCGCTGAGCGGCGAGGGCGCCGAAGTCCTCAACAAGGAAGCCAAGAACACCGCGCCCACCGACCAGCAGGCGGCCGACGACACCGACAAGGACAACGACGGCTTCCCCGATGGCTCCTACGATCTGCTTATGATCGGCGACTCCGTGTCGCTGCGTGCCGTAGACACCTTTGACGGTGTGTTCCCGCACAGCCATATCGATGCCGAAAAGGGCCGCCAGTTTGATGCGGGCCGCGCGACATTTGAGGGCTATATCCAGCAGAACCTTGCCGGCAAGATCGTGGTCTTTGCACTGGGCACCAACGGCTTGGTAACCGACGACCAGATCGACGCCATCATGGACGATGCAGGAGATAAGCGTATTGTGGTGTTTGTGAACACGCGCAGCCCGCAGCCGTGGGTTGGCTCTACCAACCAGGCCATCGCTAACGCCGCTACGCGCTACAAGAACGTGCGCGTTATCGACTGGTACGGATACAGCGCCAACCGCAACGACCTGTTCGATGGCGATGGCACGCACCTATCGACCACTGGCGTGACTGAGTACCTCAACTTGATCCACGATGCCGTCAAGAAGGACCTGCCCGTGCATCCCGAGGATCACGTCAACGATCCGCAGCCGGCAGCCGTCAAGTCTGCCGCCGACGCACTCGTCAATGCGCTTGCCTTCAAGCCGCACAAGCTGGGCACCGACAAATAGCCCGCAGCAAACAACCCAAAATCACTCTTTTCGAGCCGGCCCCAAGAGGTCGCGGGCAAAAAACAGGCCGCAGTCCATCGCTGCGGCCTGTTCGGAAGCAAAAGTGGGCGTTAAGCGCTGTAGCCCATCGCTTGCAGGACAAACATGACGACCGTGAGCGCCGTAATCACGCCGATAGTCGCCCAAGTGAGCACGTTCCACACGCGGCCATTGCGGTTGGCACCCATGATGTGACGGTCGGCGGCGATAACCACCTGGAACACCAGAACCACGGGCAGTAGCACGCCGTTGATGACCTGCGAGGTCATCATAATCTGGAACAGATCGACGCCGGGCATAAGCACCAGCACGGCAGAGATACCGATGATGGCCGTAATGATGCCGCGGTAAACCGGGGCCTCGTCCCAGCTGCGATCGGCGCCGCGCTCCCAACCAAAAGCCTCGCAGATGGCACTCGACGTAACGCCCGGCAGCACGCAGGCAGCCAAAAAACTCGCTGCGACCAGGCCCGAGGCGAACAGCACCGTGGACCACTGACCCGCAATAGGCTCCAGCGCGCGGGCAGCATCGGCAGCATCGCTAATCTGAATACCCGCCGGGAACAGCACCGTACCGGTCGTGATGATAATGAAGCCCGCAATGATATCAGCAGCGATCGAGCCGCTCACGGTATCAATACGCTGCAACACGATGTCGTCCTCGCCCGCATTCTTATCGACCACGTTGTTCTGAGCCAAGAAGATCATCCACGGTGCGATGGTGGTACCGATCGTTGCGACCACGAGCGACACGTAGCTGGGATCGTTCTGAATATTGGGGACGACCAAGTCGACCGCGACCTCGCCCCAGTTGGGGCCGGCCATAAACGCGGCGACGATGTAGGTCACGAACACGCAGCTTACCAGCAGCAGAATCTTCTCGATGCGCTGGAAACTGCCCGACATGGTAAGCATCCACACCAGCAGCGCCACGAGCGGCACCGAGATGCTCGCCGGAACGCCAAACAGAGCAAGGCCGCTCGCGATACCCGCGAACTCCGAGATGGTCACCGCCGTGTTGGCGATCAACAGCGCTGCCATGGCCAGCACGCTCTTGCGCACGCCAAAGCGCTCGCGAATGAGCGACGCCAGGCCCTTACCCGTGACGCATCCGCAGCGCGCCGCGGTCTCCTGCGTCACGATAAGCAGCACGGTCATGACGGGAAGCATCCAGAGCATCTTATAGCCATAGCTGGCGCCCGCGCTGGAATACGTGGCGATGCCGCCAGCGTCATTGCCCGAAAGCGCCGCCAGAAGACCGGGGCCCATGGCGCCAAAGATGGCCGCGATGGTCAGCTTTTGCTTGGTGCTCGGCTTTTGCTTCGTATTTTGCACGCGACCACCTACCCCATGACCGACATGGTGAGCAGCACCGCGGCGATGCAGTACGCCACACACGAGATCATGACGGCGATGACGTTCATGGCGGTACCCGACGTATTGAGGTCGTGCTCATCGCGCCAGAACAGCACCATCAGGTAAATCACGGCGCTCATGTTGCCCACCAGGCAGATGATGGCCGCGATGTTAAAGCAGCCGGTAAAGAGCTGCTCCTCAAACATAGGGGCATCGAGGAACGCGGCAGTGCGCACCAGCTGCGCGCACAGGTAAGTAACAAGCGAAAGGATCAGGCCCATACCCGTGCTCTGGAAGAAGAATCCCAGGTACGGTTTGGGCTCGTCGTCGTGACCGTCGTACTCGAGGAAGTAGTTCTTGACGAACGACACCATGCGCGAGGCCGCCAGCAGCACGAGCGGCATGGCGCACATGGGGAACACCACCAGATGCGCGGAGCCCAGCGCCGTCCCCAGCACCGTCGCCATAATGCACGAGGCGATGCCCCACACGACGACCCAGTACTGACGATGCACGAACCAGCTGAGCACGTTCGTCGAGTCGTCCGACGCGCTATCGCCCGAGCCGACACCGGCGATCTGCAGGTCCTCCTGATGCTCCTCGGCGATAACGTCCATGGCGTCGTCGAAGGTCACGATGCCCAGGATATGACGGTTCTCGTCGCAGACAGGGATGGCAACCAGGTCGTACTTGGTCATCTCGTCCGTCACGTCTTCCTGGTCCTCGTCGGGCGACACGTAGACCAGGTCGCGATAGGCGAGCTGGCCCAGCGTGGCATCGCGGTCGGCCACGATCAACGTGCGCAGCGAGAGCACGCCGGTGAGCATGCCGCTCGGATCCTCGGTATAGACGTAATAGACACTCTCGAAGTCCTCATCGAGTTTGCGAATCGCCTCGATGGCATCGCCGACCGTCGCCGTGGCGGGCAGCGAGACAAACTCCGAGGTCATGATGCGGCCGGCGGTGTTGTCCTCATAACCCAGCAGGTTACGAATCGCCTTCTCCTCCTTGACGCCCATCAGGCGCAGGAGCTTCTCGGCCTTCTCGTAATCGAGCTCGTCGATCAGGTCGGCGGCGTCGTCCGGGTCCATCATGGCCAGCATCGACGATGCGTCCGTATCGGACAGGCCCTCGAGCATCTCGGTCATGAGCTCGTCATCATCGAACTCCGAGATGGCCTCGGCGGCCTGGGCGGTGTCGAGCTGCGCGAACACCTGCGCACGCAGGCGCGGGTCGAGCTGCTCGATGATGTCGGCAATGTCGGCAGGGTGCAGCTCGCCAAGCGTCTTGTGCGACACCGAGAGCTGGATGTTCTTAGTCGAGCGATCGAGCAGGTCCATGTAGGACCAAGCGATGATGTCCTCGCTGAGCGGCTTGCCCAGGTGCTTCATAAAGCCCTCGACGACATGCTCGAGTGTGGGGCTGATCGCGCGCAGCAGACCGCGGGCGCCAACTTCGGCACCCAGTAGGCGCAGCTGATTTTCGCCCGACATGGAAAACTTGATGTCGTTTACGCGCACGACCTTCATGCCCTGCGTGTCGACAATCTGCTTGTTAAGCACGTCGCGGGCGAGTAAGAGTTCGGTCGGCTGCAGGTACGAAAAACGGATTTCGGTGGCCGACGTCTTAAGGTGTACACCCGTCTCGTCGATACGGTCGACCCATTTGCGCCAGCTGATCATAAACGGCGTCTTGCCGGGTCCGCGGAACGCGAGCGACGTCACGTGCGGAAAAACTTCGCCGGTAGCAATACCAAAATCGTTGACCACGCCGAGCTTTTCGCCGTCGACGTCCAAGACCGGCAATTTGAGCATCTCACTCAGATAATTCAATGGTGCTCCCCATCATTATTCCTCCGGACGCGGCCGCATGTGCGACGTCCGGGGGCTTCTGGATATGTATACGCATGCGCGGGCGGCACGCCGCTCGACGCTTACACCCCGTGCATGCGCAAAAAGCACCTGCATGGGGTCATCGACTGTATGGTCGAGGTTTGGATTTCACCTGTAACCTTTCTCTTGACCCTCATTAACCGCAGTAACTATAGCATCAGCATCGCCCTGCGGCATCGAATTTATGCGCTGCACATTGCAGGCATACCAAACGCTGACGCATCCGTGACATAGTCGTTGGGTGTTCCTATAGTTTTGTCAACCGTCGGGGCTACTCCCGGTAGGG
>JAXXEN010000039.1:0-162294 GCA_037237765.1 Collinsella sp. | reverse complement strand
TTTCGACTGTAATGGACGTTCTTGTTTGCCTAGTCATTTAAGAACGTCCCCAACGGCCAGTCGTTTAAGAACGTCCCCAACGACTACCGGGGGAGTTGCCTTCCCTCGTGGCGGTCTTCTAGCAGAAAAACCAAGTGAGTAGGCTTTTTGCAGAAGGCCGAGCACGCCCTAAAACGCCACAGCTCTAACCTGCGGTTTCATCGATCATTTGTCACGATGTGCTCGGCAGGTTCAAAAAAGTCTACTCACTTGTATCTGAGACGCACCAGATTGGCAAAAACCGCCGCGAAAGGGCCCCTGGTCCCTTCGCGGCGGTCATACGCCTCTGATTTTGCGACGATTTTGCCCGCTTGTTACTCGCTGTAGCGGGTGGCTATGGCGGCTCGCACCATGCCGGTGCTCATGAGGTAGGTCACCAGGAAGTAGCCACCGTATGCTGCCAGGAAGATTGCACAGGTGAGGCCCACGGTGCCGCCGATGCTCATATTTCCGAATATGCTCACCAGCTCGATGATCACCTTAAGTGCCACAAAGGAGTGCGCCAGGCCCACTGCCAGCGGGAACAGGAAGAATACCGCTTGCTGCGCCATCACCGAATGGCGAATCTGGCGGTCGTCACAGCCGATCTGTGCCAGCACACGATAGCTGCGGCTGCCATCGGCCACGTTGGAGAGTTGCTGGATCGACAGAATCGCCGCGCATGCAACGACCAATACAAAGCCGATGTAGATGGCTAGGTAGCTAATCAAGCCGTTCATTTGCGCTGCCTGCGTGTACATCTCGGAGCGTGTGATGAAGGTTCCCCACGACCCCGGCTCCTTGCCGTCAACGAGCAGATTGTCGAGCACAGTGTATTTAATACTCTCGTCTGCCTCGGTCGTATCCATCCCCTGTTTGTAGTTAACGAGCAGACTACTGGAATACGGCTGCAGATTAAGTTGGGACAACAGCTCGTCGGCAACGACGACGGTACCCCCATTACTGCCCATCGCCGAGTTGGCGATGGCCGCCGTATCTTCGTCCGACTTATCGGTTGCGGGCTTGAGCGTATGCCCGCCCAAGGTAAGGGTATGGCCGCCAGCCATATACTTGGTGTACAGGTCGACCAGCTCGCCGCCCATATCACACGTGAGCAGATACTGGTCGTGACCGATGTGCACCGGCTCCTTGCCCATCATCTGGCGCAGTTTGTTGTACTGACTTGCCGGCGTCACAGACAGGCCTGTCATGTCGGCATTGCTACCCCCGAACGCCTTGGGAAGCTTTTCGCCCATGGTCTTGCACATCTCACTTGGGGTCACCGAAGGATCCGAGCCGCCAAGCGGGTAACTCAGATACGAATCGATCTGCACATGCTCACCGGCAACATCGGCGATATTGACCTTCTTGCCGGTCTTGCCGGTCTCGTCGTTGTTGTCCGCCGACTTGCCTTTAATACCGTCTGCAACGTTATCGGGGTCGACACGATCGCCGTGCCATGCGGAGTACAAATCGACCGTACTATCGGCCAGCACCATGCGATCGGCTTCAGACGGATTGATGTACTCTTTGTAGAAGTCGAGCGTATCGGGCGTGTAATAGATATACGTCTGCGACATGTCGGCCGGATTATAGCGCTCCAGGTTTTCGTTCATCACGTTGGCGATCGACATACCGCACGTCACCGAGGTGATGGCCAAAAACAGAAGCATCGCGATGACGCCCATCGAAAAGCACACCGTGTTGACCTTGGCCGAAAGCTGACGCACGGTAAACATATTGAGGCCGCGCCAATACACGCCGCGCAGACTCTGCAGCAGCTTGATGAGCATGCCCGAGAGCCCCCAGAACAGGGCAAAGGTGCCCACGGTAACCATAGCGGTCGTAATACCAAACTGGTTCATGGCCTCTTGCAGCTTGCTGTCCGTCGCGGTTAGCGGGAACCCATCACGTAGCAGACGGTAATAGGCCACGCCCACAAGCACCACGCCCACGGCAAAGATGGCAATCGCGATCCAGGGGTTGCGTGTCTTGATGCTCTCGTTGCGACGCTCGGCACCCATAAGCTCGATGAGTTTGGTACGACGCACGGCGCGAAGGTTCAGCAGTAGCGTGAGCACAAACATTACGAGCATGCAGGCAAGGGTCAGATTGAACGCATGCACCGAGAAAAAGAAGTGGAAATTGGCAATCTGTGTCTTAAAAAGCGAGGCCGTAAAGAACGTCATGAGCTGGGAGAGTCCCACACCCAGCACAATGCCGGCGACAAAGGCCACGACCGAGACAATCACCGTCTCGAGCGCCATGATCGTGGCGACGCGTCCGCGCCCCATGCCGAGCACCTGATACAGGCCAAACTCCTTCTTGCGGCGTTTCATGATGAAGTTATTGGCATACACCATCAAAAAGGCCATGACACCGGCCAAAAAGTACGTCAGGTTGCCGAGCATGCTGCCCATAACCTGCGCCAAGCCCTTTTCATCGATGCCGGCGATGTCGACCTGCATCGAGATGGTGTTAAAGGCATAGAAGACCGTGACGCCCAGGGTGAGCGTCAAAAGGTAGACGAGGTAGTCGCGGCCGGCGCGGCGGACGTTGCCCCAAGCGAGTTTACAGAGCATCGGAGCCCTCACCGCCCATCATGGCAACGACCTCCATAATGCGGTCGAAGAACTCTCGGCGGTCGGTGTCGCCGCGGCGCAGCTCGGTGAAGATCTTGCCGTCGCGGATAAACAGCACGCGGCTCGTGTAGCTGGCAGCAAAGCTGTCATGCGTGACCATGAGCACGGTGGCGCGCAGGCGGCGATTGAGGGACTCCAGGCTCTCGAGCAGCAGGCGGGCGCTCTTGGAATCGAGGGCGCCGGTGGGCTCGTCGGCCATAATCATGGTGGGGTCGGTGACGAGCGCGCGAGCCGCGGCAACGCGCTGCTGCTGACCGCCGGACATCTGGTAGGGATACTTGTCGAGCACCTGACTGATGGACAGGCGCGCTGACACATCCTGCACGCGGGTCGAGATCTCTGCCGAGTTTGTGCGGGCGATGGTGAGCGGCAGGGCGATGTTCTCGCGCGCCGTAAGGGTATCGAGCAGGTTAGAGTCCTGGAAGATAAAGCCGAGCTCCTCGCGGCGGAACTGCGAAAGCTTAGCCTGCTTCATGCGTGTTACGTCCTGCCCATTGATGCGAATCGCGCCGCTCGTGGCGCTATCGATGGTCGACACGCAGTTGAGCAACGTCGACTTGCCCGAGCCCGAGGCGCCCATGATGCCAACGAATTCGCCGCGGTTGACGGTAAAGCTGACGTCGTTGAGCGCGCGGGTCACATTGCCCAGCGCTCCATATACCTTTTCGAGATGCGCGACCTCCAGTACCGGAGTCGCCATGTGCGTGGTTTGCATACCGAGTCCTTTCTTGCGATTAGTCTACGGCATCTATAGTCGCAAGAAGACGAGTCGGCTACCATCGATATGGCTTACGCTTGCCTTACCGTTGTGTAAGGTACGGGTAGTCTTTTTGGGACGGGGCTTTTTAGCTACCCCATCCGAAGCCTTCGAAGCATGAGGCCGCATTTGACATAGGGCAGCTAAAAAAGCCCCGTCCCAAAAAGACTACCCTGCCACTTGTTGATGTTGAGGGAGGACTCCTGTTGAAGACTGTTCATGTTGCCGCTGGGATCATTCGCAAGGAAGGATCTGACGAGCTGCTTGCCGTGCAGCGCGGCTATGGCGACATGCAGGGACTTTGGGAGTTCCCCGGCGGCAAGCTCATGCGCGGTGAGACGCCCGAGGACGCCGTACGCCGCGAACTCATGGAAGAGCTGCGGGTAAAAGTCACCAACCTGCGCGATTTTTACACCGTTGAGTATGACTACCCCGATTTCCATCTCTCGATGGAGTGTTACTACTGCTCGCTCGCCGATGAATCCGATGAACCCCAGAAGCACGACCGCCAGCTCGATATCCGCTGGATTCCGCGCACCTCGCTTGCCACGGTTGAGTGGATGCCCGCCGACAAAGAGCTTATCGATGCTCTGATTGAGTTGAAGGAAGATCGGCTTGAGGCCAACGGCACTGCCAACGACGCCGAGGCCACCACGACCGACAAACCCGCCACCAAATCCAAGCGCGCACCTAAGCGCCGCAGCAAGAAGCGTCCCAAACCCGGTCTGCTCGACGGCATCGATACCTCGGACCTTTCAGCCGACGAGCGCGAACTGGTGCGCCGTCGCGCCGCTATAAAAAAGTCCATGAAGGGCAACAAGCGTGCGAACACCAAGCCCGAGCTGCTCGTTCGCCAGCGCCTGCGCGCCGCAGGCCTTACGGGATACCGTCTGGAATGGAAGGTGCCCGGAAAACCCGACATCGCCTTCCCCGGGCGCAAGATCGCCATCTTCGTCAACGGCTGCTTTTGGCACCGCTGCCCCAAGTGCAACCCTAGCCAGCCCAAGCGCAACGTTGAGTTTTGGGAGGCAAAGTTCCGTCGCAACGTCGAGCGCGACCACGCTGCCGTGGCAGCACTCACTCAAATGGGCTGGACGCCCATAACCATCTGGGAATGCGAGCTCAAAAAAGACCACATCGACGCCACGATGGAAAAGGTCATCGAACAAGTACGCGCCGCCGCACCGCAGCGCTAGGAACGAGCCGTCCACACGCCCCACACAGGCAAGCCACATCCGTGCCACAAACCTTAGAAAGCCCTTAAGCCCAAAACCTTTCAAGAGTGTTACTCGATAGCTTTTACCTGCGGTTTCATCGCAACGTCAAACCTCATTAAGCCTTTCTTTAGCACTTCTTTGCAGCAGCCGCGGCATAATACTGCCAACGCACGGGACCTAGCAGCACACCCCGTGCGCAACCTTTTGGTGGACATCGAGGAGGCCGCATAAGCATGCATTCTTCCAATGACGCAGCACAGCAGCCATCCCTAACACATGCAGACCTTTTCTCCTTCCCCCCGACACAGAGAGACGGCCTCCTCGACTCCCCCACCACAAAAGCCAAACGCTCAACCGACCAGAGCCTCAACTTGCGAGCATCGTTCGAAAAGCTCCAAGCATCCCTAAACAAGTCATTCCCCAACCAAGCCCGGGCATACTAACCCCTCATCAACAAAGCGCCCCTCGCGCCCCATCCTTTCCGCCCTAACGCCACAAGGGCGATCGAGCAGGACGGCTTGGGCGGGTCCCCGTACTTAGTTTCCAAAATCATTCCGCAGCGCGAAGGCCCCCGTTGCCAACGCTTCGTAGAAGCGAGGCAACGGGGGCCTTCATGCGCGAGGACGTTTTGGAAACTAAGTACGGGGACCCGCCCAAGCCGTCCGATGGGATCAGAGTACCCTTGCTGTTACTCTGCTTTGCCCACAGAGTTGAGGTTGGTCATGCGGATCTTAACCAGCTCGGTGATCTCACGCATGCCCTCCTTGGCCGGCTTCTTGGGATCGAAGCAGGCGGGGTTCTCGGCCATGTAGGCCATGAAGCCCTTGGTGTAGGCCTGACGCAGCTCGGTGGCGTAGTTGACCTTGCAGATGCCGTTCTTCACAGCCTCGGCAACCTGCTCATCGGGCACACCGGAAGTGCCGTGCAGAACCAGCGGCACGTCGACGGCGTCGCGGATGGCCTTGACCACGGACTGCTCGATGTGCGGATCGCTCGTGTACACACCGTGGCTGGTGCCAACGCCAATTGCGAGGGAGGTGCAGCCGGTACGCTCGACGAACTCCTTGGCCTCGGCAGGATCGGTGTAGGGGCTCTCGCCCTCAACCGCGGGACCGTCGTCCTCCTTGCCGCCAACCTTACCGAGCTCGGCCTCGACGGGCACGCCCATGGCGCGGCCAGCATCGGCGACGGACTTGGTCAGAGCGATGTTGTCCTCGAAGGACTCGTGCGAACCGTCAATCATGACAGAGGTGTAGCCAGTGCGGAAAGCCTGCATGCAGCGGTCATAGCCATCGCCGTGATCGAGGTGCAGAGCGACGGGCACGGAAGCGCGCTCGGCAGCAGCCTTGACCATGCCGTAGAAGTAGTCCAGACCAGCGGTCTTGATGGTGCCCGGGGTGGTCTGCATGATGACGGGGGACTTGGTCTCCTCGGCAGCGGCCAGAACGGCCATAACAAACTCGAGGTTCTCGACGTTGAACGCGCCGACGGCGTAGTGGCCGGCCTGAGCGTCCTTGAGCATCTTTTCGGTGGTAACAAGTGCCATGAGCGTTTGCTCCTCTCCCTCGCCCGCATCTGGACATCGGGCGTAGTTGTTCACAAGGCGTTTTACCTTGCGTTTTGCTGCGCTCATTGTATGAAATTCAGCGGCTTTACACGTGCGAGATATTGAGCCCATGCAGGTCAATACCGTCGTTTTTGAAAAGCAAACGGAAGGAATTGAAGCCGAGTGGGCGTGTTCGATATTGAATTTTAGGCGTTCAGCGTCTTTTTTTTATAGAAAAGATAAGTAATCGAAAGGTGTTTTCTTACTCAAAAAGAAAATGAACGAAAATAGAGTCAACACAATTCCTGCATATTTAGCCGAGAATGGAGCAGCCATGACCCAAGCTACCAACCGTGCTTTTGCCGACGAACGCCGTACCGCCATTATGGAAATGCTCGATCATAACGCCTCGGTACAGGTAGCAGAAATCGCCCAGACCTTTGGCGTGTCCTCCGTCACCGCCCGCGCCGACCTGGACGCGCTCGCCGAAGCAGGCAAGCTGCGCCGCACGCACGGCGGTGCCGTCTCGCTCCACAAACGCCTGACCGTCTCCACGCAGGATCGCCGCATCAATGTCAACGTCGCTGCCAAGCAGGCCATCGCGCAAAGCGCCATCGAGCTCGTCAATGACGGCGACACGCTGCTCGTCGACTCGGGCACCACGGCGCTCGAGTTCGTCCGGCTCCTCGACCAGCGCGACGGTATCACCGTCATCACGGCCGACATTACCATTGCCGATTACATCGACGAGAGCATGCCCTCGGTCGATGTCGTCATGCTGGGCGGGGCGCTGCGCAAAGGCCATCGTTATTTGTACGGACCGCTCACTATGCAGGCGCTCCAAATGGTCCATGCCGATCTGGCCGTCATGTGCCCCGGCGCCTTTGTCTCCAGCTGCGGCTTTACGACCGACTTTCCCCAGATGGCCGAAACCAAAACGGCGATGATCGCCGCGGCCCATCAAAGCGTTGCCCTCATGGACGCCAGTAAGGTCAACGGACGCGGCATGTACCGCTTTGCCGAGCTTGCCGACGTCGACACCATCGTGATGGACCGTGATCCCAATCATGCCGTCGCCACCTCGATCGCCGAAGCCACCGACAGCGCACGTCCAGCCCTCATCATCGCCGGCGCTTAAACAAAAACCACCACAAAGGTGCCTGTCCCCTTTGTGGTGGTTGTGATGGTTGAGCGTCAAAAGTGAACGTGTCGCTACTTGGACAGCTCGTCGGCGAGGGCCTCGATCTGAGCGCACGAGGCGTCGTTGAGCGAACCCAGGACAGTCACCTTGTTCTGCGTCAGGGTGATGTCCTTCATGCCCTCGAGCTCCTTGGTCATAACCTTGGCAGCCGCAGGCGCCCAGGAACCGGACTCGACAAGCGCCACGGTGCGGTTCTGGTAGGCATGCTCGGCGAGCGTATGGATGAAGGTGCTCATGCACGGGAAGATCTCGCCCTGATAGGTGATGGAGGCGAGCACCAGACGGTCGTAGCGGAACGCATCCTCAACGGCCTCGGCCATGTCGTCACGAGCCAGGTCAAAGACGGAGACCTTCTGGCCGCGAGCCTCAAGCGCAGATGCGAGCTCCTCGACAGCAGCCTTCAGATGCCCGTACACGCTCGCATAGGCAATCGTGATACCCTCGTCCTCGGGCTGATAGCTCGACCAGGTGTTATAGGTGTCGAGGTAGTAGCCCAGGTTCTCGGTCAGCACGGGGCCGTGGAGCGGGCAGATGATCTGGATGTCCAGGTCGGCGGCCTTCTTGAGGACGGCCTGCACGAACTTGCCGAACTTACCGACGATGCCAAAGTAGTAGCGGCGAGCCTCGCAAGCCCAGCCCTCGGGGTCCTCGATGTCGTTGGCGCCAAACTTGCCAAAGCCGTCGGCACTAAAGAGCACCTTGTCGGTGGACTCGTAGGAGAAGATCACCTCGGGCCAGTGAACGTTGGGGGCGCCGATAAAGGTCAGGCTGTGACCGCCCAGGTCGAGCACATCGCCCTCTTTGACGACCATCTTGCGCTCGGGGTAGTCGGTGCCAAAGTAGTTGACCATCATGCGGAAGGCGCCCATGCTGGCCACGATCTGCGCCTGGGGATAGCGCTCCATAAAGGCAGCGATGCCGGCGGAGTGATCGGGCTCCATGTGATGGACGACCAGGTAGTCGGGCGTACGGCCATCGAGCGCGGCCTCGAGGTTGCCGAGCCACTCGTCGACAAAGCCAGCGTCAACCGAATCGGCGACAGCGATCTTGTCGCCCAAGATAACGTAGCTGTTGTATGCCATACCGTTCTCGGACACATCGTACTGGCCCTCGAACAGGTCAATGTCGTGATCGTCGACACCGATGTAGCGGATATCCTTGGTGATCTCCATCAGGCAAAGCCTCCTAGATAGACAAAAGAGCCCGTCTATCATAACACTCGCCTTCATAGCCACGGCTATCTGTCAGCATCCTTACCGATTGTTTTTGAGGCGGAATATACCGCCGTTTACCTGCACAAATTATGCGCGCGGTATCGCCGTGCTATGTCGAATGATGAGTTGGCCGGGAATACGAATGGCAACGGTTTTACCCGCCGTACCCGCCTCGGGAACCGCATGCTCAAACACCTCGCGTCCGCGCTGATGTAGGTCGAATCGCACGGTCGTGAGCTCGTTGTGTGCGACAAAATCATCGAGCGAATCGTCGACGCCCACCACGCTTACGTCCTCGGGCACGCGCAGACCGCTATCGCGCAGCGCGGCAATCGCGCCATTTGCCATCTGATCGTTTGCCGCATAGATCGCCGTCATGGTGCGGTCGTGCTCGGCCAGGTACCTGCCGGCCTCGTAGCCGCTGTTGGCAGACCAGTCGCCCTCGAGCGGCTCTGCCGGCTCGATGTGTTTACGCTCGAGCGCATCCTGCCAACCGGCGCGGCGAAATTGTTCGTCGACCGAGAACGACGGGCCGCCAATATAGCGAATCTGCTCGTGCCCCAGCTCAAACAGGTGATCCATAAGCAACAGCGAGCAGCCGTAATGATCGGAGTCGACCGTGGTCACCCGCGGGTGCGCGTACATGGTAACGATGACCGTGCCAATGCCCGGCAGCGGATCAAACGTCTCAAAATCGGGCGCCATGCGGCTCATGCCGATGATGATGCCGTCCACCGGCAATGCGGCCATACGACGCGTGGCCTCGGCAAGCGAAAACTCCTCGGTCTTGGACATCTCGACCAGCGTGATGGCGCAATTGTGCTCGCGAGCAGCGCTGGCGATGCCGTCAATCATTGAGAGGTTGCCAAACTTGGTGACATCGTTGACGCACAGGCCGACCGAATGGTAGCGGCCGTCACGCAGCGAGCGACCGGCATAACTCGGACGAAAGCCGAGCTCTTGCATAGCGGCCCGCACGCGCTGGCGCGTCTGCTCGTTAACGTTGGGCAAGCCGTTGGCGACGCGCGAAACCGTCTGCTGCGAAACGCCAGCAGCGCGGGCGACGTCGGCCATGGAGACCGGACGCGTACCTGTATCGTTGGACGGGCGCCTTGCCACAGGATCACCTTCACCCTTGCGAGATCTGAATAGCGTGAATGCCGGCCCAGGCAGAGATGCACCCCGCGCCGAGGCCCGCTATCGTCGGACGCATGTTAACGTACTCTACTTTTTCTATCTGTATCTCTTCTGCTTTATAAGTCCATACGGCAGTACCGTTCACGGCTGTATTTCTACCGATTACCAGATTCTCAAAAAGTGACAAGCGTTGTGTTATGAGTACGTTAACATAGCCCGTAACGTGCGGCATCGTGAACACTTAGTTCATGCCGCTTCAAGTTGTTAACGTACTCATAACGGCGCAAAACTTACCCGTACGCGCCAAGGAAAGGACTCCGATGACCACCCCCGACGAAAAGACACTCGCCACGCTCACCAAGCTGTTTGAGGAGGAGTTTGGGCCCATCGGCGATCGCCAGGTGCTCTACGTGCACGCGCCCGGCCGCTCCGAGATCAGCGGCAACCACACTGACCACGAGGGTGGCCACGTTATCGCCGGCTCGCTCGATGTCGCCGTCGACGGCATCGCCGTGGCAACCGATTCCAGCAAGGTTCGCGTTGCCGACGAGGGCTATCCTACGTTTGAGATCACGCTCGACACGCTAGACGTTCAGGAGTCCGAGAAGGGCACGTCAGCGAGCCTCGTCCGCGGCATGGCCCACGAAATCGCTGCTCTGGGCGTTGAGCCCCACGGCTTCGACTTCGCCTTCACCTGCTCTGTCCCCTCGGGCGGCGGCCTTTCCAGCTCCGCTGCTGTCGAGGCGGCATACGGTCGCGCCATGGAGACGCTCTGGGGCGCACCCGCCATCGAGCCCGTCGCGCTCGCCCAGATGAGCCAGCGCACCGAGAACAACTACTATGGCAAGCCCTGCGGTCTGATGGACCAGGCCGCTGTGTGCCTGGGCGGCCTCGCCTACATGGACTTTGAGGATCAGGCTCAGCCTAAAACCCAGAAGCTCGAGCTCAACTTTGAGGATCACGGCTATGCGCTCGTGCTCGTTAAGGTCGGTGCCGATCACGTGGCAGCCACCGACGACTACGCCGCCGTTCCGCGCGAGATGCAAGACGTCGCCGCCGAGTTTGGCAAGGCACGCCTGTGCGAGGTAAACGTGGCGGACTTTGACGCCAAGCTCCCCGAGCTGCGCGCCAAGCTGGGCGACCGTGCCTGCCTGCGCGCCATTCACTACTGGTACGAGAATGGCCTGGTCGATAAGCGCTGGGCAGCGCTCAACGCCGGCGACATCGATCAGTTCCTGGTCCTGACGCGCGAGTCCGGCGCCAGCTCTGCCATGTACCTGCAGAATGTCGTTGCCAAGCTGGGCTCCGAGCAGCCTTCCATGTATGCCCTGGCGCTGGCCGAGCACGTGCTCGACGGCCGCGGCGCCGTTCGTATCCACGGTGGCGGCTTTGGTGGCACCATCCAGGCCTTCGTGCCGCTCGACCTGGTCGACACCTTCATCGCCAAGATGAACGGCTGGCTGGGCGAAGGCTCTGCCCGTCACTACGCCATCTCTGACAAGGGGGCTTACGCGGCATGGCTGTAATGACTGACGTGCGCGAGGCCGCGCAGAACCTGATCGAGTACGCTATCCACCGATCGGTGATCGGCCAGGACGATCGCATCTGGGCATACAACACCATTTTGGAGTGCATCGGCGCCACGGGCCCGGCGCTCGACATGGCCTGGGCGCTCCAGGTCGAGAAACTCTCGCTCTTGCACCCCGATACCCTGCCCGACTTTGACCTTGAAGGCACGCTTGCCGCGCTTTCCGAGGCTGCCGTTGCCAACGGTGCTGCCGAGGACACGGCATCGGGCCGCGACCGTATTGCCATGCGCATCATGGGTGTGCTCATGCCGAGGCCTTCGGTTGTAAACGAGGAGTTCAACGGCCGCATGGGCGTCAACGAGCCCCGCGCCGCGACCGACTGGTTCTACGGCCTGTGCTGCGACGCCGGCTACGTGCGCCGTGCCGCCATCGCGCGCAACATCAAATGGAGCACCCCCACCAACTGGGGCGATCTTGAGATCACCATCAACCTGTCCAAGCCTGAGAAGGACCCGCGTGATATTGCCGCGGCCGGTGCCGCAAAGAACGCGGGCGAGAAGTATCCCGCCTGCCAGCTCTGCATCGAGAACGAGGGCTATCCCGGACGCTCTGCCGCAGCCGACGGCGGCGCTCACCCCGCCCGCCAGAACCTGCGCGTTATCCCCATTCAGCTCGACGGAGAGCGCTGGGGCTTCCAATACAGCCCGTATGCGTATTTTAACGAGCACTGCATTGCCATGAGCTCCGAGCATCGCCCGATGCACGTCGACCGCAAGGGGCTGACTTGCCTGCTCGATTTTGTGGACCTGTTCCCGCACTACTTCATCGGTTCCAACGCCGACCTGCCCATCGTGGGCGGCTCGATTCTGTCGCATGACCACTTCCAGGGTGGCGCGCACGAGTTCCCCATGATGCACGCCGCCGAGGTCTCGCAGTTTAGCGTGCCCGGCTTTGACCAGGTCACCGGTACTGTGCTGCAATGGCCGCTCTCGGTGCTGCGCCTGCGCTCGCATGACCGCGCTCAGCTGCTCGATGCTGCCGAGAAGATTATCCTCGCCTGGCGCGAGTGGACCGACGAGTCCGTGGGCGTTATCGCGCACACGGCCGACGGCGTGGCACACAACACCGTGACGCCCGTCATCCGCCGCGTCGACTCCCGCGGCAATGCCGGCGGCGAGATCTACGAGGCCTACCTGGCGCTTCGCTGCAACATCACGACCGACGAGCATCCGCTGGGCGTTTTCCACCCGCATGCCGAATACCACCACATTAAGAAGGAGAACATTGGCCTGATCGAGGTCATGGGCCTGGCCATTTTACCGCCGCGTTTGGTTCCCGAGCTTGGCGCTGTCCGTGAGCATCTGCTGGCGGCCAAAGCCGATGCCAGCTACGACCTTGCCGGTGCGCTCGAGGGCGACGACCTTTGCCGCAGCCACGCCGCATGGGCCAAGGATGTCTTTGCTCGCCGCGGCGATGAGTTTACGGCGGATAACGCCATCGATATCCTGCACGAGGAGGTCGGCGTGGTGTTTGGCCACGTGCTCGACAACGCCGGCGTCTTCAAGTGGGACGAAGTCGGCCGCGCCGCCCAACAGCGCTTTATCGACTCACTATAGAACACGGGCCCGAACGTTCAACAGCAGCCCGCACGACATAGCCACCTACACGACAACGGCGCCCGCCGGCAACATCGCCGACGGGCGCCGTTTTATTGGCTAGTCATTGGGGACGTTCTTAAACGACTAGTCAAACAAGAACGTCCCCAATGACTACTTGCGACCAAGGCAACGCCGATGTCTTGGCATTGTCAGCGAAAACGCCCCTAAGCGAGCAAGGTGACGTGAAAGAGGAGGGCATTGACCTTCTGGTCATGCCCGACGATTGAACGTCAGATTGCCGCTTAGGGGCGTTTGCAGCGTCGAGCCGTTACGGCGTTTGGTAAAACGCCGTAACCCTACAGTTCAGTCACGACAACGCTGTTGTAGATCTCATCCCAGCGGTCCATGACCAGGTGACCGGTCTTGGGATCCATGGCGTTGAGCTTGCCGCAGGTATTGGCGGTCTTGAGCACCGTGACGTCGTCGGCACCAGCAGCAATCGCGTGCGCAAAGCCGGCGATGGTCGAGTCGCCGGAACCCGTCGCGTTCACAGCCGCAATCGCGGGCGTCTTGGCACGGAACGCGCGACCCTCATGGAAGCCCACCGAACCGGCAGCGCCCATCGAAACGACAACCCAGGGGATACCGGCAAAACGGTCATCGGCGGCAAGCGCCTCGCGCAGGGCATCGACATCATCAGTCGTAAAGGACGTACCCAGCAGGCCGTTAATCTCGGTCAGGTTGGGCTTTACGAGCTCAGGCTTAGCGTCGGACTCAAGCGCGGCCTCCAGCGATGCACCCGAGGTATCGAGCAGCACCTTGGCGCCCGCCTCCTCAGCGATCTTGACGAGCTCGGCATAGTAGCCGGCATCGACGCCGCGCGGCAGCGAGCCCGAAAGCGTCACAACGTCCGCCTTCGCTGCAAGCTCGGCGAACTTGGCCGTAAAGGCCTCGAGCTCGGCCGGGGCGATCTGCGGGCCGCTCTCCAGCAGCTCGGTCTGGTTGCCCTCGTGCAGGATATTCAGGCAGATGCGCGTCTCACCGGCGATGGGCACAAAGTCGTTCTTGACGCCATCGGCATCCATGAGCTCGGCCATATAGGCACCCATGTGGCCGCCGAGCAGGCCAGTCGCGAGCACGTCGTCGCCCAGCTGCTGCAGCACACGGCTCACGTTGAGGCCCTTACCGCCAGCAGTCTTTTCGGGCGTCACACGGTTCACGTCGTCGATGATCAACTTGTCGAGCTGATAGCGCGTATCAATCGACGGGTTCATGGTAACGGTCAGAATCATATTGAACTCCTGTTTCCGGGGCACGACACGCGCGGCCCCAAGCATACGATAGCTCGTTAAAGGATCTCGATCTCAAAGCCGCGGGTAACGGTCTCCCCCGGCTTGGCCACCAGGCAGCCGCGCTTGTGCTCCAGAATATCGTCCTCGTCGGAGCAGGTGGACAGGCCGCCCCACGGTTCCACGGCCACAAAGTCACCCTCGGGCTTGCTCCACACAATCAGGTACGGCATATCGGGAAACGTCAGGCGCACGCCCTTGTCCTCGGTCTTCTTGGTCAGCGTAACCACGCGGCTCTCGAGCACGTCAAAGATGGTCTCCGCGAAGTCAAAGAGTTCGTGGGTCAGCGGCAGGTCATGGCCAACCATCGGGTTCTTGCTGCGATGCTCAACATCAATCAGGCCCGTCGAGGGAACGGCAGTACAGAGCTCGGCGGCCTCGCGCTGCTCAAAACGGAGCTCGTAGTCGTCATAGGACTCGCCCTCGTCAAGCGGGCACTTAAAGCCAGGGTGACCGCCCACAAAGAACGGCATGTCCTCGGTGCCCTCATTGGTCACCTCGTACGACACGGCCACCTTTTCCGCATCGATCGTGTAACGAGCAACGATCTTAAACGGATACGGGTACTGCTCGAGCAACTCGGCATGGTCGGCAGAGCTTAGGCTCAGCGCGACCATGCTATCGCTCTGCTCCTCGAGCTTCCACTCCTGTTTGCGCGCAAAGCCGTGGCGGGCGAGCTTAATCTCGCGGCCGCCCATGGTCATTGCGTGACCGTCGCGAAGGCCGCCGCAGATCGGGAAACAAATGGGTGCCTGGCCCGACCAGACCGCCGGGTCACCCTGCCACAGGTACTCACGGCCGTTGGCCGCAATAGAAGTGAACGATCCGCCAGCCGTGCTCAACGCAATGCGGACAGAGCCGTTATCAAGGACAAACTCCATGGGAATCTTCTCCTTCACATATCATCTCGCACGATCCATTGTGAACGTCGTGCCTTTAGCAGAAAGGTAATGAGGCAGCGCCGCAAACAAAAGAACAATGCACGTCCAGCCCGCCAAGTCAGTGGGGCTGATAGCAAACCGGCCCGCGCCCCATCACAGAAACGCGAGCCGTCAACGGACTAGTTAATTACGCCGGATACCCGCTAATCGTGGTATTCGCCGCGGTCCCACTTCTCGAGGAACTCGTCAAAGAAGTGCGGGTCGGCCTGAGCCTCGGCGTCGGCCTTGTTGCAGGCATCGATCTTGGCGATCAGGGCATCGTGCTCGGGAGTCTTCTCGTAGGGCTCCTCCAGGAAGGCAAGCATGATATCGGCCATCAGGAACTCGCCGGTGATCTTGCCGCCAAAGCCCACGATGTTGGCGTTGAGCTCGCGACGGGCATACAGGGCAGAGGTCATGTCGCGAACCAGGGCGCAGCGGGCGCCGGGAACCTTGTTGACGGCGTTGGTGATGCCGATGCCGGTGCCGCACAGGGCCACGCCAAAGTCGGCCTTGCCGCTGGCAACAGCCTCGCCCACGGCCTTACCGTAGATGGGATAGTGCGTACGGGTGTGGCTGTAGGTGCCGCAGTCGAGCACCTTGTAGCCAGCCTGCTCCAGGCGGTCGGCCAGATAGATCTTCTCGTCCGTAACGATATGGTCGCAACCGATTGCGATGGTCTTCTTCATCAGAACGTCCTTTCGTCTGAATTCACAAGTTGAGGTAGAAGTTCGAGTTCTCGGTGGCTCTCGTTAGGCCATCTTGTTGAGCATGTCGACACGGATCTGGTGACGGCCGCCGGCGTACTGGGCGCGCAGGAACTCGCGGGCGATCTTCTTGGCAACCTCGGTGCCCACAATGCCCGGGCCCATGGTGACCATGCGCGAGCCGTTGTGCTCGCGGGTCATGTAGGCGGAACGCTCGTCGGAAATGTTGGCGACGACCATGCCCTTGATCTTGACGGCGGCCATATAGGAGCCGACGCCGTACTTATCGAATGCGAAGCCCTGGGAATCCTTGTGCTCCAGCAGGTCCTTGGCAACGGCGGTCGCGGAATCGACAAAGTCCGCGGCAGGGGTCTCGGAATAGTCGACGACCTCGTGACCGTCGGCGATGAGCATCTCCTTGATGGACTCCTTCATCGACATACCGTCGGCATCGGAAGCGATTACAACCCTCATGACATCCTCCTTGAGAGATACGCAGGTGCGTAGTTTCTGTTTGGAAGTGTTGAATCGCGTTCAGGTCCGGGCATCTGAATGTGCGGTTCTTCACTGTTCATGTTTATTTGAACACATTCGAACAGTAACTGCAACAACTATTTGTTTATCTTTGTTCTTTTTTGAACAAATACCGTTCGCGGATGATTGCTGACCGTCTGGACCCGGCGCGGACGTAGCGACCACGTGTTCAACAAACAAAAGGGCGGCGAGAACGTGTCTCGACCGCCCTTCTTACAGTTGATCTTCCAAAGAACGCTTTGCCGCCTACTCAGACTGCCTGCCCTTCTTGGCGTGCTTGGACGGAGCACTCAGAAAGCGGCCCGTCAAATAGTTCGCCGGGCCGGAAATATCAATCCCCAGTAGCGTGTGTCCCAGCCACAGAAACGCCGCGAGCACCAGCAGCGGGATAACGCACGAGGTCACGATCATCACAATGACGCCTTCGATGAGATCGGTCACTTGCCGCACAATTTCATCGGTCATCTGCTTGGCGCCGCTGGTCACCGACGTGACGAGGCCCGAGGCACCGTCGGCAAGCTGCTCGAGCACGCTCTTGGACTCTGCGGACTCGGTCTTTTTCTTGCTTGTTTTGGAGCTATCGCTATCTGCCGCACTCGCAGCGTCGGCCGCCTTTTGCTCGGCCGCCTCGATGCTAACGCGATACGTTTCGTCGACCTTCTGCGACACCCAAACACTTGCAGGCACCAACGCCATGCCAATTATGGCGACCACCAGCACACGCGTTGCCACGCGGCGAATGACTGCGCTCGTGCTCCAGCGTCCGTGAATGCCAAGCGACACCGCGAAGAGTACGAGCGAGAACGGAATCAGGATGCCCAGCCCGATCGACCATAAAATGGTCAGCAGATATTTTTCGAGGTAGAGCACGGCAAGCACGATACCCAAGTTTCCCGAAAGCTGCGCGAGCTGCTCGGCAACTGGCGTTCCCGTATCGCCCGGCAGCGCAGTGATACCCGCAGATAGGGCGACGCACGAGGTTGTGAGAGCCAAAACATTGCCCTTCTTTTGATCGATGACCTCGATGGTGGAGTCCCAAGTCTTGGTATCGGCAAAATGCGGACGAGCTACAAAGCCCGACAACAGCGCCAGTGCCACGAGCGCAACGATAAAGCCAATCTGCAGCTTTTTGTTTGCGCACACGACATCGGACAGGCTGGGCTGCAGCTCGGTTACCGTCGTATGCTCGGTTATCTGGACAGGACGCCCATGAGCCATCTCGTGCGCATCTGTCTTTTGAATCAATCCGTTGTCCGGCATTTGGACACCTCCTCATTCCGGCCTGCATTGCGGATGGAAGTATACCCACCCATCGAAAAACCGAACGGGAGGGCGTGCAGAAGCTCCAAGACTGCCCCCAACGACTAGTCGTTTAAGAACGTCCTCAATGACTATCTCGGGATGAGTTGCGGTGGAATAGGGATCGTTTTGCGCCCGCCGGCCCCTATTCAGTCCCCATTTCACCGCAACTTGGAGGAGGACAGAAAAAGCCCTGCCGCGGGTAGCGGCAGAGC
The DNA here is from genome assembly GCA_037237765.1 of Collinsella sp. Classification (GTDB taxonomy): domain Bacteria; phylum Actinomycetota; class Coriobacteriia; order Coriobacteriales; family Coriobacteriaceae; genus Collinsella. The sequence continues at coordinate 144,411 of JAXXEN010000039.1, read as the reverse complement.
TTTTGGAAGGGGACTTGGTTGTGAGGGCTCGTTAGGCGAGCTTGGCCTCGAGCTCGGCGATGCGCTTGTAGGCATCGATGGTAAAGCGGGTCTGCTTCTCCAGGATCATAGTGGTCATGAGAGTGTCCTGAGCGTGAGCCATGATGAAGGTCATCTCCATCTCGCCACCGCCGGCCTCCTGCGAAAGCAGTTTGGTCTGCGTGTCGTGGGCACCGATGAGCGCATCGCTGGCATCCTTGTGCAGCTGTTCGGCCTTCTCAAAGTCACCCTCGCGAGCAGCATCGAGCGCTGCAAGCAGATCGGTCTGGGCGTCACCTGCGTATGCGACGATCTCGAATCCAACCATCGAGATTTCTTCTTTGGTTGCCATGTTGCGTTCCTTTCACATATGAACCAATGGAGAGCATCGCGTCCGGGCATACGCGCTGCGTTGTGTATGACAGAAACAATAACATTCAAACAAAAAAGAACAGCTCAAAACGTAATTTCGAGCTATGAACGGTCACTTTTCGCCCGTGAACGGTTTTTAAACCAATCTGAACAATATCAAACACAATTATCGGCAACCCAAACAGGACCGCACCCTAACACAAATCGCGCACCGTATCGCCCTCTACAAGCACACCGGGGATCAGCATGTGCTCCACGCCAGACGCACCCCCATCGGCGCCGGCAATCTTGTCGACCGCCCACATGCCGACGCGCTTGTTGTCAAAGCGCACCGTGGTCAGGCGACAATCGGGCACGATATCGCCCAGGCTGTCATCAACACCCACCACGCTCACGTCCTGAGGCACACGCTTTCCGCGCGACTCGAGCCCACGGATGCAGCCATATGCCATGGCATCGTTGGAGGCATAGATGGCCGTACAGGTCGGATCTTCCGCCAGAGCCTGGCCTGCGGCATATCCGCTCTGTGCCGTCCAGTCGCCGCGCACGAGCTGCGGGGGCTCAATGCCATGCGCACGCAATGTCTCACGCCAGCCTTCCTCGCGCCGCATGCCCGAAAGCGAGCGCTCGGGGCATGAGATAAAGTGCACGGTTTTGTGCCCCCTCCCCAGCAAATACTCGACCACCTGGCGCGAGCAATCGAACTGGTCGTTATCGACCGTTGAACAGAGCGGGTGCTCCAACATCGTAACGAGCACCGTCTGCATGCCGGGCAGCGGCTCGAAGGTTCCAAAGTCCGCCGGCATGCGGTTCATAATCACAACCATGCCATCCACCGGCAGTGCGCTCATGCGCGACGATGCGCTCTCGAGGGTATACGGATGCCCGTCTACTTTAGTGAGGGTGATGGCATAGCCATGTTTGTCGGCCGCTGCGGCAAAGCCCTCCATACGGTCGAGATTGCCGGTGCCGGTAATGTTGAACATGGCGACGCCGACGGTCTTAAACTTACCGCGGCGCAGCGATCGACCGGCAAAATTGGGGCGATACCCCAGCTCGCGCATGGCGGCACGCACGCGTTCCTTGGTCTCGGGGCGCACGCTGGGCGAATCGTGCACCGTACGCGAGACTGTCTGCTCCGAGACGCCCGCGAGGCGCGCTACGTCTTTGACGGATACCGATTTTTTAACAGCGGCCATAGGTCGATCTTTCTATGTCAACGATGCCATTGGTGGCACCCTGCGCAGTCATTTTTAACGCCTTCAAGTATATCCAACGCCTCCCCCACCATACGCTCACCACCCAAAACCTACCGTTCACCGACATTTTTGCTTCCCCGAACGGCTTTTGGCGCCCAAATGTTAACGTTGCCATTGTGCAAACACAGAGCCACCGGGCGGCTCAAACGTTTACGCATAAGGAATCGACGGTTCGCAGGCACAGGAACCACCGGTTCGCGTCTTTTTTTGTGTCGCAAAATGGCAACGTCAACATTTTGGCAACCGAACGTCAAAAGCTACCATCGTTGCTAACCCACCGACTCTTAGGAGCATTGCATGGAGCAACTCATCGCCATCATCGAAAAGGGCCAGCCCTTTTTCAACGCGATCGCCCGCAACAAGTACCTCAAGGCGATCCGCGACGGCTTTATCTCCGTCATCCCCATCATCATCTTCTCGTCCATCTTCTGCCTGGTAGCCTCGGTCCCCAACATCTGGGGTTTCTACTGGCCCGATGACATCAACAACGCCCTGTGGAAGTGCTACAACTACTCCATGGGCATCCTGGCCATCGCCTGCGCCGCCACCACTGCCAAGCACTTCGCCGACGCCCAGAACCGCGATCTGCCCAAGAACAACCAGATCAACTTCATCTCGTGCATGTGCGCGGCCATCATCGGCTTCTTGCTCCTTTCGAGCGACACCATCGCCACGGACGCCGCCAGCGGCTTCAACACCACCTACCTTGGGTCCAAGGGCCTGCTAACCGCTTTCATCGCTGCGTTTGTGACTGGCATCATCTACAAGTTCTTCATTAAGCGCAACATCACCGTCAAGATGCCCGAGCAGGTTCCGCCCAACATCTCGCAGACCTTCAAGGACATCATCCCCTTCTCCGTCTGCATCACCGTCTTTTGGGTTTTTGACATCGTCTTCCGCGCTGCTTTTGGCTTCTGCTTTGCCCAGGGCGTCATCCAGGTGTTCCAGCCCCTGTTCACCGCTGCCGATGGCTACATCGGCCTCGCTGTGATCTACGGCGCCATGAGCCTGTTCTGGTTCGTGGGCGTCCACGGCCCCTCGATCGTCGAGCCCGCCATCGCCGCCGCCCTCGTTGCCAACATGACCGACAACCTGGCTGCGTTCCAGGCTGGCCAGCACGCTTCCGCTGTCCTGACCCAGGGTGCCCAGTACTTCGTCGTCTGCATGGGCGGCACCGGCGCCACGCTCGTCCTGGTCTTTATGTTCTGCTTCCTGGCCAAGTCCCAGGAGATGCGCGCCGTCGGTAAGGCCGCTATCGTTCCCGTGTGCTTTGCCGTCAACGAGCCGCTGCTGTTCGCCGCACCCATAGTGCTCAACCCCGTCTTCTTTGTCCCGTTTGTCTTTGCCCCGATCGCCAACATCTGGATCCTCAAGATCTTTATCGACTTCTTGGGCATGAACGGCTTTATGTACACCCTGCCCTGGACCGTCCCCGGCCCCATCGGCACCATCATGGGCCTGGGCTTCCAGCCGCTCGCCTTTGTGATGCTCGCCCTTATCCTGGTCGTCGACTTCGTCCTGTACTATCCGTTCTTCCGTGCCTATGACGCCCAGAAGTGCGCCGAGGAGGCCGAGATCTCCCAGGAGGAGCTCGCCGCCAAGAACGCCGAGAAGGCCGCTAAGCTCAACGATGCCTTCCAGGGCAAGGCTGACGCCAAGAGCGTTGCCGCCGGCGCTGCTGCCGAGGCCGTGAAGGCCGACGCTCCCGCCGCTGTCGCCACTGAGGCAACGACCGCCAGCGACCTCAACGGCAAGCGCGTGCTCGTGCTCTGCCAGGGCGGCGGAACCTCGGGCCTGCTCGCCAACGCGCTGGCCAAGGCTGCCAAGGAGCGCGGCATTAACCTCGAAACCGCTGCCGAGGCCTATGGCAACCACGTGGACATGCTCCCCGACTTTGACCTGGTCGTACTGGCCCCGCAGGCCGCAAGCTACCTGGCCGACCTGCAGAAGGACTGCGAGCGCGTGGGCAACAAGTGCGTCGCCTGCCGCGGCAAGCAGTACATCGAGCTCTCCCAGAACGGCGATAAGTCTCTCGCCTTCGTCGCCGAACAACTTTCGAAGTAAGTAACGCTCAGGGCCAGCCGACTATCCAAGACCGGCTGGCCCTTCGATTTAGACGATTGGATCATCATGTCCGTTAACCCTGCTAGCGTCACCAACCCGCCTGCGCAGTTTCCCGAGGACTTTGTCTTTGGCGGCGCTACCGCTGCCTACCAGGTAGAGGGCGAGACCCGCACCCACGGTAAAGGCAAAGTCGCCTGGGACGACTTCCTGGAGGCCCAGGGGCGCTTCTCCCCCGATCCCGCTTCGGACTTCTACAACCAGTACCCCGTCGATTTGGAGCTGTGCGAGGAGTTCGGTATCAACGGCATTCGCCTCTCCATCGCCTGGAGCCGCATCTTCCCCAACGGTACCGGCGAAATCAACCCCGAGGGCGTGCAGTTCTATCACGATCTCTTCGCCGAGTGCCATACGCACCACGTTGAGCCGTTTGTCACGCTGCATCACTTCGATACGCCGCTTCCCCTCTTTGAGAAGGGCGACTTCCTCAACCGCGAGACCATCGATGCCTTTGTGGACTTTGCCACCTTCTGCTTTAAGGAGTACGCCGACCAGGTGACCTACTGGTTCACCTTTAACGAGATCTGGGCCGATGCCTCCAACACCTACATCGAGGGCACCTTCCCCGGTGGTGTTAAGGCGCATCTGGCCGAGGCCTTCCAGTGCGAGCACAACATGATGCTCGCCCACGCCAAGGCAGTACTTGCCTTCCACAACGGCGGTTTTAAGGGCAAGATCGGCGTCATCCAGTCGCTGGAGTTTAAGTATCCGCTCAACGAGAACGACCCCGCCGACATCAAAGCCGCCAACAACGAGCACGTGCTGCAGAACCAGTTTTTGCTCGACGCCACCTTCCGCGGCGACTATGCGCCCGATACGCTCGAGTGCGCTAACCGCCTGGCTGCCGTCTCGGGCGGCACCATCGAGATCCCGGATGAGGACCTCGAGATCATGCGCGAGGCCGCGCTCTACAACGACTACCTGGGCGTTAACAACTACCAGTGCCGCTTCCTCAAGGCTTACGATGGCGAGAACGACCTGCACCACAACGGTACGGGCGAGAAGGGCACCGGCCGCTGGCGCGTCAAGGGCATTGGCGAGCACGTGAACAAGCCTGGCATCCCCACCACCGACTGGGACTGGATCATCTATCCCGAGGGTCTGTTCGATCTGCTCGTCTACATTAAGCAGCGCTACCCCAACTACAAGCAGATCTTCATCACCGAGAACGGCATGGGCTACAAGGACCCCTACAAGGACGGTTTTGTGGACGACCAGCCGCGCATCGACTACATCGAGCAGCACCTGCGCTGGTTGCTCAAGGCCATGGAGGTGGGTGTCAACGTGGGCGGCTACTTCCTGTGGAGCCTGCAGGATCAGTTCTCCTGGACCAATGGCTACAACAAGCGTTACGGCTTCTTCTACGTTGACTTTGAAACCCAGAAGCGCACGCCCAAGGCAAGCGCATACTGGTATAAGCACGTGGCGCAGACCCGTCGTCTGGACTAGCGGCTGGCAGGGTCGCCTGCCCACATAACCTGTCCCCATTTCTCAGCCGGGAGCGGCACGTCACACGGCGCGCCTCCCCCGGCCTTTTTTTGGGCGGACCGTGTCGCACGTTTGTCTCGATCTGTAACAACTAGCCGAGTTTTTCGGTCCTACCTGTTACAGATTGAGACAAACAGGCCGAGCACGTCTACGACCGCAGGTCCTTTACGCTGGAGCGCTCGACCAGCACACCCGAGACAAGCGTACGGCTTCTGGAGCTCGGGGCTTCCAGACCTGCGACGACCTCGTTAAGCGCACGGACGCCCAGCTCGCGGTGACGGAACTTCACCGACGTCAGAATCGAGTTGGGAATCGTCTTGTAAAGCTCGTCATCAAAGCCGATCACGGACACGTCGTCGGGCACACTGAGCCCTTTGTCACGTAGAGCCATCATCACGCCGTTTGCCATGCAGTCGTTAGCAGCGAGGACCGCCGTGCAATCGGGTTTATCGGCAAGCACAAGGCCTGCGGCATAGCCACTATCCGCATTCCAATCGCCTTGCAGAGGCTCGGGCGGCTCAATGCCACGCGCCTCGAGTGCCGCACGCCAACCTTTCATACGACACTGGCTCGACAGCGCCTCTTTCTTACCAGAGACGAAGTATACGTTCTTGTGCCCACGATTTAAGAAGTACTCGCACGCCATGCGCGCACCACCCTCTTGATCGTCACTAACGGTAGAGCAGGTAGGATGCTCCATCGGCGTGATAATCACCGTCTTGAGGTCCTTCGGTGCCTCAAAGGTATCAAAGTCATCGACCATCTGACGCAGGTTGAAGATCATGCCGTCGACGGGAAGCTGCGACATCCTACGCGCCGCTTCGGCAAGGGTCATCTTCTCCCCCGCCCGCTTCTTAATCATTGTGAGCGCAAAGCCGCGTTCTTCGGCGGCATCGGCGATGCCGTCAATCATGTCCACGGCACCGCCCGACAAGTGAAACAGCACCACGCCGATGCATCCGTAACGGCCCAACTTGAGCGAACGCGCGGCAAAGTTGGTTCGAAACCCGAGCGCCTCCATTGCGGAATGGACCTTATCGCGTGTCGACTCTCGCACGCTATCGGGCTCGTTGATCACGCGCGACACCGTCTTGAGAGAAACACCCGCGGCAACTGCCACATCGTTCATTGAGACATTTTTCTTGTCCATCGTTGCCACTACTTCTCCAGTCGGTTTTGCATCGCTTGTTTTTTGCGTTCTAGCATACACTACCTGCCCGACTGACAAATCAACCGTTTACCGGACAATATCGACCGCTCACCCGTATATCCTTGTTGCTCTTCCAAAAATGTCTTACGTTGTCATTAACGAAATGACAACGTTGTCATTTCGCAATGCCTTCCTTAAGCAGGAAGGTTTCCGGGCAGTCCTGACCATCCATCGACGACCAGTTCCATCCACATGCATCGCGCATCAAGTAGCAAAGGAGCTCTATGGACGCCATCGTAAAGATGCTCGAAAAGCATCAACCGTTCTTTGAGAAGATCTCGAGGAACGTCTACCTCCAGGCCATTAAGGACGGATTCCTTGGGTGTATGCCCATCGTCCTCACCTCTTCGATCTTTCTGTTGATCGCCACCCTTCCTGGCGTAGTTGGCATCACGCTGCCCCAGCCGCTCATCGACTGGTGCAACAAGCTGTACAACTTCACCATGGGCGTCATGGGTATCATGGTTGCCGGCACCACTGCCAAGAACTTCACGGCGTCCATGAACCGTCGCATGCCCGCCGGCAAGGTGCTCAACGACGGCTCCACCATGGTGGCCGCCCAGTGCAGCATGCTGCTGCTCGCTGTTACGCAGTTCACCACCAAGTTCAACGGCTCCGAACTTTCGGTCTTCGATTGCACCAGCATGGGCACGCGCGGTCTGTTCTCGGCCTATATCGCCGCGTTCATTACCGTGTGGGTCTATAAATTCTGCGTCTCGCGCGATCTGACCATTAAGCTGCCCAAGGAGGTCCCGGGCGCCATCGCTCAGAACTTCCGTGACATCATCCCCTTCGGTGGAGCTGTCATCATCTGCGGCATCATCGATGTGGTCGTGCGCAACCTCATGGGCGTTCCGTTCTCCGAGCTGCTCATCAAGCTGCTCTCCCCGCTCTTCACTGCAGCAGAGACCTACCCCGGACTCATCCTTATTCAGGCAGCCACCGCGTTCTTCTGGTTTATCGGCGTCCACGGCCCCTCGATCGTCCAGCCGGGCATCGACCCCATCCGTCTTGCCAACCAGGCCGAGAACCTGCAGGTTCTGCTGGCCGGTGGTCACCCCGCCCACTCCCTCACCTTTAACATGTCGCTCGTAGGTGAGTTCGGCGGCACCGGCGCCACGTTCATCGTGCCGCTCCTGCTGATTCTCTTTATGAAGTCCAAGCAGCTCAAAGCCGTCGGTAAGGCCTCGATTGTTCCTGTTGCCTTCGCCGTCAACGAACCGTTGCTCTTTGGCGCGCCGATGATCCTTAACCCCTACATGCTCATCCCCTTTGTTGCCGCCGGCTGCGTCAACGTGAGTGTTGCCAAGTTCTTTATCGACAATGTGGGCATGAACGGCTTCTCCTTCGTGGTGCCTTGGGCTACCCCTGCCCCCATCGGCATCTTCATCACCACAAACTTCCAGCTTATCGCCCTGGTATTTGTCGCGATCATCATCTTGCTGGACGCCATCATCTACCTGCCGTTCTTGAAGGCATACGATAAGCTGCTCTGCGACCAGGAGGCCGAGCGCGCCGCCGAGCTGGGTCTCGAGTCCGATGGTGCCGCTTCCATCGCTGTCAACGCCTCTGGGCCCGCTGTCGAGCAGGCCACCGCTTCCGTCGAGACGACCGCCGCTGCCGCCGACAGCAAGCCTGTCGCCGATCAGCCCGAGCCCGCCGCCGACGCATCCGCTAAGAAGGACGTCGACGGTCTGAAGGTCCTCGTCCTGTGCGCCGGCGCCGGCACCTCTGCCATGCTCGCCAACGCCATCAAGGAAGGTGCTGCGCAGACCGGAGAGAACATCGCTTCCTCCGCAGGCGCCTATGGCCAGCACACTGCCATCATGGATCAGTACGATGTCATCGTGCTCGCCCCGCAGGTTCGTAGCTACTACAACGACATGAAGGCCGACACTGATCGTCTGGGCATTAAGCTGCTCGCTCCCCGCGGTAAGGAATATATCGACCTCACCCGCGACCCCGCTGGCGCCATCAAGTGGCTCCGCGAGAACCTCGACTAGTTCCTCCCTCTGTTGGTGCCCGGATCCCCAGTTCGGGCATCTCTCCCTATTCGTATCCCACAGAAAGGATGACTCATGACCAACCCCATGCAGTTCCCCGACGGCTTTGTGTTTGGCGGCGCCACCGCCGCTTACCAGGTTGAGGGCGAGACCCGCACGCACGGCAAGGGCAAAGTGCCCTGGGACGATTTCCTGGCAGCTCAGGGTCGCTTCTCCCCCGATCCCGCAAGCGATTTCTACAACAAGTACCCGGTCGATATCGACCTGTGCCAGCGCTTCGGCATCAACGGTATCCGCGTCTCCATCGCTTGGAGCCGCATCTTCCCCAACGGTACTGGCGAGATTAACCCCGAGGGTGTCGCCTTCTATCACGAGCTCTTTGCCACCTGCAATAAAGCCGGCGTTATCCCCTATGTCACGCTCGATCACTTCGATACGCCCGAGGCCTTTTACCAGAACGGCGGCGAGGGCTTCCTGACGCGCACGACGATCGACGCCTTTGTCGAGTACGCCAAGTTCTGCTTTGCCGAGTTCACCGAGGTCAAGCACTGGTTTACCTTTAACGAGATTCCCGCGACCGCCGAGGGCAGCTTTATCGTCGGCAACTGGCCGCACGGCGAGAAGTATCGCCTGGACAAGGCCTTCCAGCTTATGCACAACATGATGGTGGCCCACGCCAAGGCTGTCGTCGCCTTCCATGAGGGCGGCTTTGAGGGCGAGATCGGCATTGTCCAGAACCTGGAGCCCAAGTATCCCCTCGATCCCAACAGCGCTGCCGACTGCGAGGCCGCCCGCATGGCCGACGTCATCAACAACCGCTGGGTGCTCGACGCCACCTTCCGCGGCCACTATACAGCCGACACCATGGAAGCTGCAACCAAGCTGGCCCATATCGCCGGCGGCGAGCTCGACGTCCGCGACGAGGACATCGCCGCGCTGACCGCCGCGCTCCCCTACAACGATTGCCTGGGCGTCAACACCTACAAGTGCCAGTTCCTGCGTGCCGCCGAGGGCGAAAACGACATCAACCACAATGGCACCGGCGACAAGGGCTCCTCGCGCTGGTTCCTCAAGGGCGTGGGCGAGTCGTGCGTGCGCGAAGGCGTACCCACCACCGATTGGGACTGGATCATCTATCCCGAGGGCCTGTACGACCTGCTGCTCCGCATTAAGAACGATTACCCCAACTACAAGAAGATCTACATCACCGAGAACGGCATGGGCTATAAGGACGACTTCGAGGATGGCTTTATCGATGACGCCCCTCGTATCGACTACATGCGTCAGCATCTCGCGTGGATCCTCAAGGCAATCGACGGCGGCGTAAACGTCGACGGTTACTTTGTGTGGTCGCTGCAGGACCAGTTCTCCTGGACCAACGGCTACAACAAGCGTTATGGCCTGTTCTACATCGACTTTGAGACCCAGAAGCGCTATCCCAAGGCGAGCGCGTACTGGTACAAGAACGTCGCGGAGACCGGCCTGCTTATGGCCTAACTTTTGCCGCATACCCCCTGTCGGCCGCATGCGAATCCCTCCACGGGTTCGCATGCGGTCTTTTTGTTTTTGGTGAGCCCGTGCGGACCGTTTATCTCGATCTGTAACATCTAGCAGGGATTTTCAATCCTAACTGTTATAGATTTAGACGAACGGGCGACCAGGGCTGAAAGATCTCAATCTGTAACACGTAGCCCACTTTTAACCGTCTAACTGTTACAGATCAAGACAATAAGATAGTCAAATCCGAACTTTCCAAGCAGTTATGAACCATGGTTTCCAGTTTTCGGTATCACGAACATACTTTCGGTATCATTTAATGGTATTATGATATCGAAAGTATGTTCGTGATACCGAAAGGAGCCGCATGCGCCAGTTCGATTACACCACAGTCCCAGCGGAACTCGAAGCAACTCCAATCACCAACCTCCTCCTCTCGATACGCGAGCATAAAGGCCGTCAGCTTGCTCTGAGTCAAGTCAAACCCGAGCTTCTATCGTCCCTAATGGAGGAAGCTAAGATCCAAAGCACCCAATCCTCCAACGGACTTGAAGGAATTGTTACCACCCAAAAAAGACTCAAAGCGATCATGGCGTATTCCGCCAAGCCAAGCTCCCGCGCAGAGGAAGAAATCGCTGGATACCGAGATGTGCTGTCGCTTATTCACGAGCAACACGATTCCATTCCCGTAACGCCATCGGTCATTTTGCAGTTGCATCGTGACCTCATGGCGCACACGGCAATCTCGTATGGAGGCCATTGGAAAGATAGCGATAACGAAATCGTCTCCATTGACGATCAAGGTAATCGATTTGTGCGCTTTAGGCCCCCTTCGGCTCTAGCAACCCCGGGACTTGTTAAAGAAGCCTGCCAATCCCTCAACGATGCTTTATCTCGCCAAGTTTGCGATCCCCTCCTTATATCGCTCCGCTTTATCTTCGATTTTGTTAGCATTCATCCCTTCAACGATGGCAATGGCAGGATGAGCCGGCTCCTTACAACGCTGCTGCTCGAAAAGACTGGATACGACGTTGCGCGTTACATCAGCATCGAACGACTTATTGAAGACAACAAAGCGCTTTACTACAACGCCCTCGCTGCAAGCTCCACTGGATGGAATGAAAATCAAAACACCGAAGTACCCTTTATCCGTTTCATGCTCGGAACAACCCTGGCCGCCTACCGACAGCTCGAGCAGCGTACCCTAATTGAATCAAGCACTCGTCCCATGTCGAAGCAAGCGCGCATCGCCGTTCTATTTCAACAGAGACCCGGCGTCATTAAGAAATCCGACATCCGATCCAACTGCCCCGATATCAGCGAGGTTACCGTTAAACGAACCCTCGGTCAGCTTGTTAGTTGCAGCGCAATCGAAAAAACAGGAGCGGGTCGTTCGACGGGCTACATACTCAAAGACGTCCATGCTCTAGAACTATTCTTGCAATCCACAATACCCGATAGCGAGGCCGCAATAACAAAAGAGGCTCCAAAGGATAAGCTCCTTGAACGTGTAAACCACGCCGAGGATGAAAGCAGAGAGGGGCTCTATGAAGACTACGATTCATTCTCAAGGGACATAAAGACGAAATACGGAGTCTAGTCATATCCCAGAATAGCCTCATCCTTGTTGCCCAAAGTTATTTACGCGTCATTGTGAAGCGATAACCCCTGCGCCGGCAGGGGCAGAAGTATCGTCTGTAGCATTAGCTAGCAGATGACCCGCGTATGCTCCTCGATGGCGGCACGATCTTCGGCGGCGATGCCCGGCTCGCACACCACGGCATCCAGGCTGTCCAGGCGGCAGAAGGTGTAGAAGTCGCGCTTGCCGATCTTGCTGGAATCGGCGATCAGATAGCGCGAGTCGGCCTTGCTAAAGGCGAGCTGCTGGATGCGGCCCTCTTCCATGTTAGACGTAGACACGTCGCCGTCCAAAATGCCGTTTGCGCCGATAAAGGCTGCGTCGATCCCCAGTGCGCGCAAGGTGTCCTCGGCCGTGGGGCCCACAAAAGCGGCAGTGCGGCGGCGGTACACGCCGCCCACCAGGCACAGTTCGCAGTCTTCGCGCGCCTCGAGCAGGTTAAACACCGAAAGCGAATTGGTCACAATGCGCAGGCGAAACGCCGGCAGCATCGAGGCCATCTGCTCAACCGTGGTGCCCGTGCCCAAAAAGATGGTCGAGCCTTCCTCGATAAGCTCCACAGAACGGCGCGCAATCTGCAACTTTTCCTCGGCATGCTTTGTGCGCTTTTCGCTGTGCGAATACTCATGGCGCAGCATAGCGTGTGGACGGCTCTGCGCACTGCGGGCTCCGCCGTGCACGCGCTCGATCTCGCCCAGGCTCGCAAGTTCCTCAAGGTCACGGCGGATCGTCATATCCGAGACACCTAACGCATCCGAAATCTCCTTGACCGAGACCGTTCCCTGTTCCTCGAGCAGCTGCCGAACCTTATCCTGTCGCTCCGCTTTAATCACGATGAGTCCTCGCTGTTCCACGCTCACGTCAATTCAAACAATAACGAACAAATTGTATCAGACTCGCGCGCGTCAGAAATGAACGCCCGCACAGCTCCAATCATCACTTTTTTGAGAAAAATACCCCCTGCTTTAGTGGGGTGTAGTGATAATCTCGCCTGTTCGCGCTACAGTTTGTCGGAAATACCTCGATGTTAGGAACCAAATGATCACTTCCGAGCTTTTCGGCACCGCGCCGTGCGGTACCCCCGTTCATCGTTACACCCTCAACGGGCCCGAGATCTGCGTTCGCATTATGGACTATGGCGCCACCGTGCTGGGCATCGACGTGCCCGACATTCCCGGCAACGTGCGCGATGTGGTGCTGGGCTTCGATAAGCTCGAGGATTACTTTGACAACCCCGCCTGCTTTGGCGCGACCATCGGCCCTGTGGCAAACCGCACCGCGGGCGCCACGATCACCATCGCCGGCACGGACTGGCATATGCCGGCCAACGAAGGCGCCAACAACCTACACAGCGATCTTGAGCACGGCCTGCACAAGCGCGTGTGGGACGTTGAACTCGACGAGGTCCACAACGCCGTGCGCATGACCACCTCACTTGAGGATGGCGAGCTGGGTCTCCCCGGCAACCGCACCTTTACAGCCGTGTTTACCGTGACGCGCACCGGCGTCTTTCGCATCGAGTATGGCTGCGAGAGCGACCGCGCCACCTACGTGTCCATGACCAACCACACGTACTTTAACCTTGCCGGCCATAACGCCGGCATGGACTGCGAGCACTTCTTTGTTGCCAACGCTGCCCACTACCTGCCCATCAACGAGCAGAACATCCCCACCGGCGAGATCGCTCCGGTCGAAGGCACGCCGTTTGACTTCCGTGAGCTGCGCCCCGTCGCTCCTGGCATGGAAGCCGACGACCCGCAGATTAAGCAGGCCCGTGGCTACGATCACTGCCTGTGCATCGATGGCTATCAGTACGGCCGTAATCTGCGCCGCGCGATGCACGTCGAGGAGATGTGGACCGGTCGTGAGTTGGATTACTACACCACAGCCCCGGGCGTGCAGCTCTACACCGGCAACTGGCTGGGCGACGAGCACGCCAAGGACGATGCCAACTATGGCTGGGGCGCTGGCTTTGCCCTCGAGGCAGAGATGTACCCCGACACACCGCACCAGCCGCTGTTCCCGCAGGGCATTGTGGGCCCGGGTCACCCCTACAGCAATGTGATCGAATACCACTTTATGAGGCACTAAGCCCACAACGCAACATATCGCACAGCAGCGCCCGCCGGCACCACTGCCGACGGGCGCTTTGCTACCTAGTCATTGGGGACGTTCTTAAATGACTAGTCGTTGGGGACAGTCTTTAACGTTTGGCAAGAAAGACTGTCCCAATCTGCCGGCACTTGGGGACGTTCCTAAAAGGCCGGCACATAAGGAACGTCCCCAAGTGCCAAGGGTGTCCCGTTTGACTAGTCATTTAAGAACGTCCCCAATGACTAGTTGGATAGGGTCGGAGTTGGAGCTGGGAAGGTAGCGGATTTCTAGCTCTATGCCGAGCGCCTGCAGCTCTCTCAGAGCAGCGACGTCCGCATCGTCTATGGCGACTGCGGGCGTTGCGGGACGCTTGCCCTCCCCTGTCTGCATATGGCCAATGCTGATCTTGGTTATTGGCACACCGCCCTTAACCAGCGCGAGCGCATCGGCGGGTGAGGCTACCATGACCAGAATCCATTGGCGCGGCGTTGTGGTATGAATGATGTCGATGGTCCTTTGCACCGAGAAAAACCGCGTCCAAACGCCTTCTGGCGCCGCCACCCTCATGGGTGCCCATTGGCACGAATCCGCCGCGATCTCATCGTTGACGATTAGGACAAGGTTGGAACCCACGGCTTCGTTCCACAGTTCAACGTCTTGCCCGTAAATGAAACGGTCATCGATACGCGTGAGAAGGATCTTGGGTTGAGCCATGGCTGCCCCATTCTGTCTGAGACCCATACGAACGGGATGTCGGCCACCAACTTAACAGCAGGTCAAGCGCCAGATGGACGCCGCAGACATCACACCTCTAATATTAGTGCATTTAAAGTGAGAAAAGCCGCCAGAACCCTTGCGCGGATGTGCGATGTCCCGTATCATAGACAGCCGTTGACGCCTCAGTTGCGTCACCACATGGCCGCCAGCGTAGCTCAGTTGGTAGAGCACCGCTCTCGTAAAGCGGGGGTCACCGGTTCGAGCCCGGTCGCTGGCTCCATTGAACAAGACAGCCGCCTTCGGGCGGCTTTTTTGTTTTCGATTAAGAGTATGTGCGCCAATCCAAGCATCGCCACGTCGACAGCTTCCCCTACTCAAAAACAGAAACCCCGCCAAACGTGATTCCCCTAGGGAAACACGCTTAGCGGGGTCCTGGCATGATTTCCCTGGAGAAATCACGCCAGCATACGAACAGCTCAGCCGAGCAGCGCGTTACTCCTCCCAGTAAGCATCTGCAAGCAGCTTAAAGCAGATCTTCTTGACCGGCTGTGCGCCATCGCCCGGGAACTCGAGCGTGGGCATGTGAGGCTCGCCGGCAACAAACAGCGCGAACTTGTCGTCGGCAAGATCGCCGGCGATCGAAGCGTCGGAATCGACCAGATCGTAGTCGTCCTTCTCGTCAAACTCCTGAACCAACGTCAGGCTGCCCGTGGCAACCTTAAAGGCCTCGCGACCCTCGACATCGATCTGCAGGTCGTGATAGCGCTGATGCGTCTCATAGTGAGCCTCGGCCTCGGGACGCGTCGTGGGAGCCATGACGTTCGCATAGACCTTGTCGCCCAGAATCGGATGGCTGCCGACCTCGAGCTGCGCCGGGTCGTTCTCCTCGAGCCAGTCGATCAGCACGTCGAGGCCCTTGAGCATTCCGCGATACTCCTCGATATCGCCCAATGCACCGTAAATCATCTAAATCCCCTTTCGGATCGCTTCTTTGGCGGCTACTCGGCAAACGCGTTACCGACGCTGTTGCCACCCACATACGCCTCGACCAGGGTAAGGTCGGGATTGAACACGACAAACTCGGCGTCGCGCCCCGGCATAATGCTACCGCACTTGTCGTCGACATGAGCTAGCAAGCGATGCCGGGGCCGTCACCCAAGCTCTTACAGCTCGGTCACGACAACGCCGTTGTAGACCTCGTCCCAACGGTCCATGACCAGATGGCCGGTCATGGGATCCATGGCGTTGAGCTTGCCGCAAGTGTTGGCGGTACGCAGCACCGTCTCGTCGTCTGCGCCAGCAGCGATGGCATGCGCGAAGCCTGCGATAGTGGAGTCACCAGAGCCCGTGGCGTTAACGGCAGGGATATCGGGCGTCTTTGCGCGGAACGCACGGCCATTGTGGAAGCCAACGGAGCCGGCAGCGCCCATGGACACGACGACCCAGGGGATATCGGAGAAGCGGGCATCAGAGGCGAGCGCGGCGCGGAGCTCGTCCACATCGTCGGTGGTAAAGCTCGTACCCAGAAGGCCGTTGATCTCGGTCAGGTTAGGCTTGACCAGCTCGGGCTTAATTTCGGACTTAAGGGCGGCCTCGAGAGAGGCACCCGAGGTATCGAGCAGCACCTTGGCGCCGGCGTTCTCGGCAATGCCCGTGATCTTGGCATAGTAGTCTGCCTCGACACCGCGGGGTAGCGAACCCGAGATGGTAACGACAGCGGCCTTGCTCGCAAGCTCGGTAAACTTGGCGGTAAAGGCATCGAGCTCCTCGGGGGCAATCGTCGGGCCGCTCTCGAGCAGCTCGGTCTGGTTGCCGGCATGGAGGATGTTGAGGCAAATACGAGTCTCGCCCTTGATGGGTACAAAATCATTCTTAATGCCGTTGGCATCCATGAGCTCAGCCATGTAGGCGCCCATGTGGCCGCCGAGCAGACCGGTTGCCACAACGTCGTCGCCCAGCTGACCAAGGACGCGGGCTACGTTAAGGCCCTTGCCGCCGGCGGTCTTTTCGGGCGTCACACGGTTAACGTCGTCGATGACGAGCTCATCGAGCTGATAGCGCGTATCGACAGACGGGTTCATCGTAACGGTGAGGATCATTTTTAGCTCCTTATCTCGCAGGCTCCTTGTGCCTCGCGATACGAGTCGACAAAACGGAATTACAGGATCTCAATCGTGAACGAACGCACGACGGTCTCCTTGGGCTTGGCGACAAGGCAGCCGCGCTTGTGCTCAAGCACGTCGTCCTCATCGGAACAGGTCGAAAGGCCGCCCCAGGGTTCAACTGCCACAAAATCGCCCTCGGGCTTACTCCACACAATGAGATACGGGAAGCCCTCAAAGCTCAGGCGAACGCCCTTGTCCTCACCCTTCTTGGAAAGCGTGACCTGACGACTCTCGAGCACGTCAAAGATAGTCTCCGCAAAATCGAAGAGCTCATGCGACAGGGGCAGTGTCTTTCCCACCATAGGGTTCTTGGAGCGCTTGGCCACGTCAATCAAGCCAGTCGAAGGGACAGCGGTGCAAAGCTCCGCAGCCTCGTCTTTCTCAAAGCGCAACTCGTAGTCCGTATAGGCCTCGCCCTCATCGAGTGGACACCTAAAGCCGGGATGACCGCCAATAAAGAACGGCATGTCCTCGGTTCCCTCGTTGGTCACCTCATAGGAGACGCGCACGACATCCCCCTCAAGCGTATAACGAGCGACAAGCTTAAACGGGTACGGATAATCGCTCAGCAACGCAGCGTTATCCTCCGAAGCCAGGCACATCGCCAGCTCGTTCTCGCTCTGGCTCAACAGTTTCCACTCCTGCTTGCGCGCAAAGCCGTGGCGGGCGAGCTTCACGTGATGCCCGGCAAACGTCATGGCATTGTTGTCGCGCAAGCCTCCGCAAATCGGAAAGCAGACCGGCGCCTGACCAGACCACACTGCGGGATCACCCTGCCACAAATACTCACGACCGTCAGCCTCAATCGAGGTAAACGAACCACCAGCCGTGGACACCTTAATAGAAATCGAATCGTTGGAGAGAGCGTATTCCATTGCCCATCCTTTCGAACAACTGCTTTTTTGCTCGCAAGAACCCGTCTCGGCCCTGACCAAAGGACAAACCCGCACGTTCATCGATGCGTCCGGTATCCCAGCCATGCAACGGGGTACCATACAGACATTGATGCAATTACAGCTGAAAGGCCTTCTTATGCGAACCATCATCCTTTATGCCTCGCGCCATCACGGCAATACGAAAAAGCTCGTGGACGCCATCGTCGAGGCACACCCCGAAATCGATACCCTCGACGTCAAGGCGCTTGGCAAAAACGAGTATCCCAACCTGCACGAATATCATCTAATCGGTGTCGCCACGGGCATTTATTACTCCGAGATCGACAAAGATATGGCACGTGTGCTCACCAACGTGCTGCAGCCGCAGGACAAGGTGTTTGGCCTTATGACCTACGGTGGCAAAAACAAGTGGTACGGCAAGGATATCGATGGCATCTGCCGCATGAAGCAGGCCGTCTTTATGGGTGTCTACGGCTGCCCCGGCTTTGATACGTGGGGGCCGTTCAAGCTCGCCGGCGGTGTCAAAAAGGGACACCCGACCGCTGAGGAAATTAAGGGCGCCGTCGACTTCTTCGACAAGATCGAAGACGAGTATGGCGACATCATCGTCGAAGAGTATGCCAAGCGCGAGAAGCGCCTAGCATACGAGAAGGAGCATCCTGCAGGAGGCCTGGTGGCCGGCGTCAAGCGCACGGCAAAGAAGATTGCTAACAAGCTGTAACTGTGAAGGTGCTTTTGAGCGTTTAACCCATACGGCGGGTCCGAGCAGATTCGGGCCCGCCGTCTTTTTCTATCGTTACTCAGTAAAGGCGTTGCCGACGCTCTGGCCGCCAACATACGTCTCGACGAGGGTGAGCTCATGGTCGAACACGACAAAGTCGGCGTCGCGACCAGGCATGATGCTGCCGCACTTATCCTCGATGTGCGCGGAGCGTGCCGGCACCTCGGTTGCCATGCGAATGGCGATATCGGCGCTGGCGATGCCCCAGTCGACAATGTTCTTGACGCCCTGGGCAAGCGTGAGCACCGAGCCGGCAATGCTCTTGCCGTCGGCGAGCCAGCACAGGTTGTCCTTCATGATGACGTCCATGCCGCCGCTGGTGTAGCTGCCCTCGGGCATGCCGCCGCAGCCAAGGCAGTCGGTGATGAGCACCGTGTGCTGCCAGCCCTTTGCCTGCAGCAGCGCCTTGATGGCGGCAGGGTTCACGTGCTTGCCATCACAGATGATCTCGGCGTAGGTCTCGGGCGTGGACATGGCAGCACCCACGACACCGGGCTCACGGTGATGCAGCCCGCGCTGGCCGTTATAGGTATGCGTAAAGCAGCTGGCGCCGGCGTTGATGGCGGCGATGCACTCATCGTAGGTGGCGTCGGAGTGACCGATGCTGGTCACCACTCCCTTGGCATTCAGAGCAGCCGCATAAGCAGCGGCACCGTCGCGCTCGGCCGCCATGGCGCTCTTAACGATGCGACCACCCGCAGCCTCCTGCCACTGATCGAAGACCTCCTCGGAGGGATCGATCAGATAAGCGGGGTTCTGCGCGCCCACGTGCTTCATGGTAAAGAAGGGGCCCTCCAGGTAGATGCCCTGAATGCGAGCACCGCAGAAGTCGGGACCACGACCCTCGTCCGCCTGGGCGATGGCGGCGCAGGCGTCCTTGATCTGCTCGACGCCATCGGTGAACGTCGTGGGCAGCCAGCTGGTGGTACCGCGACGGGCGAGCTCGGTCGAGCTGATATCGATGCCCTCGGGATCGTTATCGGTAGTTGAGTGGTTGTAGAAGCCATGGATGTGAGTATCGACCATACCCGGCGCGATCCACGATCCCGTGTAGTCCTTAATCTCGCAAGAGGGCTCGTCGGCCTGCCAGGCGCCAAAGACGCCATCCTCGACCATAAGATAGCCGCCCAGTTGCGGGCCTGCCGGCAAGAAGAACTTGTCAGCCTTAATTGCGTACGTGCTCATATGCACTCCTTGCTTCTAAAGCAGTTGACTGTGGTGATGCTTATACCCAGCACACGTAAAACAAAAAGCGCCCGCCCGCCGTTATGAGCGGACGGGCGCCCTTACAGGGGGACGCGATTAAGCGGTGAAGGGGTGAATCGTCACGCCCTTAACCACGCGGTTGACCGTGCCGGTGGGGCTCGGCGTATCGGGCGTGTTGCCCACGCGCACGGAGTTGAGAAGGCTGATAGCCTGGGCAAACATCACGAACGGCAGAGCAAGGTAACCCTCGGGAAGTGCCTCGTAGCCCTTAAAGGTGAAGGACTCACCCTCATAGACGGTGGCACCTTCCTGCTGAACGGCGACGGTGTGCTGAGCGATCTTGTCGCCACCGATCTCGTTGAGGATGTCGATGTCGTACTGACGGGTGTAGGCGTCGTTGTTGACGAACACAAAGACGAGCGTCTTATCGTCGACGAAGGACTTGGGTCCGTGACGATAGCCCATGGAAGTGTCGTAAGAAGTGGCAACCAGGCCGTGAGCAAGCTCGAGAATCTTAAGCTGGCTCTCCTGAGCAAGGCCGCCAAAGGAGCCGGAGCCCAGGTAGG
This sequence comes from Collinsella sp., assembly GCA_037237765.1. Classification (GTDB taxonomy): domain Bacteria; phylum Actinomycetota; class Coriobacteriia; order Coriobacteriales; family Coriobacteriaceae; genus Collinsella. The sequence continues at coordinate 124,379 of JAXXEN010000039.1, read as the reverse complement.
TCACGCGGTTGAAGTCGCCAGCGAGGTAATCGGCGACCTCGGACTCGCGAGCGATAACCTCCTCGCCCATCTTGGCGATGGTCTCGACCCACTCGGCCTTCTGCTCGTCAGAGGCAGTGTCGAAAATAAGGGTGGAGAGCAGGGTCATGCAGGAATAAGAACCGGTCATGGCGAAGCCCTTGTCGTTGGCACGCGGAATGAGCAGCGTCAGCGCATTGGGATCATCGGCAGACTCGACGGCGAGCTTGCCCTCGGGAGCGCAGGTGATGTTGAGGAACTTGACGTTGTGGACGAGCTCCTTGGCAACGGCAACGGCGGCAAGGCTCTCGGGGCTGTTGCCAGAGCGGGCAAAGGAAACCACGAGCGTGGGATCCTCGGCGCGCAGGAAGTCGCGCGGAGCGCTCACGATGTCGGTCGTGGCGATGGGCTTAAAGTCGTAGAGGTCAGTGTTACCAGCGTGACGCAGGTACGGGGCGCAGGTATCGCCAACGTAGTCGGACGTACCGGCACCGGTGAAGACAACGGACAGACGACCCTCGCCCATAGCGCGAGCCTCGGCCAGGAAGGCCTCGATGGCCTCCTTGTTCTCGCGATAGATGTTGAGCGTATCACGCCAAAGCTCGGGCTGCTGAGCAATCTCGGCCGTGGTGATCTGGGCGCCGAGCTCGGTGAGCTCCTCGACACTCTTCTCGAACATTTCTAATACCTCTCTCTAGAAGTAATCCTCTGACGTGCAATTATACACTTCGGTTGGTTATCTGGTAGTAACCAGTTAAATGCAAAGAATCATCATATGGAAACGATGCGGACACTAGTTGCTACGCTGGTGGTAAACCTTGTATTTAAACTGATCGGCACGAGCAACCGAGAGTGTATACTCCACAACCTCGTTTGACTCGTTATACGTAGTCCTGACCAAATCGAGCACAGGCGAGCCCTCGACAATTCCCAAAAGGTGGGCGTCGGTGGGACGGGCTATGCTCGCATAGAACTCCTCTTCGGCCACGCGAATCTTTTGCTGAAAGTCTTGCTCAATCACATCGTAAAGCGGCTTACGCTCCAGCAGTGGTCGCTTTAGGGACAGAAATTGACGAACCGGTAGATAGCTGCGTTCGACCATCATGGGCATGTTATCGGCAGAACGAAGGCGCTTAAGCTTAAAAATGCGATCACCGATACGCAATCCCATATGCTCGGCCAGATTCTTATCGGCCTCCATCTCGCAAAACTCGAGAATCGTGGTCTCGGGGTCGCGACCCATCGCGCGCATCTGCTCGGTAAAGCTGTAGGACTGCATAAGATTGGTTGCTTTTGCCGAACGGTCGGTCACAAAGGTACCGCGACCGTGCTGCCGAACCACCAGTCCTAAACGCTCCAGTTCCTGCAGAGCCAGGCGTACCGTAGTGCGCGAGAGACCATAGCGCTCCGAAAGTTCGCGCTCGGAAGGAATCATGTCACCGGCACGATATTCATGGTCGATCTTTTCGGTCAGAATATCGACCAGCTGATCGTACAGCGGTTGCTTACGCGCTCCGATCGCCATCCTATCCTCCCTTTTGCTCGAATTCGGCTAACTACCTAGGGTGTTAAGCATTATCAGTCTGCCACACCCGAATCATCAAGAAAACAAAAGCCGCGTGCTCGAAAGAGCGCGCGGCTTTTAACATACACATGGCTTAAGGGGTCGGGGTGTGAGCCGCGTAGGGACACACCCCTCAAGCTAGAGCCTTACCAGATGCTCGGCCAGAGACCAAGCGGGCCAGCGCCCAGGATGCCAAGGACGAAGAGCAGGAGAATGCCCTTGGTCGGGGTCCAGCTGTGCTTAGCGAACATGTAGTAAAGCAGCAGCGTAAGCATAAGCGGGACGAGCTTCGGGACGATGGTGTTGAGGGTGTCGGCAACAGAGAAGTTGACCGGATCCTCGGTAACGGTGCCGTAGGTCACGGACTCCATGCCGTTGCCCAGATCGGTGACGCCGCACTCGACAGCGTTGCCGTCGGCATCGGAAGCAGTAAGGGCGTTGCCGTCCTTATCGGTCATGGCGATGGTACCGGCCTCAGCGGTCTCGGTATCGATGCCCTCCATACCGGTGAAGTTCTCGGCCTCCTTCTCGGAGACAATCACGGTAGTAGCGGAGAGGCCGCGGGTGGTGCCGTTGGGGATCTGGAGGTTGATCTGGGTGCCACCCATGGTGACGACCAGGCAACCGACGACGAAGACGCCCATGATGGAAGCGGCACGCGTGAAGGCCTGCATGTTGGCGGTCAGAGCGTCAATAGCGCTGGTGCCAAGCTTGTAGGACCAGTTCATGAGCCAGAAGCGCAGAGCGAACTGAACGGCGTTGAAGATCACCAGGAAGATGATCGGCGCAGCGGCGTTGCCGTTGATGGCCATGTTGGAGGTGATGCCGGCCGTGATAGGCACGAGCGTCAGCCAGAACAGGGCGTCACCGATACCACCGAGCGGGCCCATTGCGGCGACGCGGACGGCGCGAATCGTGGGGATGTCAACCTTGTTCTGCTCGAGCGAAAGCACGATGCCCATAACAAAGGTGACGAGGAACGGGTGGGTGTTGAAGAACTCCAGGTTGTGGCTCATGGAAGCCGCGAGGTCGTTCTTGTTGGTGTGGATCTTCTCCAGACCGGGGATGATGGAGTAGAGCCAGCCAGCGGCCTGCATACGCTCGTAGTTGAACGAGGCCTGCAGGAAGCAGGAGCGCCAAGCCATCTTGTTGAGGGTCTTCTGGTCGAGCTGCGGAGCAGGAGTGAGATCCTCGTAGTGCTCCGGGATCACATACTCATTAGATGCCATCTTCGAAGTCACCTCCGTCAGAAACAGCTGCACCCTTCAGCTCGGTCTGCTGCTGGAAGTCCCAGAAAGCGATGCCGAAGCCGATGAGAGCGAGGATGAGCAGAGCAGGGGTTGCCAGCGAATCGTTGGCGACGGTGATGAGCGCGAGGCCAAAGCCCATGAGGAAGAAGCCCCACATATCGCGGTTCATCATAACCTTGAGCAGGACGGCGAAGCCGACGAAGCGCATCATGCCGCCTGCAGCGGACAGACCGGTCTGCAGCCAAGTCGGGATGGCGGAAGCGATGGTCTGACCAATGGTAGCGCCAGCGATGAAGAACAGGGTGACGACGACAGCGAAGATCAGGCCGAGCAGAGCCATGGCGAAGTAGTTCAGGCGCTCGATGCCCTTGGTGTCCGCGTTGTGAGCCATGTTATCGGCCGTGGACATAAGCGGGGACATAAGCGTGAAGACCAGGGTAACGCCAAGCTGGCCAAGCAGAGCGAACGGAATAGCGAGGCCGACTGCCGCGTTGGGCTCGAGGCCCGTGGCGATAGCGAGAATGGCTGCCATGATGCCGCCGATGACGGCGTTAGGCGGCTGAGCGCCTCCGATCGGCATGTTGCCGATCGTCATGAGCTGATAGGTACCACCCACGAGAAGACCGGTGTTGAGGTCGCCAAGGATAAGACCGATGACGGCGCCGGTGACGATGGGCTGATAGAGAGACTCGAGGAAATCAAACTGGTCGATTGCCGCGATGAACGTAACAACGAAGACCAGAGCGATCTGGATGATCGAGTATTCCATCTTGCTCCTCCTTTCAAAATGAATGTACGCACTTTGGATATCACGTACAGAACGTCAGGGTTTCACTCCTGACAACGTGGATCACGAGGATTACGAGAAGAGCTTGCTCGTGTCCTCAACAGGCGTGCTCGGAACGCGCCTGATCTCCAACTCCACCCCCAATTCCTGCAGCTCTTTAAACGCAGCGACATCCTCGTCGTTAACTGCGACGGAGGTGGCGACTTGGCGCTTTCCTTCCGACATGTGCATGTTGCCGATGTTTACCTTCTTTATAGGCACACCGCCCTTGACGAGCGTAAGCACGTCTTCCGGTGTTTCGGCCACGATGAAGATCTTCTGGCGCGGGCTCGCCTTGCCAATGACGTCGATGGTCTTCTGCAGGGAGAAGAAACGCGTAGCGACGCCGGCGGGAGCGGCCATCTTCATGAGGTTCTGGCGCATGGTGTTGGACGCCACGTCGTCGTTGGCGACGAGGATGAGGTTGGAGCCCAGAGTGGAGTTCCACTGGGTGGCAACCTGACCATGAACCAGTCGGTTATCGATGCGGGTAAGAAGAATGTTGGGTTCTGCCATGTTGATCAGCTTCCTTTCGATATTTGCTGACGACAGTTACTTAATCTCCTGAATCGCGTAACGCGAAACATCTACGACGGCTCCGGATCGGACTTTGATCTGGACCTTCTCGCCTTCGATGCCTTTGACGGTTCCGTAGATACCGCCGGCGAAAAGAACCTCCTGACCCGGCTTGAGCTCGGTGTGCAGCTCCTTGAAGTACTTCTGCTTCTTCTTCATGTTGATTTGCGACCAGATGGTGTAAATCAAGCCCATGATGACAAGCAGGCCTAAAAGAGCGACCGAGGAGCTCAGAACGTTGGCTCCGAAATCGGCCATTAGATGCCGTCCTCGTCGCCGAAGATATCCTCTTCCTCGGAGTCGGCAACGGATGCGACCGTCTGGGCGGTGACGCCCGTCTGGCCAACGGTCACGGCCTGCTCGCCAAGCTCGGCGAGCGTGGCATTGCCGCGGAGGAACAGAAGCTCAATAACCATGGGAAGGTTGGTGCCAGTCAGAACCTCGACGTTATCGACATCCTGGGCAATCATCATCGACTGGTTGAACGGGGTGCCGCCAAGCAGGTCGGTAAAGACGAGCACGCCATCGCACTCCTCGCGCATAGCGGTAATAGCGGCGCGGAGATCCTCACCGTAGGATGCAGCCTGGTCGCCCTCAAAAGGAACGACGGTAAAAGCAGGCTGGTCGCCAGCAACCATAGCGATAGCGCTTGCAAGGCCGGGTGCGAACTGTCCATGACCGGTAAGAATAAAGCCAACCATTCAAATTTCCCTTCCGAAGGTGTGTACGATCTGAGTCCGATGATTTTCGGAAGCCAGCGGGCGCTCGCCCTTAAAGCTTCTTGGAAAGCGTTCTTTGAAGACCAGTGGTTTCTAAACTGGTAGTAACCACGTGACGTGTTGTTGTCACTATATCACCCCAGAAGAGGTCGCTTTCGTTGATTCATACGGTAAAACGTTTTTGCACCGCTCACGGTGATAAATCGACCGTTTACCGCTCGTTAATACTTCTACCTGCGGTTTTGAAACCGTTTCGAAATGCTTTGGAAAAAGATCAGAACTTTTATTGTGTCTAAACAACGCAGGGCGGCTAAAAATAGCGTAAAGAAAAATTGCAGGTCATTGTGAAGATATGTGAATTGGTCTTTTTGTCTTAATACCAGTTAGAACCAGTTTTGAGATTATCGGTGAACGGTAGTTTTCGACCGTTCACCGGTTACTTGTAATCGTTTGCAGCTGTTTTCCCAGATGAATCGGGGAAACCCGATGAAGCGTTTGTGCGATCGCTGGTAGTTTTGACATTTGTCCTCATCCCCCGCGCGTCAAACTCCGGCATCCAAAATGAGCCAATAGCTCACGTTAATCGTTTTCAATCATTACTTACTCAGTATTCGTAATTATTTATCGTTTATCGTTAATTCTGATATGATACAAGTGTCATCCAAAACGCCGATTGGAGGGGTTATGGTCCATCGAAACGCATCTATATCGAATGAAACCATCAGCCGCGAACAGACGATAGCCGAACTGAGGAAGCTCGCTCGTATCTGCAAATGGGCCACGATCTGCATTACCACCGCGCTCGCTCTGGGGCTCCTCGCAGTCATTGCGATTGACCTTCTACTCATATTGCCTGGCCTCTCCCAAGGCCCGTGTCTCCAATCCGTAGAACTTCAAGCCGGCGAAGGGCCGTGCCTTGCTATCGTCGGTACCGATGTGCAGGCCCCATTTATGCTCGTCGCACACGATGGTCACACTGCCATAGGGAGCCTCTTGATGACATGCCTCGCGCTTACCATCGCGATAAGCGTGCGCAGGCTTTTCTTCAACATTGAAAAGGAAGGCAGGCCCTTTGACCTTGAATGTAACCAGACACTTCGTCGAGTAGGAAATTTATTCCTTATCGGCGGCGTTGCCGTGAGGCTTCTTGGTGCCGTAATCACGGGAATGATACTCTCAGGATTTGGCGGCAGCTTTACGGATGCGTTCGTCGGCCAGTTATTCGAGCCTTCTATGCTCTTTGCAGGCCTGATTATTTGCCTGATTGCCAGCATCTTCCGCTACGGGTATATCCTGCAAAAACAAGATGACGAGTTGCTCTAGGGGGAATCCATGATTATTCTGCGGCTCGACCGCATGCTTGCCGAACGCAAGATCTCATCCAAAGAGCTTGCGGAACGCGTGGGCATCTCCCAGGTCAATATGTCGCGCATCAAGACGGGCAAGGTTTCTGCCGTGCGCTTTTCAACTCTTGACGCGATATGCCAGGCACTCGACTGCCAACCGGGCGATGTGCTGGAATATATGCCTGACGATGAAGCCGATAACCTTTTTGGGCTTAAAGATTCATAGGCATAATTTAGCCACCAGCGCCTAAACGCAAATAGCCCGCTAGAACAACATCCGTTCTAGCGGGCTTATTCAGATATTTCGGCTACGCGCTCGGTGGCTCAGACAAATCTTTACGCAAACAGGCCGTAGATGCTGATGTTGGCCTTGGCATAGAGGCCGTTAGCATACTCGGTCCACTTGGAGCTAGCGCCTGAGGCCTGCGAGGAGTACTGCTGGTAGGCAGTGTAGTAGGCGGTCATGGCCTGCTTATAGGTGGCGCTATCGGCCGTAAAGGCATCATCGGCAAAGGCCTTGGCATAGGTGCTGTCGGCATCCTTCCAAGTGCCCTTTGAGCTATCCCACTCATCGCCGGCAAGGTTGATGATGTAGTCGGCGTAGTCCTTGCTCGCGGTCTCCTCGTTGCCGTCAGCAGGCTCGGTCGGGGCGGTCGGCATGCTTGCGGAGCTATCGCCCACCTTCTTCTTGTAGAGCTTCTGCAGCGTCGCGGACTGGCGGACGATCTGCTTGGCCTGATCCTTGGACACGCCATACTGCGTGGCCATGGTCTTGTAGTCGGAGGTGCCGATGGAATCCTCGGCGTACTGCTTCATTTCCTTGGAAGAGACGGTAATGCCCTCGTCCTCGGCAGCGTCCAGCAAAATCTGGTTGCGCACGTAGGACAGGATAACGTCGGCAGACGGAGCGGTGTAGTTGCCGTCATCGTCCTTGACGGTGTCGAGGCTGTACTGGCTCTCGATGGCCTCACGCGCGGTGATGTCGCTCTTCTTGCCGTTGTAGCTATAGCTTGCCACGGTCGAATCGAGCTGGTCCTCGGACAGGGTCGCCGAGCCGACGCCCTTGCCGCCAAAACCACCGTTGCCGATAAAGAAGCCGACCACGGCAGCAATCACGACGGCGACCACAAAGGCGGCAATCATCGTCTTCTTGTGCTTGCAAGCGTGGTCGTCCACGTCCGAGTCGTCGTCCGAGTCCTGCTCCTCGGGCATGAGGTTCTCATCGGCGGCGTCCGCGGCGATCTTTGCCTCCAGGCGAGCGTCCTCCTCCTCAGCGGTCGTGCCGGCGGCAATATGTTCGGCAGACGTGCCGGCGACCAGGTCGATCTTCTCATCCTCATCACCGTCGGGGCCTTCGCCGCGCTCGATAATCTGGATGCCGTCGATCTCGTCCTTCTCGTCCTTCTTTTGAATCAGACCCATATCGGTTACTCCTTGTTAGGAAACATAGTCCTCAATAGAATACGCCCGACAAAGCGCCGGGCGTATTGATTCTTAGGTTATACGCAAACACTTAAGTACTATTTAGGCGTTTGCAGCGTGCCTACCTTAGGCCAGGTGCGCGATAACGGCATCGGCAAAGGCCTGCGTGCCCACGGCGCCCTCGACGGAACCGGTCTGGGCACGGCGCACGTCACCGGTAACCTGCTCGCCCTCGTCGAGCGTGGCAGATACGGCGGCGCGAATGCGATTGGCAGCGTCGTTCTCGCCCAGGTGATCGAGCATCATCGCAGCGGACAGAATCTCGGCCGTGGGGTTGGCGATATCCTGGCCAGCGATATCGGGCGCGGAGCCGTGCGTTGCCTCGAAGATGGCGCAGTCGGCACCGATGTTGGAGCCGGGGGCCATGCCTAAGCCGCCCACCAGGCCGGCGCACAGGTCGCTCACGATGTCGCCGTACAGGTTGGGCAGCACCAGGACATCAAAGTCGTTGGGGTTCTGGACCAGGCCCATGCAGGTGGCGTCGACGATCTTGTCGTTGAACTCGATATCGGGATAGTTGGCGGCCACCTCGCGCGCCACGCGCAGGAACAGGCCGTCGGTCGCTTTCATGATGTTTGCCTTGTGTACGGCCGTCACCTTTTTGCGGCCGCAGCGGCGGGCGTACTCAAAGGCATACTCCACAATACGGCGGCTCTTGGCGATGGAGATCGGCTTGATCGAGATGGCGGAATCGGCGGCGAAGGTCTTCTGACCCGAGCGTTCAACGAGCTGCGAGAGCTCCTCGACCTCGGCAGCGCCCTCATCGAACTCGATGCCGGCGTAGAGGTCCTCGGTATTCTCGCGCACGATGACCAGGTCGACGTCGCGAAAGCGCGATCCGTCGCCCGGCTGCGACAGGCAGGGGCGCACGCAGGCATACAGGTCAAAATGCTTGCGCAGGGCCACGTTGACGCTGCGGAAACCCGTGCCGACCGGCGTGGTGATGGGGCCCTTGATGGCAACCTTGGTCTCGGCGACCGCATCGAGCACGTGCTGGGGCAGCGGCGTGCCAAACTCGTCCATGACGCCGGCACCGGCCTCCTGGACGTTCCAATTGATCTGGACACCGGCAGCCTCGACCACGCGGCGCATGGCCTGCGTAATCTCGGGACCGATACCGTCACCGGGAATCAGGACTACATCGTGCGCCATAATCTGTTACTCCTCGTCTTCGGCGTCGTCAGATTTTTTAACGCTAGCACGCTTCTTCTTTTTGGAGAGATCCAGGCCAAAACGTTTAACAAGCATTTCGCAAATCTCGCTCGAACGGGCCTTGAGATAGCTGCCCTTACCGTTCTCGGCATCGAACTTAAGGCGCAGCGCAAGCTTCTCGGCAACCTCGGCGTCGATCTCGCCCTGGCAAAACTCGTACAGGCAACCGAGCATGTCGCGATACTCGAGGTCGCCGTGGTAGCACTGGATGGCCTCGTCCAGGATGGGCCAAGCCTCGCGCGAACGCTCGACGCTCGTGGCACCCCACACGCACAGCAGGCGGAAGGCGGCATAGCGCAGCGTGGAGGAGATCTCGTCGAACAGTGCAGTCTCGGCGCCCTCAAAGGCATCGCCCAGCTGCTCGGGGCAGGTGGTAGCGAGCGCCGTCAGGGCATCGAGGGCCTCCCAGCGGGTCTGCGCCTCGGGGCGGTCGAGCGCCTCGATCAGCGCGGGCACGCAGGGCACGACGCGCTGCGGATCGCGCTCGGCAAGCAGGTGAAGCACGCGGGCGGCAAACTGGCGGATGCGGCGCGTGGGGCAGCCGAGCTCCTGGACCAGACGGTCGACGGCGTTCTCGTTCTCCTCTGCCAGCTGAAGCTGTGCCAGCTCCTCGTCGGTGAGCTGTTCATCTTTGTTTTCTGCCATAGTTACCTCTTCTTACTATTTCTTAGCGTGCTTGCCAGCACCCTTGCTGTCATCGGTGACCGAGATGAGCTGTCGGTCGGCAGCGCCATTGCGACGCGCACGGCGGCGTTCCTCGGCATCGCCCGCGTCGGCGGCGGCGCGGTGTGCCTTGTTGACGTTAAAGACCTCGTCGTGCTTGCGCCACGGGCCGACGGACTCGCCAAAGCTCATCTTAAGGCCGGCGATAAAGCCGCCGAGCCAGCCGATCGGCGCAAACTGCACCAGCGGGAACAGCGAGAACACCCAGGTCAGCAGGACGACTGCCGCCGCTCCCGCAAAGTTGGCAATCCAGTAGTCGCGCTTGGTGATGACGCGCTTTTCGCACGCCCACTGGCCGCACAAAAAGCCAATGTAGATCGCGAAGAGAAAGAGTACCAGCGCAAGCACCACGAACGTCCAGCTCATGGGCGCTACTCCCCGTGATGGTGGCCGCAGCAGCACTCGTGGCCGTCGTCATGGCCGTGGCCGCCGCAGCACTCGTGGTCCTCGCCGTGATGGTGGCCGCAACCGCACTCATGGTCGTCGCCATGCTCGCCGCAACCGCAGCCTTCCTCGTGAGCACCGTGCTCCTCGGGACGATACTGCGACCAGTCCAGACCGGCGGCGATGGCGTCGGCCTCCTCCTTATAGAGGACAGTGATGGCCTGGGTGCCCAGCTTGGCACCACCGATGGCGTCGAGCATGTCGTAGAGCGTAAAGGCCACGTCGGCGCCGGGCAGTGCGAGCTCGCGATCGTCGGCGTAAGTGAGCGCCAGGCGCAGGTCCTTGATGAAGTGCTCGACCATAAAGCCGGGCTTGTAGTCGCCGTCGAGCGCCTTGGGAGCAAGGCTCTCCATGGCGCCGGACTTGCCGGTGCCGCCCAGGATCATCTGGCGGGTCTTCTCCAGATCAAGGCCGCTCAGCTCGGCAAACGCCAGCGCATCGGCCATGCCGACCATGCAGGCGCCCAGCGACACCTGGTTGGCGAGCTTGGCAGCCTGGCCCTTGCCGGCGCCGTCGAAGCAGCAGATGGTTGCCGCAAAGGTGGAAAGGATATCGCGGACCGGCGCGATGTCGTTCTCGGTGGCGCCCACGATAGCCGTAAGCGTGCCGGCGATAGCACCCGACTCGCCGCCGGTGACGGGGCAGTCAAACGCCATGCGACCAGAAACCTGGGCGGCCTCGGCAATGTCACGGGCGAGCTCGGGCGAGCTCGTGGTGAGGTCGATCAGGACCGCGCCCGGCTTGGTGCACGCGAGCAGGCCGTCGCCCGCCAGGTAGAGTTCCTCGACCTCGGAGGGATAGCCCACCATGGTAAAGACGACATCGGCGTTCGCCGCGGCATCGGCCGGCGTATCTGCCCAGACGGCGCCGCGCTCGATAAGCGCCGCCGCCTTGGACTTGGTGCGGTTGTTGACCGTGACGGGATAGCCGGCGTCCAGAATGTGGCCGGCGATGGGGGCACCCATGATTCCGGTGCCAATGAATGCGACGGAGAGCTTGTTTGCCATGAAACCTTTCCTTTTGGGTTGGGTGTTGTTACCAGGTTGAATACTCGGTGCCAGCGTTTGGGCTGTGAGTCGAGGGCGATTACGGACGCAGCGCTTGCCTACTGACCGCGCACGCGGCGGGCGATACGGTCGGAAAGCGACGCCTTGTCGGCGCGGTTCTTACCCCAAAACGCGCAGCCCACCATGCCGGGGCCCACGTGCGAGCCGATGGTGGGACCCACGGAGCTGCGAATGATCGTGACGTCGGCGCAGCCCTCCTCCTTGCGGATGGCGGCTTCGAGCCAGTCACCGTCCTTTTCGGCATCGGCCGTCATGATGGCGATGGGCATGGTGCGATCGGGCACGTAGTTCTCGCGGAACGACTTGAGGATGGACTTGAGCGCCTTCTTGCGGCCGCGGTTGACGCCGATCAGCGACAGCGAGCCGGCCAGGTCGTAGGAGAGCTCAGGCTTGACGTCGAGCTTTGCCGTGAGCTGCGCCGCCGCGGGCGGAATGCGACCGCCGGCAGCCAGTGCGTCGAAGCTCTCGAGCGTAAAGTAGCCGTGCACGTAGGTCTTTGCCTCGTTTGCCCAATCGACCAGCTGCTTAGCGGTCAGTCCCGCCGAACGCTGGCGCACGGCCTCGAGCGCCAAGAGCGCGCCGGTCGCGCAGGGCAGAGCGTTGTCGACCACGTAGAGCTCAAAATCGGGATACTCGGCGCGCACGGCATCCGCCGCCTGGCACGCGGAGTTGTAGCTCGACGACAGCGCCGAGGTAAAGCACAGGTAGACCGTGGGCGTGCCCTCTTTGGCGCACTCGGTAAAGAACTCGATATAGCGACCGAGCGACACAGCCGAGGTGGACACGCGAGCGCCGGCGCGCATGCGATCGTAGAACTCCTTGGGCGTGATGCTCGACCAGATGTCGTCCGTACGCTCCTCGCCATCGATGATAAAGGGGAAGCCCAAGATATCGACATCGAGGTTCGCGGCGACCTCGGGGCTAAAGTCGCAGCAGGTATCGACGACGATGCGGCAGCGGTCAGAATGGCCGGTAGATGCAGCTTTGTCCATCAAAGCGACTCCTTACGTAAAAAGGCGGCCACCCGCATGGGATGGCCGCCAACCGTTAACTCATGCAAGTTAACGTATTTTACTCGTCAAGTGTTTCGATGCGGGGCTTGATGATGCCATATCCACCATTCTTACGGTGATACACCACATTGATGAGGCCAGTCGTCGCGTTCTCGAACACGTAGAAGTCATGACCAAGCAGATCGGTCTGCACCAGCGCCTGCTCCTCAGTCATCGGGGTGACGTCGATAACCTTCTCGCGGACGAGCAGGTCGTCCTCCTCCTCGGGCAGCAGCAGGTCGGCCAGATCCTCGACGCGCTCGACCGGCGCAACATCCGCGGCGCTGGCACCGCCCTGGCGGTTGTCCACGACCTTGGTCTTGAACTTACGCAGCTGGCGGGTGACCTTATCGGCGGAGAGGTCGATGGCGGCGTACATATCTGCACCGTGCTCGGCAACGCGAATCACCGAACCGCGGGCACGAGCCGTGACCTCGACGATTGCCGGGTTGGGGTTCGAGGGGTTCTTCTCATAACGAAGCACGACGTCGACTGTCATGGGCTCGATGTCGAAAACCTTGAGCGCCTCGCCGATTTTCTCATCCACATGCGCACGCAGAGCATCGGTTACCGTCGTCTTGCGTCCAGAAACCTTGATATCCATACGTGGCTCCAATCTGCCTCGGGGACTTACTGTACTGGCTATGTACCCATTGCCGTGCATTTAATCACGCGATTTCCCAAAGACCCGAATAACGATTGCTTGATACCGCATACCGAAGTCTCGCACTTTTCCGTGGCAAAGTGCGCTATAGGAAGGCGTCGGCAAAGCTAGTTTTTCTCCTGGAAATCAGCTTTTACCTGCCGTTTTTACCAAAATAGAAAAGCCGGGCTCCCCTATTAGGGAGACCCGGCTATGCGTGTTGAAACCGTGAAGAAGTGCCTCGTTCAATGTATGGCAGGCGCCACCCCTACCAATAACTAGCTATTGAGCTTGTTGATGTCATCGTCGGTGATGGTGCCCTCCTGGCTAGACGACGGGCTGTCGCCGTTGTTATCAGAGGCGTCGTCATCGGAGGACTCGGTCTCGTTGGACGTGGAATCGGATGCCTGCACATTGGCCCCCGAAACGGTCTTGGCGGTAAGGTCATAGGGCATCTGTCCGTACCAGACGCAGTGGACTGCCTCGAGCGTGCCATCGACCGTGATGCCATCGAGGGCATCGCTCGCGGCACGGCACAGCTCATCGTTAGAGCTTAGGCCTGCGACGCCAAGCGTGGAGGGCGCCTCGAGCGTACCGACATAGGAGATCTGGCTCATCAGACGCGCGAGGTAGCCACCAGCCGTGGAATCACAGATCACGTAATCGACCTCGCCCGACTCGAGCGCCTCAAAGCACTCATTGATGTTGGAGAAGGTCTTTTGGTTGGCGGTGATGCTTTGCTTGGCGAGCGCCTCCTGCGAGGCCGAGGACGTCTGAACGCCCAGGGTGGACGTGTTAAGGGTATCGGTGGAAACGCTTAGCGACCCACCATCGCTAGTTTTACCGAACACGGAAGTGGCATCGTACAGGCAGGTGCCGAGCGAGCTAATGTCCCCGTCCGTGGAGTTAATCTCGCCGATAAAGATATCGGCCTTTTTGTCGCCGAGCGCGGAATCTGCCGAAGACGCATCGACAAAGGCGACCTTAAGGCCCATGCGGCTTGCGAGAGCGCGGGCGGCGTCAACCGCATACCCCGTGAGCTCGCCGTCGGCGTCCTGCATGGCCTGCGGCGCATCGGAAGTATCGAGGGCGACCGTCAGGGTTCCGGGAGTGACCAGGGCATCGTCCGACACCGCCGGCGTGACGGTCTCGTACTCGATCTGGTCGATCGTGGGAGTCGTGAACGTAGACAGCGGGTTGAACGCGCATCCGCTCAGGCCCAAAACGGCAATGACCGCTGCGGTCCCAGCACCCAACCGAGCCGCGTGCATCAAGCTGCCCCTCACCATGTCCACTACCCTGCCTTCTGTGTCGTATACAATCCGTGCGTTGCGCGGAATATCAGGTTGTTCCCACCAGCTGACCTGGTATTTGACCCCACACTTGCGCACCGGGGTGTTTGCTCGGGAGGCCGCAGCCACCTTCACGACTGACCCGCTCGCCCGCGAGGCGGTATTGCCCCAAAGAAAGTAGAACGGACGGTGCGGCTTACATCTAGGACGCGCCATGATCGCGCCGCGCGCACGCGGTCGCTTACGTGGATCCCTTTGACCGCGTCTGTCTTGGACTAGGACGGGCATTTCGTCCGTCCGCAACCACAGCCTGGTAGGAACGAAGCGCATTATAGCTAAGTTCAAGCTAAAGTTTAAGGTTAGGGGCGTTATTCGCATCGCGAGTACAGATTTCGCAGGTCAGGACGGACCGCACGTGCTCTGATTGAGCCCGTCGCTCCCCTATGGAAAGCCCCAACACACCCGTCTGGGAGCGCCGTGGCCAAAAAATAGCAAATATGAGTACTGTTACCAATTTAGTAGCAGGAGTTTTTGGCTCTGCAAGCTGTTTTCACGCTCTATAACGTCAGATTGATGCCAGGATATTCCACATTTGTTTAATAACTTTCTAATTTACGCCATCTTCCAGTCCCAAAATCCCTGATTTTGCTGTTACTGAATTTGTAGCAGTACTCATATTTGCTATTTTTTGGCCAGAGCATATATCCAACCCCCTGTTTCAGAGCATTGTTAGGCGGGTTTAAGCCCAAAACACGCCCGCAGCGTGTTAAGCAACGCTTCTTGCTTCTTCCTGCGGGCATCGACACGATTCCGGTACCGCTTTCGCATACGCTGGTGGATGCGCCATGCGAGCGCTTCCATCGCTTCCATGTCGCAGAGCATTTCGTTGTTGACCGTCGCGACCTCGATTCCCATAGTAATCAAGCCCGTGTTGCGTTTTTCATCATGGATACGTCCCCTCCGGGAGGAATGGCCCAGCTCACCGTTGTATTCCAGGTCAAACTGGGCTGCTTCCTGATACGCATCGCAAACTGCATGCGGCATCCCCGAGATTGCCTGCGCGCGGTCATCGAACTCGATCTTGTAGTCGGTCTTAAAGGGACCGCAGGCAAATCCGCCATAGGAAAACGGAAGCGAAAACAGAGCGAGCATGATGCACTCCATGGGCGAGCGCAGGTTTTCTGACAGGTAGGGACACAGGCGCAGCAGCTGTTTGGCCACATTCCCCTTGCATGCCGCGAGGTAATCTACCAGGCAATCGGGTGTCAGCACGGACTCGACCTCAAAGTAACCGACATCTGGCGGCTGGTCTTTGTCCTTTGCCAATTTGTTCACGACAGGCGAGGTGTAGGGAGGCAGATACTTCCCGCGGTCACTCAGTGAAATCTTAGAGCACAGCTCCTGGGCCAGGGCAAATGCCTGGATGCAGCCGACCTCGCGCGCGACGGCTACGCAAAGGGCCTCGGGAGATAGACTGTACACCCCCGGTTCCACCTCTAGAATCGAGCCGGCGGGCAACTCGGAGCATACGGACCAGCTCACGCCAAGAATACGGCGGCGCTGCGCTGCAGATCCTACCAGCAAGCACAAATCCTCTTGCACCTCGCCGCTTGCGGCCCCAATCCGCACCAAGTCGGGAAGATAGATATCCTCGGTCGAGGGCGACGACGCGCGCAGCACACGGCACTCTTCATCGGGGTTAAGGTCCTTCCAGCTGATATAGCCCATCTGCCGGCGCTCGGCGCGCATCATGCGCAGCGCCGAGGCGCCGGTCAGAATTATGGAAGCAGCTAGCTGTTCGCCTGTCGGCTCGTTGCGCCGCTCAATCTTTACTGCCACAAAACCACCCCTACCAAACGCGTGCGATAGCGAGGCCATCAACGGCCGTGGCACCGGCGCGCTTGAGTTCCGCCGAAGCCGCTGCCATCGTCGCGCCCGTGGTGATAACGTCATCGATAAGCAGCAGGCGGCGGCCATGCACATCCTCAACCGTCTCGTACATGCCTCGGGCACGCTCGCGGCGCTCCTCACGACCGAGTTCGCGCTGGTCGCCATGCCCGTACTTGACGAGAGCATCGAGCAGAGGAACACCCGACAGCTCGCAAAATGGGCGCGCAATAGCCTCCATATGATCAAAACCACGCCGCCGAAACGCTGCAGCCGTCGCAGGCACAAACACCACCGCATCCGCACCGGACAGCACGCCTCCGTAGCGATCGGGCGCTACGACCTGGGCATGCAGGGCGGTGTCGTAGAGCAGCTCCGCCAGATACGGAGCCAGACGTCGCTCGCCCGCATCCTTGTACGCTTTAATGATGCGCGGCAGCGGATGCGCATAGACGGCGCACGCCAGGCAGCGGTCGAGCGCCTCCGCCATTGCCGAGGACGTGCCCTCGACCGAACACTCAGTGCACAGCAAATCCCCAAACGGGGCGCCGCATCGGGTACAGCTATGACGTGGGTCGATGAGCGTGAGCGCAGTCAGGCAGTCTTGGCAAATAAGCGTACCGGCGCGCTCGCAGCCGGCACATCGTGTTGGCGACAATGCCTCGAGCGCCTCGCGTGCCACCCGCTCGGCAAACGGTAGCAATTCGTCCGCAAACGGTAGGACACCGGCACCCTGCAGACAGCTCAATATGTTCAGATGGCTCTTCAAGACACAACCCTCCCTACGTTCGGTCGCAGGGAGGGTTGTTGATTCGGCGCTATGATACCCCGATGCGCTCGGGGCAAGGCGGGCTAAATCCGCTCGCGGGCGTTATTCGCCGGCAGGCGGTTATGGAGCGGACGAAGACGGGGTCGAGCCCTCGCCACCATCCTGGCGCGGCTTGCGGGAACGGCGACGGCGACGGCGCTTTTGACCCTGGTCGGCCGAGCCCTCGCCACCGCGCGGCTCGCGCTCGTCACGAGCGGCGCCATGCGAAGCCTTGGCAGCCGCTCCCCCGCCATCTCCGGGACGACGGCGCGTGACCTTGACCTCGCCATCCGAGACCTGATCGGCCACGGAGGGCACTGAAGGCTTCTGCTGCGCGCCCGAGGAATGGCGACGGCGCGGACGCGGCGCGCGCTCCTCCTCGCCACGTGACTTGCCGCCCTTGTCGACAGGCGCATCGGAGGCCGAGGCGCCCTTGGAAGTGGCACCGACCTCGCGAGCAGCTGCGGCGCGGAAGGCGTCCTCGCGCTCCTCGCTCGACAGATGACGGCGGCGGCGACGTGTGGGGTTCATGCCGCCGCCGCGATTCTGCTGCTGGGGCTGCTGAACCTCGCGCTCGCGAGAGGCGTTCTTGCCCGCGGCTGCAACCTCGGTAGCATCGCCCGAGCCCGCGCGCTTGCGGCGGCGACGGCCATCGGCCGCCCCCTCGGCCTCGGGCGCCTCGGCCTTGCCGCGGCCCTTTCCGCGGCCACGGCCCTCGCCCTGGCTCTGAGCAGCGCGGGCATCGGAATCGACGTCGCGACGACGGCGCTTGGGCATCGACGTGCCGGCCAGACGGTCGGCACTCGACAGGCCATCGCCCACGTCGACGCCGTTCTCGCGGTCGAGCTCCATGAGCGCCAGGCGCATCTCGGGCGACTCGATGCGCTCGAGCACGTCGCGCGTCACGCAGTCGGGGCGGCAGCTGCAGCCCTGCTCGGCGGCCTTCTTTTTGCAGCCCTCCGAGCACGTCATATCGGCCAGGTTGACCTTAAAGACTTTACCGTTCTCCAGGCGCAGCACCAGCTGCTCACGCGGCGTGTCATACTCCTGAATACGCGCCTTGCCAAGCGGCGTATCGATGAGCGTCTTCTTTTTGGGCGCACGGCTCTTAAAGTCCTTGTACGCCTCGAACTCATAGCGCAGGCAGCACATCAGGCGGCCGCATACGCCGCTGATCTTGGACGAGTTGAGCGGTAGGTCCTGCTCTTTTGCCATGCGAATCGAGACGGGCTCAAACTGTCCGCCAAAGCGCGTGCAGCAGAGCTCCTGTCCGCATTGGGCATAGCCGCCCACCAGGCGGGTCTCGTCGCGCACGCCGATCTGGCGCATGTCGACGCGAATGTGAAGCGTCGAGGACAGGTCCTTGACGAGCTGACGAAAATCGACGCGCTCCTCGGCCGCAAAGTAGAACACGGCCTTCTCGCCGCCAAACAGGTACTCGACGCCCACCGGTTTCATCTCGAGGTCGAGCTCCTTGACCAGGCGGCGGAAGTCGACCATGGCCTCGTCGCCCTGGATGGCCAGGTCATCGGCAAGCTGCAGGTCGATGTCGCTCGCCACGCGCAGCACGGGCTTGAGCGGCTGACCGATCTCGTCTTGCGGCACCTCGAAGGGATCGGCCGTGACCAGGCCGATCTCGGTTCCGCGCTCAGTGGAGCAAATGGCATAATCGGCCTCGAGGATATCCAGATCCTGCGGATCGAACCACAGGTCGCGCGAGGCGTAGGTAAACTTAACGGGTACGACTAACGGCATTTCAGTGCCTTCCTGATATCGAACAGCATGACCTCGATGGCCAGCTGGGGAGTAACGTTTCTGGCGATGTTGCGCTCGGCGGTCGCGACTGCCTCGAGCGCCTGGGTGGCACCCGCAACATTGGTCGCGGCGGCAAGCCGACCGATCGTGTCGCGCACGTCTTCGTTCACCACGTCGGCTGCCTCGTCCTGAAGCGTCAGCAGCACGTCGCGCATGAGCGTCCGCGCGCTCGCCAGCGCTTCCATGATACCCGAACGCTCGCGCGCGTTGAGTTCGCGCTTGTTGCGGTCCTCAAGCTGCTTCAATGCTCCACGCGACAGGTAGTCGGCGTTTTGCTCGAGCACCTTTTCCTGTGTGGACTTGACCTCGGCGAGCGGCGCCTTAACGGCGACGATGAGTGACTTGGCGCGGCTGAGCACGTCGGCCTCGTCGGCGGCGATAAGCGAATCGATGGCGCGAACCATCTGACGGCGGGCGTCCTGGCGCTCGGCGCTCTTGAGGAACTCGATGCCACGCGTGGGGCTTCCCGCCACGGCGACGGCCATGCGGCAACGCGCAGGGTCCTGACCGGTGGCGCGGCTCACGGCCTGCGCGGCGACGGCGGGCGATACCAGCCGAAACGGCACGCACTGGCAGCGGCTCACGATGGTGGGCAACATCACGTCTGCCGAGGTGCCCAGCAGGATGAACATAACGCCCTCGGGCGGCTCCTCGAGTGTTTTGAGCAGTGCGTTGGCGGTGTTGGCGCGCAGTTGCTCGGCACGGTCGATGATGTAGACCTTGGCCTTGGCACGGATGGGCGCCAGCGGCACGTCGTCGAGCAGCTCGCGGGTCTGGGCAATGAGGTAGCCCGTGGCGCTCTCGGGCGTGTAATAGTGCACGTCGGGGTGCGTATGGCGGGCAACGCGCACACAACTGTCGCATGAGCCGCAGCCATCCTGCTCGCACAGGAAGGCTTGGGCGAGCGCCCACGCGGCGTCGAGCTTGCCCGCGCCGGGCGCGCCCAAAAACAGGTAGGCGTGCGATGCGCGACCGCTGGCGACGGCATTGGTCAAAAAGTCGCGCACGCGCTGTTGGGTGTCGAGCTTGGCCAGCAGGCTTGCCTGAGCGGGGGCCATGTTACTCGGCCTCCTTGGCAAGCGCGGCGGCGACAGCGTCTTGCGGAATGTCGAGACCGTACGCGCGAACCTGCTCGACCGTCTTCTCGAAGACTTCCTCGATGGGCGCGGTGGCGTCGATGAGCTTTACGCGATTTGGCTCCTCGGCAGCAATGGCGCAAAATCCCTGGTAAACACGCTCTTGGAATGCCATGCCCTTTGCCTCCATGCGATCCGCCGCGCCACGGGCTGCCATGCGTAGCGCCGCCTGCTCGGGCGTGATGTGGTAGACGAGCGTGAGCGCCGGGTGCGTCCCCGCGACGGCCAGGTTGTTGGCATCGCGCACCATCTGGCGATCGAGGCCATCGGCAAACGCCTGGTAGCAGGTCGTGGAATCGTAGAAACGGTCGCACAGGACCACCTTGCCGGCAGCGAGGGCGGGAGCTATGACCTCGTGCACCAGCTGGGCACGCGCTGCCTCGTAGAGCAGCAACTCGCAGGTGTCGCCCATCGCCGTGTTGGCGGGGTCGAGCAGCAGAGCGCGGATCTTTTCGCTAATGGCGGTGCCGCCCGGCTCGCGCAGGCTCACAACCTGGTAGCCAGCGAGCTCGAGCGCGCGGGCAAGCAGACGCGCCTGCGTGGACTTGCCGGCGCCATCGACGCCCTCGAGCGTGATAAAGCTATGTTGAGCGGGCTCAAAAGCCATGAGCGCAGCCCCTTCCTACAAGGCGCGTAAATGCAGATATACCAACCAAGCCATGATACCCCAGTGCTCGGCGCGTCCCCAATGGCTAAAGGTGCCTTTCCAAAGTTGCGGTGAAATAGGGACTGATTGAAGCTCTGAGATCGCCAAACAGTCCCTATTTCACCGCAACTTATGATGGGGATTTTTGGGCGCTGGGTATAATCGTCGTATTGCATTGAAATGTGGCGAAAGGAGTGGCAATGTCTCGGTATTGCGCCTCGTGCGGCAAGCTTCTTGCAGATAATGCCAAGTTCTGCACCTCGTGCGGTGCACCCGTTGAGCAAACAACCGCGAGCGATAGCCAGCCCGCTTTCGAGCAGACCGGTTCCCTCGATACGCCGCAAGCCAAGGCGGACGACCCCCTCGCCTATCGCCCCGACCCCGCCGCAGGCCCCGCGGCCGTCGAGACCACGCAGCGCATACCCGTCGCGAGCGGCTCGTCCCAACAGGAGCCGGCTCCCGCATACGCGCCCGCTTCGCCACAGACCCCCGCCCCCAAAAAGAGCGGCACCGGGCCGCTTATCGCCGTTATCGTTGTGCTGGTGGCAATCATCATCGCCCTGGTCGTTTTCTTTGTGATCAAGCCTTTCGACAACGCCGCCACGCAGACGACTGCCGAGGTAGCTAAGCTGCACCATGACGTCGACGACGATGACCTAAAGCCTCTCGGCGATCCCAACAGCCTGTACGACGATGATGACGATGACGACGAAGATGGCGGCGAAGCAACGCTCTCCGAGCAGAACCTCTACCGCCGACTGAGCGAATACTACGACTTGCTCGAAGACCTCGACAACTACGTCCGTGGCTGCGCGCAGAACTTCAACGGCAGCTATCTGGAAGAAGATCGCACCACCCGTCAAAATCTCGCCGACGTCGCCGAGCGCACAGAGGACACCATCGAGCAGTATTACGACATCGTCGAGGACCTGGACGTCCCGACGAGCTCTAAGAACTACAGTTCCTGGAAAGACATCGTTGCCCTGTATGACGACCTGGATCACCGCATTGACGCAATCTGTGATGCCTGGGAGATCAACCTGAAATACACCAAGCCTGCGGATCACAAGAATGAGATCGTGGCGCCGCTGTCGCGCGACAACGTGGCGGGCACCAATGACAATAAGTACCGCCTAGACTTTGAGGAGCGCTACCCCGGCGCCAAACCCGTCGAAGTGAACTAGCGCTTTGTCGTTCCCGAGCCGGCAGTTAGGGACGTTCCTAAACTGCCGGCCGAAAAGGAACGTCCCTAACTGCCAGATAAAAAACGAGCGAGGATCATGGGACCCTCGCTCGTTTTTGTTTTAGGCGATGTTTCGACCGTGCGGCTACTTGTCGGCAGCGGTCTTTTTGGTGGTCGACTTCTTCGCGGTCGTCTTCTTGGCGGCAGTGGCTTTCTTAGCCGTGGTCTTCTTTGCCGCCGTGGTCTTCTTCGCCGCGCTCGCCTTGGTCGCAGTCTTGCGGCCGCGGGCGGGCTTCTTCTCCTTGGTCGGGCAGTCCATGTTCACGCAGATGCGCCACGGACCGCGCGCCGTGTTGACCACCACGATGGGGGCGCCGCACTCGGGACAGGTCTCGCCCGTCGCTTCGAGTTTGCCACGCGCCGGCAGCGGATAGCTCACGCCGCAATCGTCATAGTTGGTGCAGCGGATAAAGCGCTTGCCGCTCTTCTCGCTCTTGTGTGCAATCAGATCGCCATGGCGTCCGGCCTCGGCACACACCTTGCACTCGCCCACCTTAAGGTCGGGCTCGTAGTTGGTGGGGCATGTGGGGTTCACGCAAATCTCGAAAGCCTTTTGGCGGAACGGCTGACACTTAATGCGCGGCGCGCCGCACTCGGGGCACACGGCCGCCTCGCCCTCGAGCGGGCTCACCTTGACGCCGCTCGGCACCGGATAGGTCACATCGCAGTCGGGCCATCCCATGCAGCCGATAAAGCTGCCGCGGGTCTTGGCGCTCGTCTTCATAACCAGGTCCTTGCCGCACTTGGGACAGGCGCCCACGCGTGCATCGGCCGTGACGGCGTCGCTGATAGCGTCGCCCAGCTCCTGCGTATGCTTGAGCAGCTCGTCGAGCACGCCGGCCAGCAGTGCGCGCGAGTGCGTCACGACATGCTCTTCGGTGTCCTCGCCGCGCTCGACGCGGGTCATGTCGCCGTCGAGCTCGCTGGTCATATCGGGGCTCGTGATGCGCGGGGCAAACTGCGTCAGCGCATCGATGATGGCGATGCCCAGCTGACTCGGCTCCACGGGATCGTTTTTGAGGTAGCGCACGGCGTACAGGCGCTCGATGATGCTCGCGCGCGTGGACTTGGTGCCCAAGCCGCGCTTTTCCATCTCCTGCACGAGTTTACCCTGGCTGTAGCGTGCGGGCGGCTCGGTCTGCTTGGCCTCGAGCTTAATGTCGAACACATCAACCGTATCGCCCTGCTCCAGCGGCGGCATCTGCTCGTCGCGCTTGAGTCCGTACGGGTATGCCTCGCGGAAACCCGGAGTCACGAGCACATCGCCCGAAGCCACGAACGGCTCACCGTTCACATCAAGCTCGAGCTTGGTGTTTTCGATGGTCGCGGGACCCATAAGCGTTGCCAGGAAGCGACGGGCGATGAGGTCGTAGAGCTTGCGCTGGCCACCGTCGAGCGTGGACGGATCGCCCTCGCCCGTGGGATAGATAGGCGGGTGGTCGGTGGTCTCGACTTTGCCGCGCGTGGGCTTCATGGGGCCGGCGAGGACCTTTTTGCATACGGGCGCCAGCGCCGGGTTGATCTTTGCCAGGTCGCTCACCACGGCGCCCAGGTCGAGCGTCGCAGGGTACACGGTGTTGTCGACACGCGGGTAGCTGATGAGGCCCGCCATGTAGAGGGACTCGGCGATGCGCATGGTACGCGCAGGCGAGATGCCCTCGGCCGCGGCGGCAGCCTGCAGCGAGGTGGTCGCAAACGGCGTGGGCGGCTGCTGCTTGCGCGAGCGCTTGGTCACCGCGGCGACGGTTGCCGTCGTAGCGCCGTCAACATGGCCGTACGCCGTCTCGGCAGCGTCCTTGTCGGTAAAGCGTGCCGTCTTGTGCGCGATCTTAAAGCGATCGTCCTCGGCAGCACCCTGCGCGGCACCCATACCGCGGATCTGCCAATAGTCCTCGGGCACAAACGCCATGCGCTCGCGCTCGCGCTCGACCACCAGGGCAAGCGTCGGCGTCTGCACGCGGCCGGCAGAGCGCACGTTACCAAAGCCGCCAAACTTGGCAAGCGTCAGGTAACGCGTGAGCACCGCACCCCAGATGAGGTCGATGTGCTGACGGCTCTCGCCGGCGTCGGCCAGGTTCTGGTCGAGCGAGACGAGGTTATCGAAGGCCTGCGTGATCTCGGCCTTGGTAAACGAAGAATACTGGGCGCGGGCGACCGGCAGGTCGGGCGCAACCTCGCGCACCTTGTTGAGGGCGTCCGAACCGATCAGCTCGCCCTCGCGATCGAAGTCCGTGGCGATGATGACGCTGTCGGACTTCTTGGCAAGGTTCTTGAGCGAACGAATGAGCTCCTTCTCAGCCGGTAGTTTAATGACGGGCGCCCAGGTAAGATAGGGCAGACTCTCGAGCTTCCAGCCCTTGATGGAAATACCGTCGGCAAGGAACGGCTTACGCTTGGTGTCGTACGGCGGACGAGCCAGGCCATCGGGCATGTCGGCCGGCAGCATCTCGCCGTCCTCGGTGACCGAATACCAGCCCAGCTTTTTATCGAACAGCACGCTGTCACAAAAATCGGGCGCGAGGATGTGACCGGCAAGGCCGATCGTCACGCACTCCTCGCCCTTCCACTCAAAACGGTAGATGGCGGTGTTGTACACCTTGTCCTTTTTGGGCTTACCCGTGGACAGACGCTCGGCGATCTGACGCGCGGCGTCGTTTTTCTCGGCGATGATGAGCTTCAAAAGAGGCTCCTATCTCGTATCTCTGCGGCTACGCCCGCCCGTATGGCGGCCGACTTACGCCCTTGCTTGCTCAATCTGCCCGATGAGCCAATCGCACCAGGCATCCATGCCCTCGCCCTTGCGCGCGCTCACGGCAAACCGCGGCGCCTGCGGATTGAGGTCATCGAGTGTCTTAGTATACCTATCCATGTCAAAATCGAAAGCCGGGGCCACATCGACCTTGTTGAGCAGCTGTGCGCCGGCGTGCTGGAAGATGCCCGGGTACTTGATGGGCTTGTCGTCGCCCTCGGGCACCGAGAGAATCATGATGGACAGGTTTTCGCCCAGGTCAAAGTCGACTGGGCAGACCAGGTTACCCACGTTTTCGATAAAGATGACGTCGATGTTTTCCAGACCCACAGCCTGGTCGAACGCGTCAACGGCCTCCATGATCATGTTGCCCTCGAGGTGGCACAGGCCGCCCGTGTTGATCTGGATGGCGGGCATGCCGGCTTCCTTCATGGTGATGGCGTCGACGTCCGAGGCGATATCGCCCTCGATGACGGCGCAGCGCAAGCCGGCCTTGTCGCGCAGGCGCTCGTTGGTGCCCAGAATCGTAGTGGTTTTGCCCGAGCCGGGGCTCGACAGCACATTGATCACATAGGTGTTTGTCTCTTTAAATCGCTGACGCAGCTGATCTGCCAGGCGCTCATTGCGCGACAGGATCGGCGACGCGATATCAATCGTTTTCTCAGCCATACTTGGCACTCCTTACTTTGGCCCCTTTATACCCCGTCCCCAGGTGGCTGGTGGGCTAATCGTCGGGGGTTTCGATTTCGATACTGGCGATGTCGAGCTCGCGGCCGTGCAACAGGCGCACGTTGGCGCCGCCACATTGGGGGCAGCGACAGTGGAAGCGATCATGGTCGAAGACCTCGCCGCAGTCCAGGCACTCGCTTTGTGGATGGACTTCCTCCACGGCAAGCTCGCAGCCGCACGTGAGCAGGTCCTCGTCGCGAAACGTCTCCCACGCAAAGTCGAGCGCCTCGCGCACGACCTCGGTCATATCCCCGATACGCAGCGTTACCAAAACGGCGCGCGAGGCCCCCGCCCCACGCGCCGCGCGAATCACTGTATCGAGTATGCCGTTGACAATGCCAACCTCGTGCATACCGATTTACTCCTCGTCGTCCTCATCGTCCGAGAACAAGTCCAGACGACTCACGAACAAGCCCTCCTTGCCCTCGCGCGCGGTAATGACCACACGGGCAATAGCGAGCGAAATCTCGTAGAGCGAGAGCAGGGCGCCATACATGAGGCCCAGCGTAACGGGCGAGCCGTCGGGCGTGATCACAGCCGAGCCCACAAGCAGGCCAACGTATACATAACGCCAGGCACTGCGGAAGGCCGCATAGGACACAATATGGAAGACGGAAAGGTAGAAGATGATGAGCGGCAGCTCAAACGCCACACCAAAGCCAAACATAAAGAGCAGCTCCATGTTGACATAGTTCTCCAGATCGGGCCACGCCGTGGCGACGGCCGAGGTCTCGCCGATAAGCCACTCAAAGCCTGCCGGGATAATGATGAAGTAGCAGAAAATGGCGCCCAGGAAGAACAGCACCGTCGAGGCGAGCACCGTGGGCACGACCCACTTGCGCTCGTTGGGACGAAGCGCCGGCAGAAAAAATGCCAGAATCTGCCAGATGATCATGGGCGTGCACATGACCGCGGCCATCTTGATGGCCAGCGAGAAGCGCAAGCCAAAGCCGCCGAGCGTGGTGGTGATGTAGAACTTACCATCCGGCACAAAGGAGCGGATGGGATCTTTCAGGATGTCGAGCACAACAGGCGTGGCGAAATACAGCACGATAGCTGCGGCAAACACCGAGACGACCACGATGGTCAGGCGGCGACGGAGCTCTCCCAGGTGATCGAAGAGCGGCATACGCGCAGGTCCGATAGGCATTACTCATCGCCTCCCTTCGGGGCAGCGGCGTCGTCCTCGGCCTCGAGCTCGCGAGCGAGCTGGTCGACGACGGCCTTGCGCTTGCGGGGACGACGGGCGTAGAGATCGGCCGTCGTGGGCTCTGCCGGCTCGGGCTCCGGCTCTGCAGCAGGCTCAGGCTCGACGACAGGCTCGGCGGCAGCGACAGGCTCGGCGCCCTCGGCCTCGGACTCCTCAGCAGCACCCTCGCCCTCGGCGGCACCCTCGCTCGCGGCCTTCTCGGCAGCAAGACGGGCGCGACGCTCGGCAAAGGTCTCCTTCTTGGCGGGCGCTGCCGTCTCGGCGGCATCCTCGTCCGCATCGGAATCGTCATCGACGGCAGCCTTCTTGGGCTTGACCGGGGCCGACGCGGCCTCGCTCACCGGATCGATTATCTCGGACTGAACAACGGCCGTCATCTTTTCCTGCGTCTCGCGGAACTGACGGATAGCACGGCCGATCGTACGGCCCATCTGTGGGAGCTTATCCGGGCCAAACAGCAAAAAGCCGAAGACCACGATGATCGCGAGCTCACCCTCTCCAATACCAAACACACATACCTCCAAGGCTCGATGTGAGTCGAGCCCGCACCGCGCCATTCGGCCGGAACTCGTCTATTCATTCGGTCAAGTATAGCGCCCGGGCGCCAAAACGTCCGAGCGCATCACAAACATATGCCAAACGACACGCCCTTTTGGGGGCAAAGATTATGCAGCGGTGATCGAAATCTCCTGGTCGACACCCAACAGCTGGACCACGCGCATCACCGGGGGCTGCACATTGGTGCAGCTAAAGCGCTTGCCGTGGTCGACCGCGTGGTGCGCGGCGCCCACGAGCACGCCAATGCCCGTCGAATCGATGTAGCTCACCTGGGCAAAATCGAGCTCAACGGCCTCGGTGGGCTGCTCGAGCGCCAGGTCGATGGCATTGCGCAGGCTATCGGCGTTAGAGATATCGATCTCGCCGGTTACCTTAATGGTGTAGAGCTCTGGCGTGGGGTTGGTGGAAATACCCAAATCCATGTATACGCTCCTTTACGTATCGAAAGTGCGGATAGTACTGGGCGCGGACTTGCGGGGCCCTAGGCGTTAGGCGCGCTCGGCACGAGCAAGCTCGGCAGCGACAAGCTTAACGGCCAGCACCAGCACGTCGAGCGCGGCCTCCAGGTCATCGACCGTGGGATAGCTCGGCGCGATGCGGATGTTGGTGTCGCGCGAATCCTTGCCATAAGGCCAGGTAGCACCAGCCGGCGTGAGCTTGACGCCCAGGTCGGCACAAAGCGCTGCGACCTTTTGGGCCGAGCCCTCGGGACCATCAAAGCTCACAAAGTAGCCGCCGCGGGGATGCGTCCAAGTGGCGCAGCCCGTGTCGCCCAAACCCTCGGTGAGCTTGCGCTCGACGGCCTCAAAGCGTGGGCGCAAGAACTCGGCATGCTTTTTCATGTGCTCCTTGACCGCCTCGATGGTGGGAAGGAAGCGCACGTGACGCAGCTGGTTGAGCTTGTCGGCGCTGATAAGGCCGGCCTTCAGACGCTTGGAGAACTCCGCGATAACCGCGGGGCTCGCACCGATAAAGCCGATGCCGGCGCCCGGGAAGGTGATCTTGGACGTCGAGGCAAAGGCCACCACGCGGTCCTCGGTGCCCGCCGCGCGAGCGAGGTCAAAGATGTTTGCGAGCTCGTCGGTCTCGTCGTACAGGTCGTGCACGCAGTAGGCGTTGTCCCAGAAGATGCGGAAATCGGGCGCGGCCGTGGGCATCTCGACCAGGCGACGCACGGTGTCCTCGCTAAAGGTGATGCCCGTGGGGTTGGAATACTTGGGCACGCACCAGATACCCTTGATGGAATCGTCGGCGGCAACGAGGCACTCGATCTCGTCCATGTCGGGACCATTGTCGGTCATCGCGACGGGAACGTTCTCGATGCCCAGGTCGGCGGTGATGCCAAAGTGACGGTCGTAGCCGGGAACAGGGCACAGGAATTTGACCTTCTTGCCGTCGTGCGCGGCCTCGTAAGCCTCCCAGGGCTCGCTGCCGCACGAGCCGCAGCGCCAAAACATGCCGGCGATATCGTGCTCGATCAGAAGGCTCGACGAACCCAGTACGAGCGTCTGCTCGGCAGGGCAACCCAGGAACTCCCCCGCCAGCTTGCGTGCCGAGGGAATGCCCTCAAAGCAGCCGTAGTTGGAGCAGTCGACGTTGCCGTCGTGCAGATCGGCGTCGGCATTGAGAATATCGAGCATGGGTCGAGAGATGTCCACCTGGGAGGGCGACGGCTTGCCGCGGGCCATGTCGAGCGCCAGGCCCTTGGCCTTGACCTCGGCGACCTCGGCTTTGAGCGCCTCGATGGCGGCATCGAGTTCGGTGGTTTCCATCTTCTGGTAGATCGTCTGCATGGGTGCGACCTTTCACGAAGCGGTACGTTGCAATTCTTCTAAGTATAGACCGCCACCGTCGCAACGTTATGAAGCCGTGATAGATTAAGTCCATCGCAATGAATTACGAATCGCCGCGCATGCCGGCGTGGAGCGCTCAAGGAGGCACTATGGAGTACGGATCGTTCCAGGCCGAGGAATTCGGCGACCTGCAGCGCCTGGTCGACGGGCTGTTTTACGACCGCCACGCCATCGACCGCCTGGATCTGATCGTACAGGCCGAAATCTTGGACCTGGCGCCCGATCTCATGGAAATCGTCAACCTGCTACCGCCCGGCTATTACGACCGCCAGTCACTTTGCGACCAGCTCAACTCCGCCTTGGCCGCCCACGGCTGGGGCGCCGTCTACGGCACCGTGGAATAACCTGGTCATTTAAGAACGTCCCGAATGACTAAAACGCCGCCTGTGATGGTGTTCACAGGCGGCGTTTTCAAACTTGTATGTGCTCTTACTCGTTCTTGGGCGCGGGGTGCTTGCAGATCACACTCATGTAGATCATGCCAAGTACGGCCGCGGTGACAGAGCCGGCGAGAATAGCGGCCTTGGCGGCCAGAACCTCAAACTGGGCCGTCGGGAAGGCAAGGCCGCTGATGAGAATCGACATCGTAAAGCCAATGCCGCCCAGAATGCCCACACCGGCAATCATGTGCCAGTTGACATTGTGCGGCAGCTCGCAGACCCTAAACTTAACCAGGGCGAACGTCATGCCAAAGATGCCGATCGGCTTGCCCAGCAGCATGCCAAAGTACACGCCGAGCGTCACCGGGTCGGTGAGCAACGTGCTCATATCCACACCCACTAGGCGAACCTGTGCGTTCACGAACGCAAAGATCGGCAGAATCACAAAGTTGACCGGCGTGGAGATCAGACGCTCCATGCGGATAAGCGGCGGGGTCACGCGGTGCATGACGCGCTCGACCTTGGTGGTCGAGACGGTAAAGTCGTGCTGGCCCAGGATATGCGCCTCGTCGTCGTATCGATCATCGAGCAACGGCAGGCACTCGCCCAACCAATCGGTGAGGCTATCGAGCTTGACGCCGCACTTGGCCGGGATGGTAAAGGCCAAGATGACGCCGGCGAGCGTGGCATGCACACCGCTCTTAAACATGCAGAACCACAACAGCAGACCCAGTACCGAATACGGGGCAAGGCGGTAATGCTGCGTCTTGTTGAGCCACACGAGCGCGCAGGTCACCAGCGCGGCGGCGCCCAACCAAAACGGATTGGGGCTCTGACCGTAGAAGATGGCGATGGCGGCGATGGAGATGAGGTCGTCGGCGATGGCGAGCGTCGAGAAGAACACGCGCACGCCGTTGGGCACGCGGTTGCCCAAAAGCGACAGCACGCCCAACGCGAAGGCAATATCGGTTGCCATGGGGATGGCCCAGCCGTTGCAGGCGCCGGCATGGTTAAAGATCAGGTAAATGCAGGCGGGAACGACGACGCCGCCCACGGCCGCCAGCATGGGAAGCATGGCCTGACGCGGGTTCTTGAGCTCGCCGACCGTCATCTCGTACTTAAGCTCAATGCCCACCAGCAAAAAGAAGATCGCCATGAGGAAGTCGTTGACGAAAAGCTCAACGGTGAGACCGGCCGTAAGGTTGCCCAGACCCACATACAGCGGGGTCTCCAAAAAGTGATGGATGGCCTCGTAGGCATCGGTATTGGCGCAAATGACGGCGGCGATGGCGGCGAAGACCATGACGGCGGCGGAAATCGTGCCGTTCTCGGCGATGCGCTCCCAAATGTCGTGACGTTCAAAGCGCTTGCGCTCACGGACGTTGAACAGCTGCTCAGTTGCTGCCATGGGCGGCTCCTTTCACGGGAAAGCTCCCGTCTTAAAAAAGCACGGCCCGCCCAAGTGGCGGCGCCGCGCTCTAACGTATTACGCTTGCATCTAGCCTACCCTGCACGACAAGCACGCAGGCGTGGCCGAAAAGCGGAACCACAGGTTGAACATTATTTGCCCAACGGCACGGGCACGCCTGTCCAAGAGACGACGCGGTGCCGTGCACAAAAAACGACCGGAGCGCGGGGCGTCCGCGATCCGGTCGTGGCGTTTGGTCAACTAAACCTAGCAGGCGGCCATAATGGGGGCAGCGACCTGCTTCTTACGGGAGAGGACGCCCGGCATCCAGACGCCGTCGTGCTCGTCGGCAATGCCCAGGCCCTTCTGAGCAGCCTCGGTCTCGCCCTCGAGCAGGACCTGCGAGCCCTCCTCCATGATGTCGGTGATGCACAGGACAATGCCGTCAGCACCCTTCTCGGCGGCGTAGGCGCGCATGGCCTCGCGAATCTCGTCGATCATGCCGAGTGCACGGGTCTTGTCGACGGTCTCGTACTGGCCGATGAGCAGCTTCTTGCCGGCGGGCTCGAACATCTTGATGTCGTTGCCGACCATCTCGGCTGCGGTGAAGGAGCCGGACGGACGGGTGAGGAAGACCTCCATGCCAAACTTGACCGGGTCGACGCCCACCTGCTCGCCGAGCTTGGCGGCGACGGCGCGGTCGACATCGGTGGTGGTGGGGCTCTTGAGCATGAGCGTATCGGTCATCATGGCCGAGAGCAGCAACTTGGCCTGGACGTCGGAAAGCTCAACGCCGAGCACGTCGGCGAGCTTGGTGACGATGGTGCAGCTGGAGCCCCAGGGCAGGCAGATGTAGTGCAGCGGGCCGGCGGTCTCGAAGTCGCCGATGCGGTGATGATCGACGACGCCAAAGACCGTGGCGTCCTTAAGGCCGGCGACGGACTGGGCAGACTCGTTATGGTCGGTGAGGACGACGAGCTGACCGGCCTCGACGGACTCGATCACGCGGGGCTCGGCGATGCCGGCGTCGGCGAGCAGCTTGGCGGACTCGGCCGGAAGCTGACCAAGGGCGCAGGCCTCGTAGGTGTTGCCGGCATACTCAACCTGGTTGAGCAGCTGGGACAGGACGACGGCGCTCATGATGGCGTCGTTATCGGGGTTCTGGTGACCAAAGACAAGAACGTTTGCCATGGATATCCTCCACTTGATATGTGTACTTGGACGTAGCTATGGTAGCACGCCGATGCCGAGCCTTCGCAGACGGAAGGGCCACGGCATATTTTGGGGCAAGTGTTGGAGCGAAGTCTGCCCCCTTTGCACCAGCTATTTGCCGGCGGCGCGCAGAGCTACGTAGGCGGCACCGATGATGCCGGCGTCGTTTCCGAGCGAAGCGACCTTAATGGGCGTCTCGCGCGAGGCAGAGAGCGCGTAGCGCTGGAAGTACTCGCGAGCCTTGTCGAGGTAGACATCGGCCGAGGCGGAGGCGCCGCCACCGATCAGGAACATCTCGGGGTCGACCACGTTGGCGATAAGTGCCAGAGCACGACCGAGATAGTCGGCCATGGTGTCGGCCGCGGCCAGCGCGAGCTTGTCGCCCTCGCGGCAGGCCTGGAACACGTCCTTGGAATCGGAGGGGCCGGTGAGTTCGATGGGGTCGACGCCCGCCTTCTTGCACTCGGCCAGGTAATTGCTCACCACGCCGGTGGCACTGGAATACTGCTCTAGGTGGCCATGGCCGCCACAGCCGCAGGTGCGCTCCTCGGCCGGGTTCAGGCACATGTGGCCAATCTCGCCGCCGGCGCCCACAACGCCCGATACCACGTCGCCGTTAACGATAACGCCGCCGCCCACACCGGTACCGATGGTGACCATCACCACGTTCTGCACGCCCTTGGCAGAGCCGAGCCAGGCCTCGCCCATAGCAGCGGCGTTGGCATCGTTCTCGTACTTAACGACCGCGTCGGGGCAGTGCTTTTGAATGGCAATCCTCAGCTCGGGCAGGTTAATGGCAATGTTGGCCTTGACCTTGGCATCGCCCGACGCCGGGATGGGGCACGGAACGGCCAGGCCAATGCCTGCCACAAAGGCACGCGGAATCTGCGCCTTGGCGACCACCTGGTCGATAGCCTCGGTCACCGCGGCAAAGCCCGCAGCGTCAACGATGGGAGGCGTGGGCACGCTGGCCTTGGCAAGCAGGTTTCCGTCCTCGTCGAACAGGCCCTCCTTAACCGAAGTGCCGCCAACGTCAATGCCGATGTAGTACTGCTTAGGTTCCATGAGAGCCCACCTTTCTCGTTTAAACATTGCCTGTATGGTACCGCTCCCAAGGCAAAAACCTACCAAAAAGGGACAGGTTTGTTTTGGCAGGCT
This sequence comes from Collinsella sp., assembly GCA_037237765.1. Lineage (GTDB taxonomy): Bacteria > Actinomycetota > Coriobacteriia > Coriobacteriales > Coriobacteriaceae > Collinsella. Next base: position 91,373 of record JAXXEN010000039.1, on the reverse strand, counting down.
TTATCTGGGGAAACGCGAATGGTCGCTTAATAGGTCGCGCAAGACCTTCCCCAAATATAAAGGCGCCGGGAGGCGGAGACTCCCGGCGCCCGTCAAAGGGACTGTGTTGTCTGTTGGACCGCACGGTCCATCGCGACGATAACGCCGACTAGGCCTGAAGTGCCTGCAGCTGCTTGTGAACCTCGATGAGTTCCGTCGCCATGACGCGCATGGTCTCGGTGCCGGCCATCTGGTCCTCGGCATGCAGCAGAATCAACGGGGCCTCGCCGTTACGCTCGCCGTTGGCCTCCTTCTTCAGAAGCCCCATGTGAACATCGTGGCCACCGTTATAGGCCTCGTCGCCCTGCTTGATAAGCTCCTCGGCGGCGTCAAAATCGCCCTCCTTGGCCTTTTGCACGGCATTGATGTACATGCTCTTGGCGGTACCGACGTAGCTGATGATCTCAAAGCAGGTCATCTGCAGTTCGTTCATATCCTCCATGCAGAGCACCTAGCCCATCACGCTGACGCAGTGGTCGATGATGCCGGCAGCGTTCATGCGGCCGTAGTCGACCATGTTGATAACCTCGACCGGGAAACGACCGGCGGCCTCCTTCTCAAAATCGCCCTTGGTGTAGCCGATCTGCGGGCCAAGCAGCAACATGTCGCACTCGTCCAGGTGATCGTGGGCCTCGTTCATGGGACGAGCCTCGACCTCAATATCCAGACCACGGTTTGCAACCTCGGCCTGCATCTTCTGGACCAGCAGGCTCGTGGACATACCGGCATTGCAGCAGAGCATGATCTTCTTCATGGTTTCCTCCTTATAACTGCGCGGCGCGCAGACGACAACTGGTTTTATTCCTTGCGGCTATTGTGCCCACCCCCTGCATCTTTACACAAGGGAGAGAGCTGCGGGCACCGGCACCGCGTACCGGCGCCCGCAAAGGTGAAAGGGACGAACGTTAGGCGTTCTACTCGGCGAGAGCCTCCTGCTTGGCGATTGCCTTCTCGGAAATCTTCATAAAGGGCAGGTAGACGGCCATGCCAATGACAATCTCGAGAGCCTGCCACACGCCGGCGCGCCAGTCAAAGCCCGTAGCGAGCAGGGCATTGATGACGGGAGGCATAGTCCAGGGCACCTGGGCGATGCAGGGGCTGATGATGCCTGCGCAGGTAAGGCCATAGGTGACGCCGATGAACAGATCGGGAAGAAGGACGAACGGGATCATGAGCGGCAGGTTGTACACGATGGGGTAACCGTAGATAACCGGCTCGTTGATGTTGAACAGACCAGGCAGGATAGCCATCTTGGAAACGGTCTCGGAAGCCTTGTTCTTGGAGAACAGGAGCGTGTCGAGCAGAAGCATGAGGGTGCAGCCCGAGCCGCCGATGAGGGCGAAGCTGTTAACGATCTGCATGTTCATGTAGTGATCGGGCTGGATGGTGCCACCGGCGGCAAAGGTAGCCATGTTGTCGACGATGAGCATGGTCAGGATCGGCTCGACGGTAGCGCCAGAGATGGTGGACTGGTGAATACCGACGCAGAACAGCAGGTTAGCAAGGGTGTAGATGAGGATAACAGCCCACGGACCGGCGTTCATGATGCTCTTGAGCGGGTTGGAGATGCACGTGGAGATGATGGTGCACAGATCGGTGCCGGCGCACACGGCGAGCAGGGCTGCGGCAAGAGCGAAGATCGCGAGGTTGAGCAGCATCGGGATCATGACGTTGAAGGAGTTGGAGACCGCGGGAGGCACGCCCTCGCCCAGCTTAACCTTGAGCTTCTCGACGCCAGAAATCTTGATGAAGAGCGAGACGGAAAGCAGGGCGATGATAATAGCCGAGAACAGACCGTTGGTGCCGGTGTTGGCAGTCGAAAGGGCGCCCGTGACCTCGGCGGAGGTGATCTTGTCGGTGAGCAGCGGGCTCGTGGCGGCAAGCGAGGCGGTGATCTGCTGCGGCATCATGATGACGAAAGCAGAGATAGCGACGACCACGCAAGCGAGCGGGTTATCGAAACGCTTGTTCTTAGCGAGGCTGTAGCCAATCAATCCGGCCAAGATAATGGCAGAGACGTTGAGGGTGCCCAGCGTAATTGCCGAACCCCACGTCTGAAGGTTGGCAAGGCCCGCCGCATCGAGCGGGAACAGAGGGAACACAACGTTGTTAATAAGAACCGCGATACCCGCAAGGATATAGAGCGGCGTGATGGTCGCGAAGGCGTCACGCAGGGAACGCAGGTGAACCTGGTTTCCCACCTTCGCAGAGACCTCGGCAAACTTGTCGAGGAAGCTCTTTCCGTTGTCACTGGCCATGATTGCTCCTAACTTTCAAATCCGGCCTTTTCCTATGCGCACGGTGGTCTGTCGCCCTCTGCCACCAGATGTGCCATGTGTTGCGCGCAGCGGCGCGCGGTCTGGGCGTTCGCCCGTTCGCTAATCAACCACGTGAGTCGTGGCGACCTGCTTGAGCCAAGCTGCCGACTTCTTAAGGCGGCGCTTGTAGCCGTCCATAAGGTCGACCTCGACAAAACCGTAACGGTTCTTAAAGGCATTCGCCCAAGACCAGTTATCGATGACGGCCCAATAATGGTATCCACGGCACTTGGCGCCCTCGGCAATTGCCTTGGCAACCCACTCCAGGTGCTGGCGCACAAAGTCGACGCGGTAGTCATCCTGGATGGTTCCTTCGGCGTCTCGGTTCTTGTATTCGTCCATGATGCCGATGCCGTTCTCGGAAACGAACCACTCAAGATCGGGGTAGTTCTTAGCGCAGTCCATGCCAAAGTCGTAGAGGCCCTGCGGGTAGATCTCCCAGCCGCGGCTCTCGTTCATAACGGCGTCGGGCCACACGTACTCGTCGGCAAAGTGCGGCAGACCGTACTGGTCGATCTTGCTCGCCGGCGCCTGAACGCGCGTGGGGTGGTAGTAGTTGCAACCGAGCCAGTCGACAACACCCTGCTTAAGAATCTCTTGGTCGCCGGCACGGAACGGAAGCTTAACGCCGCCCTCGGCCAGGCTGTCGAGCACGTCGGCGGGAAACTCGCCCTTGGTAATGAGGTCGAGCCACCAGCGGTTGTTGATGCCGCTGGTCATACGCACAGCCTCGAGGTCCGCCTCGCTGGGGTTCTCCTTGGTGTAGACCGGGGTAAAGCAGTTGATCATGCCGATCTTGGCATCGCTGCGAACGGCGCCCTCGTCATAGGCGCGACGGTAGTTGGCCACGGCCAGCGCATGTGCCAGCGAGATGTGATACTGCACGGTGCGAGCGCGGCTAAAGTCGTGGAGCTGCGGGAACCACACGCCCTCCTGATAGCGCTGCTCGGGCTCGACGATGGGCTCGTTAAAGGTGAACCAGTACTTGATCTCCTGGCCAAACTCGTGGAAGGCGACGTCGGCGTAATGTGCGTAAGCCTCGACAACCTCACGGCTCTCCCAGCCGCCACGGTTAAAAAGGTAGGTGGGCATGTCAAAGTGGTACAAGTTGACAAACGGCTCCAGGCCGGCTTCGCGAGAGGCGCGGAACAACTCGTGATACCACGCGGCGCCTTCCTCGTTGAGGTTGCCGTCGGCATCGAGCAGACGGCTCCACTGGATGGAAGTGCGATAGGTATCCAGGCCCAAGTCCTTCAAAATGCGAAGGTCTTCCTGGTACTTGGCCATAAAGTCATTGCCGGCGTAAGAGCCAACGCAGTTGTAGAACGAGCCCAGATCCTGGATGGACCAGGTGTCCCACAGGTTCTCGAGCTTGCCGCCCTGGTTCCACTGACCCTCAGTCTGCGGGCCGGACATAGCAGCGCCAAAGAAGAAGTCGTTGGGCAGCTGATACTGTGCCATCAAAGTCCTCGCTTTCGTGTTCTAGAGCTTCCGGTTGGAGACGGGTTTGCTTTGGCAGGTTATCCGGCGCGGGCGCGCACCGGTCATACCGATATCCAACCCGCCAAAACAAAACCGTCCCCAAACGGTCGATCCTGTTCTGCGGAAAGATTCCGTTCGTTGCTTAAACTATAGTGCTCTAATTCTAAAAGTAAAGCGCCTTTTTCTTTTTTCTTTCTCGAGCTTCTTAGATAAAGGTTATATGGGTGCCTTGTTAAGGGTTATACTTACTTGCGTATTGATATATGTCGGAAAGGAGGTTCAATGATTCCCAAATACGAGGCGATAGCTGCAGATATTCGTCGAAGCATCGAGGATGGCACTCTTAAACCGGGCGACAAGCTTCCCACCGTCGTTGAGTTCTGCGAGCTCTATAGCGTTTCCAAAATCACCGTCAAACGAGCTATCGAGCAAATCACCGAGGAAGGTCTTATTACCAGCCGACGCGGATCGGGTACCTACGTTAAGGACACGGCGGGACTTCCCGGTCAGGCGTTTTTCCAGGGCAAAAACGACCGTGCCCAGGGCTTTTCGTATGAGCACCGCGGGGAGAAGGTGACCTCGGTGGTCTACGATTTCTCGATTGTTAATCCACCAGCGGACATCGCAGCCCAGCTGGGAATTGCCGAGGATGACTTTGCCTATCACATCGTGCGCGTGCGTCAGGCCGATGAGAAGCCCATCGTTATCGAGTACACCTACATGCCCCTCGAGCTGATTCCAGGCCTTAAAAAGAAGGACCTGTACGGATCGGTCTACCACTTCATCCGCGAGCAATGTGGGCTGAAGATTTCGAGCTTCCACCGTACCATTCGCGCCGTGGCAGCAACCGAGGAAGAAGCCGAGCGCTTGGACACCAAGCCTGGCTCTCCCCTGCTCGAGCTCACCCAGATTGGCTTTTTGGACAGCGGCGCCGCCTTTGAGTATTCGGTCTCGCGCAACGTTGGCGACCGCTTTGAGTTGCACAACGTAACGTTGGCATAGGTTTTTGTAGTCATCCGGGCGCTCGCTTTGAGCTGTTTTGTGCAGCGCCCGCGCAACACAATGGGGGTATGAACATGTCCGATTTGATTAAGCTGACGCCGATCTTCCACGAGAAGATCTGGGGCGGTCGCCAGCTCGAAACCGTATTTGGCTACGACATTCCCGATGGCCCCATCGGTGAGTGCTGGGCCATCTCGGCCCACCCCAACGGCGACTGCCAGATTGCGGAGGGCCCGTATGCCGGCCACACGCTGTCGTGGCTGTGGGCCGAGCATCGCGAGCTCTTTGGCAACTGCGAGGGCAAGGAGTTCCCGCTGCTCATTAAGATTCTGGACGCCAAGGACGACCTTTCGATCCAGATTCATCCCAACGACGAGTACGCTGCCGAGCACGAGAACGGTAGCCTGGGCAAAACCGAGTGCTGGTATGTGCTGGACTGCGAGCCCGACGCCACGATCATCGTCGGCCAGCGTGCCAAGGACCGCGCCGAGGCCGCACAAATGATCGAGGAAGGACGTTGGGACGACATGCTCAACGTGTTGCCGATTCACAAGGGCGACTTTTTCCAGATTGATTCCGGTACCGTGCACGCCATCAAGACCGGCACGCTCATTTTGGAGACGCAGCAGTCGAGCGACGTGACGTATCGTCTGTACGACTACGACCGTCCCGGCACCGACGGCAACCTGCGCCCGCTGCACACTGAGCAGAGCCTCGACTGCATCGACTTTGATGCTCAGGCTCCGACCGACGGCACGGTGACCGCGCCCGAGGTGGACGGCGTAACCGAGCTCGAGTCCAACCCCTGCTACACCGTCGATCGCGTGCGCGTCGACGGCAGCAAAACCATCGACCAGCGCTGGCCCTTCATGTGCCTGTCGGTCATCGACGGCGAAGGCACCGTCTGCGGCGACCCCGTCCACAAGGGAAGCCACCTGCTAGCTCCGAGCACCGTCAGCTCCATTGACCTCGAAGGCAAGATGGAACTGATCATCAGCCACCTCTAGATCGCACCAACAACCCAAACGCAACAAGGGGCTCCCCCGTTCTTCAACGGGGGAGCCCCTTGCCATGTCTAAGTATTCAGCCCACCCGGCTCTCCAGATCAAAAAGCGAACGAGCAAAGCGACGTTCGTCCAGCAACGTTACCCAAGGACCTGGGCGGGCGTATAGGGCAACATCGATCGCGAGTTCCGCACGCAAAGGAGGCCACTTAATGTGGCCTCCGTCTTGCGCAGGACTGCCCGAGCAGGCGATGTTGCCCTATACGCCCGCCCAGGTCCGCCAGGATCACGACAGCTTGACGATCGGAGCGAAGCCCTTCATTAGCTTTTTGGTCTGGCCGGTCTTTTCGAATTGAACCTCAATCATGTCTCCGGCGACCGAGATCACGGTACCCGTACCAAAGGTCTTGTGGCTCACGGTATCGCCCGCGGCAAAGTCCTGCGATGCGCTGGCGCGATCGACCTTGCGCTCCACCGTCGGCGACACCTTGGACGACGGCTTTTTGGCTCGCGGCGCGCCCGAACCAAAGGTCGAGGCAACACGGCCGGCATCGGGCGAGACCCCACGATGGCGTTCGGTCCCGTAGCTGCTGCCGCCAAAGAAATCGTCAAAGCTCGATCCGCCGCGCGAACCGGAACCGCCGGTCGAGCGCGTATGCGAGCCGAACACCTTGCCGCCATACATATCCGAGCCCATGCCCGAGCCAAAGGTGCCGTGACGGTCGCCGCGCTTCTCCCAGCCCGTGCCTTCAAAGCCGGCAGAACCGATACCGCTAAACTCGATATCCTCAAACGGAATCTCGTTGAGGAAGCGCGAACGCGGGTTGGCAGAGGTCGAGCCGTAGGTGCGACGCGTGGCCGCATAGGTCAAGAACAGGCGCTTACGGGCGCGCGTGATGGCGACGTAGGCCAGGCGACGCTCCTCCTCGAGCTTACCCGGGTCATCGCTGCCGCCAAAGTCGTGCACGTGCGGGAAGATACCCTCCTCCATGCCGGCCACGAACACCGCCGGGAACTCCAGGCCCTTGGCGGAGTGGATGGTCATCATGGTAATGGCATGCGTCTCGCCGGCTAGGGAATCCAAGTCGGAGCGCAGGGCCAGCCACTCCATGAGCGCCGGCAGCGCCTTACAGGTGAGCGGACCGTAGGTGCGCTCGATCTCGTCGGCATGCACGGCACCCGCCGGCATCTCCGTCGACGCGGCATATGCGTTGCCCGCGATGGCGGCGGCCAGAGCATCCTGCGGCGAGAGCGCCGGGGCGGCTAGGCTATCGAGCGGATTGGAACCTGCGGCGTCACGGGCGCCAACGAGCGCCTCAAACGAGGATGCCGGGGTGGACGGCCCCGGTTCGGGCGCGGGCGCGCTCACCACGACGGGCTCGGGCTCGGCGCCGGCAGGCACGTCGGCAACGCCGGCTGCACGCAGCTCTTCTAAGCTCTCGAGCGTACCCTCGATATCCTCGTGCGTCTCTTCAAATTCGGCGGCGACGCCCAGGAATTCCTGGATGTTCTCGACGCGGCTCTCGGACTCCATGGTGCCTTCGGCGCGGAAAGCCTGCAGCAGGCCCGTCTTGTCGACGATCATCTCGACGACGTCCTTGAGCTCGCCGTTCATGCGGCGACCCTCGCGCACCAGCGAGACAAAGCTCGACAGGCCGTTGCGCACCTTGGCGCTAAACATGCCCGTCTCGGCCGTCGCAATCTCGCAGGCTTGGAAGAACGAGCAACGGTTGTCGCGCGCCAGCTGCTCGATCTTTTGGATCGAGGTGGAGCCGATGCCGCGGCGCGGCGTGTTGATGACGCGCTTGACGCTCATCTCGTCGGCCGGGTTCACGATCATCTTGAGGTAAGCCATGACGTCGCGGATCTCGGCACGGTCGAAGAATCGCGTGCCGCCCACGATCTTGTAGGGCACGCCCGCGCGCAGGAACATATCTTCGAGAATGCGCGACTGGGCGTTGGTGCGGTAGAACACGGCGATGTCGTCGTAACTCGTGCCCTTGGAGTGCAGCTTTTCGATCTCGCCGGCAATCCAGCGGCCCTCGTCGCGCTCATCGCTCGCCTGGAAGGCCTGGATCTTCTCACCATCGCCCTCGGCCGTAAACAGGCGCTTGTCCTTGCGCTGCGAGTTGTGGCGAACAACGGCATTGGCGGCGCTCAGGATGTGACCCGTAGAGCGATAGTTCTGCTCCAGCTTGACGGTCTTGCAGTCTTTAAAGTCCTTCTCAAAGTCCAGGATATTGGTGATGTCGGCGCCACGCCAGCTATAAATGGACTGGTCGTCATCGCCCACGACCATGAGGTTTTGGTACTTGGCGGCCAGCAGGTTGGCGATCTCGTACTGGACGTGGTTGGTGTCCTGATATTCGTCGACGCTAATGTAGCGGAAGCGCTCCTGGTACTTGTCGAGCACCTCGGGGCGGGTGCGCAGCAGCTCGAGCGTGCGCACGAGCAGGTCGTCGAAGTCCATCGCGTTGGCAGCGCGCAGGCGGCGCTCCAGCTCCAGGTAGACCTGCGCGGCCTTTTTGTCATTAGGGCTGTCGGCGGATTTGAGCATGTCCTCGGGCCCGATCATGGCGTTTTTTGCCGAGCTGATCTTGCTGCGGATCATGTTGATGGGGAACTGCTTTTGTTCAATGCCGAGCGCTTGCATAATGTCACGCACCATGCGCTTTGAGTCATCGTCATCGTAGATGGTGAACTGCCCGGTGTAGCCCAGCAGGTCGGCGTCCTCGCGCAGCATGCGCACGCACATGGCATGGAAGGTGCACACCCACATGCCGCGGGTGCCGCTGGGGATGAGCGCTGCCAGACGCTCGCGCATCTCGGCCGCGGCCTTGTTGGTAAACGTGATGGCCAGGACCTGCCAGGGCTTAACGCCCAGGTCGCCAAGCATATGCGCGATGCGGAAGGTCAGGACGCGGGTCTTGCCCGAGCCGGCGCCGGCAAGGACCAGCAGCGGGCCCTCGGTGGTCAGGACCGCCTCGCGCTGGGCGGGGTTCAGACTATCGATATCGACGAGCGGCTTGGCTGGTTTGGGCGCCGGAGCCGGGGCGTCGTAGATGTCGAGCGGAACGAGCTCGGGTTCCGGCGCGGCGGGGGCGGTGTACGCATCGAGCGGCACGGGTTCCGGCGCGGGCGGCACGAGCGCGGCAGCGTTCTTTTCCCAGGGCAGGGGCTGGGTCATGGGCGACTCCTCATCTGACGAACGGCGCGCCTGCGGGCAGCGCCATAGTTTGAGCCGTACCAGTATACCGAGCCGCGCGGACACCGACGCAAATCACACCACGACTCCGTGCGCCACCGTCAGGCCCGCCCCGGCCGATTTGGTGTAATGGGGTCAGGTTAATCTGCACCATGTTGGCGCAAAGTAACCTGACCCCCTTGCACCACGGAGCCACCGATGTCATGGCAACGGCAGCGAGCGGCGGCCAGAGCGAACAAATTGGCATGAAAAGGGGGCGGCATAGACCTTTTGGCCATGCCGCCCCCTTCGAATAACAAGTTGTCGCTCTGGCCGCCGCGCAGCGTCAACCAAGTTACAGGCCGAGCATCGGCTCCAGAACGAAGAAGTATGCGAGCACCACGATGCCCAGGATGATGCGGTAAACACCGAAGCACTTAAAGTCGTGACGACGGACGAAGCCCATGAGCCACTTGATGGCGATGAGCGAAACCACAAAGGCCACAACGCAGCCCACGCCCAAGATAGCGACCTCGTTGGAGCCGAACGTGCCGCCCTTGATGAAGTACTTGACCAGCTTGAGCGCACTCGCGCCAAACATGACAGGGATGGCCAGGAAGAACGTAAACTTGGACGCCACCGAACGTGTGCAGCCCAAAAGCAGGCCACCGATGATGGTAGAACCGGAACGAGACGTACCAGGCACCAGCGAAAGCACCTGGAAGCAGCCGATACCCAGCGCAGTCTTCCAGCTCAGGTCCTCGAGCGTGGCGATGGAGCCAAAGTCCAGGTTCTCGTCATCGTCCTCATCCTCAGCGGTAGCCGCGGCGGGCGCCGCAAAGTGCGCACCGGCGGGACGTCCGCCCGCCACCACAGCACGCGAACCAAACGAACCGGCAACGGCCATTTCCTCACGCTTGCTCGCGCGCCAGTTCTCAATCACGATAAACAGCACGCCGTACACAATGAGCGCCAGCGCCACGACGGGAGCATTGTAGAAATGCTCCTCCATCCAGTCGTTGAGCGGCAGACCGATCGCCGCGGCGGGAATGCAGCCGAGCACAATCTTGCCCCACAGCACCCAGGTGTCGCGACGGCCCTCCTTGCCCTTGCTGGGCGAGAACGGGTTGAGCTCATGGAAGAACAGGACGCAGACGGCCAAAATGGCGCCAAGCTGAATCACGACCAGGAACATATTCCAGAACGTCTCGCTCACGTTCATCTTGACGAACTCGTCCACCAAGATCATGTGACCGGTCGACGAAACAGGCAGCCATTCGGTGATGCCCTCGACCAGGCCCATGAAGGCAGATTTTAGAAGCTCGATGATATCCAAAGGGACCCCCTCGTTAGACACCCGCCGATATTGTTCTGCGGACGGTGCGGGCGATGTCCCATTATCAACCGTTGGCGACGCGCCTGCGCCTACCCTTACCAAAAAACTCGCCCGTTCACAGAATTGCGAGCGGTCAAACCGAAATCCTTGGGTATAACTGCAACAAGATAAAGTGTCCGGCGGCCAACGCGCCCGCGCCCGCCCGACGCACGAGCCCCGCGCCCGTGCGATAGACCAAGGAGGAAACCATGAACGAGGGCTATACCAAGGTATTTGTTTCACTCGACGGTACTGAGCAGCAGGATTTTGTGCTCGCACGCGCCATCAAGGTCGCCGCGAACAACGGCGCTAAGCTGATCATCGGCCACGTCATCGACTCCACCGCGCTCGAGAGCGCCGGTTCCTATCCGGTCGACCTGGTCAACGGCTTGGAGGAGGCCTTTAACAACTCCATCGCCAAGCAGCTCGAGGAGGCCAAAGCCAATCCCGACATTCCCGAGGTCGAGGTCATGATTCGCACCGGCCGCATTCGTGAGACGCTCAAGGATGAGATGCTCGACGTGGTCAAGCCCGACCTGGTGCTCTGCGGCGCCCGCGGCCTGTCCTCGATCAAGTATGCGCTCCTGGGTTCGATTTCGACGTTCCTGCTGCGCAATACGGACTGCGACATCTTGGTCGTGAAGTAGGTTCCTTCCCGCCGGCGCAAGGCCTGCGGGGTTATCACGCCGACGTCCTCGCCGCTTCGCGGCTGCGGGATGTCGGCTTAGATAACCCCTCCCGGCCTTGCGCCTTCGTCACCGTACTTCGGCGAGTTGGCTGATGGAAAAATGGTGTGCCGCCCCGTTTGGGGCGGCACGTTTTTGTTTGGACGGGCGTTTGCCGTGTGCGTTACTCAAAGTATTGGAACTTGTTCGTCGAGAAGGCAAACGTGACGATGAAGCCTTCGCTGGGCTCGGACGCTGCGGTGACGTCGATGCCCATCTTGGAGCACAGGCGCGCCACCAGGTAGAGGCCGATGCCCGTTGCACGCTTGGTGGTGCGGCCGTTGTCGCCGGTAAAGCCCTTCTCGAACACGCGCGGTAGGTCTGCCGCACACACGCCGCAGCCGTTGTCCGCGACGGTAAGCTCGATGCGCTCGCTTGCCAGACCCTCGTCCAGCAACGCACCCGAAAACACAATCTTTGCGCCGTCCTCACGCGCATATTTAATGCTGTTCTGAATGAGCTGACCCAGAATAAACTCGAGCCACTTCTCGTCGGTAAAGACCTCAAAGTCGAGGTTCTCGCACACCGGAGCCACGTGCGCCGCAATGAGCTCGCGCGCGTTGGCTTTAATCGCGCCCGTCACCAAAGTCTTGAGATCCCAGCGGCGAATCAGGTAGTCGCGCTCCACGACTTCCGAGCGCGCGTAGTACAGCGCCTGGTCGATATAGCGTTCCACGCGAGCCAGCTCGCGACCCAGGTCATCCACACGCGACAGGTCGTCTTCGCTGTCATCCAGGTTTTCCAAAATCAGATGGGCCGCCGCCAGGGGCAGCTTGGCCTCGTGGACCCAGCTCTCGATGTAGTCGCGATAGTCATCGGTCTGACGCCGGCCTTCGGCAACCTCGTCGCATGCCGCCTTGCCCACCCGGCGCAAGACCTCGTACTCGAGCTCGCCCTCGGCATAGGTCGGACATCGCACCATCTCCTGCACCCATGCGGGACTCTCGAGCTCCTCTGCCGCACGCTCCAGCTGGCGCAGAAAACGACGACGGCGCGCGTACTCGATCACGATGCCCAGCATGCCAAAGATAAAGGACACGCCGACCGCCACGACCACGATGGAAGCGGGTGCGCCGGCGACCGTCAGCACAAAGCAGCTCAGCAGCACGCCGCACGTCCACACGGCGACGGGAAGCAGCGCATCTTTGAAGAATTTGGCGAACGACATAGCCGGCCCCTAGACCGAATAGCCCTGGCCGCGGTGCGTCGTCAAATACCCCTTGATGCCGATTTTTTCGAGCGTGGTGCGCAGGCGGTTGATGTTGACGGTGAGCGTATTGTCGTCCACGAAGGCGTCGGAGTCCCACAGGTCCTGCATGATGGCCGAGCGCGAGACGATCTTGCCCGCACGGCTCAGAAGCAGCGAGAGAATACGCAGCTCGTTTTTGGTGAGCTCGATACTGGTACCGGTCTGCATGTTGGTGACCATGGAGCGAGCGAGATCGAGCTCCAGGCCCTTGTGGACAAGCGTGCTGCGCTCGCCCGCCGCCGCGGTGCGACGCAGCAAGGCATTGATGCGCGCCACGAGCACACGGGCGCTATAGGGCTTGGGAACAAAGTCGTCCGCGCCGAGCGTCATGGCCATGACCTCGTCGATCTCGGTCGTGCGCGACGTGAGGACGATGATGGGAACCTCGGATTCGCGGCGAACCTCGTGGCAGATATGCTGGCCGTCCTTGACGGGAAGCGTGAGGTCGAGCAGCACCAGGTCGGGCGCGGCGGCGAGAATATCGCGCGAGACATGCTCAAACGATTCGCAGGCCTCGATTTCAAACCCGGCGCGGGCAAGGATGTCGATAAGTTCACGACGAATGGGCTCGTCGTCCTCAACGACATAGATCAGCGCCATGTGTCCTCCCATTTCGCGAAACTTGCACCTTTCACACCATTATGCCCACAGCGTCGCAGCGATACGACCCCGTGGGCACCTAATGTGACAAAAGCGTTCGGTAGCCTTGAGAGAAAATAGGGGCCGACCGGTCCTAAACCGATCGGCCCCATCACTTCGGCCTCGAGTCTCTACTCGAGCGTACGCATGTACGCAGAGATGGCATCCAGGCCCTTCTGCAGGTCGTCGGTGTTATCGGAGTATGCATAGCCGATGCGCATGCTCTTGGGCTCCTCGAAGCAATCGCCCGGGGTGACGAGCGCGCCGGACTTCTTAATCATGTCGATGCAGAACGTCCTGGAGTCGATGTCGTAGTCGTAATGCACGAGCGCGGTGGTACCCGCCTCGGGCTTGACGAACGACAGGTGTGGCTCGCTCTCGACCCACTTCTCCAGAACAGCAAGGTTCTGACGGACGATGCGACGGCTGCGCTCAAGGATCACGGAAGCGTTGCCCAGAATCAGCTCCGCCACCGACTCGCTGAATATGCCGGCGGAAATCAGGTTGTAGTCGCGATGCGAGAGCAGCGCGCGACGGAGCTCCGGGCTCTTGGTGACCGCCCAGCCCAGACGCAGGCCGGCGAACGACCAGACCTTGGACATGGATGCGGTGACGATGGCCTTGTCGTACAGGTCGATCACGGACTCGGAGTACTCATCCGTCTGAGTAAGCAGACGGTAGACCTCGTCGCAGAGCACCCACGCATCGTGTTTGCGCGCGACCTCGACAATCGCCTTGAGCGTATCGGTGTCGAGCAGGGCGCCCGTGGGGTTGTCCGGGTTATTGATGCAGATGAGCTTGGTATCGTCGGTCACCAGAGCATCGAGCGCGTCGACGTCGACGTGGTAGCCGTTCTTGCGATCGAGCTGAAGGATATCGACCTTCGCGCCGCACATCTCGGGAATCGAGTAAAGCTGTTGGTAGGTGGGCTTGACGGAGACTACGTGATCGCCCGGTTCGACGAGCGTGGAAATAACCAGGGAGTTGGCACCGGTCGCGCCGTGCGTGGGCACGATATGCCCGGGCTCGACCGTCTTATAGAGACGCGCGACCCCCTCGAGGAAGCCGGGCTGCCCCTCGATGTCTCCGTAGGTGAATCGGCGCGAGCACAGGCTATCGAGCCACGCCTTCTTGTCAGTGTTCGTAAGCTCGAACAGCTGGTCGAGCGTGAGGGAGTAGACGCACGTCTCCGCAACGTTGTGGGTGCACTTGGTCTCCCACTCGTTCATCCACTGCTCGACGGCGAAATCCTTGATCTGCATTGTCGTTTCCTTTCCTTGACTTTCTTACAGTTCCACCACGGTGCCCAGCCCCGCCTCGACGGCGCGGTCGTAAGCGATTTTCGATGCCGAAAGGTCCTGAACGGCGATGCCCGACGTATCGAACACCGTCACCTGCTCGTCATCCGAGCGCCCCGTAGCCGCGCCGGCGATGACTTCGCCGAGCTCCGCTTTGATGTCCTCGGGCGTGATGGCGCCCTCGGCAACCGGAATCTCCAGCTCACCGGACGCGACCGATTGCTCGCGGTCGTCGACGTAAACAGCGGCACGGGCGACAAGCGCCGAGGCGAGCTCCTGCTTGCCGGGCATGTCGGCACCGACGCAGGAGATATGCGTACCAGGACGCACCCATGAATCGAGAATGATGGGCTTGGTCGCCGGCGTGATCGTCACGATGATGTCGGCCTCCGCCGCGGCGCCTTGGCCGTCAGCCGTCGCCTCGATGGAATAGGTGAATGCCTCGCGAGCATGCTCGCAGGCGCCCAAGATATGGGCGACCTCGTCTCGCATGCGCTCGACGCGGGCCTCGGGCGCGGCATCGGAAACCGGCTCCCACACCTTGACCTCGCGCACTTTGGGACAGGCGGCAAGCACGCCCGCCGCCATATAGATGCTCATATGGCCGGCGCCCGCAACAAGCAGTTTGGATGCATCCGCCCGAGCCAGCCACTTGGCACCGAGCGCAGCGGCGGCACCGGTGCGAAGTCCAGTGATGGCGGAGGCATTGAGCAGCGCCAACGGCTCTCCCGTCGCGCTGTCGCACAGCAGCGTGGTGCCAAAGATTTCGGGCAACCCCTTTTTGGGATTTTGAGAGAACCAGGCAGTGAGCTTGAGACCGAAGAGGCCGCTTCCCGCTAACTCGCCCGAGCGGATATCCATATCGGCCACGCCGGGCTCGAACTGCTCATATACCATCGGCCACGCAACACCCTTGCCCGTTGCCTTCTGGCGATATGCCTCCTCCACGGCAGCGATTGCATCCTCAATCGTCAGCACCTTGGAAACTTCCTCGGCCGAAAGCACCACCATCTGCCCCATCATCGCTCCTCTCAGCGAAAGCTTTACGTTGCTTCACTGTACGGTTTAGTAACGATGCCGCCAAGGATCATTTCTTGTTGGAATCTACAACGATTCTCGATCTGATTTTTCGTTCTATCAGCAGGTATTTGAACTATTTATCGCATCAAAGGCATACGGATGTGCAATTATCCTATTTGTACAGGTACTTATTGTAATGATTTACAAGGTGATGCTGATGCTATACACCATCTCGGACTTCTCACGGGAATATGAGGGGTCGGTCCGTCTAATCGCCGGCAGCGATGGCGTCTCGCGTGCCGTCTCTGGCGTCGGGATCCTCGATTATGAACTCATGCCCGGCCTCAAGAACAAGTACCAGCGCGTCAACTTCAGCTCAGACGAGATCATCCTCAGCACTTTCCTCTATGCGAAGGACGACCCGTACCTCATCACTGAAGCCGTGAAATACCTCGTCGCCAAGGGAACGAGCGGTCTCATCATCAAAAACGTCCTGCACATCCCGATTCCCGACCAAGCCATCCGCTACGCCAACGCGCGGCACTACCCGGTCTTTCTCACGACCGACGACTCACTGTTCTTTGACAGCGTCATCTATGAGGTCAAACGGCATATCGAGCAGCTCGCGTCCATCGACTTCGCACAACGCGAGATCGATGCCCTGAGGACAGACGTATCGCCCGAGTCCATCTGCCGACGCATCCGAGGCCTCAACCCGTCATTTCTGGACGAAGCGGTCGCCCTGTTCGCATCGTTTGCAGAGCCCCTCGACCCGCGTACGTTTTTGCAAATCGAACGTCTCTGTGCAAAATCGACCCTCGCCGGATGCCACAACATGCTGGCACCCTACGACGGAGGTTTGTTATTCGTAGCGACAAGTGACTCGGAACAGACGCTCGATGTAGAGCGAATCGTGCAGGCGCTCACGGAGCTCATCGAGGCTAGCGGTATCGATGGTGGAGCGGAAGGGCTCGGCATCAGCGATATTCTGTTTGGAGACGAGGCGGTGGCGCAGGCGATCTCGCAGGCGATTTACGCACAGCGCCTATCTTGTCAACGAGCCGAGGGTCCCGTCCGCTATACGCAGCTCGGCATCCTGAAAACCGTGATGCCTTTTGCGGAAACCCCGGAGATGCGATCGTTCTCGGAGGCGATTCTCTCGCCGATACGCGAGCACGACAGCGAGCATGGCAGCGAACTGGAATCAACGCTCGCCGCATTCATCGAGAACGACCGACGTATCGAGCGAACCGCCAAGCAGACTGGCCAGCACCCGAACACGATTCGATATCGCCTCGATAAGGTGACAGCCCTCACCGGACTGAGTTACAAATGCGCCCCGGAGATGGAGCAGCTGTCGCTCGCCTACGCCATCGAACGCGCTCGCTCGCTTCAGTAAGCCAACCCCGCCTTGAGGTTAGGAGCGGCGGGCACGGAGCTTTTCGTAGCCGTCGGCAAAGAAGGCGACCGTGGCGGCGTCGGCCTCCGCAGCGTCCGTCTCGGTTGCGGGAACCACGCCGTGCTCGTCGCTCACCAGGAACAAGGCGCCCTTGAGCTGTGCGGGAATATCTACGCGCGTGACCGGGATGCCCTTGGTCTGGGCGAGCTGCTCGATGAGCGTCGCCGTGCCGCACAGGCACTCGTCCGCCGGCGCCACAAAGGCAAGCTCGCCGTTGTTGACGGCGGCGAGCAACTCGGGCGCCACGCCGGTCTCGTCGGCCTCGGAGCGGGCCTCGGCGGAACGGGCACGCAGCGCCTTGGCCGACGTATCGGCGAGCGGCTCGTACTCCCCCACCGTCATGGCGGCGTTGCCGTTGATGTCGATCACCAGCATGAGTACGCCGTCGTGTGCAGTGTAATCGCCCTCGGCAAGCGACCACTCAACGTGCTGTTTAGCCCAGCTGAGCATGTTATGGGTAAGCGGCTCGCCCTGCACCAGGCGCTCGGACAGTGCGCGAATGTGGCGGTTGAGCATGGGCACCTTTTTGTTGGACATGCGCCAACGGCAGACAAGCGCGGGCTTGTCGAGCGTGAACTTCTCGACCGCCTCCTGATTGGCGCAAAAGTCCTCGTACGCACGCTGATCCTCGGCATTGCCAAACAGCTCGGCATCATCAATCTGGGGCATGGTCATACCTTTCGTGTTAGTCATTCCGTCCTCTTATACCAAAAAGACGGCCCTCCAAACGGAGCGACCGTCTTTTGCAGAGATTATTTTGTCCCAGGGCGGAACTTAGTGACGGAAATGCCTGGCTCCGGTGAACACCATCGCGATGCCATGCTCATTGCAGGCCTGGATGCTCTCGTCGTCGCGCTTGGAGCCGCCGGGCTGGATGATGCAGGTCACGCCGTGCGCGGCAAGCACGTCGACGTTGTCGCGGAACGGGAAGAACGCGTCGCTTGCACAGGCAAAGCCGCCCTTCTCCACGCCCTCGCGCTCGCAGAAGTCCTCGGCGCGCTCGCAGGCAAGTAGCGCAGAGTCAACGCGGTTAGGC
Source organism: Collinsella sp. (assembly GCA_037237765.1). GTDB lineage: Bacteria > Actinomycetota > Coriobacteriia > Coriobacteriales > Coriobacteriaceae > Collinsella. The sequence continues at coordinate 73,543 of JAXXEN010000039.1, read as the reverse complement.
TGACCCGGGCCCATGCCAATGCCGGCCTTACCCTTGGAGACCAGGATGGCGTTGGACTTAACGCCCTTGCAGACCTTCCAGGCAAACTCGAGCTCGGCCATCTCGGCATCGGTGGGCTTGCGGTCGGTGGGGAACGTAAAGGTCGCGGGATCCTCGGTCACGTGGTCGACCTCCTGCACCAGCATACCGCCGTCGACGGAGCGCAGCTCCACCTGGGCGCCGTGGTCCACGCCGCCGGTTGCCAACACGCGTAGGTTGGGGCGCTTGGCCATGCGCTCGAGCGCCTCGTCGGTGTAGCTCGGGGCGATGATAACCTCGACGAACTGCTTGTTCTGATCGGCAAAGTGCTCGACCAGCTCATAGGGAACCTCGCGGTTGCAGGCGATGATGCCGCCAAAGGCGCTCTTGGGATCGCAGGCGAAGGCGCGGTCGTAGGCGGCCGTAATGTCCTCGGCAACGGCGGAACCGCAGGGGTTCTGGTGCTTGAGGATTACGCAGGCCGGCTCGTCGAACTCGCGGACCAGGTTCCAGGCGGCGTCGGCATCCAGATAGTTGTTGTAGCTGAGCGGCTTGCCCTGGATCTGCTCGGAGCCCACGAGCGGGAACTGCGAGCTCGCGGTGTTCTCGCAGCCCTCAGCAAAGCGGTAGACCGTAGCCTTCTGCTGAGGATTCTCGCCATAGCGCAGGTCGTCGACCTTCTCCAGCGAGATCTCGAGCTTGGCAGAGGTGTCCGCCACGTCGCTTGCCTGGGCGGCAAGCCAACGGGAGATAGCCGTGTCGTAGGCGGCGGTGGTCTGGTAGACCTTCACCTGCAGGCGACGACGGGTGGAAAGCGTGGTGCAGCCACCGGTCTCGTGCATCTCGGCCAGGACGGCATCATAGTCGGCCGGGTCGGAGATGACGGTAACGCTCGCGGCGTTCTTGGCAGCAGAGCGCAGCATAGAGGGGCCACCGATGTCGATGTGCTCGATAGCGTCCGCGAAGGTGACCTCGGGGTTGGCAACGGTCTTCTCGAACTCGTACAGGTTGACGACGACCAGGTCGATCAACTTAATGCCGTGCTGAGCCGCCTCCTGCATGTGCTGCTCGGAATCGCGGCGGGCCAGCAGCGCGCCATGAACCTTGGGGTGCAGGGTCTTAACGCGGCCGTCCATCATCTCGGGATAGCCCGTGAACTCCTCGATGGGGGTTACGGGAATGCCCGCGTCCTCGATGGCACGAGCCGTGCCGCCCGTAGAGATGATCTCGACGCCAAAGTCGTCAACCAGCGTCCGTGCGAAATCGACGACGCCCGTCTTATCGGTAACCGAGATCAACGCGCGTGCGATCTTCACATCAGATCCCATGCAGTCCTCCTGTCTGGTACGCCGCCGTGCTCTGTGAGTCGGTGATACGTCGATCTGCAGCGCTCGCGCAGCGGCATTGAAAATACTGATTTAATGTAGCGCATCGAGCGCATCGATGCACCCCGCAACGGGCGCATGTGCAGAAAAAGTTTGCGAGCGGAGGGGATGGGCATGGCACCGGGCACGGTGAGTTCATGGAACACAGGGGCACCATAATTAGATGCCAATGGCGTGGTAGAACTGTGCTCGATATGCATCCGCAAAAGAAAGAGGCACCATGGTCTCGCGGGTTCTCTACCGACCGTTTGATACCGAAGACTTCGACGCCATCGCGCTGATTCTGCAGCAGCTTTGGCATAACAATTCGGATAACGATGAGTACAACCGCCTTGAGGCCGCGTGCGACCTCGCCTACTGCCTTTCGTCGTCGACGTTTTCGCAGGTTGCCGTAATCGACGGCCAGGCACGCGGCATTGCGCTTGCACGCGCAGGACAGAGCTCCGGCGCCACCGTTAAGGAACATTGGATGGATACCGAACGCGCGCTGCTATCGCAGATGCGTGAGCTGGAGCCCGATGCCTGCGCCGAGTACCTCTCGTTTGTGCGCGCAACCATCCGAACCAACAACCGCCTGCTCGAGAGCAGCCCGTTGCCGCACGACAACGAGGTCACGCTGCTTGCCGTGGATCGCGATGTCCATGGCCTGGGCGTTGGCACGGTTCTGCTCGATGCCGCGGTCTCGCACCTGTCCTCGCTTGGAGCGACGAGGGCGCACCTGTACACCGACTCCAACTGCTCGTGGAAGTTCTACGAGCTGCACGGCTTTAAGCGCACGGCCACGCACCGCGCCAACCGCGAAGAGCGCCGTCACGACATGCCGCGCGAAAGCTTCCTCTACGAACTCGATCTAACAGCCTAAACCTGGCAGTTAGGGACGTTCCTTTTAATATGAGCAGGACATTGTCAAGAGGCAAAATCGGGCCTGGCCCCAACGATATGGGGTCAGGCCCTCTCCCTATATCAGCCCGTCCGCGGCGACCTCGGCGTGTCTTACCGACGCTCGTCTTTGCAGTTTAATATCCGCCCGCGGCGATCTCTCGCTGGGCAATCCGTTGCTGCGGCTGAGGCTTCTACGTCGAACCGACAGTCTGTGCACGCGTGTGGCGCCCTGGGCGCTCGCAGAAAAGGGACCTGAGGTTCGCCTCAACGGCTTCGGATCGAACCGCTTCCGGGGTGACTGGCTTATGTGCGGGGGACCGCCCCCCCCTACGCCTCCTCGGCCATGAGGCCGACCGCCCATACCCAGCAGGCGAGCTCGCGCGCCGTGGCCACGTTCGCCTTGTTGCCGTGGACCCCGCGCGCGAGCAGCGCCTCCCGCCTCTCGACCAGCCTCCGCACGCCCTTGGCGGCATGCCTCCGGGCGCCCCGGTCCGGGGCCTGGCCCCTGGCGAGGTCCTTCGGCCGCCCCGAGCACGTCAGGTAGTGCCACGCGGCCTCGACCAGCGTCTTCCTCAGGTGCTTGTTGCCGGCCTTGGCGATCGCGCCCCTGCGATCGCTCTCCCCGCTGGAGTGCTCGGAGGGCGTCAGGCCGACCCACGCCGCGAACGAGCGGGCGTTCCTGAACCTCGAGAACTCGCCGGCCTCGAACACGAGGTCGGCGGCGGACGCGGTGTCTACGCCCTTGAGGCAGCGGAGGGAGTCGACCCTCTTCCTCCACCTGGGCTTGCGGGCCTCGGCCTCGACGAGCCCCTCGAGCCTCGCCTTCTCCTCCGCCGCCCGCCTGACCGCGTCGACGTAGTAGGCGAGTACCTCCTCGTCGGCCCTCTCCGCGAACCCTATCGACTCGATCCAGGACCAGTGGGCCCGGGTCCAGTTGCCCTTCCTGCGGCCGGTGGGCGTCCTCTCGTCGAAGGCGAGCCCGTGCCTGAGCAGGAACTTGGAGAGCCGCTGCTTCGAGCGCGAGAGGTCGTCCCTCGCGTCCTCGAGCGCCCTGGTCAGGTCGCGGGCGGCCTCGCACTCGTCGTCGGGGACCCACACCTCGACCACGTTGCCGACCGACAGCATGCGGGCGAGGAACTCGGCGTCGTTGCGGTCGTTCTTCCTGCGCCTGTCCGCGCTGGGCTTGATCATCTTCGAGACGGCGCCGACCACGCAGCCGACCCCCAGGCCGGAAAGCCTCTTCTGCAGGTCGAAGCCCGTGACCCCGGACTCGTACACGCACCTGGCCCTGGGGTCCACGGAACGGACCCACCCCGCGACGGCGCCGGCGTCGTAGCCGAAGGTCGCGGCACGCACCTCCCCGGTCATGACGTCGAGGGAGACGGCCTTTATCGAGCGGGCGTGGACGTCGAGGCCGATGAAGGTGGTAGTATCGAGCATGGGAGCCCCTTCCATGAATGCGGCGTGGCCGCCACGGTTGGATTAGACACTCACCATTGTCGGCCTAATCCGCGGTCTTTCATGCAGCAGGGGCTCTCAATGTTTTTATGTCCTGCTCATATCGTCTGTGCCGGCACCCCGGGACACTCCTGGGCAGCAACCGCACCTAGTCGTTGGGGACATTCTTGGGTAACACAGTCGACGAAACCCTCGTTGGCGTCGCCCTATAGAGGGGTCTGCAAATAGCTGTGGGCAAAATACATCAAATATGAGTACTGTTACCTTTTTAGTAGCAGCGATTTGGGGCATTTTAGACATAGCAGCCAGTCAGGCGAGCTGACGTATTTCCACAAATGTTCAATAAAATGGGCCCCTAACGAGAGATAATCTCATTAGGAGCCCATTATTTAGTGCAAATATATGTCACTATAATGGTAACAGTACTCATATTTGGCATTTTTTGCCCACTGCCCCCTGTGTGGGGATCCGTAACGGAAAGATAGACCCATTTCAAAGCATAAAAATGGGATAGATTTTCCGCCAACAGTCGCCGGAGAAGATCCATCCCAAAAATCAGAGCGCGCTAGAACGTTCCGCCGCCGCCTCCGCCGACGCCGCCGCCTCCGCCGCCAGAGAAGCCGCCGCCTCCGCCGCCGCCCGAGCTGTCGGAGCTCGACGCCAGCTCACGGATGCTCTCGTGATACACGTCATCGAACGAATCGAGCGGAGACTCGATACCGTAATGATGGTAGTACCACCAGTAGCAGGGATAATTGTCATAGAAGCCGTCGGCCTCGCGCACCTCGGGCGGCACGGCCTCGGCAAGCTGACGCAGCACTTCCTTGGAAACACCCAGCGCCACGCCCATAACCAGCAGCTTGTTCCACAGCACCAGATCGCCGGGGACGGCTTCCTTTAGACGAGTGAAGTCCTCGAGCCAATGCTTAAGTGCCTTGCAGCGAACCGCCACCTCGGCGCCCTCCGGCGTAAAGCGGCGGAACGTAAGGCCCACGCCAATACCCACCAGCACAATCGGCACCGAGATAAACGCGGCGGTAATGTTCGCCTGTGCGCCATCGGTAAAGAAGATGGATCCCACGGGAACAAAGGCAATCAGGATACCAAGAACCAGGCAAAACACCATTGCAACAATGCCGTCCGAGGCAACGTACTCGCTATCGGCCAGCTTGCCCTTAACGGTGTTCTGATAGTCCTCGAGCTTATCACCCACGGGTGTAGCGTGCTGCTTGACGTAGTGCTGCAGCTCGTCGAACGTGCGCGAACGATCGCCGTTCTCGTCAGGCTTAGCACCGGCAAAGAAGACCTTGAGCACCATGCGGTCAATGCCCTTGGCCGACTTCCAGCCCGCATCACTCACCGTCACGCGATACGTCTGCTCTTCTTTTTCACGCCCCAACAGGCCCTTCTTGGCCTTGGTCACGGTCGCCTGCTCCAGCTTGATCACACGGTCGTCGGTGAGCTTCATAAGCGTGGCGATATATGCCTGATCGGGCACCTCGTTCCAGCTCATGAGGGCCGAAAGCACGGCGGGATGGTCGGCCGAGGGCACATCGCGGAAATATTCGTCCTGGAAAAGCGGCTTGGGCTTGCGCTTGCGCAGCTTGAGCATAACGATTGTGCCGGTAAAGGCCACCGCCGCAACAACACTTAGCACGGCAAGTGCATTGGCAATCATGCGAGCGTGAGCGCGGCGGGCGTTAGCTTCGTCGGCCCATTCCTTCTCTTCGCTCAGGATCGTTGACATGCGCTCTTCGCCCGAGGCGGTAAGCTGCGGCACCCAGTCGCTAGGGAAGGCGATGCGTGCCTCGGCGAATTCGCCCTGATGCACACAGGGAATGGTATAGGTGACCATGGGTTCGTCCGCATCGAGCGATACATCGCCCGTCAGCGAGCCGTGGCCCCATGCGCGGAAGTTATCGCCCTTGACGGCCGCCGTCCCGGCAGCGGCATTTGCGAAGCGCACTTCCATCTCGACATCGTCGGAATCCGCAGACCAGCCGTCGCCCACGAACTTCCAGTAGAGCTCGGCGGTATCGGCCCAGTTCATAACCGCACCGGTCATGGTATAGCTCACGTAATAGATCGCGCTGTCGCCGCTCTCGTGGGGGCTGAACACCTTAATCCTTACGCCGTCACCGGTCTGCTCGACCGTGTAGACGCCAGAGTCGCCCTTGTTCGCGCTATCGACTTTGTTAAACGCGGTGTCCTCTTCCTCGACACTCAGCACGTCGACGCCCGCCGTGCCGCCCTGCTGGTTGGTGCCCGTATTGATCTCCCAAAACACGCCGTTGATGTCGTCGTCGAAATCAAACTGGCGTCCCTCGACAACGGTCAGCGATCCGTCGGCTTCGACCGTGGCGCTGATGTAGGTTTGGGTCATGGAATAACCGTCGGCGTGTGCGGCGGCGGGCAGTAGCAGCAATGCAAGCGCGACGAGTGCGCAGACGGAAGCAAATCGCGCAAACAGGCGGCGCTGCCGACAGGTTTTGGCAACGGGGTCGTTCATGGGCACGTCCTTTGTCTGTGATACCAGTAACGCCATTGTCCCACGTTTACGGGCGCACATGACGAACATCTAGGCCAGCGGAGTATCAAACGGGACGAAAGTCACGCCCGCGACCGGCACCTGGGGACGCTCCTTATCTGCCGGCAATCTGGGACACTCCTTGGCATGGCCTGCGCCAGCAATAGATACCACTTCATAGCTCCGTCACAGGTGTAGCGGCTTTGTGTGGGCGCGGCACGCGCTGATTGAGCCGCCAGCCGAGGGGCATAAAGCAGTTGAGCGAAAACGGTTTGCCCCTTTGCCGTTCGCTCGAGGATCATGTCCCCCTTTTCCGCGGAAACCCCGGCAGTTGCGAAGAGCTGCCGGGGTTTCTGTCGTCTAAGGTGCCAAGTTGATGGACGGGAATCAAAGCACCGAGTCTGCAGCCCGTCACACGCAATGCGGGGCCCCGACAACTTACGGACCACAGCGACGCCTCCCCATCGCGTCCCGCGCTATACTCGTCCGCATGGATATCAAAACACGCAACATAGCAACGCCCGCCGCGGACGCGCCAGCGACGCCACCCGCCTCCGCCCCCGCGCCCGTCGTGGGCCGTTTCGCCCCGTCGCCCTCGGGCCGCATGCACCTGGGCAACGTGTTCAGCTGCCTGTGCTCGTGGCTTTCGGCCCGCAGCCAGGGCGGCAGCATCGTGCTGCGCATCGAGGACCTGGACGATCGCTGCAAGCGCCCGGAACTTGCCGCTCAACTGATTGACGATCTGACCTGGCTGGGGCTCGAGTGGGACGAAGGCCCCTACTACCAGCACGATCGCCTGGATCTGTACGAGGACGCCCTGCGCCAGCTGCAAGACGCCCGCCTCACCTATCCCTGTTTTTGCACGCGTGCCGAACTCCACGCCGCGAGCGCGCCGCACGCCAGCGACGGCACGCCCATCTACCGCGGCGCCTGCAGAGGTCTTTCTGCTGAAGAAATCACCCGCCGCAGTGCCCTGCGTGCTCCGGCCACGCGCCTGCGCGTGCCCACCGTCGACGACCTCGCCAGCGACGTGATCGAATTCGTGGACCGCACGTACGGAGCCCAATGCGAAGCACTCGCCACCGAGTGCGGTGACTTTTTGGTGCGCCGCAGCGACGGCGTTTTTGCCTACCAGCTAGCCGTGGTGGTCGACGACGCTGCCATGGACGTCACCGAGGTCGTGCGCGGATGCGATCTGCTGGGCTCCACGCCCCGCCAAATCTACCTGCAGCATCTGCTGGGACTTCCCACACCGCACTACGCGCACATTCCGCTGCTCATGTCGCCGGACGGCCGCCGCCTTTCCAAGCGCGACCGCGACCTGGACCTGGGCGAGCTCCGCGCCCGCTTTGGCGCGCCCGAGGCACTGCTGGGCTGGCTCACCGGGCAAACAGGCATCGCGCCGGACGCCACACCGCGCTCTGCCGAGCAGCTGGTTGAGCACTTTAGCTGGGATGTTATCCGTACGCATCGGGAAAACATCACTGTAACGGTCGAGTAGCCAGCCACCCCGCCCCTACGCGACATCCCAGGGCTGGAGTTCGTCGCCCAGGCGAACGATGCAGTCGTAGAGCACGGTATGGCGCTCGGCAGGGTTGGCATCCCGATGAAAATGCCCGTAGTACCAGCGCTTGTAATCCAAGCGGTCTTCCAGCTCATCGAAAAATGCCGTAAGCCGATCAACGGCGGGGTAATTCCAGCCGGGTGCCGGATAAAGCGTGGGCGAAAGCATGCGCGTGGAGCAGGTGTGGGTGATCACGTAGTCGACCTTCCAGCCCACGCTGTCGAGCTTTGCCCGCGCCTCCTCAAAGTTGCGCTCGTCCGCAAGCTCTTGCGGCCACCAGCTGGAATACGGAATGCGATATTCCTTGTCCACGCTCGTGGCGCCGCCCATGGTAAAGATCATTGAGTCATCGAGCTCGAAAGTCTCGCCACGCGTCAGGCGCCGTATGGGAGAGGTATCCGACAGGCGCTGCGTCAGCCCGCCGTGCCACAACTCCATGGGGCGCTCCGACCAGTGATCGAAACGCTCGTGGTTGCCGTCGACAAACAGCACGGTATAGGGGCGCGACTCCAGCCAGGCGATGTCGGCACATTCCTCGGCAGAGAAATCCCACGGAAAGCCAAAGTCGCCCGCGATGATGAGATAGTCGTCACTTGTCAGACCATCCCCAAGATCCCAGTCGCGCAGCTTTTGCATGTCGAGGCCGCCGTGAATATCGCCCGTCACATAGACCGTCATCGGATCACCACTTCCCTGTAAGTCGCTAGCCCACATTCTGCACGATCACTAAGTCAACCGTTCCAGCCCTTCCATCCTTTGGGACCTACCCCTCGCTCTTCCATCCAAACGGGTCAAACACCCAAAAGATCAGATCGAGCACGCCGCCGGTCATCATGGTGCCGGCAAGAGCCATGCAAACGCGCAGAGAACTGGCACTTCGGAGCACATCAAACGGCCCCAGAACAGCCAGCAGCGCGACCGCTGCGCCGGCAAGGCACAGCGCGAGGCACGGCCCCGCGTCCTTGACGCACTTCTTTGCGAGATGCTTGGTGTTGTCGCTCATTGGTATCGAACTCCTTAGAGGGTCGCTGTTCGGGTATATGCCACCGCGGCAGAGCAGGGCGGCAGGGTAAGTGTCACATGTCGTGCGGACATCAATGGAGAAACCGCCTGCTCGACCAACCTTTGACGCCGTTTTGCACCGGCACCACATCCCCCGTTATCGAGGTCTAATACTTTTCCCGAGAAGTGAACGGCTGTTTTTGAACCCCTGAAACATCCGCATTTTTCGGCGGCAAAATCGCAGGATTTCAGCGTCGAAACCGCAGGAAACGGCACTCCTAAAGTGTCGATGCTTCGGGGGTCCGTTTTAGCTCGTTCACTTCTCGGGAAAAGCATTAGGCCTCGCTGCTAGCTATCCAAAAAGACACCTCTCCCTTCCCCACCGCTACCCAAAAAATCATCCAACATTAATCTTGGCTCAAGAATCGCTTAATCTATAACCTGCACTATAGAGTTCGAACAAGGGCGGGGCGGCGCCATACAGGCCGCCGAACGCTACGCTCGCGCCCGGGCAGATCGCCCGGCGTCGCGCCCATCGAACGAAGGGACAGGTCATGGACGACCTCGAAAAAGTTGAAACCATCCGCACCAAGTGCAATGTGAGCTACACCGACGCCAAGGCGGCGCTCGACGCTGCCGACGGCAACGTTTTGGACGCCATCATTTGGCTCGAGTCGCAGGGCAAGACGCAGACCACATCGGCGCACGCCGCCACCGAGTCCGCGCCGGTCGACGAGCCCTCGGCCGAGATGGTCGCCGCGCAGGCCGCCTACGAAAAGTCGAGCGAAAAGACCGACTTCTCCAAGAAGATGGACAGCGTGTGGGAGTACCTCAAAAAGCTCTTCCGCCTGAGTTTGGACACCAAGTTTATCGCCACGCGCCGCGATGCGATCATCCTCAACATTCCCATCCTGATCCCCATCGTCGCGCTGTTTGCCTGGGGCGCCACGATATGGCTGATGCTGATTGGCCTGTTCTTTGGCATGCGCTACCGCATCGACAGCAACGGCGACGTGCCCGGCAGCATCAACAACCTTATGAATCACGCCGCCGACGCCGCGGACGACATCAAGCAAAATCTCAACGACGACAAGTAATCGCAGACGGGGGCACGTATGGCACGAATCCTGATCGTAGAGGACGAGGAGAAAATCGCCCGCTTTGTGACGCTCGAGCTGGAGCACGAGGGCTACCAGGTGGAGCACGCCGCCGACGGCCGCACCGCCGTGGACCTGGCGCTGGAGCGCGACTACGATCTGATTCTGCTCGATGTGCTGTTGCCTCAGCTCAGCGGCATGGAGGTGCTGCGACGCGTCCGCAAGCACAAGGATGTGCCGGTGATTATGGTCACCGCGCGCGATGCCGTGATGGACAAGGTGGCCGGGCTCGATGCCGGCGCCGACGATTACCTGACCAAGCCGTTTGCGATTGAGGAGCTGTTCGCACGGATCCGCGTGGCGTTGAAGCGCTCGGAGGCCGTGCGGGCGGCTTCGGGCGTTGGCGGCATCGGGACGGGCGCGGCAGGCGGCACGGGTGTCGGCGCCACTGCGATGCCCCCGGTCAGTGACTCGACCCAGGTTTCCGCCTCGCTCTCCCCCGCCACGCTCGCCGTGGGCTCGGTTGCGCTCGACCCCGACCGCCGCGAAGTCACGGTCGGCGGCTCGCCCATTGCGCTCACGGCCCGCGAGTTCGATGTCCTCGCCCTGCTTATGGCGCATGCCGGCACCGTGCTCACGCGCGAGCGCATCGCGCATGAGGCGCTGGGCTACGACTACGTGGGCGACACCAACAACGTCGACGTGCACATCGCGCATCTACGCGCCAAGATCGAGGACGCCGGCGGCGTCCGCATCATCCAGACCGTGCGCGGGGTGGGCTATGTCTGCCGCGCGTAACGCCGAGGCCAAGCGCGTCACCTCCATCGCCCGCGCCATCAACTGGAGCTATATGTGGCGCCGCCTGATGAGCTACGTTTGGCTCGACCTGCTGCTAGTAGTGATTGTGGCGGCGATCCTTGTCTATGGATACAACCAGACGCTGCCCAACGGCGCGTTTACCGCAGGATGGATCCCCAGCGCCACCGTTCGCGGCATGACGCTGACGCCCGCGCGCGGCTGGGACCTGACAACGCTCACCTATACCGTCGAGCTTGCGCGTACCACCAAGACTTTCCCCCTCGCGCAGGACCTCGTCACGCTATGGCCTCTCTACCTTGTCGTTGTGGGTTGGCAGGTCATCAGCGTGCTCAACATGCTCGGCGGCGCCCGCCGCGTGCGCCGCACCATGGCGCCGCTCAACGATCTGGCCCTGCGCGTGGACGAACTCGGCCGCATGCAACTCGCCGGCGGCAAAATGGAAACACTGGAGCAGGCCATCGAGCGCGCAAGCGTCGACTCGCCGAGCGTCACCACCGGCGACGCCGACCTGGCAAGCATCGAGGTCGCACTCAACCGCCTGCTGCGCCAGATGCAAGAGGCCAAGCTGCAGCAGATGCGCTTTGTCAACGACGCGAGCCACGAGCTGCGCACGCCCATCGCGGTGATTCAGGGCTACGTGAACATGCTCGACCGCTGGGGTAAGGACGACCCGGACGTGCTGGCGGAATCCATCGCGTCCCTTAAAGCCGAAAGCGAGCACATGCAAGAGCTTGTGGAGCAGCTGCTGTTTTTGGCACGCGGCGATGCCGGGCGCACGGTCCTGCGGCGCGCGCATACCAACTTGGCTGCACTGGTCAGCGAGGTATGCGAAGAATCGCAGATGATCGATACAGAGCACACGTATCGGCTGGCTTCTGACGCTGCGCTTGCCAGCGACCCGCGCTGCGACGCGCCCGTCGACGTGGCGCTCGTGAAGCAGGCTCTGCGCGTGATCGTGCAAAACGCCGCCAAGTACTCGGATGCGGGAACGACCGTCACATTTGGCATAACGCCGGATGCGGGCGCGGGCACGATCGACATAAGTGTTGAGGACGAGGGCATCGGCATGAACCAGGAATCCGCAGCTCACGCGTTCGAGCGGTTCTACCGTGCCGACAACGCGCGCGATGCCGGCGCACAGGGTTCGGGTCTGGGGCTTGCGATCGCCAAGTGGATCGTCGACAGCCACGGCGGCGTCATCGGTGTGACCTCGGTCGAAGGGGTCGGCAGCCGCTTTACGATTCGCCTGCCACGATAGGAAGCCCCTCGGCATAAATAAAGGGATAGGGCCACACGGCCCTATCCCTTTTTGCCAGCTATGGCAGCTTGTGCGCTACTCGCGGCACAGGTGCACGGCGAAACCGGCGAACTCGCGCTTAAAGTACACGAGCTTGGTACCACCGTCGGGCAGCAGCGCGCGCGACTCTTCGTTGACCTCGAGCCCGCGCTCGGCAAACCACTTCTCAGCTGCATCGATGTCGTTAACGGCAAAGCCGATGTGGCCCTTGGTGCCACGACCGTTCTGCTTCATGATCTCGACCAGCGAATCGTTGAAGTACGAAACCGGGGTCTCGATGACGGGCAGGCCCATCATCGTCGAGAACAGCTCCGCGATCTCCAGGGCGTCTGCCGGGTCGGTGGCGTTAATGCCCACATGGGCAACGCGCATACCAAAGAGCTCTACCGGGTTGGCGTTCTGCTCACTCATGCAGTCAGCGCCTACTGAGCCATGACGTCGAGAACGGCCTTCTCGGCGGCAACGCGGTTCATGCCGGTCATGAAGGGCACGCCACTCACGTACGGGCAGGTGAGGCCCTCGGGGGCAACGGTGGTGGCGATCAGCAGGTCAGCGCCCTCGTCGCAGTAATCCTTGGCCTCGGAGATGGCGCACTGCACGATCTCGTACTTGTCGGCATAACCGTTGGCGTCGAGCAGGGTAGCGACCTTCTGGGCAACGAGCGTAGAAGTAGCAGCGCCAGCACCGCAAGCCAAAACGATCTTCTTCATAGGTAATGTCTCCCTTCATGGTTTACTTTAGGTAAGTGTACCGCAGCGAGCGATGGCACTCGGCCTCGATGAGCTTTTATGCCAGTTTGCTTGCGCGCTGCGTATAATACATCTAGTACGTGTTGTCATACCGCTCGCTTTATGAGCGACTAAGGACCCTAATATGCCCGATTCCCGCACCCTCTGGACCGCCGTCGTTATCATCTGCATCGCCGTGTCGGTGTTCTTTAGCGTCAAAAAACGCACCACATTTAAGCGTCTGCAACAGCTTATGGCTGCCAAGCAGTGGGACGATTTCGATCGCCTGCTCGACGCCAAGCTCACCAGTATGCTGTACCCGCGCTATAACCGCGACTACCTGCGCCTGAACTCATATCTGCTGCGCGAGGACCACAAGCGCGCCGACGAAATGTTCGACCTGCTGCTGGGGCTCAACCTCCCCAAGATGCAGCGCGTCGATCTGGTGATCAAGGCCTTTAACTACTACGTTGGCCAGGAGGACCGCAAAAAGTCCAAGGAGCTGCTGCACGAGATCAAGGGCTTTGAGGGCGGTCAGGCCGAGGCAGTTGCGCACGAGTGCCAACTGATGTACGACACGATGATCCTCAAGCGCCACAACGACATTCCCGAGCTGGAGCGCATGCTCGAGGAGGCCGGTGACGACAAGGTCAAGAGCTGCCGCCTGGAATACCTGCTGGCCCTGCAGTACAAGAACAAGGGTGACGAAGCCAAGTTCCAGGAGTTCCTGGAGAAGTCGGGCCAACACTCGATGGCCGTCAACGCGTAACGGACGGCTTGTGCTAGACTTCTAGTCTCACGGGGGCGTGGCGGAATTGGCATACGCAGGAGACTTAAAATCTCTCGCCGCAAGGATTGTGGGTTCGAGTCCCACCGCCCCTACCATGTGATTGCTTGCGAGCCCGTGTTCCCCAGGGATGCGGGCTCGTTTCTTTTACACGCCGGTGGGGCTCGAACCCGCGAGGGGGCGAGCGTTAAGCGGACGCGCAGCGTCCGTGGCGAGCCGGCGAGGGCGCCGACAGGCGGCCGAAGCCGGTGCGTATTTGCGCAGCAAATGCGCGGATGTCCCACCGCCCCTACCATGTGATTGCTTGCGAGCCCGTGTCCCCAAGGGATGCGGGCTCGTTTCTTTTACACGCCGGCGGGGCTCTAAGTTGCGGTGGAATAGTTCCTGTTTTGGCAGTTTATCAGCCCATTTAGGAACTATTCCACCGCAACTTAGGTTGGTATTTACACATTTTCCGATGGAAAAACGTGGCTGTCTCGCACATTTTCCGATGGAAAAACGTGGTTGTCTCGCACATTTTCCGATGGAAACGACCAAATGGCCTTATACTAGCCGAGAGGGTTGGGAGGCAATATGCAGCGACAGCTTATGAGTGAACTTATCGCTTGGAAATCAAGGGCGAATCGCAAACCTCTCTTGCTTAGGGGAGCCCGCCAGACAGGAAAGACTTGGCTTCTTAACGAATTCGCAAGCCAGCAGTATCGAAACGTCATTCGTTTTGACTTTATGCTCGAGCCGAGCACACGCTCACTGTTCGATGGGGACCTCGACCCCAAGCGCATCATCTCCCAGATAGAACTCCTACGTGGCCAAACCGTAACGCCGGAAGACACGCTCATCATCTTCGACGAGATCCAAGAGGCACCACGCGGGATCACCTCACTCAAGTACTTCAACGAACTTGCACCCGAATACCACATCGTGGCAGCCGGTTCCTATATGGGCCTCGCGCTCCGACGCGAAAATGAGTCATTTCCCGTCGGTAAAATCGACCAGCTCACCATGCGTCCCATGGGGTTTGCTGAGTTCGTTCGTGCCGTCGACGGCAATCCGCTCGCCGACGCCATCCTTGCCGCAGACATGAACCTTCTAGCAAACGTTACCGAAAAGCTCGAGCACTTGCTCAAGGAATACCTTGTTGTCGGCGGTATGCCCGAAGTTGTCTCCGCTTTCGCCGAGACACGCGACTTCATCGAAGCCCGAAGGCTTCAGCAGCAAATCATCGAGGCTTACGAATCCGATTTTGGCAAACATGCACCCGCCCGCATCGTCGAGCGCATGAGGTTGGTTTGGAAATCCCTTCCCGGCCAGCTTGCAAAGGAGAACAAGAAGTTTGTCTATGGCGCCCTTCGCCCCGGAGCGCGCGCACGCGATTTCGAGGAAAGCCTCCAGTGGCTCACGGACTACGGAATCGTTCATAAGGTGCCACGTGTTTCCGCTCTAAAGGCGCCGCTCTCGAGCTACGAAGACCTCTCGGGCTTCAAACTGTTCTGCATCGACACCGGCATCCTCGGAGCGCTCTCCGGTCTCTCTCCGGCCATCGTTCTTAACGGATCCGCTGTTTTTACCGAGTTCAAAGGTTCGCTGACCGAACAATACGTCGCGCAGGAGCTTTTGCTCCAGGACAAAACTCCCGCGTATTGGTCCTCTACCTCTGGCAATGCCGAAACCGACTTTGCCATCGACCATGCGGGAACCGTGCTTCCGTTTGAGGTCAAGGCGGCAGAGAACCTTAAAGCGAAGAGTCTGAAAATAGCCTGCGAAAAATTCAAGCTCGAGCGTTGCGTGAGGAGCTCCCTGGCGGCATATAGAGACGAGGGCATGCTCGTCAATATTCCGCTTTGGGAGATTGGGCAGATCGACAAGCTGGCATAGGCGCTGTGGGGACGCCCCGCAAGGACTGTCCCCAGGTGCCGGCTGTTGAGTTGCGGTGGAATAGGGACTGTTTGGTGCCCGAAAGGGCGATTTTAGTCCGTATTTCACCGCAACTTATTTAGAGGGTGCTGAGAGTGGGGGTCCAGCCGATGGTGGGGGTCGCGCCGTCGAGGGTCTCGTTGATGGTGGCGGCCATACCGGCGAGCAGGCTGTTCTCGCTTACGGTGAGCATGTCGTAACCGCCGGCACGCATGAGCTCGCGGATCACCACGGCGCCAGCCAGAATCACGCCCGCGCGTTTGGGCTGTACACCCGGTAGCGCGGCGATACCCTCCACATCCAGCGTAGATATACGATCGATGGCGGCCGAGATCTGCTCCATCGAAAGCTCGCGCAGGTGCACAAAGTTCGAGTCGTACGGCTCCAGTTCGTGGACCAGCGCCACGAGCGTGGTGACGGTGCCACCCACCGCGACCAGGCGCTCTGCACGCTCAAAATTGCTCGGCAGGCCCTCAAAATAGGCAGAGAACTGCTCGCCCGCCCACGCGGCAGCAGCCGCAAGCTCGTTCGTCGACGGCGGCAGCGCCGAGAAAAACCGCTCCGTCACGCGACGGCAACCGATGTCCAGCGAACGCGTTCTCTCCAGCGCAAAGACCCCGTGCTCCGGCGCGTACACGCCCGTCGCGAGCTCCGTGGATCCGCCGCCCGAATCGGCAACAATGATGCGCTCGCCGGCAAAGTCGTGCGCCACGCCAAAAAACGTCAGGCGTGCCTCGACCTCGCCCGGAATCACCTGTGGCTCAAGCCCCAAATCGCGCAGGCCGTCCAGCAGCAGTGCTGCGTTGGACGCATCGCGCGCGGCGCTCGTGCAGGTGGTGCAGATGCACGCGGCCCCAAAGGCACGAGCCTCGTCCACAAACATTCGGCACGCAGCGAGCACGCGTTCAACGGCCGCCTCGCAAAAGCGGCCCGTCGCGTCCACGCCCTCACCCAGGTCGGTAATCTCGGTATGCTTGGACGAGTCCACAATCGCTCCGCCCTCGACCTGCGCTAATACCAGTCGCGACGACACCGTTCCCAGGTCGATCGCGGCCACCTTATAGCATTTGCAATTTGTCATTGCGAGCTCCCCTCCGGGCGCTATTTGCCGTTGGACACGACCGTCTGACCCTCGACGCCGTTAAACCCAAACAGCATGTCGAGCGCTTGGATGTACCACGGCGCGTCCTTACCGACTTCTTCGATTTCCTTGGCCACTTCGCTGGCCTTCTTGGCGTTTGAGGACTTTTTGCTCGACGAGGCATCCGAATCGTCGTCCAGGCCCTGCACTTCAATCCTCTTCTCACCGGGCATCACCAGGCCCAGGTCCTCGGATGCCGCGTCCTTGATACCCTCCTCCGAGAGCAGCTTGTCGACGCTTTTTTGCAGGTCGTCGTTATATTGCTCGCGAATCTCGACCTGCTTGGCCAAGATGTCGCTCGAGCGTTTTGCCACGTATAGGTCGCGCACGGGGAAATACAGGCTCACGAGTGCAAGCGCCACCACGATACCGATAAACAGCGGGCGTAGAGAACCGTGCGTAAAGTCATAGATTGCCTTAACCACCGCGTTGTCGTTGGCGTAGCGCATAAAGTCCGAGCCCGAAAGACGGCTCGAAGGCCTGCTCGCTTTGTCGTGCGTCTGGGCCGAGGGACGCGACGGATGCGACGAACGTGTCGGGCGTACTGGTCCATCTGTCGAAGTATTCACTTGAGCATTGGGGCGCGAGGTGCTTGTCGGGCGCTGCGCGGAGCGGTCGGCACCGGCGTAGGCGGACCCACCGAGCTGCACCGTGCGCGCACGGCGAGGCGACGGCTCACGCGAACCGGCGGAATAGTACCTGTTGTCGTAAATCTGATCCATGTGCGCCTTGTGCGGTTGAGGTTTGTTTGCGCTAAGTATTCTAGTTATAGCACGAGCGTGCGCGCCACCTTCGACAGCCTTTGCTCGACATAAAAAAGGCGCTGAGCCATATGGCCCAGCGCCCAATGGCGGCCATCAGAAGTGGAACGGAGCCGAGTCAACCCCGCCCCCCGCGAGCGCCACTTGTTTAGCGAATGTTGTAGAACGCGGCCTTGCCGGCGTAGCGCGCGCTGCCCTCGAGCTCGTCCTCGATGCGGATGAGCTGATTGTACTTGGCGATACGGTCGCTGCGGCACGGGGCGCCCGACTTGATCTGGCCGGCGTTGACGCCCACGACCAGGTCGGCGATCGTGGAGTCCTCGGTCTCGCCGGAGCGGTGGCTCACGATGCAGGCGTAACCGGCCTCCTTGGCGGTCTCGATGGCCTCGAGTGACTCGGTGAGCGTGCCGATCTGGTTGACCTTGACCAGGATCGCGTTGGCGGCACCCAGCTCGATGCCCTTCTTGAGGCGCTCGGTGTTGGTGACGAACAGGTCGTCGCCTACGAGCTGCACCTTATTGCCAATGCGGCGGGTAAGCTCGACCCAGCCGTCCCAGTCCTCCTCGGCCATGCCGTCCTCGATGGAGATGATGGGATAAGTGTCGACGAGCTTCTCCCAGTAATCGACCATCTGGGCGCTCGTGTACTCAACGCCCTCGCCCTTGAGCTCGTACATACCGGTCTCAGCGTTGTAGAACTCGGTGGACGCCGGATCCATGGCGTACATAAAGTCGACGCCGGGCTTAAAGCCAGCCTTCTCGACGGCCTTGGTGATGTACTCGAACGGCTCGGCATTGGTCTTAAGGTTGGGGGCAAAGCCGCCCTCGTCGCCCACGCCGCCGCCCAGGCCGGCCTCGTGCAGCACGCCCTTGAGGGTGTGGTAGACCTCGGCGCACCAACGCAGGCCCTCGGCAAAGCTCGGGGCGCCCACCGGCATGATCATGAACTCCTGGAAGTCGACGTTGTTGTCGGCATGCACGCCGCCGTTGAGGATATTCATCATAGGTGTGGGCAGCAGATGAGCGTTGACGCCGCCCAGGTACTGGTACAGCGACAGGCCCGCCGACTCGGCAGCGGCGCGGGCGACGGCCAGCGACACGCCCAGGATGGCGTTGGCACCGAGCTTGGTCTTGTTGGGGGTACCGTCCGCGGCAATCAGCGCGGCATCGACGGCGCGCTGGTCGAAGGCGTCGAGGCCCACGACGGCGTTAGCGCACTCGTTGTTGACGTGCTCGACGGCCTGCGAAACGCCCTTGCCCAGGTAGCGGCCCTTGTCGCCATCGCGCAGCTCGCAGGCCTCAAAGGCGCCGGTCGAAGCACCCGAAGGCACCATCGCGCGGCCAAAGCTGCCGTCCTCGAGCACGACCTCGACCTCGACGGTGGGATTGCCGCGGCTGTCGAGCACCTCGCGACCGTAGACGTCCAAAATATCGCTCATGTTGTCTCCCTCTCACTTGGAAACGTAGTGGATGCAAGCGACCGGCTGACCGTGCACCATCGGTGCGTCTCCGTAAGTTAGCCATGTCGCACTTTTTGCATTATGCCCTAAGTTAGCCGAGGGATACACTTGATTTTCGAAAAATTTAGCGGGAACGATGAAGCGTGTCAGCCCGTCGTTCCCGCAGTCTTACTCCTCCGCCTTTGCGGCATCCCACAGGTCGTTGAGGCCGTGGGTCGAAAGCTCGGCAAGATCCACGTGAGCATCGGCCGCCATCCGCTCCATCGCGGCCCAGCGGCGGCGGAACTTTGCCGTGCTGGCACGAAGGGCACTCTCGGCGTCAATGCCCTCTTTGCGTGCAACGTTGACCAGGGCAAAGAGCAGATCGCCAAACTCCATTTCGCGCTCGGGCGAGCCAGGGGCCTCGGCCTCAAACTCGGCACGCTCCTCGGCGACCTCGTCCCACACGTCCTGGACCGTCTCCCACTCAAAGCCCACGGCAGCCGCCTTGCGCGACACCTTCTGCGCCTGCATCAGCGCCGGTAGATGCGTGGGCACGCCGTCGAGCAGGCCCTCGGGCGCAGCCTCGCCTGCCGTCACGGCCTTGTCCTTGGCGGCTTTCTCGGCAAGCTTAACCTCGTCCCAAATCTTGAGTACCTCGTCGGAACTGTCGGCATCTACATCGCCAAACACGTGCGGATGACGGCGGATGAGCTTGGCGTCGATATCGTGCGCCACGTCGGCCAGCGTAAACTCGCCGGCGTCAGCAGCAATCTGCGCATGCAGCACGACCTGCATGAGCACGTCACCCAGCTCCTCGCGCAGGTGAACCGCGTCGTCCGCCTCGATGCAGTCGAGCGCCTCGTAGGCCTCCTCGATCATGTTCTTGCCAATGCTGCGGTGCGTCTGCTCGCGGTCCCACGGGCAGCCGTCGGGCTGACGCAAGCGCCAGACGGTCTGCACCAGATGCTGCAGCTCGGCCGACGCGTCTATCAGCGTGGACAGATCGCGCGAGCCCTCGGCATTTTGCTGAGCCATATGCTGCGCCATGGTTATTCCTCCTCCAGGATCACGTGGCGGAACGCACCGCCCTCGTAGATGCCGTAGCTGTGCGTGCCGTCCTTGGGAATGCTCACACTGCCGGGGTTGAAGAGCCACAGGCCCGGGTGCGCGGCACTTTCCTCGTTGACCTTGATGTGCGTATGACCGTAGACGAGCGCGGAGCCCTCGGGCAGCGCGGGCGCGTGGTCGACGCTGTTGTGCATGCCGGCGCCAAAGACATGGCCGTGCGTCAGGAACAGCTCGCGGCCGGTCTCGTCGAACAGCGTGGCGTAGTCGGCCATGACGGGAAAGTCGAGGACCATCTGGTCGACCTCGGCATCGCAGTTGCCGCGTACCGCGATGATGCGGTCGGCCAGGGCGTTGAGCAGCGGGATCACGCGCTTGGGGGCGTAATCGCGCGGCAGGTCGTTGCGCGGACCGTGATAGAGCAGGTCGCCCAGCAGCACGATGCGGTCGGGCTGCTCGGACTCGATGGCGGCAACCAGGCGCTCGGCCCAATATGCCGAGCCGTGGATGTCGGAGGCGATGAGGTATTTCATGGGGAGATCCTTTCGAATGGGGTTGATATGGCTGGGCGCAGGATGTCGCCACCAGCCGCGTTATTCAAATCGCAGTGCCACGGCTTGTGCCGCCTGCATCACGCGCTGGAGCGGCACATTGTGCTCGCGGGCGAGACGGGCGCAGTCCTCGTACTCGGGCGCTGCACGCTCGCTGCCGTCGGGCAGGGTTGCCACCTTGACGGACACCTCGCCCCATAGCGTCGTTACGCGCTCAAAGCGGCGTGGCAGGCAAACGCGCTCCATGACCTGGCGACGAATGCCGTTGGTCGTGGTTTCCAAAAAGATAATCGTCTGCAGGCGCTCGATATCCTCGTGAGCACAGATTACCTGTAGCTGCCAACTGGGACGGCCTTTCTTGCAATAGAGGGGCAGCCAATGCACCTCGCGCGCACCCGCCTCGCGCAGGCGGTCGGCAGCGTAGGCGAGCACCTCGGGCGACGCGTCGTCGATGTCGCATTCCAGCTTGACGATGGTCTCGGGCGCATCGGTCTCGCGGGACAGCGGGGATGTGCTATCGCATTGCATACGGTCCGGATCCTTTCCGCGCGGGCTCGTTTTGTTCATCCAAACGCTAGCACATCGCGGGCGGCGCAGGGGCGGCGTCATGGGATAGGTGCGACTTTTGCTGGGCGCAAGTGCTGGCGCGCTCCAACGCCGGCCCGCTCCACTCAAACGTGTACGTCAGCCTCCAAACATGTCATTTTTTGCAGCTTTTGGAGGCTGATGTACATGTTTTGAAAGCGTAAGCGAGGCCGCACCACGCGCCGCGCAGCCTTTCCAATCGATTTCGAGCTCCGGCGTGCCCGGCGTGTTGAAAGCTGCACCATTACAATGGAGCGGATTCGCCAAATGCAAAGGAGTCGCCATGTCTGCCTGCCCGCTGGTCGATTGCCACACCCACACCTCGTTTTCGGACGGACATGCCTCGTTTGAGGACAACGTTCGCGCCGCTGCTGCGGCCGGTTGCCGCGTCATGGTCTCGACCGACCACCTCACCCTGCCCGCCAGCATGGATGCCAACTGCGAAGTGCAGGTTACTGAGGGCGACCTGCCGGCACATCGTCTGGCCTTTGAGGACGCCCGCAAACTCGCCGCGCAGATTGCGCCGGAGCTCGAGCTTATCTATGGCTTTGAATGCGATTGGTACGAGGGCTGCGAGCCCCTGGTAGAGCGCTGGTCCCAGGGCGCCGTCGTACGCCTTGGCAGCGTGCACTGGATCGGCAACCCCGGCGATATCATGGCCGGCGCCGCGGGCACGACGGGAACGGAGGACGTCGCTCGCCCCGATACACCCGATTCGCGCTGCGGCTGGATCGACGACGACACCGACCTGCACGTTTGGGAAAACTTAGGCGTGCGCGGCGTGTGGGAGCGCTATGTCGACGACTGGTGCCGCGCCTGCGAGAGCCCGCTTAACTTTGATGCAATGGCCCACCCCGACCTGGTCATGCGCTTTTCGAAGGAAGGCTTTGCGCCCGACTTTGACCCCGCACCGTTTTGGCAGCAGATGGCCGAGTGCGCGCACGATACGGGCCGCCGCGTTGAGGTCTCGACGGCCGCACCGCGTAAGGGCTTGGACGACTACTACCCCGCAACCAGTCTTTTGCGCTGCTTTGCCCATGCCGAAGTGCCGATCACCTTTGGCTCGGACGCGCACCGCGCCTGCGATATCTGCTGGAGCATCCGCGAGGCCCAGGCCCACGCCTACGACTGCGGTTATCGAACCTACGATATCCCCCACCTCACCGGAGAATGGGAGTCCACGCCCCTCGCCTAACCATCCCTTCATAAGTTGCGGTGGAATAGGGATTGTTTTGCCTGATGAAGCGCTTAAACAGTCCCTATTTCACCGCAACTTCCATGACCCCGTTACACCAACAAAGACTGTCCCAAACGACTAGTGGCGGCGGGCGTTGAGTTCGCCGGCCAGCTCGTCGAGGGTAATGCCGTAGCGCTCAAGCGTCACGAGCAAGTGGTAGACCAGGTCGCCAGCCTCGTAGCGGATGTGATCGTGATCGTTATCCTTGCAGGCCATGATCACCTCGCTCGCCTCCTCGGCAAGCTTCTTGAGCAGCTCGTCCTCGACGTCGGTCAGCAGACGCGCGGTATAGCTCTCCTGCGGCGATGCATCACGACGACCGTGAATCACCTCGGCCAGACTTGTCAGCGTCTCTCCGATATTTCCATCCTGAACGTTTGCGGTGCGCACACCCATAGTTCAATCCTTTCTGGTGGCCGAGCGTCTAATCGAGCGCCCGCCCTACGCGAGTTTCTTAAAGAAGCAAGTACGGTTGCCGGTATGGCAGGCCGGACCCGGCGAGTCGACCTTGACCAGCAGCGTATCGCTATCGCAGTCGGCCCAAAGCTCCTTGACCTCCTGCATATTGCCGCTCGTCGCGCCCTTGTTCCAGAGCTCCTGACGGCTACGGCTCCAAAACCACGTGGTACCGGTCTTGAGCGTCAGCCCCACCGATTCCTCGTTCATCCAAGCAACCATAAGCACCTCGCCGGTGTCATACTGCTGAACCACACAAGGAATCAACCCACGGGCGTCGTATTTAAGCTCGGACGCAGTTGCCACTTGCTCCATTTAAAAATCCAATCTCACGGGAATACCTTGAGAGGCCATATACTCCTTCACCTGGCGAATGCTGAAGGTTCCAAAGTGAAAGACGCTCGCCGCCAGCACGGCGTCCGCCTCGCCCTCGATCACGCCCTCGGCAAAATGCTCGAGCGTGCCCACACCGCCGCTCGCGATCACCGGAATCGGCACCGCGCGCGCCACGGCGCGGGTGAGCGCCAGATCAAATCCGGCCTTGGTGCCGTCGCGATCCATACTGGTCAGCAAGATCTCGCCGGCGCCGCGACGGGCCGCCTCCTCGGCCCACGCCACCGCGTCGATACCCGTGGCGTTGCGGCCGCCCGCCGTGAAGACCTCCCACTTGTCGGCACCCGGCTCTCCGGGCAAACCGACGCGCTTGGCATCGATCGCCACGACCACGGCCTGACTGCCAAAAGCCGCGGCAGCCTGACTAATCAGCGACGGGTCACGCACGGCCGCCGAGTTGAGCGACACCTTGTCGGCACCGGCGGCAACCATGGTCCGCATGCCCGTCAAGTCGCGAAAGCCGCCGCCCACGGTATAGGGAATAGCGAGCTCCTCGGCCGCGTGCGCCGCCATCTCGATGGTCGTCGCACGGTTGTCACTCGTCGCGGTAATGTCCAAAAATACGACCTCGTCCGCACCTTCGCGGTCGTAGGCGCGCGCCAGCTCCACCGGATCGCCCGCATCGCGTAAGCTCACAAAGTTGACGCCCTTGACCACACGGCCGTCCTTGACGTCCAGGCAGGGAATCACACGTTTGGTAAGCATGGGCTACTCCTCCCCTCGGGCGGCGGCCAGCGCCTGTGCCAGCGTAAAGTTGCCTTCGTAGAGCGCACGGCCGGTAATGGCGCCTTCAATCGCGACCTCGCCCACCGCGGCCAGTGCGCGGATGTCGTCGAGCGTCGAGATGCCACCCGAAGCCACGACGGGAAAGCCCGCGACCTCGGCCACATGGCGATACGCCGCCACATCGATGCCCGTCTGCATGCCATCGCGCGCGATGTCGGTATACACCAGATGCTTAAAGCCCAGCTCGGTAAGCTGCGCCACGGCATCGTCGAGCGCCACGCCCGCGCCGTCGCGCCAGCCGTTCACCTTAACCTGGCCGTCGCGCGCGGCAATGTCGGCGACCAGCAGCTCGCCAAAGCCTTGGGCTGCCACCTCGGCAAAACCTGGCTCGGTCACGAGCACGGTGCCCAGCGCAATGCGGCGAGCACCATAGCCTGCCAGCTCGTCGATGCGTGCGAGTGAGCGAACGCCGCCTCCCACGTCCACGGACAGACCGTCGACGCCGCAGATGGCCTTAATCGCCGCCGAGTTGGCAGCGCATGCGTCCTCGTCCTCGCCAAAGGCAGCGGATAGGTCGACGACATGCACCCAGCTTGCGCCCTGCTCGGCAAACGAGCGGGCAACGGCCACGGGGTCGTCGGAATATACCTTGCAGCGGCTGCGGTCGCCGCGCTCCAGGCGCACGACCTTGCCGCCGATCAGATCGATTGCGGGAAACAGGATCATCGGCCGACCTCCTCGACGATGTTGACGAAGTTCTTAAGGATGCGCTGACCCAGCGCGGAGGATTTCTCGGGATGGAACTGGCAGCCCCACACGTTGCCATGGCGCACGATGCACGGGAAGCTCCGCGTATAGTGCGTGCGCGCCAGCACATCGGCGGCATCGGCGTCGTCGGCCACCGCGTAACTGTGGGTGAAGTACATGTTGGCGCCCTCGGCAAAACCGACAAGCAGCGGATCGGCCGTACCGGCGGGCGTCATGTGCACCTGGTCCCAGCCCACGTGCGGCACCTTCAGGCGGCTCGACTCCAGGCGCGTGCACGAACCGCGCATAATACCCAGGCCATCGACCCAGAGGGCACCGGCCCGCTCGGAGGCGTTGCCGTCGGCGACCGCGCTCTCGCTCGCAGGAACGCCCTCGTTGCCACGCTCAAAAAACAGCTGAAGGCCCAGGCAGATGCCGAGCAGCGGAGTTCCGGCGGCAACGGCGTCGAACACCGCGTCCGCCTCGCCGCTCTGGCGCATAAAGGCGATCGCGTCATAGAACGCGCCCACGCCCGGGATAACCAGGCCGTCGGCGTTGCGGATCTGCTCCGGATCATCCGACGTGCAGGCGGCGGCACCGGCGCGCGCAAGCCCGCGCACGACGCTCGACAAGTTGCCCTTGTGGTAGTCGACCACCACGATCTTCGGTTCGCCCACGCGACCCTCCCTTTTCCCATTCAAAACCTGCCAAAAAGGGACAGGTTTATTTTGGTCGGTTAAACGTTCACCCACCACATGAGACAGCATTCCCGCAGATAAAACCTGCCAAAATAAACCTGTCCCTTTTTGGCAGGTTACAGTGAGCCCTTGGTGCTGGGGATGCCCTGCACGCGGGGATCGAGCTCGCAGGCGTGGCGCATCGTACGGCCCACGGCCTTAAAGGCGGCCTCGATAATGTGATGTGAGTTGCCACCCGCCAGCTCGCGCACGTGCAGCGTGAGCTTGGCATCGCGCGCAAAGGCATAGAAGAACTCGACGGCCAGCTCGGTATCGAAGCTGCCCACGCGCTCGGTCGGCACGGGCAGCTCGCAGTAGGCCTGCCCGCGGCCCGAGATGTCAACGGCGGCCATCACGAGCGTCTCGTCCATGGCGATCGCCGCGTCGGCAAAGCGCGTAATACCCGCCTTGTCGCCCAACGCCTGGCAAAACGCCTCGCCCAGCACGATGCCCGTGTCCTCGACGGTATGGTGCGCATCGATCTCCACGTCGCCTACCGCATGCACCGTCAGATCAAACAGGCCATGGCGGCCAAAGGCGTTGAGCATATGGTCGAAAAACGGTACGCCGGTCGAGATATCGCACACGCCCCTTCCGTCCAGGTCGAGCTTTACGACAATGTCGGTCTCGCCCGTCTTGCGGGTTACCTCGGCATAGCGGCCCATCTACATCTCCTCCTTCACCAGCGCGGCAAACGCGGCCAGCACCTCGTCGTTTTCCTGCGGGGTTCCCACGGTAATGCGCAGACAGTCCGCGAGCCCCGGCGCGTAGCTAAAGTCGCGCACCAAAATTGAATACTCGTCGCGCAGGCGCTCGCGCACGCGCGTGGCGTGCGGCGTGCGCACGAGCACAAAGTTCGCCGCGCTCGGCCATGCCTCCACGGGCAGGTCCTCGGCAGCCATCGCGCGCAGAGCGGCCTGCTCGCGTTCGCGCTCGGATGCGACCTGTGCCACCACAGGTGCGTAGGCATCACGGGCACGCACGCAGGCAAGCGCGGCGGCCTGGCTCAGCACGTTAACCGAGTAGATCTGGCGAATCGCCGCAAACACATCGATGACCTCGGGCGCCGCGATCACATAGCCCAGACGCGTGCCGGCGGCGCCGAACGCCTTGGACAGCGTATGCAGAATCGCCAGGTTGGAATGCTCGGCGATAAGCCCCTGCGCCGTGGTAGCCGCGCCAAACGAATCGTCCGCAAACTCAACGTAGGCCTCGTCGACCATGACCATGCCGGGGCACGCATCGCACAGGGCCGCGACAAAGTCGAGCGGTGCCACATCGCCCGTGGGGTTATTGGGCGAGGTCACGATGGCCAGGTTGCACTCCGGCGCCGCGGCGAGCACGGCTGCCTGGTCGAGCTCAAAGCTCGTCGGATCACGCCACACGTCGCGCACCTCGGTCTGGCACAGAGACGCAAAGAAGGCATACTCGCTAAAGCACGGCGGGCAGTTAAGCAGGGTCCGCCCCGCGCCGCCAAACGCCAGCAGGTAGTTATAGAGCAGCTCGTCGCCGCCGTTTCCCACGCAAATATTCTCACGCGCCACGCCATGCCAGGCAGCAAGCTCATCGCGCAGGTCGTTGGACATGGGATCGGGATAGCGGTTGAGCGGCGTGACGGCCAGGGCTGCATCGATTGCCTCGCGCACGCCGGCCGGCACGGGATAGGTGTTCTCGTTGGCCGAAAGATTGATGCGCGTAGGCGTAAAGTTGGGATCATAGGGCTCGATGCCGGCCAGGTAGGGCTGGACGAGCTCCTTCATGCGCGGAGTAAGTTCGGCCATGTTAGGCCTCCTCGCCGGTCGCGCCAGCGCCATCCGCGCCTGCAGCCGCCAGGTCCACGCCCTCGGCAACCGTCACGGTCGTGTCGCCCGGCCAGGCAACCTTAGTCAGGTCGGCCGCGGCCAGCGACTCGGCACTCACGGCATCCTCGCCCTGCTCCAGCACACGGCGACGCAGAGCGGCGGAAAGCGCGTGCGCCCACAGGCCCTCGGCCTCGGCCAGGCGCTGCGTAGCGGGAGCATCGGAGAGCAGGCCTTCGGGCGTATAGCAAATGACACTCGAGCGCTTAACGAACTCTTCGACCGAAAGCGGGTTGGAGAACATGGCCGTGCCGCCGGTCGGAAGCGTGTGGTTGGGGCCGGCGACGTAATCGCCGAGCGGCTCGGAGCTCCAGGCGCCCACAAAGATGGCGCCGGCGTTGCGAATGCCGCCAAGCAGGCCCATCGCATCCTTGCAGTGCAGCTCCAAGTGCTCGGGCGCCACGGTATTCACCGCCTCGACGGCGGCAGCCATGTCGGCGGCCACCACGATGGTGCCCTCATTGTCGAGCGAAGCACGCGTGATCTCGGCACGCGGCGACTGCGCCACCAGGATATCGATGCCTGCCTCGACCTCGCGCGCAAACTGCTCGTCGCAGGTCACCAGATAGCAGGCTGCCAGCGGATCGTGCTCGGCCTGGGCCATCAGGTCGGCCGCGACCACCATGGGCTTGGCCGTGGCATCGGCCAGCACGCAGACTTCGGAGGGGCCAGCGACCATGTCGATACCCACGTCGCCCGAGACAATCTGCTTGGCCGCAGCGACAAAGGCGTTGCCCGGGCCGGTGATCTTGTCGACGCGCGGAATAGTCTCGGTGCCGTACGCCAGCGCGGCCACGGCCTGAGCGCCACCCACCATATAGATCTCGTCCACGCCGCCGAGCTTTGCCGCGGCGAGCGTATACGGGCTGATCAGGCCATCTTTCTGCGGCGGGGTCACCATGACCACGCGCTTGACGCCGGCAACCTTGGCGGGAATGGCATTCATGAGCACCGTGGAGGGATACTGCGCGCGACCGCCCGGCACGTAGATGCCGGCCGCCGCGAGCGGGGTCACCTTAACGCCGAGCATCGTGCCGTCCGCACGCGTGGTAAACCAGCTCTGCTCGACCTCGCGCTGGTGGAACTCACGAATCTGGCGTGCAGCCTTTTCGAGCGCCGCGGCAAAAGCGGGATCGAGGCCTTCGAGCGCGGCATCGATCTGCTCTTGCGGCAGACGGAAGCTCTGCAGCTCAACGCCGTCAAAGCGCTGGCAATAGTCGCGCACCGCGGCATCGCCGTTGGCACGCACGTTGGCCACGATATCGCGGGCGGCGTCGACGATGTTTTGCGGCAGCACGCCCTTGCGGTTGAGCTGGTTGGTAACGAGACGCTCACCGGGAGCAAGCTTAATAGTCTTCATATCGGTATCCCCTATCGGTCGAGGTTATGTTCGAAAAACGAGAGACCGGGCGGCGGCGCCAGTCGGCCCGCAGCCCGGACGTTGGGGCGCCCGTGCGTGCTCGCGCTATTGTGCCGAGCCCGCAACGGGCTCAAAATGCTTGTCCTTCACGGCTGCCGCCAAGCGATCTGCCAGATTGCGCACGCGCGGATCCAGACGTGCGGCACCCGGATTGACAAAGAAGCGGGCCGTGCAGTCCATGATGCGACCGGTAATGACCAGGTCGTTGTCGCGCAGCGTGGCGCCCGTGGCGGTGATATCCACGATGCGGTCGGTCATACCGACGATGGGCCCCAGCTCGATGTTGCCGTGCAGCGAGACGATGTCGGCGTTCACGCCGCGCTCGGCATACCAGGCACTCGCGATACGCGGGTACTTGGTTGCCACGCGAAGCGACCCACGGCGGGCATAGTTGCGCTCGGCCTGGCCGGCGCGCCACGCGGGCTCCGCCTCGATAAACGTGCACAGGCCGTAGCCCAGGTCGACCAGCTGCAGCAGGTTGAGGTCTGCCTCGATAAGCGAGTCCCAGCCGCAGATGCCGCAGTCGGCACCGCCGCAGCCCACAAAGGCGGGCGCGTCGCTGGGACGCACGATGACAAACTCGATATCGCCGACCATGCCCTCGCCGGCACGTGTGTCGCGGCCGCGCACAATCAGGTGACGGCCGGGGTCGCGCAGCTCAGAGACGTCCAGGCCCGCGGCCTCGAGCACGTCGAGCGTATCAGCCTTAAGCGAGCCCTTGGGCACGGCGATGCGCAGCGGACCCTCGGCGCCACGGCCCGCGGCGTGATCACCATCGGAAGCGGCGTCCTCGGCCGAGGTACGCGCGGCCTCCAGACGCTCGAGCGAAAAGGCGAAGCCCGCCGCCGGTACCTCGATGCCGTCGCCAAATGCACCGGTAAAGATGGAGTCGTAGCGTCCACCCGAGCCGACCGGATCGGGCAAGCCGCCGGCATAGGCCTTAAAGACCAGGCCCGTGTAGTAATCGAAAGAGTTCATGATGGAGAAGTCGAACGACAGCACCTGGGCGTCCCCGGGAGCCAGACCATCGACCAGGGCACGCAGTTCGCGCGTCAGCGGCGCGGCGATACCGGCAGCCCCCAGCAGTGCATCCACGCGGTCGAGTACCTCGGCACCACCGTGCAGGCGCGGCAGCTCGCTAATGGCGGCCTTGACGGCATCGTACTCGGTGCTGGCAGCCACGCGGGCATCGAGGCCAACAAAGTCGTTGGCATGCACGCAGCGCAGGGCCTCGGCAGCCAGCTCACGATCCTCGCATACCGCGAGCAATTCCTTAAAAGGACGCACGCTGCCTGCGATAATGCGCGCATCGGGAAGTGCCAGCTCGCGTACGGCCTCGGCAACCAGCGAGACAATCTCGACATCGCCCGCGGTGTCGCCCGCGCCGATGAGCTCAAAACCCAGTTGCGTAAACTGACGCGAGCCACCGGCATTGCGCTGACACTCGCGGACCACCGGCGCCTCGTAGCGCAGGCGCAGCGGCAGATCGGCCGCACGCATGCGAGTCGAAACCAGGCGAACGATCGGCAGCGTGTTGTCGGGACGGACCACCAGCAGGCGGCCGTCGTCATCAAAGAGCTTAAACGGCGTGTCCGCAATGCGGCCGCCCTCCTCGAGCGAGCCCTTGTCCTCGAGCAGCGGCGTCTCGACCGGAAGGTAATGATGCTCCCTGAAGCAGCCCTTCACCGTACATGCGATCTCCTCGCGCGCCTGAGCCTCCTCGGGCAATATGTCCCGGAATCCCCACGGTGTGGCCGTCATCTGATGAGCCTCCTCATGCCGCGTTTCATATAGAACAGAAGACCGGCATAGCTCCGCCGGTCTTCTGGGTACTTTAGCATACTAGAGTGCTTGCGGGGAGAATCCGTCGCAGCCGCTCACACCGTATTCATTTGGAAACATAGGGTAGGTTGCCGCAACCCAACCCCACCTAGGCGCCAATCGCACGACGATACTCTGCCATTACCTGCGCATCGGCAGCTGCGGGGTCGGCAAAATAGCGCCAGTCATAGGTCTCGGCCGAAACAACTCCGCGATAGCCGCGCGCCACCAGCCTATCCAGGTCGGCGCGCATATCGCGGTCGCCGTCACCCCAGGCAAGATGCGTCGTGCCGTCTGCCGCAACATCGACAAAATGCACGTGGGCAACATCATCGCCAAGCAGATCGAAATAATCGTCGATGGTATCCCCCGCCACCGCCATAGCGCCCAAATCCAGACACGCCTTAAGTGCCGGATGATCAACCGCCTCGATCATGCGCTTCGTGTCGGCCGCCGAGTTCACGATCATCGACTCAACCGGCTGTAGGGCCTCGAGCACCAGTCGCACGCCGCGCTCTCCCGCATGCTCGGCAATCGCACGCAGCATCGAGGCGCTGCGACCCCACGCGTCCTCGATTGGCTCGTTCAAAAATGCCCAGCCACTCGAGACCATGACCTGCTCGGCTCCAAGTTCCGCCGCGATATCCACAACGTTCTTAAAGTACGCGAGCGTGCGGGCACGTGCCTCATTCCCGCGCGCCGCGATATTCCACGGCTTGGGGTTGTTCTGTTCGGGACAAAGCCCCACAATCCGAACCCCATACCGCTGCGACAGCTCCCGCACCTGCCCGAGCGAATCGTATCCATGGCAATCGACATACAGATGCATCGCCCCGGTCCAAAGCTCGCAACACGTGTAGCCCGAGGCCGCTGCCGAAGAAAAGAATTCCTCAAGGTCAAAATAACGATGGCTGATATTCATGACGGCAAGCAGGGGGTAGCTCATAATTACTCTCCAACCTAAACGAGGCCCCGTTCCATATAGGAGCGGGGCCCAATTACATAAACGTTATTTGCTCTTAGTAGTCGAACTGGTGATAGTAGCGGCGATAGTTAAGGTTGTGCTTGGTGACCGTCTCGTAGTAAGCGGCAAGGCGATCGGTGATCAGCGAGGAGAGAATCCACGGAGACACGATGACGCGGAACTCGTCGTCAAGGCCGGGGATCGCGAACTCGGCGGTGTCGATGATGTTAATGTCGGTGTCGCCGGTCACGCCGCGGTTGAGGAACGCGCGGACGCGCTCATCGAGCTTGCGGTTCTCGTCCTCGCCCATGAACAGGAAGACCGGGACGCCGGGCTCCACGAGCTCGAGGGTGCCGTGGAAGAAGTCGGCCGAGGTGATGTAGCGGGTGCGCTTCCACTGCATCTCCTCGAGGATGCACATCGAGAACAGGATCGTCTCGCCCCACAGGGCGCCGGAGCCGATGAACATGGTGTAGGGGGCCAGGGCGTACTTCTTGGCGAGCTCCTCGGCGCGCGGCTCGAAGCGCTTGCGGATGTCGAGCATGTCCTTCCAGATGTCCTTGGTCTGCTCGATAAACAGGTCGAACTTGGGGAAGCAGCCGCGGCGGTTGAGCAGGCGCAGGCCGAAGCAGTCGGCGAGGTAGTAACCCTTCTCGCAGCCGCCCGAACCATGGTCAGAGGCCATAGCGACGCAGTTCTCGGCACCGACAGCCTGGCCGATGGGGCCCTCGGGCTTGGTCATGGCGTAGACGCGCACGCCCATGTCCTTCATCTTCTTGACGGCCTCGAGGACCTCGGGGGTGGTGCCGGACTCGGAGGCGGTGAGCACGACGGACTTCTCGGTCATGCGCTTGTGGCCCATGGCGTTCCACTCGGCGGCGTGGATCAGGTAGACCTCGAGGTCGCGGTCGCCGAACTTGTTCATGAGGTACTCGAGCTGCATGAGCTCGTCCCAGGTGCCGCCGACGCCCATCAGGAACACGGCGTCGTAGCCCTCGTCGGCGACCTTGTCGGCGAGCTCGATCATCTTCTTGCCGGTCTCATAGACGTTCTTGCCGTCCTCGAGATAGCCCTCCTGGTCGAAATGCATGATCTCGATCTTCTCGGTTTCCTTCATGGCTTTTCCTTTCTGTCCTGCACGCGACTCTATACATCGCGTTTCTTTTCGATACCAATTATAGACATACACCTAAGGTGTTTTTAATACCACTTATCAATCTGTTCCAATCCTCGGTGAACGGTCGAAATTCTCTGGTGAGTGGTATTAAATTAGAATTGAATGTATAGCTAACACCTCTGGCGCCTCCCTTGTGCGACAAAGAACAGCGTTCCTACCAGCGCAATAATGGTCGATGCCCCAAATAGCACCGCTTGGACGCCCAAAGCCTCCGCCAAAAAAGGAGCCGCCAGCAGCGGCAGCACGCCGGCGCTCATCAGGCCAAAACGCACAAAGCCGGTAATGCGCCCCAGGTATTTGATGTCGGCGCGCTCCTGAATCAAGATCATCTGCAGCGGTTCCAGGAATCCCCAAGCCAGACCGTTAATCGCCTGACCGATAATCGCGACCCCCAGCATATCGGTGCCCACGTACACCATGGACCCAATGCCCACGGCCATGAGCGCGCCAAGCAACAATCGCAGGTTGACATGGCGAGCAGAAAGCTTGGTCAGGATGAACGCGCCCACCGAGGAAGTGAGACCCACGACCGAGGACAGCCAGCCCAGCCAGACGATATCCACGTTGAGCACATCGCGGTAGAACAACGACTCCAGCGAATCGAACGCGCCAAACGCAAAGAAACCCAAAAAGCCCGAGATAAAGATGAGGCGCAGGTCGTGGTCGCGAAACGTAAGTCGCGCACCCTCGGCCATGCCGCCCAGAATACCGCCCTTCGGCTTCTCCCCTTTTGCGGGAGCAACACACTCGTGACAGCCCAAGGAGAGCACGGCCGCCACACCCATCATGCCCGCCATGAGCAGATAGACCGATTGCGTGGCAAAACAGCTCACGATGGCACCACCGAGCAGCGGGCCAGCGGTATAGGCGATATTGCTGTAGAACACCATGAGGCCGTTCACGCGGGTACGGCCCTCGGTGGTCGACTCCAGGTATCCCGGAAACGCATGCGTGCAGGTGTTGATAAAGCCGCCCGCAAGTCCCAAGACGCACGCGGCAAACACAAGCCCGGGGACAGACAACGGCGCCAACCCCACGCCAAGCGATAGCACTGCCGTAATCACGCACGTCACAAACGACGTCCGGCGCGGTCCAAAGCGATCGATGACCGAGCCCGACACCATATTGCCCGCCGACGTCATAAGATTACGCACGAGCGTAATGGCGGCAACCAAAAAGGCCGTGCCGGCCAGATCATACGTGGCCGCACCGATAAGCCCCAAAAAGTAGACCGCGTTGTTGGCGCACCACTGCAGGGACTCAATAAGAATCAGCCTGACCTCTGCCGGCGTCAGGCGCATTGCTTCGCGATCCTTCGCGAACATACGAACTCCTTCTATACAAAAAGGGGATGGAGGGCATAGGCCTGCTCCATCCCCTTTCCAGGTTGCAACGAAAATCTATGCAGCCGGGCCCTTACGCCAGCACGCCGAAGAACGCGCCGATGATGCCCACGACCATGGTGGCCACGATCAGCACCATGGGGTTGATCTTCTTGGACAGCAGCCAGTAGTACAGCCAGAAGGCGATCATGCCGAGCATGCCGGGCATGATGCCGTCCAGGATGTCCTGGAGGGTCTGGGCGTCCTCGCCCGAGCCGATGGCCACCGGGATGCTGGCCCAGAACATGTCCTTGCACATGGCGCCCACGACCATGACGCCCACGATGCCCACGCAGGTCATGATCTTCTGCATGAGGCCGGTCCTCTGGGCCTCGTCCAGGAAGCCAACGCCCAGCTCGTAGCCCTTGACGGCGCCCCAGATGCGCAGCGCGAAGCCGGGGACGTTGTAGATGAGCAGGAAGGCGATGGGGCCGAAGGGGTTGCCGGCCTGGCACAGGCTGATGCCCACCGCGGCGGCGACCACGCGCAGCGTCGACAGGAAGATGGAGTCGCCGATGCCGGACAGCGGGCCCATGAGGGCGGCCTTGACGTCGTTGACGCTCTCGGGCTCGATCTCGCCGCGGGCGACCTTCTCCTCCATGGCCATCGCGATGCCGCCGACGAACGGGGCGAACTGGACGGTGATGTTGAAGAACGCGCAGTGGCGGTGCAGGGCCTCGGCGTAGTCGTCGGGGCGGCCGGCGTAGATCTTCTTGAGCATGTTGGCGACCATCAGGCAGAAGGCGATGTTCATCTGCTTGTAGTAGGTCCAGGAGAACTCCATGCCCAGGGCGCCGACGTTGACGGCGCTCTTGACGAGGTCGGAGCGCGTGATCTTGTTCTCGGGACTAGAAGTCATCGTCCTCATCCCCTTCCGCGGAGAGCTGGGGCTGGGCTCCGCCCAGGCCGAGCAGGTCGAACTTGTCGATGCCGATGATGATGGCGATCAGGGCGACGCCCAGGACGGGCACGCTGGCGTAGGAGCACAGCAGGAAGCCCAGGAAGTAGAAGGGCACGAGCTGCTTGGTGAGCACCAGGCGGCCGAGCATGGCGAAGCCCATGGCAGGCAGGATGTTGGCTGCAACGCCAAAGCCATCGATCACAAAGGTCGGGATGAAGTCGAGCAGGCCCTGGATGGCGTCAGCACCCAGATAGAACGACAGCGAGCACAGCAGGAACGCCATGATGATACCGGTCAAACCGATCAGGAAGTGCATCGCATAGACACCCTTAAGGTTGCCCTGGCCGGAGTAGACATCAGCGCGGTCGACCAGGATCGGCAGGGCGGCGTTAAGGATGTTCTTGATGGCAAGGCACAGCGTGGCGATGGGCATGGCAAGCGCGATGGCTGCCTCGGTGCTCTGGCCCAGCTGGATAGCGAAGGCGCAGGCGAGCACGCCGCCGATCGTCTCATCAGGCGGCACGTAGGCGCCGATGGAGATCGAGCCCATGAACAGCAGCTCCAGACTCGCACCGATCGCGAGGCCGGACTGCAGGTCCCCCAGCACCAGGCCCACGAGCGGGCACAGGACGATGGGGCGGAACGCGTAGAGCGTACCGAGCTGGCAGTCGAACTTACCAAATGCGGCGATAAGTCCGATGAGGATTGCTTGGGTAAGCATACATCCCCCTTTCCATATAGGACACTACGAAGAGCTCAGACTCTTCGAAATTGAACGCCTAGAGCACGCTGGCGCAGTCGACCTTGGGGTCATCGGCCAGGGGTCGAATCTCGACCTCAACGCCACGATCCAGCATCTCGCGCACATCGGCTTCCTCGGCCGCGGTCAGGAAGATCTGACGAGAGACCTGACGAGCGTCGGGACGCTTCTCGTCCTTGGGCTTGGTGTTGCCCAGGTTGACCGACTTGATCTGCGGGCAGCCCTCAACAAGCTGCTTTGCCTCAGCGATAGTGGCGACGCAGATGATCATCTTGTACTTGTCGGTCACGCCCGAGTTGATAGCTTCGATTGCATGCTCCATATCTTTGATGACGAGCTTGCAGCCGGCAGGCTTGCCCATCTTGAGCGTCGTCTTCCACACCGGGTCGTTAGCGACCTTATCGCCCACGCAGAAGATGCAGTTGGAGCCAAGGCCCTGAACCCAGGAAACTGCGACCTGGCCATGAAGCAGGCGATGGTCAACGCGAAGTAGCTGAATCATAATGTGACCCCCCAAAGGTCTTGTGCCGTCATACGGCGTGTCAGTAGGTGCTGCGGATTAGAACTCTTCCTCCTCCTCGTCATCGACCAAAAGATCGTTGACAAACTTCACGCGCGTATCGTCCGCAGCGACGATGGCGCGAATCGTCTCCTCAACCGGCGCCGACTCGTCAGAGAACAGCAGCTGGATGAGCAGAGGAAGGTTCATGTTGGTAACGAGGTACGTGCGGGGACGCGTCTGGACGATCTTGGTGAACTCGTTGTTGACGCTGCCGCCAAAGAGGTCGGTGCAGACAACGACATCATCGTCGGCAGACATGCCTGCCAGCAGTTTTTGGGCCTCCTCGGCCACGTCCATGCGGCCATCGACGAACATCGAAAGATCGTGGACGTTGTCGCGAGCGCCCGAGAGCAGCTCGACGCTCTCCTTGATGCCGGTGGCGAAGTGCGCATGGCTGGCGATGATGTACTGTCTCATTCTGTGTTCCTCTCAATAGCCCGGCACGTTCCCGCACCCGTTTTCTTTAGTAGTCGAACTGGTGATAGTAGCGACGATACTTGAGGTTGTGTTTGGTGACTGTCTCGTAGTAGCGAGCCAGGCGGTCGGTCACGAGCACCGTCAGAATCCACGGGGAGACGATGACGCGGAACTCGTCGTCAAGGCCGGGGATCGCGAACTCGGCGGTGTCGATGATGTTAATGTCGGTGTCGCCGGTCACGCCGCGGTTGAGGAACGCGCGGACGCGCTCATCGAGCTTGCGGTTCTCGTCCTCGCCCATGAACAGGAAGACCGGGACGCCGGGCTCCACGAGCTCGAGGGTGCCGTGGAAGAAGTCGGCCGAGGTGATGTAGCGGGTGCGCTTCCACTGCATCTCCTCGAGGATGCACATCGAGAACAGGATCGTCTCGCCCCACAGGGCGCCGGAGCCGATGAACATGGTGTAGGGGGCCAGGGCGTACTTCTTGGCGAGCTCCTCGGCGCGCGGCTCGAAGCGCTTGCGGATGTCGAGCATGTCCTTCCAGATGTCCTTGGTCTGCTCGATAAACAGGTCGAACTTGGGGAAGCAGCCGCGGCGGTTGAGCAGGCGCAGGCCGAAGCAGTCGGCGAGGTAGTAACCCTTCTCGCAGCCGCCCGAACCATGGTCAGAGGCCATAGCGACGCAGTTCTCGGCACCGACAGCCTGGCCGATGGGGCCCTCGGGCTTGGTCATGGCGTAGACGCGCACGCCCATGTCCTTCATCTTCTTGACGGCCTCGAGGACCTCGGGGGTGGTGCCGGACTCGGAGGCGGTGAGCACGACGGACTTCTCGGTCATGCGCTTGTGGCCCATGGCGTTCCACTCGGCGGCGTGGATCAGGTAGACCTCGAGGTCGCGGTCGCCGAACTTGTTCATGAGGTACTCGAGCTGCATGAGCTCGTCCCAGGTGCCGCCGACGCCCATCAGGAACACGGCGTCGTAGCCCTCGTCGGCGACCTTGTCGGCGAGCTCGATCATCTTCTTGCCGGTCTCATAGACGTTCTTGCCGTCCTCGAGATAGCCCTCCTGGTCGAAATGCATGATCTCGATCTTCTCGGTTTCCTTCATTTGTCTCTCCTTTCTGGGGTTGTTTCCACATCCCCCATGCCAACGGGCATCAAAACCCGCTTACATTCCGTAACACTCAGCCGCTTTGGCCTTAAGCGCATTGACCGACTCTTCGTAGCCCTCTGCCTTGACCTCTATTTGCTTGGAGACGGCATCGAGATACGGGTGCACGTCCCATGACTTCAGACGCTCGGCGATCATTGCCGCAATCGTCTGGAAGAACACAAGATTGGGAATTGCGCTGAGCAGCGGAGCCACCTGAGGTACCGCAACCTCATGAGCCCTACCCCTGGGATGGGCCGTGAGCAGCACCGTTTTTGTCGTAACGTTCGATAGTGCATCGGCGATATTCGCAAGACGCTCCGACCCCTGCGGATCGTCGACGATAAACACCAGATAGCCCGGAACGATCTGCATCTCGGGACCGTGAACGAACTCCTCGCCCTCGTGATGCATGGCAGGAATCTTGATGGTCTCGCTCAGCTTGAGCGCTGCCTCCTCGGCAACGCCGTAGTTGGGGCCGTTGCCGACGACCATGGCGGGCGTGTGCTCAGAAAGCTCGAGCATGTGGTCTTGGACATATGCCTCGGCGGTCTTGCACATCACGGCATTGGCATGGATAGCCTCGCGCAGGTCGTCAAGACGCTGGGCAACGCCCTTGGCGTCAATCGTTCCGCGCGCCTGACCGCCGTAAATACCAAAGAGCACCAGGTACTCAACGAGAACCTCAACGCCCAGAGTCACAAAGTCCACCGACTCGACGCCCACACCGTAGTCAAGAACGATGTCAGCGTGCTCCTTGATGGGCGCCTCGACGTTTGCCGTGAGCGCAACTGCAGCCATATCGTGTGCGCGCATGTAATCGAGCGCCGCAATCGTATTGGTCGAATAGCCACTCTGCGAGACGGCGATGTTGAGCGCATGCTGCGGATAGGTGTGTTCAAAATCGACGAAGGCCTCGGGCGTCACAACGGACACCTGCATCTGCAGCGCATCTTGCAGGTAATCGCGGGCGCAATCGGCGGCATGGCGCGACGAACCCGAAGCAACGATGCACAGTGCGTCAAAAGAACCAGACTGGAAAATATCAACGAGCTGCGCTACCAGCTCAGACGAACGCTCGAGGTTCTCCCCCATACGCACATGGGCAAGCTGAACGTAATCGAGCATCTTCATCGTCTCACCTCGTTACAAATCATTAGTATTTGATACCAATCACAGTTACAGATTACGGCTTTTTGATACCTCTTTGTCGATTAATTTATCCCCTTCGGCGAACGGTCGATTTTGAGCCCTGTAAGGTTGTATATACAGCTGACCCAACGATCAAAACTAGTTAGTTTCCCAGCCGTTATTCACAAAACACCAGCTAGTACGTATAGGTATATCCACCCGCATCACCGCGGTTAAACGACTTGACGTACTCGATCGCTTGGCCGCTCGCATCGAAGCTTACGCACTCCAGCGTCAAGGCAAGATCGCCCTGCTCCAGTCCAAGCAGGCCGGCATCTCGTGCGCCCAGCGCTTCGATATCGAGCTTTTCCTGCGCCATGACTGGCTTTCGGCCCAGCATCTCATAGGTCTCGTACAAACTGAAGACCGACACGTCAATATCTTCGATGGTTGGGAACAGCAGGCAGGGAATCAGCGCCGTCTCAATCGATACGGGGCTACCGTTTATGCAGTTCAGGCGTCGAATGGAATAGAGCAGGTCGTCCTCGGCGATGCCAAACAAGTCGGCGTAGTATGGCCCCGCATAACGCTTGGAACGCGCGAGAATACGGACGGACGGTTCGCCGCCCGAAGCACGGACCGATTCACGAAAACCGCCCGTGCGTTCAAAAAAAGCAGGTACTTTCTGCGCCACAAAGGCACCTTTTCCCCGAACACGGCGAATCTGCCCGCGCCGAACCAGCTCATCGACAGCGCTTCGAATGGTCAAGCGTGTCGTACCAAATTCCTCGGCGAGGTCTTTTTCGGACGGAATCATGGAACCCGTGGGATATATACCGCGCTCGATACGCTCCTCGATGCGGCGTCGAATGCGCATATAAACCGGGGTGGCATCTACTGTTTCAGCCATTGTTCACCTGCCACGCTTCTCATGCCGTTCTCTTCGCCGTTATCGGCAAAGCGGAACTTTGTGGGCAAAATCACCGATTTGCAATGCTCCACAAAACGCATGTCCTTATCGAATTCGATC
This sequence comes from Collinsella sp., assembly GCA_037237765.1. Classification (GTDB taxonomy): domain Bacteria; phylum Actinomycetota; class Coriobacteriia; order Coriobacteriales; family Coriobacteriaceae; genus Collinsella. The sequence continues at coordinate 33,651 of JAXXEN010000039.1, read as the reverse complement.
GAGCTCTCATAGAACACCGGCGTTCCCTCTTCTTGCTGGAGCAGCTCGGCCTCTTCGGCATTCAAACGCGAGATGGAAATATGCTCACGTCCATGCTCAACACGCACGCCGCCTTCTTTGAGCAAGACATCGTAAAGGCTCTCGCACTCAAAATCGTGCTCGGTAAGCGATGGGCACAGGGACAGGTTAACGTGAGCCGTCTCGATTGACGCCGGCTCGCCCTCAATAAGTCGAACGCGCTGCATGCGGAGCAAAGGAGCGCCTACAGACACCCCAAGCTTGTCGGCAAGCGCCTCATCCGCCTCGATGGTCCCGGTGGAAACCAGACGAGAAGAGGAGTGCAGGCCGGCAGTCCGCACAGCATCGGAAAAGTTATACGTTTCCTGGAAGATGTTCAGCGGCTTGGGAGGACACACATACGTACCCGATCCGCGACGGCTCTCGAGCGTTCCACACGAGATGAGCCGCGTGATACCGGCGCGCAACGCCGTACGCGAAACGCCGATCTCTTCGCACAGCACACGCTCGGCCGGCAGGCGATCGCCGCCGGCAAGCTGGTGGTGCTGGATATACCAAAGAATTCCCTCAACAGCACGATCTTTGGGGGGAATTGCATAAGATTCGCCTGCCATTGCACAGACTCCTCATTCAGAAACGTATGCCGCCATAATTAGGCCAGCCCTCCCATGGCATCAAATTCGGCCTTGATCTTCTCGGCGACATTCCGATACGACTTATATAGACTTGAATCGCGTTTGACTTCGTCGGTCATAACGGGAATCTCTAATTTGGAAACCTCGTCTTTTCCCGTCTGAACCGCCACAACAACGCCCATACCAAGACACATATTACGCTTGGCAGCGTTTATTTTCGCCGCCTTGGCAGGATTTGCCAGGATACGCTGGGCAAATTCCTGTTTTGAGGCCACTTCCTCGGCCTCCGGATCGCCCGCCTCGGCCACTTCGCACTGCAACACGTCCGCATAGTCAAAAATCTTAGGCTCTGCACCGCGCTGATGCACGGCCCACTTGCGGCGCGTGGCATCCTGGTAGATAGCCGGCAAAAACGTAAACCGCGGCGGGTCCAAAATCGTATCCGTGATGGTAAACACATCGGGATCAAAGGCATCCTGCGGGTTTTTCTTCTTGAACAGCCCCATATCAGCCTCCCGTACTAGCATTAAACAACTCAAGCCGAATATAGCACCAATTTCAAGCTCATGCTTTAGCGGATCGGTGCGCGGCGTCTATGGCTCGCCCAGCGGAAGAGCTTACGGACGAGGGCCGGGGTGCCTGCTTTGTTTTGAAAAGTTCGCGAAGCCCACCTCTCAAAACAAAGCAGGCACCCCGGCCCCGCCGGCAAATAGCGGACACTCCGCATGCAATCTATGCAAACAAACAAGTGTGCTTAACTATATTCGGCAAGATCGAGCACACTGCCCTTCACGATAAGCGCCGGTTCCAGAACGACCTCTTCGGCACGCTTACCGCCCCTACCGGCAAGACGCTTGGACATGCAGGCAAAAGCATGCTCCGCAAGGACACCGGGATCCTGCTCAATCGCAGTCAGTGCCGGCTCAAAGAGAACGTCGGCCGCCGAGTTGTCATAGCTTACGACCGAGATATCGCCTGGGATGCTCTTCCCCATCTCGTGCAAGCGCTTGAGCAGACCAAGGGCAATGTTATCCGAGCTTGCAAACACGGCGGTGGCATCGGTTGCAAGCACGGCCTCCGAGGCCTCGTAGGCGCTCGGGATGTAATATTCGCTCTCAAACTCCAGGCGCGCGTCGATGGGCAGTCCCACCTCGCGCAGTGCGCGCTCATAGCCAGCAAGTCGCTTGCGGCCCGTATTGGAGCGACGCGCGTTAACCAAACAGGCGATGCGGCGATGACCCTGCTCAATCAGATACCGCGTGGCCATGTAGCCGCCCATCTCGTGGTCGAACATCACCTTGTCGCACTCGAGCCCCTCAATGGCACGGTCGACCATCACGGCAGGGATAGGCAGATGGCTGACCTCTTCGCGCAGGGCACGGTCGTCCGAGAACTCGTCACCCACCACCAGGAAGACACCATCGACGCCGCGCGTCACCAGCTGGCGCAGCAGTTCCAAATCGTCATCGGCGCTTCCACCCGAGCTGGTAATAAAGAGCGCGTAACCGTCCTCGCGGCAGCGCTTTTCCAAGCTGCCGGCAAGCGAGGCAAAAAAGCGGCTCTCGATATTGGGAACGATAAGGCCCAGTGTGCGCGACTCGCGCATGACCAGGCTACGCGCGATCTGGTTAGGAACATAGTGGTTGCGCGCCGCGACCTCCTTGATGCGCTTGCGGTTTTCTTCCGAGATGCGACAGGGCCGATTATTGAGAACAAGCGAGACCGACGAAGGGGAAAGCCCCACCTCCTGGGCGATCTGCTTGAGGGTGACTTTGTTGGCCATCTCGCTCCTTCCGGGTTTACGCGCAATCTCTTGAAAGTATAGCGACTGCCCATCTACCTCGGTGATAAACACTTTACCAATCCGGTGGACGGCTGTTTTATCGCCGCCAGCGCACCAAATCCGTCCAGGTGGGGTATATTGCAATCGATCGATGACAACAACCACCAAAAGGCGGATATTCGTATGCACGAGAACGACTTTTTTAACGAGGACCTGCTTTGCGCGCTCGCCGGCGTTGCCGGCGAGGACAACGTACTCATGAGCGAGCCCATGCGCGAGCACACCACGTTTAAGATCGGCGGCCCGGCCGATGTCTTCGTCACGCCCGACACCGAGCAGGGCCTCGTCGCCACGCTCGATACCTGTTATCGCTGCGATCTGCCACTCACCATCGTGGGCAACGGCTCCGACTTGCTCGTCGGTGACAAGGGCATCCGCGGCGTCGTCGTAGCGCTGGGCAAGGGCCTCTCCGACATTACGGTCGACGGCACGCATGTCACGGCAGCAGCCGGCGCCTTGCTTTCTGACGTCGCCGCGGCGGCAGCCGAGGCCGGTCTCACCGGTATGGAGCCCATCTCGGGTATCCCCGGATCGGTCGGCGGCGCCTGCTACATGAACGCCGGTGCCTATGGTGCCTGCATGGCCGACGTGCTGGAGTCCGTACGGGTCTACAAGCCCGCACGCGTCCTCGACGATGGCACCCGCGGCAGCGGCAATATCATTGAGTTCGATGTCGATGAGCTCAACCTGGGTTACCGCAAGAGTCGCATTGCCGACGACGGCTTTATCGTGCTCTCGGCAACCTTCAACCTCGCCCCGGGCAACGCCGCGATGATCAAGGCCGATATGGACAACTACCGCCAGCGCCGCGAGGACAAGCAGCCGCTCGACATGCCGAGCGCCGGCTCCACCTTCAAGCGCCCCGAGGGCTACTTTGCCGGCAAACTCATCATGGATGCCGGCTTGCGCGGCCACGCCGTCGGCGGCGCCCAGGTGAGCGAAAAACACTGCGGCTTCATCGTCAACGCCGACCACGCCACCGCCGCCGACGTCGACGAACTCATCCGCCACATCCAAGCAACCGTCAAAGAGCAGTTCGATGTAGACCTAGAACCCGAAGTCCACCGAGTCGGCGAATTCCTCTAACAAAAAAGGCCCCGAAAGGGGCCTTCGTCTTGCGCAGGACTGTCCGAGCAGGCAACCTTATGCCTCTCGGACTGTCCCGGCCCAACTTATCGTTACGACAGCGCAATACCGCCAAGCCAGCCCCAGCGCACGCCAGAGCCAGTGCCGTAGAACCCAATGAACGAGTCAAGCGACCTCGACGTGATGGCGCCCTCGTTACTCATAACGATGCCGCCGCCAACGTAGATGCCCACGTGGCCATAGATCAGACCCGGCATGCCGGTACCACTATGCGAGGAGTCGGCAACAATCATGCCCACCTGCAGCGCCGAGCGGTCGGAGCTATAGCACCAAGCGTTAAACATGTCGCACGCGTTACCGCCAAAGTAACCAACGCCGGCGTTGCGGAAGACGTTGGAGACCCACGCCGCGCACCAGTTCTGGCCAGGCGAGGGCGTGGAGTAGCAAGCGTTGACGACGGCCTGCTGCTTGCCCGAGCCGGCATTCTGCTGCGGGGTACCGCCGGCATACGATCCGCCACCCGAGCTTGAACCACCCGAGTAGGAATTGTTCTTGTTCGCGGCAGCTGCGGCGGCGGCAGCCTTCTTGGCAGCCTCCTCGGCCTGAGCGGCAGCGAGAATCTCGGAATCGCGCTGGGCCATGAGCTCCTTGACATCGTCGGAGAGGCCGTTCAGAACCGTCTGGACCTCCTGCTGCTTGGCCTGCATGTCCTGCATCTGAGCAGTCTGCTGGTCCTTGAGCTTCTCCAAGTCGGCTTTTTGCGACTCGAGCTCGGACTTCTGCGCATCGAGCTCTTTCTGGATGGTCTGGATATCCTCGATAGCGTCACGGTCGCTCTTGTTGATCTTCTCGACGTAATGCGCGTTGGCGACGAGCTCCTCAAACGAGCCAGAAGCAAGCAGCAACGACAAGATGTTGGTCCCACCCGACTTGTAGCTTGCCGCCACGCGATCGGAAAGCTCGTTACGCTTCTTCTTGAGCTCCGACTTCTTGGTGTCGATCTGCTCCTGGGTGTCGTCGATCTGACCCTGAACGCCCTCGATGTCGTTGAGCGTCTGAGCGTTCTTGTTAGCGAGCGCCGCGTACTCGTTGGCGATGCTGTCAAGCTGGGCCTGAACCTCGTCGAGCTGGGCCTGGGCGGCACTCAGCTTGTCGGTGGTTTCCTGGCTGGCCTCGGCAGCACGGGCGCGGGCTGGCAGGCCAAAAAGAACTGCAGCAGAAGCGGCGCCGAACAGGGCCTTGAGGGCGGTGCGGCGCGAGAGCTCCTGAGTAAAGATGGAATCGCTGTTTGGTGACATATGTACTCCGTTACATGTTTTATTTATATGTCGCTCAAGACATACATATTACCGTACATCCGACGCATCCCAACGATTTCCACGAACGGCAGAAAACCGCACGGCCGGCGGCATGCGCACAGCCCGGAACTACCGTGAACCGTTATGCATTCCCGTCCTATGAGTACGTTAACATCATTACTCTGCTTTTCATTGTGTCAAACAGTTGCACCGCACCTAGCTGCGCTATACTCCCCTCAAGAAGTGTTCCTGATTCGATAGGAGACTACATGTCCCAAGCACTCGACCCCAAAGACACCTGCGTCCTCGTTACCGGCGGTGCCGGCTTCATCGGTTCCCATACCGTCGTTCAGCTGCTCGAGGGCGGCTACCAGGTCGTCGTTGTCGATGACCTCTCCAACTCCAGTGCCGTCGCCATCGACCGCGTCAAGACCATCGTGGGCGACGAGGCCGCCAAGAACCTCACCTTCTACGAGGCCAACGTGCTCGACCGCGATGCGATGAACAAGATCTTCGATACCCACCAGATCGACCGCGTCATCCACTTCGCCGGCTTTAAGGCCGTCGGCGAATCGGTGAGCAAGCCCGTCGAGTACTACCACAACAATATCGAGAACACCCTGGTGCTCATTGACGTCATGCGCAACCATGGCTGCAAGTCCATCATCTTCTCGAGCTCCTCGACCGTCTACGGCGATCCGGACAATCCGCCTGTCACCGAGGAAGACCCCAAGAAGCCCGCGACCAACCCCTACGGTTGGACCAAGTGGATGATTGAGCAGATCCTCATGGATGTCCACACCGCCGACCCCGAGTGGGACGTCGTGCTGCTCCGTTACTTCAACCCCATCGGTGCCCATCCGTCAGGCTTGATCGGCGAGGACCCCAAGGGCATCCCCAACAACCTGGTTCCCTATGTCGCCCAGGTCGCTGTGGGCAAGCTCGAGGCCGTTCAGGTCTTTGGCAACGACTACCCCACCCCCGACGGCACCGGCGTGCGCGACTACATCCACGTGTGCGACCTGGCATCTGGTCACGTTGCCGCCCTCAACTGGATGAACGGCAAAACCGGCGTCGAGATCTTTAACCTGGGCACCGGTACCGGCACCTCGGTGCTCGAGGTCGTCGCTGCCTTCTCCAAGGCGTGCGGCAAGCAGCTGCCCTACGTGATTCGCGAGCGCCGTGCCGGCGATATCGCCGCCAACTGGTGCGATGCCTCCAAGGCCGAGCGCATGATGGGATGGAAAGCCCAGTACGATATCGCGGACATGTGCCGCGACAGCTGGAATTGGCAGAGCCATAACCCCAACGGCTTCGCCGACGCCGAGTAGCAAAAACCTACAAACCGTTCTTGCCCCGATCTCACGATGTGAGACCGGGGTTTTTCATGGCGCGCAACCATTTACCGAAAACGTGGCAACTTTTTAATCTCACCTATACATGTTTAAACAACATGTTCTACAATAGGGACATCGACTCTAAAACTCGGGGCGGGCTGTTCACCCATCTGCAGGCCGATCCCACAACAAGAAGGTTGGTGAGCACATCCATGGAGCGTGCAAGCGGTGTTCTCATGCCCATCTCGTCCCTGCCCGGACCGTACGGCATCGGCGGCTTTGGCTGGAATGCCTACGACTTTGTCGATTTCCTCGTCTCGTGCAAACAACATTATTGGCAGATTCTGCCCCTTACGACGACGAGCTATGGCGACTCGCCCTATCAGTCGTTCTCGGCCCGTGCGGGCAACCCCAATTTCATCGACTTTGCCGAGCTTATCGAGGCCGGCTATCTGGAGCAGCGCGATATCGACGGTGTGTATCTGGGCTCCGATCCCAACAACGTTGACTATGGCGCGATTTTTAGCGGTCGCCGCCAGATTCTCGACCGTGCCGCCGAACGCTTCGCCTCCAACAAGCCAGCCGATTTCGACGACTTTGTCCAGGCAAACGAAGACTGGCTCATTCCCTACTGCGAGTTCATGACCGTCAAAGAGGAGTGCGGACTCAAGGCCTTTTGGGAGTGGCCCGCAGAGCTGCGCACCCGCGGCGAAGCATCCGCCAAGGTCTGCGCCGCCCATCCCGCGCGCATGCTCTATCACCAGATGACGCAGTATTTCTTCGACCGCCAGTGGAGCCGCCTCAAGGCCTATGCCAACGAGCGCGATATCCTGATCATCGGCGATTTGCCCATCTACGTCTCGCGTGATTCCGTCGAAATGTGGGCAAGCCCCGAGCTCTTTAAGATCGACGCCGCCGGCAACCCCGTCAGTGTCGCCGGCACACCGCCTGATCAGTTCTCCGCCACCGGCCAGTACTGGGGCAATCCCATCTATGACTGGGATGCCATGGAAGCAGACGGCTTCTCCTGGTGGGAAGGCCGCATCCGCGCCGCACTCAACATGTACGACGTTATTCGTCTGGACCACTTCCGTGGCTTCGAGGCCTACTGGGAGGTGCCGTTCTCCTCGCCCGACTCGTCCTACGGTTCGTGGACACAGGGTCCCGGCCTCAAGCTCTTCAAGACGCTCGAGGAAAAGCTCGGCACGCTGCCTATTATCGCCGAGGACCTGGGCTTCCTTACCCCCGGCGTCATCGATATGCGCGACACCTCGGGCTTCCCCGGCATGAAGATCTTGCAGTTTGCCTTTGAGGGCACCAACTCGTATTACCTGCCGCATAACTATATCGCCAATACCGTCGCCTATGTAGGCACGCACGACAACGAGACGGCGCGCGGTTGGTTCGAGGGTACGGCCACTCCGCGTCAGCGCGAGCAGGCAGCCCTGTACACCCACCAGCAGGCAGGCGAGTCCATAGCCGACGCGCTCAACCGAACCATCGCCGCCAGCGTGAGCGATACCTGCATTTACACCATGCAGGACCTGCTCAATCTGGGCAACGAGGCGCGTATCAACACCCCCGCCACCTTAGGCGGCAACTGGACCTGGCGCATGCTCGATGGTGCCATCACCCGCGAGCTCGAGCACAAGCTTACCGACTGGACCGAGACCTACTTCCGTATCCCGTCGGAAGCCGAAATCGAGCTTCCCCAATAGGAGCCACCGCGCCCGAACCCACCACACCGTGCGGACGCGCTTGCTTACCCGCGCGAGGCCACCCCAATCCCCTCGCGCGGGCTTCTTATGAATTGCAGACATGTAATCAACCCATTACAGGAGGAAACATGCCCCGTATCGATCTCGCAGAACTTGCCGAGCAGTCTTTTGGCATCTCGCTCGAGCAGCTCGATGACCGTCGCATTTACAAACTGCTTGTTAAGCTCGTGCAGAAGCGCTCAGCCGCCTGCCCGCTCAACAATGGCAAGAAAAAGCTTTATTACATCTCCGCCGAATTCTTGATCGGCAAGCTGCTCATCAACAACATGATCGACCTCGGTATCTATAGCGAGGTTAAGGACCAGCTCACCGCCGCGGGCCACGACCTCAATAAGATTGAGGAGTTTGAGGTCGAGCCGTCGCTCGGCAACGGCGGCCTGGGACGCCTGGCCGCGTGCTTCCTGGATTCCATCGCCACGCTGGGCCTGACCGGCGACGGCGTGGGCCTCAACTACCACTACGGCCTGTTCCGTCAGCGCTTTGTCGACAATCAGCAGAAGGCCGTTCCCGACGAGTGGCTCGGGGAGCAGGATATCCTGATCGATGACGACCGCTCCTACACTGTTGAGTTCGGCGACTTTGCCGTTACCTCCAAGCTCGTCAACATCGACGTGCCTGGCTACGGCCAGCCCGCCAAGAACCGCCTGCGCCTGTTCGACCTGGCAAGCGTCGACGACGGTCTGGTACCCGGCAGCTCCATCGACTTCGACAAGACCGAGATCGCCAAGAACCTCACTTTGTTCCTCTACCCTGACGATTCCGACGAGCAGGGCCGCCTGCTTCGCATCTACCAGGAATACTTCATGGTGAGCAACGCCGCCCAGCTTCTGATCGACGAGGCCATCGAGCGCGGCAGCAACCTGCACGATCTGGCCGACTACGCCGTGGTCCAGATTAACGATACGCACCCCACCATGGTCATCCCCGAGCTCATTCGCTTGCTCACCACCAAGCACGACATCGAGTTTGACGAGGCCGTGACCATCGTACGCTCCATGGTCGCCTACACTAACCACACGATTCTTGCCGAGGCGCTCGAAAAGTGGCCGCTCACCAGCCTGCAGAAGGTCTCCCCTGCCATCGCCGACATTATCGTCAAGCTCGATGAGATCGCAAAGGCCGAGCACGACGACCCGCGCGTTGCCATCATCGACGAATACGACACCGTCCACATGGCCCACATGGACATCCACTTTGGCTTCTCCATCAACGGCGTCGCCGCACTCCACACCAAAATCCTGGAGGACACCGAGCTTCATCCGTTCTACGAAATCTACCCCGAGAAGTTCTCCAACAAGACCAACGGCATCACCTTCCGCCGCTGGATCCAGGGAGCCAACCCCGCGCTCGCCAGCCTGCTCGACGATATGATCGGTACCGATTGGCGCAGCACCGGCGACTTGAGCAAGCTCGCCGACTTCGCCGACGATAAGAGTATTCTTGAGCGTCTGGCCGCCACCAAGGCCGAGGCAAAGACCATCATGCGCCAGTTCATGGCGCTCGAGCAGGGTGTGACGATCCCCTCCAACGCCATCATCGATGTTCAGGTCAAGCGTATCCACGAGTACAAGCGCCAGCAGATGCTCGCGCTCTACATCATCTGGAAGTACCTCGACATCAAGAACGGCAACAGACCTAAGCACCCCGTCACCATCATCTTTGGCGGCAAGGCGGCACCTGCCTACACCATCGCCCAGGACATCATTCATCTGATCCTGACGCTTTCCCAGTGGATCGCCAACGACCCCGACGTGGCTCCCTACCTGCAGGTCGTCATGATCGAGAACTACAACGTCACCGCCGCCGAGCGCGTGATTCCCGCTGCCGACATCTCCGAACAGATCAGCCTGGCCTCCAAGGAGGCGAGCGGCACTTCTAACATGAAGTTCATGCTCAACGGCGCTTTGACCCTGTGCACGCTCGACGGTGCCAACGTGGAGATTGCCGAGCTCGTGGGCGACGAGAACATCTACACCTTTGGTGCCTCGTCCAAACAGGTCGAGCAACTCTACGCCGACGGCACCTACAACGCCGGTGCGCTCTACTGCAAGCCCGGCATTAAACTGCTGGTGGACTTCATCACCAACCCGGCCTTTATGGCGACCGGCAACGCGGAGCGCCTGCAGCGTCTGCACGACGACATCAAGGGTAAGGACTGGTTTATGGCCCTGCTCGACATTGAGGAGTACATCCAAACCAAGGAGCGCGTGCTAGCCGACTACGAGGACCAGGACGCCTGGATGCGCAAGGCGCTGATCAACATCGCCAACGCCGGCACCTTCTCTTCCGACCGCACAATCTCCCAGTACAACGACGAGATCTGGCACCTGAGCTAATTCGATTCCCTTACCCATCCTCTTGAAAGCGGAGTCGCGGCAACGCGGCTCCGTTTTTTGTGTCCCTGTGTTGCCCGTGGTCTGCCTCGACCAAACAATCTCGGTCTGTAACATCTAGCCGGCAAAATTGAGTCTACCTGTTACAGATCGAGATGAAAGGACAGGCAGCTCGACGTTGTCTCAATCTGTAACAGGTAGACCCAATTTGGCCCTCCTCCTGTTACAGATTGAGACAAACTGACAGACGAACGGTCCCAACACAAAGAAAGGCTCCCCTCTCGCCCAGTGGACGGGAGGGGAGTCTTATATGTGACCGCGGCAAAAGGATGGCAATACCGCAGTCGCCCAAAGGGAGGGCCTGGATGCACCGGGCCTAGATAAGGTTCTTGCCAGACACCTTATCGAAGAGATGGGTCGCGTTCTTCTCGAACTTGAACCAGATGGAGTCGCCCGCCCTGAGCGCACCCTTGGCCTCAAGGTCGACAACGGGAATGATCAGGACGAACTGGCCATCGGGAGCGGTCACGTGGACATGCTCGGTCGAACCCATGAGCTCGGTCACCTCGACGGTACCCTGGAGCGCACCCTCCTCGCCCTTGTCGGCAAGCAGAATCTGCTCGGGGCGCACGCCGGCCGTAATCTCCTTCACGTCGCCGCCGTCCCAGTTGAGAGCAAGCTGAGAGCAGGTCTCGGGGGCGAGCGCCACGTTCATATCCTCGGTCTTGACGGTGAAGCCGTTGCCCGAGCGCACCAGCTGGGCATCGAAGAAGTTCATCTGCGGCACGCCGATAAAGCCGGCAACGAAGATGTTCGCGGGATGGTTGAAGACCTCCTGCGGGGTGGCGGTCTGCTGGACGACGCCGTCCTTCATGACCACAATGCGATCGCCGAGGGTCATGGCCTCGGTCTGGTCGTGGGTGACGTAGATGAACGTGCCCTTGATCTCGTGGCGCAGCTTGATGAGCTCGGCACGCATCTGGTTACGCAGCTTGGCGTCCAGGTTGGACAGCGGCTCGTCCATCAGGAAGACCTTAGGATCACGCACGATGGCGCGGCCGATAGCGACACGCTGACGCTGGCCGCCCGAAAGCGCCTTGGGCTTACGGTCGAGGTACTCGGTGATACCCAAGATCTCGGCAGCGGAGCGAACCTTACGGTCGATCTCGTCCTTGGGGACCTTCTTGAGCTCAAGCGTAAACGCCATGTTCTCGTACACCGTCATGTTGGGGTACAGAGCGTAGCTCTGGAACACCATGGCGATGTCGCGGTCCTTGGGAGCGACGTCGTTGACGCGCTTGCCGTCGATGAACACGTCACCCGAGGTGATGTCCTCCAGGCCAGCAACCATGCGCATCGTCGTGGACTTACCGCAGCCAGACGGGCCAACGAGGACGACGAACTCCTGGTCGTGAACGGTGAGGTTAAAGTCCTCAACAGCGAGCACGCCATCCTCGGTAACCTTGAGGTTGTGCTTCTTCTCCTCGGTCTTCTTCTTTTTGCCAAAGAAGCCCTTCTTTTTGGACTCGGTGTTGGGATACACCTTCTGAACATGTTTGAGAACGATCTCGGCCATGTCTTTACCTTTCGATATGCGGCACCATGTTGAGGGCGCCGCAGAAACTTGCAAAACAGTTACGGCATCAGCCCTTGACGGCACCTGCCACCACGCCGTCGATGATGTACTTCTGGCAGAGGATGTACATGACGACGATGGGGACAACGACCATCATGATGCAAGCCATCATGGGGCCGAGCTCGACGTGGCCGTAGCCGCCGCGGAAGTACTGAATCAAGATAGGAATGGTCTTGTACTTGGTGGAGTCGAGCGTAAGGTAGGGCAGCAGGTAGTCGTTCCAGACCCACATGGTCTCGAGAATGCCGACCGAAAGATAGGTGGGCTTCATGATGGGAAGGACGATCTTAAAGAACACCTGGACCGGGTTGCAGCCGTCGATCATGGCCGCCTCCTCGATCTCGAGTGGGATGTTCTTTACAAAGCCGGCGAACATAAAGACCGCCAGGCCCGCGCCAAAGCCGAGGTAGATAAAGCAGATGTTGAACGGCGTGTTGAAGCCGATGCGGTCCGCCAAATTGGACAGCGTGAACATGAGCATCTGGAAGGGCACGACCATCGAGAAGACGAACAGGTAATAGAAGAAGTTCGAGATCTTGCTGTTGACGCGCACTACGTACCAAGCACACATGGAGCAGCACACCAGAATCAGCACGACCGACGTGACCGTGATGATGAGCGAGTACATAAATGCCGAGGCAAAGCCCTGCTCGTTAAGGGCATGCATGTAGTTTGCGAGGCCGTTGAACGTCTCGGGCGTGAGCAGATCGAATGCCGTGGTGGTGCTGATTGCAGTTGCCTTTTTAAAGGAATTGAGCGCGATCATGAACACGGGGTAGATCCACGCGAGCGACAGAATCGTAAAGAAAATCGAGAGCGCGCGGTTGATAACCTTATCGCGTTTCATTACTGCTGCACCTCCTTAGACCTCGTGGCCTTAAGCTGGATCATGGAGATGACTACGACCAGGATGCAGAAGATAACCGCCTTGGCCTGACCGATGCCCTGCCATGCGATACCGGCACGCGAATAGAACGTGTTGTAGATGTTCAGGGCGAGCATCTCGGTGGAGTGCGCCGGGGCGCCGCCGGTAAGGGCGAGGTTCTGGTCGAACAGCTTAAAGCCGTTGGTGATGGACAGGAACAGGCAGATGGTGATCGTCGGCATCAGGTTAGGGATCTTAACCTTCCAAAACGTCTGCCATGCCGTAGCGCCGTCGACCTTGGCGGCCTCGATGTAGTCGGACGGAATGGACTGCAGACCAGCGATGTAGATGATCATCATGTAGCCGACCTGCTGCCACAGGGTCAGGATGATAAGGCCCCAGAAGCCAGCAGCAGAGTTAAGGGCGATGAGCTGGGCGCCCACGTTGGAGAGCAGGCAGTTGATCAGAATCTGCCAAATGTAGCCCAGCACGATGCCGCCGATCAGGTTAGGCATAAAGAAGATCGTACGGAAGATGTTGGTGCCTTTGAGCGCCTTGCGGGTGAGCGCCTGCGCAATGGCCAGGGCGATCACGTTGATGAGCACCGTCGACAGGAAGGCAAACGCCACGGTAAAGAAGAACGACGTGGAGAACTGCGGATCGGACAGCGCGCGCACGTAGTTCTCGATACCGACAAAGTGCGCGTTACTAATGATAATAAACTGGCAGAACGAGAGATAGAAGCCCTGGATAAAAGGGATCACGAACCCGATCATAAACGCCAGGCACGTGGGCAGCATAAAGAGCGGCCACCAGCGCTTGAGTGCTTTGCCCATAAAAGGGTCCTTTCAATATGCAGGGGGCGGGCAAACCAACGTCTGCCCGCCCCCTGTCGCTAATCAGATAGCTTGGGCAGCAACTGCTTACTCGGAAGCAGCCTTCTCGGTCTTCCAGCCATCGACGAAGGCGTTCTTGACGCCGTCCCACTTGCTGTTATCGGCAGCGTAGGCAATCAGAGCCTGCTTGAGGTTCTTCTTCCACTCCTCAGAGGGGATGTAGACGAAGTCCCAAGCGACGGTCTTCTTGCCGTCCTTGGCCATGGCAACGGCCTGCTGCGAGAAGACGTTGGTGGTCTCCTTGGCGCTCTTGAACGGAGCGGTCAGACCCATCTTGTCGGCGATGATGCTGGTCGGAGTGTCAGCGGTGACGCACCAATACATGAAGTCCTCGGTGGCCTTCTGGGCATCCTCGGAAGCCTGGGAACTGACGCACCAGTAGTTCTCGCCGCCGGAGCACAGGCCCTGGTTCTCCTCGCCGTCAACACCGATGTAGATGGGCATCATGCCAATCTGATCGTCGGTCATGCCGGCCTTGACGAGGTCAGAGTAGGCCCAAGAGCCGTTCTGGTAGAAGACGGCCTTGCCGGTTGCGAACTCGTTGGTGGCGTCGTCGCCGGTCTTGGAAGCAAGCTGCGAAGGATCGCAGGTGGAGTCGGTGATGTACAGGTCGAAGATCTGCTTGTAGTTGTCGAGGAACTCACCCTTGATCTCGTCGTCCTCCTGGTTGTGCTCCTTCTCAAACTCGTAGTAGAGCGGCATGTTGGCAAGGTGGGTGGTGTAGCGCCAGCTGGAGGAGTCGTCCATGCCGGCGGAAGTGAAGGCACCCTCGACACCAAGCTCGTCCTTGCGGGCCTGGATGTCGTCGGCACAAGCCTTCAGCTTGTCGAAGGAGTTGATGTCCTCGGCCTTGTAGCCAGCCTTCTCGAGCAGCTGCTTGTTGTAAATAATGCCGAAGCTCTCCTGAACCCAGTCGATGCACACATCCTTGCCGTCGGACTGCAGAGCCAGGGAGTCATCAATGAGCTCACCGCGCAGCTTGGTATCGGACAGGTCGGCGCAGTAATCCTTCCAGTTCTTAAGACCGGTGGGGCCGTTGACCTGGAACAGGGTCGGAGCGGAGCTCTTGGACATCTCGGACTTAAGCTTCTCCTCGTAGGTGTTGGAAGCGGCGGTCACGATCTTGACCTCGACGCCCTTCTCCTTCTTATAGGCCTTGGCAATCTCCTTCCACTCCTTGTCGACCTCGGGCTTGAATTGGAGGAAGTAGACCTCGGCAGCGTCACCAGAAGCAGAGGAGCCGGAGCCGGCAGAACCACCGCAACCCACGAGGCCCAGACCAAGAACCGCAGCCGCGGAACCAGCAAAGCCCAGGAACTGCCTTCTGCTCATTTCGTTCTTCATTACAATCCACCCTTTCACACCGTGGCGGCACCCTTTGCCGCCGCCTTCGGAGATTGGCTCGGGGACTTTGCCCCTTTTGCTGATTTGTACGATACGCTATTTGACTAGTTGTTTGAACAAGTATTACTAGAGCGGTAGAAAAACTTCGGTGAACGGTAATTTCAACTTGATACTTGACAAGTTTTGTATAAACAATTATTTGTTATCGAATGTAGAGAAAACGCCCGGTCAAGCCGATGCATCGTCGGTTTGACCGGGCGTTTTCGCTTTGAGGGCATGAGTCTCGTCAGGCTGCGAGCTAGCCGGCTATCGCTTGGAGTTGACGCGGTAGTGGAAGATCTCGGGGTGTGTGCGAGTGTGCGTCACCTCAAACAAGATGCCATCCGAGGTGTACGACTGACTCTCCATGACGGCAACGCAGTTGTATTTGCCGAGGTCAAGATAGCTGCAGTCCTCATCGTTGGCGAGCTCGACACTCACCGTACGACGGCTCGCCATCACTTTGACACCGCGCTTGTGCTCCAGATAGCCGTAAATAGAATCTGCCGCGATCTCGGGAGTCAGGCCCTTGGCGATCGACGCCAAAAAATAGCCATGGTCCACTTGGCGCGCGTTGCCGTTGAGGCTTCGGACACGCACTACGCGAATCAGCTCCTCGCCCACCTTAAAGCCCAGGCGACGAGAAAGTTGCTCAGTGCAAATCAAATGTTCAAAAGACTTAACGTCCGTCGATGCAACGGCATTGTTGCGCTTTGCAAATTCGCCAAACGACTCGACTTCCTCGAGTGCGCCCAGCATGTCGGTTTCGCCCTTGAGCCAAATAACGCGCACGCCCTTGCCGTGTATAGGCTGCACAAACATCTGATCGGCCAGCATGCTCAAGGCGCGTCGAACGGTATTGCGCGTGCAGCCAAACTCCGCGGTCAGCTCGGCTTCGGTCGGCAGCATCTCCTGAAACGCATAGGTCCCATTAATGATGCGCGAACGTATTTCTCGGTAGATTCCTTCGTATATCGCTTTTGGCATGACTTCACCTCTAATGAATATGTATGGCTAGGCAGGATAGCATTTCTTAAAGTTGTTTAAACCGATTATCGGCAAAGCAACGATTATTAACTGTCAACGGCGCCCATGATGCTCCAATCGACTCGAATCAAAACCATCAATGCGGCGAACGCTCACTCCCCTACAATTAACTCATTGTTCAAACGTTCCACCGCAGACATGGCGGGCTTACGGTCGAGAGGCAGAACATGCTGCAAAAAATCCAACGCTTTGGCGGGGCAATGTTCGCGCCCGCCATGCTGTTTTCTATATCAGGCCTCATGGTCGGCGTCTCCGCTCTCGCAACGACTGTGGACATCGTCGGCGATCTCGCCGTATACGGAACCCCTTGGTACGTTTTTTGGACCATCATCCAGCGCGGCTCGTGGACGGTCTTTAAACGCCTCCCGCTCCTTTTTGCCGTAGCGCTGCCCATCGGTCTTGCCCAAAAGCAACCGGCACGCTGCTGCTTCGAGGCGCTCGTGGCCTATTTTGCCTACTGCTTCTTTTTGAGCGAGATCATTAAGCTGAGCGGAGACAACCTTGGACTTAAGTACCCGTCATCTTTGACCTCCGCCAGCGGTATCACCGTCATCGACGGCATCAAGACGCTCGACACCGGCATTATCGGCCCGCTGGCGGTATCGGCAACCGTCGTTGCCATCCATGACCGCTTCTACGATGCCAAGGTTCCCGATTGGCTCGGCACCTTCTCGGGCTCCTCGCTGGTCTACCTCATCAGCTTTTTTGCCGTGTTTGCCCTTGCTGCTATCTCGGCCGCCATCGTGCCCTACGTATACGATGTAACCGATACGCTGCGTCACGCGCTTGCAGGCGTCGGTCCCTTTGGCGTGGGCATCTTTGTCTTTTTAGAACGAGCACTCGAGCCCTTTGGCCTGCACCACCTGCTCTACATGCCGATCTACTACGACAACCTGGTCATTAACGACGGCATCTACGCCACGTGGAGCAGTTTGCTCCCCATCCTCTCCCATAGCACGCGCCCCCTTAATGAGCTTGCGCCGTGGGCCGGTTTTACCGCCACCGGCTGGGTCAAGCTCTTTGGCCTTCCTGCCATCGCAGCTGCGTTCTACTCCACCGCAAAACCCGAGCGCCGCGCCGGCCTCAGGGTCATCCTTGTTCCCGCCATCATCGCCTCGGTGGTTTGCGGCGTTACCGAGCCACTCGAATTTCTCTTTATGTTCACCCACCCCGGGCTCTTTTTGCTCTACGCCGTCTTATCGTCTTGCCTTGCCACAACCATGAATCTCTTTGGCATCGTCGGCATCTTCTCGGGCGGCCTGATGGAGATGGCAGCCTTCAACTTTATTCCGCTCATGCGCACGCATGCCGGTGCCTATCTTTTGGCGCTCGGTATCGGCCTTGCCTTTAGCCTCATCTTTTTTGTTAGTTTTCGAGCACTCATCTTGGTCTATGACCTTAAGACTCCGGGCCGCGAGGATCATGTCGCCAATCGCGCGGCAATCGATTGTTTAACGGGAAGCGACTTTGCCAAAGAGCAATCTCCCAATGACGAGGTCAATAGTCGATCCGATCAAGATCACGTCCTCGCTGAGCGGGTAATTCAGCTTTTAGGTGGCGTTGGCAATATCGTGGGCGCAACCAACTGCGCCACGCGCCTGCGCGTCGAGGTCGCAGACCCTTCCATCGTTGCAGATAACGCGTCGTTTGTCGCGGTGGGCGCCAAGGGCCTCATCATTACGGGCAAGACCGCCCAGGTGATCATCGGCATCTCCGTTCCCCGCGTTAAAGAGCATTTTGACCAGATCATGGGCCTCGAGCCGGAATTTGTGCCCACCACCTCGGCCTCCCCTGCCGCCAGCGCAGCCCATAAGCGCGGCGATATTTGCTTCTTCGATATCGACGGAACGCTCGCCTGGCAAGACCCCAGGCTCGCCCAAGACCTTCCCGAAGACGAGCGGGACCTCTCCCCCTATCCCAACGAGGCGGTTTCGCAGGCAATCCGCGAGTTTGTCGCCAACGGCAACATGGCCTTTATCTGCACGGGACGCACCCTGAGCTGCATCCACCCCAAACTTCTTGAGCTGCCTTGGACCGGCATCGTCTGTCTTGCGGGCGGTTACGCCGAGATCAACGGACACGCAATTCGCGATCTGTCGATGACGCCCAGTATGCTGCAGCGTCTTGCCCCCTACCTTGAGCAATCGGGCGAGGTCATCCGCTTTGAGGGCCTCAACGGCGTCGTGCGCATGAGTGCCGATGCGCCCGATGCTCCCGGATACGCGCGCACCCTGGGCGACGCAGTCACGCAGCTGCAACATTACAGTGTCTACAAGATCTTGATGTCTACATCACTCGCCAACCACATCGCTCAAGATAAGGCACTTGAGCCGCTGCTGTGCTTTAACGAGCTCGAACTCGAGGTAACCGAAATCTCGCCCCGCGAATGCACGAAGCGCGGGGGCATCCAGTCTGTACTCGACGCCCTCGATCCCCACCACGGAACCGTATACGGCATTGGCGACGCCAGCAATGACGTCTCGCTGATGAACGCCGTCGATGTCGGTATCGCCATGGGCAATGCGCCGGACTATCTCAAGGATAAGGCCGATTACGTGACCGACACCGTCGATCACGACGGTGTCGTTGCGGCGCTCGAGCATTTTAGGCTGATTTAGGCACACTCCATCAAACGCACGCCCGTTGTCCTAAATCGCCAAAACTGCCGCGCCAAACGCCCTGATGTGGCAATATGTTGTCTGCATATTGCATCAATGCAACCTCAGAAAGAATGCGAGAACCCGTGTCCAGTCCGTTTACCAGCTTTTTAGCCCAGCACTTTGACCAGATTAACGACTATCTGGCCACGTTCTTTGACGGACAGGCGACCTCTGCCGATATCGAGCGCTACCTGTATGCGCCGCTCTCGGCTTTTACGGCCAACGCCGGCAAGCGCCACCGCCCGCTTATCTGCATGCTCGCCGCAACCGCAGTGGGCGGTAGCTTTGAGAGCGCCCGCAGCGCCGCGGCAGCCATCGAGCATTTCCAGTCGGGCGCGCTGATCCACGACGACATCGCCGACAACGGACAGCTTCGTCGAGGCAAGCCCTGCATGCACCTTACCGAGGGCACGGGCCTTGCCATCAATTGTGGCGACCTGGCGCTCACCATGGTCACCAAGACGGTTCTCGACGACCCTACGCTGGAGTCCGACGTGAAGCTGCGCGTGCTCCACGAGCTTACCGAGATGATCGTCCGCACCATCGAGGGTCAAGCGCTCGACCTGGGTTGGGTCCGTGACGGGCGCTTTGATATCTCGGTTGATGACTACCTGGACATGGCGACGCACAAGACCGCGTTTTACAGCGGAGCCACGCCGCTTGCCGCCGGAGCCATTATCGGCGGCGGCAGCGATGAGCAAATCGAAGCGCTGCGCGCCTTTGGCCTACACACAGGCCTCGCCTTTCAGATTCAGGACGACCTGCTCAACCTTGTCGGCACTAAGGAAGCCGCCAACAAGGACTTCCGCACCGACATCACCGAGGGCAAGCGCACGCTTGTCGCCGTACACGCCCTCTCTGATGAGCGCCACCACGACGAGGTCGAGGCGATTCTTTCCTCGGGCACCGATGATCCCGCGCAGCTCGCACGCGCCGTGGAGATCTTCCAGGAGACCGGCTCCATCGATTACGCCCACACTTACGCGCTCGATCTGACCGCTAAGGCCAAAGCGGCCATCGAGAACGTTGAGCTTGATCCGCACGCACGCGAGCTGTTCCTCTCCATGGCAGATTTCTTTGTGGAGCGCCTTAACTAACGGGGGTTATAAAACCTGTCAGCAGCGTATTTAGGCACAACTTGCTACACTGTTGAGTGCATGTTTATGCATCCCTTTGCGTTGTCTATCCGACAGACGCTCAAATAGTACGAATGGTACGCCGAAAGGGGTTCGTTCATGGAACCTATTACAACGGGCATGCAAGGAGCAGCCGTCGAAGACGTGCAGTCTCGTCTCCTGCAGCTCGGCTACACGATTGATGCCGCCGAAGTCACCGACAAGTACTTTGGAGCCACCACTGAGCAGGCCGTCAGCACCTTCAGGCTCGACAGCGGCCTTGCTGCCGGTCATGCCGTCGATATCCCCTGCTGGAGCGCCCTTGTAGACGCTTCGTATAAGCTGGGCGACCGCACCCTCTATCTACGCATGCCCAATTTCCATGGCGCCGATGTGCAGGCCCTGCAGCGCGCTCTCAACGTTTTGGGCTTTGCCTGTGGCGAAGACGACGGCTACTTTGGTCCGCATACCGAGGCCGCCCTGCAGCAGTTCCAGGAAAATGTCGGCCTGTTTGCCGACGGCATGGCCTTCCAGGACACCTACGCCTACATCAACCGCCTGCACCATGTGTGGGAGGGCAAGCCCTCGGTCACCGAAGCCGAGTCCCGTATCGGTTTTGCTCGCGCCGCCAACGTGCTCGAGCGCTTCCAGATTGCCGTTATCGGCGAGGACCCCATCGCACGCAGTGTTGCGTCGCGTATGTGGAATATCGCCACGGCAACGACCGACAACAGCGGCATGATGCTCTGCGACTCCGAGGTCCCAACCGACGTTGACCTGGTGCTCGAGATCGCAAGCGACGAGCTGCCCGCCGACGCCGCACCGCGCGCCACGATTGCCCTCGCCGAGTGCCACAACCTGGCCCAGCGCATCCGCACTGCCAATGTCGCCGCACAGCAGAAGCCGGCACGCATTCGCATTGAGCTCACGGGCATGACGCGCTACAACGGCACCTTCACGGCCAGCGACGCGCAGACACTCGCCGTACGCCTGCTCGATGGCGTTTGCGATGCCCTCGCAGATTAGGTAAACTAAACGAGTTGCTTTTGGGCAACACCACACATTGGGACGTAGTTCAACGGTAGAACTCCGGTTTTTGGTGCCGGCTGTTGGGGGTTCGAATCCCTCCGTCCCAGCCATTAAAATTGAGCGCCCTGAGCCCATAACGGCCCAGGGCGCTTTCTTGTGGGCAAGCGGAGGGATTCGAACCCGCAAGGGTGCGGAGCTGAGGAAACGCGAAGCGTTTTCCAGCGCAGCACGCAAGGAGCGAAGCGACGCAGCGGGGCGCGGCCGCCGAAAAGGCGGACGCGGAATCCCTCCGTCCCACAGCCGGCACTTGGGGACGTTCCTAAAGTGCCGGCACTAAAGGAACGTCTCCAAGTGCCGGCCTCCCAAAAATCTACCTTTAAAAGACAGGCGCCCCAGGCCCATAAGGACCAAGAGCGCCTTTCATCTAGAAAATATCAGCCCAGTTCCGAAAAGCGAGCCGCATGCAACAACCAGGTAACCACAGGCCCCGGGAGAGCGGGGACACCGGCTTAGGTTTATCGCGAGTTCCGCACGAACAGGAGGCCACTTAATGTGGCCTCCGTCGTGAGCAGGACTGTAGAGCAGGAAACCTAAGCCGGTGTCCCCGCTCTCCCGGGGCCGAACGCCCTAGTTGTTGAGCATGCGGTCGAAGCTTCCCGAGTCGCCATCCCGATAGTCTGCGGTCATCAGGATCTCCTGCGGAATACGCCCGCCCTCGCGCAGCACGTTGCGGAACTGCACGCGCGTAACCATGGGCAGATCCTTAATCGTCGCCGCCAGGTTCTGCGGCACGCCCTGGTTGGCAGCAGCGGGCTCGCACGCGCCGCCGGCCTTCACGCGACGCCTATGCTCGGCGAGCATGGCGCGGTACATGCCGGCATGCAGGCGAATCTCAACCACATTGGCATTGCGAGCCTGCTCGACGATGCGCGCGCCCTCGCGGTCGATATCGCCCACATAGTAGACGTAGTTAAAGCGATAGCCAATCTCGGCCAGATAATCGTCCAGGGCATGCGAGACGCTTGCCTTGCATCCGCCGCCAAAAATCACGCCGCCCACCTTGATGCCAAAGAGCTTGGCGTGCTTGCGGCCACGCAGCAGCTTGACGATCTCGTCGTAGGTGTCCAGGTTCTCGACCATAATGAACGGCTTGTCGGCACCCAGCGTAAAGAAACCCGTAAAGTGCACGGGGCGATTGGGAGCGACCTTGATCGCCTGCATGCTGATGCCCTTTTCGGTCATACGCCTGATCAGGCGCTCACCGTGCTTGCCGTCAAAAGCCTTCTCGTCGTTAAAGATCTGGTAGGCACGCTGGCGGCGCGAGGCAACCGGCGTATCGGCACCTCGGTTCTGCTCGATCCAAGCCTGGATGATTGCGATTTCCTCGGCAATCTTGCGGTTGGACATCTCGTTGTGCTGAGTGCGCTGCGGAGCCTTTTTGCCGTCCTTGCCCTCGACCTTAACGATTTGAGTCTGTTGCTCCTTAATCTTGGAGAGCGCCATTGGCGTGGGAACGACCTTGAGCAGCTGCCTGCCCAGGACACGGGCCAGAGCAAACGCCGAAACCTCGCCATGAGCGGGCTGCTCAGGCTGCTGGGCGGCCGCATCGTTTGCAGTCGGTTTGGGCTGCGCCTGGGATTTGTGCTTGGAATCTGCCTGAGCTTTGCGCTCTTGCTTTGGCGCGGACGAGCTCTTTTGCGAACGTTCAGGCTTGTCCCCCTTCGCCGGCTGGCGCTTGGGCTGCTCCACCGGGGTCTCAGCCTTCACATCCTTGTTTTGCGTTGTCGCCTTCTCGGCCACGGTTTCGGCATTTGAGCCACGTCCGCCACGGTGACGACGACGGCGGGGCTTGCTCGAAGCGCTCTCCCCCGCCTGTTTATCAGCGGACTGTTGAACTTTGACCTCGGTGTCAGCCGCAGGCTGCGACTCGGAAGGTTGCTGCTCGCGAGCCGCCGGCTCAACGGTTTTCTCGGTTTGTTCGGCCTTATCGGCCTGAGCGGTCGAAGCCGGCTCGCCCTTCTCCTGACGCTTTACGGGATACGCGCGCCCTGCAAAACCGCGGCCGGGACGACACGAACCCGGAGCCCTCTTGGCAGACTCCTCAACATCGTCTGCAACCTCGGAAGGCTCTTCAACCTCACGCGCGACATCCTGCTGCGCAGCCTTGAAGTGAGCACCGCGACGACGCTTGGGCTCTTGGGCCTCCACGGGCTTTTGTTCCTTCGCGGGCTTCTGCGACTCAGCGGCAACCTCGGTCTCAACAGCCTCAGCATCCGTCTCACCCTTTCGAGCAACGGCGCGACGGAAGCGCTCCTGCTGGGCGCGGCGCTGCGCATCGCGCTTGCCACCCCCGCCAAAACCGCCGCGTCCTGCCTTGGCCGTAAAGGCACGCACGACGTTCTCATCGAGCAACTCATCGGTATCGACATGCTCACGCGGGGCAACTTCTTCCACAGCAGGCACGTCAGCGGGATCCTCGACGACAAAATCCTCGACGGACTCGGCAGGCTGCTCCTGGGCATCGCGGATCTCGGCATTGATGGTATAGAACGCCGGGCGCCCGTTAATGCCGCTACCCTCGATCTTGGTCACGATATTTGCCGCGATAAGCTCATCGCGCATCGCCTTGGTGTCACATTCCTTATCGACGGAGCGGAAAATTTGCGCCAGCGCGCTCGACTTGATCTTGAGCGCCTTGCGGCAAAGCAGGTCGTAGGCAACCAGCTTGGCACGCTCAGCAGAAAGCGATGTCTGGCTGCTCAGACGCTCAGCCAGGGCATCGACATTATTTTGGTTATCGGAATATACCGTCTTGGCCACGGGGCCCCTTTCATATGTACACATATACGTCTATATGGTACAACGCGCGCCCTTATCCACGCAAAACATCTGCGAGAACACTCGAGCGTCACCCGCTTTTGCATGAAAAAAGACCGAGCCCGCGAAGTCGCGGACCCGGTCTTTCCGAGTCAAATGGATGGGAGATTCAACCCGTCCGACCGACTAGGCCTTGGCGGCCTCGGCGTCGGCAGGAGCCTCAGCGGCAGCGGCGCGACCGTACTCGGCCTTGCCCATATCGGACCACTCGGGCTCCTCATCAGGCATGGAGCCAGCCTCCTTGCCGAAGAACTCCTTGAGGCAGTTGACGGCGACGATGAGGCCCAGGACCATCAGCAGGACAGCGAAGACAAGCTGCAGGCCCTTGGTGGCGGCGACGGAAACGGCGGCCGTGGTGGCGGTAGCCGGGATGGTGCCGAAGAAGCCGTAAGCCTGGACAGCGGCCATGCAGCCCATGGCGCTCTGGACCAGCGAGGTGAAGGTGCAGCAGAGCAGGAAGACGACGGGCACGTAGAGCATCCAGCCCTTGCGGCCGGTGCACTTGCAGAACACGGCGAGGGTGATCATGGTCATGCCGCCGAGCAGCTGGTTGGAAGCACCAAAGAGCGGCCAGATGTTGGCATAGCCACCAAAAGCGAGGGCGAGACCAGGAAGCAGGGTAACGACCGTGGCGAACCAGGGGTTGCCGAGGACCTTCATGTAGCCGGCCTTGGACTCGATGGCCAGGGCATCGTTGGTCTGGGCAAAGAACTCGGAGAACGAGGTGCGGGCGATGCGGGCGACGGCGTCGAGCGAGGTCAGAGCCAGAGCGGAGACGTTCATGGTCATGAAGACGGTAGCGAGCGTGCCGTCAACACCGAAGGCCTGCATACCGCGGGAGATGCCGGCGGCGAAGATCTGGAACGGGGTGGAAGCGACACCGGCGTTGAGGGCGCCGGTACCGGCGGTGTTCATATCGGAGAACATGATGCCGGCAACGATGATGGCAAGGATGCCGACGAAGGACTCGACGATCATGGCGCCGTAACCGACCTTGACGGCGTCCTGCTCCTTCTCGACCTGCTTAGAAGAGGTGCCCGAAGATACGAGGCTGTGGAAACCGGAGAGAGCACCGCAAGCGACGGAGACGAACAGGACCGGGAACATCATGCCGGAGGCAGTGGAGAAGCCGGTGAAGACCGGAGCGGTGATAGTAGCCTGACCGTTGACGCCCAGGACGACGATGCCGAGGACAGCGCAGACGATCATGACGATCATCATGATGGAAGTGAGGTAGTCACGCGGGGTCTTGAGCATCTGGATGGGCATAGCGCCAGCGAAGACCAGGTAGACCATGACGACTGCGAACCACTGGAACTTATCCAAGTAAACCGGGAACTGCATACCGACGGCGAACATGAGGACCATGAGAACCACGCCGGTGACGAACTCGGCAGCGCCGGTGAGGTTGAACTTCTTCTGGGCCCAACCAAAGGCGATAGCGACGAAGGTGAACAGGATGGAGATGGTACCAGCGCAGCCGGCGGCATAGGACTTGGTGAAGTCGATGGCACCGGTAGCAGCACCAGAAGCGTCAACGGCCGGGGTGAACATGAACGTCTTGCAGACCATGTCGGTGAAGGCGGCGATGACGATGATGCAGAACAGCCAGCAGAACAGCAGGAACAGGCGACGGCCGGTCTTGCCGATATACTTCTCGATGAGCTGAGCGAGTGACTTGCCGTTGTTCTTCATCGAAGCGTACAGGGCACCAAAGTCGTGGACGGCGCCAAAGAAGATGCCGCCGACGAGGACCCAGAGCACGACGGGCAGCCAGCCAAAGGCCATGGCGACGATCGTACCCGTGACAGGGCCAGCACCGCAGATCGAGCTGAACTGGTGCGAGAACGCGGTGAAGGCGGAGACGGGCGAGAAGCTGTTGCCGTCCTTCATGCGCTTGGCCGGCGTGAGGGCATCCTTGTCAACGCCCCACTTGTTGGCCAGCCAGCGGCCATAGCCCAGATAGCCGCAGGCGAGCACCGCCGCGGCCACAACCATGAGCAAAACTCCGTTCATTACATTTCCTCCTCTAAAAAGAACTTCCTAGACATAAAAAATGAGGGCCGTCGGTTGCGCTCGACGGCCCTCATCTTCATCAGCCGCCCGTTATCGTACGGGCTAGCTGTATGTGCTAACCCGCATCAGATAATTACTACGCTGATAATGTTTAGCTGATGCGTGAACATGTCTAAGAAATCCTCTTCAATCATGATGCGAACGATCCGTGCGTGTTCACATCCCCCAGTGGTTGAAAAGGAGTATGAAACTTTAGTTACCTAAAGTCAACGCAAATTTGTAATGAATTTTCAACTTTTTTTGAATTTCTCGGTATAAAACGCCACTGACCTCGGACTTTACCCCACGACAGTTTTTGCATGAGAGATGCCCCTGAGAGCCGCGGGAGCCGGGCGGCGCATATGAACTTTCCTGCTCTACAGTCCTGCGCAAGACGGAAAGCACATTAAGTGCTTTCCTTTGCGTGCGGAACTCGCGATAAAGTTCATATGCGCCGCCCGGCTCCCGCGGCTCTCAGGGGCTCCCATCCCAAATGCGGAGCAAAGCTCCGCACGCCAACTTTTTCTTTCAGCTAAAGCACGCCGGAAATTCGACGCTAGCTTGTTAACCTTGCTGGACATTGTCGACGCCGATCCAACTCAGAAGCTATATCGATACAGAAAGGTCCCCGGACGGAGGGGTCGGATATAAGGTTTATCGCGAGTTCCGCACGCAAAGAAGGCCACTTAATGTGGCCTTCGTCTTGCGCAGGACTGTAGAGCAGGAAACCTTATATCCGGTCCCTCCGTCCGGGGACCGCGCCGTACCAGCTACAGCGTCATGTTTGGATCGGCGTCGACGTCGAACGGCGAGATTTCACCTCGGTCGAATTTACGGCGGGCGACCTCCGCGATCATGGCGGCGTTATCGGTGCAGGCAGACAAGGGCGGCACCGTCACGCGGATGCCCTGGCGTCCGAGCTTCTTGATCATCATCTCGCGCAGATGCGGGTTAGCCGAGACGCCGCCACCGATGCAGTATTCCTTGCATCCGGTAGCGTGCAGTGCGTTTTTGGCCTTCTTGTACTGCACGTCAAAGACAGCTGCCTCAAACGAAGCTGCCAGATCGGGCAGGTGAATCGTGCGCCCGGCCTTGGTCTCCTGCTCGATGTAGAGCGTCACGGCCGTTTTAAGGCCCGAAAGCGAGAAACGATAGTCTCCCCTGCTGTTGAGCGCACGGGGGAAATCAATCGCGCGGGGATTGCCTGTCTCGGCCAGCTTGGAAATGATGGGGCCACCGGGATAGCCCAGGCCCAACGCCTTGGCCACCTTGTCGAAGGCCTCGCCCACGGCGTCGTCGAGCGTCTCACCGAGCACCTCGTAGTCGCCCCACGCCTTCACGTGCACGAGCATGGTGTGCCCACCCGAGACAAGCGTGAAGATAAACGGCGGTTTGAGGTCGCGTTGCGCCAGCAGGTTGGCAAACAGGTGCCCCTCCAGATGGTTGACGCATATGAGCGGCTTACCGGCAGCGTAGGCAAAGCCTTTGGCAAAGGCAACGCCCACCACGAGGGCGCCCACCAGGCCCGGACCCTGTGTCACGCCCACGGCGGCAAGCTCGCTGGGGGCAATGGCTCCACCCTCAAGACCAAGCGATGCTGCGGAATCCTCGAGCGCCGCATCCACGACACTCACAATCACCTCAACGTGTTTGCGCGAGGCGATCTCGGGCACCACGCCGCCAAAGCGGGCATGAAAATCAATCTGTGTCGACACCTGGTTGGCCAACATATTGCCATCCGCATCGATAATCGCCACGGCCGTCTCGTCGCAGGAACTCTCGATAGCGAGCACTAGGCGGCGGCGCTCAATTTCGGCACGCTCCCCCTCGGAGCGCCCAGGCGCAGGCAGCGGCCATACGCGCTGCTCTGCCGCCGTCGGCTCGGGCGAAGCATTGTCGACCGGAAGCACCAGGGGCAGCGGAGCCGTCATGACGATGGCATCCTTGCCGGCACCATAGTAGCCGCGGCGCCGTCCTGCCTCGGTAAAGCCCAGAGCGTTATAAAGCGCGATCGCTCCCTCGTTACCGTCCTCGACCTCGAGCGAAGCCGTGGTGCAGCCGAGCATCTGGGCATCATAGCTCACATGCGACAGCAGCTTGCGGGCAATGCCCTCACGGCGATGTGCCGGGTCGACGGCGACATCCAGAATCTGCACATCACCGTCCACGACCATACCGCCGGCAAGGCCCAGCAGCTTGCCGTCGTCATGTGCCACCCACCAACTACGCGGCGCAGCGACGTCCTCGCCCAGTTCGGACAGGAACATGCCCGGCGTCCACGCCTCGTGTCCGGCGCCTTCAAAGCAGACAGCCTCCAGCGCGCTCGCGCCCTCGGCATCCGCCGCGCCCATGGGACGGAACTGCAGATGGCGACCGGCGAGTTCATCGGCAACGCCCGTAATTTCACTCTGCGCACTCTCGGCAAGACCAAGACGCTTGCGCTCGTTTTCCTCGGCATCCGAAAGGCGCGTGTAAATCGGCAAGACGCGGGCCGGATCGCCGTCACCCGCAGCGTGTGCGAGCAGCAACCCCTCGCCCGAAGGCCACCACAGGTCTCGCTCCACGCAGCGGGCGGTCTCGTCCTCACCCAGCAGCTTGCCATAGCGCACGAGACCATCACCGGTCAGCTGAACCTGGTCCCAGTCCGCCGCTTGGCGCCACTCATCGAGCGCCACGGCGGCCTTGACCACGTGTTCGTGCTCAAATTGACGCTCGGGACCCTCATCGACCAGCATATACAGCGCCGGATATACCTCGCCGCGCATAGCATCGGCCAAGATACCAAGCTTGCCGCGCACGCCAGCCTTCCACGCCGTCCAAGCGCAAGCGTCGAGCGTCGACACGCCCAGCAGCGGAACATTGGCACCGCGCGCGAGGCCCTTGGCAGTGGAGATGCCGATGCGCACACCCGTAAACGACCCCGGGCCGCGGCCGACCACGTAGCAACCAACATCGCTGCGATCCAGACCGGCTTGAGTCAGCACGCCATCAACAGTATTCACGAGCTCAACGTTGGCGTGACGGCGACACATATGGTCGCCACTCACGAGCTTCGTCTCGCCCGTCTGCCCATCAATCCAGCTTGCCGCGCAGGCAAGCATGTCGGTCGAAGTATCGAGCGCCACCACCAGCGCGTTGTCGTTATGCAAGCTCATCTTGTACAGCCTTATCAATCAAATGGGAAAGCTCCATTGCGCGGTCACCGTGCGCCTCGAGCGTTATCGTTCGCACATCGCTGTCGCCCTCATCACGCTTGAGCGTCACCGAAAGATACTCATCCGTCAGCTCGTCCTGGAATTGTTCGCCCCATTCCAGCAGGCAAGCACCCTCATAGCCCAGCACATCGAAAATGCCCGTATCCTCGAGCTCGTAGGCATGCTCCAGGCGGTATAGATCAAAGTGAAACAGCGGAATACGACCTTGATCGTGAACGGCCATGAGCGCAAACGTAGGGCTCGTAACCATATGCCCATCGCCCAGCCCGCGCGAGACGCCCTTGGTAAAGTGAGTTTTGCCCACTCCCAGGCCACCGGTCAGGATGAGCACATCGCCGTCCTCAAGGCACGGTGCAATTAGCTCGCCAAAGTACTCCGTATCGGCAGCGCAAGTCGTTTTGTAAGTACCTACCCCCAGGCGCTCCAGGGACATATATGCTCCTTATTATTCCGAGGCGTCCTCTGGTGCGGGATGTCGCCCCAGATAGTCGCCCAGCATCTTAAAGTCTTCCTCCAGCAGCTCCTGCCATGCCGGATTGCGCAGCGCTGCTGCCGGATGGAAAGTGGGCATTACTACAAAATGCCCCATCTGGTGGAACCTGCCGCGCAGCTTAGTAATGCCAATCTCGGTCTTAAGCACAAAGTGCGTCGCGGGGTTGCCGAGCGTCACGATAATATCGGGCCAGATGCTTCGAATCTGCTCACGCAAAAACGGCGAGCAAGCCAGCACTTCCTCGGGACGCGGATTGCGGTTTCCCGGCGGGCGGCACTTAAGCACGTTGGCAATGTAGACGTCTTCGCGCTTGAGCCCCGCCAGCGACAAAATGCCGTTGAGGTCCTCGCCTGCCGCCCCCACAAAGGGCTCGCCCTGCAAATCCTCATTGCGGCCCGGCGCCTCGCCAATAAACATCACGCGGGCGTGGGGGTTTCCCACGCCAAACACGATATTGTGACGCGACTGGTAGAGCTGGCAGAGGTGACAATCGCCCAGAACGGCCTCGATTTCCTCGAGTGCGACCTCACGTGGCACCTGATGGGTATGGCCGGGGATGTGCATGACGCCCATAGCGGCTCCTACACGTAGACCTTGTCGAGACGCATGCCAAAGCCGCAGGCGACCTCGTAGTTAATCGTTCCGCGCAGTCGGGCCATCTCGTCCATAGTGATCTCGGCATCGCCATCGCGGCCGACAATAATCATCTCGTCACCATACTCGGCCTCGGGAATCTCGTGTGCCGGGTTGGACTGAATGGCGACCATAAACTGGTCCATGCAGATATTGCCAACCTGATGCACGCGCTCGCCGCGATACAGCACATCCATACGATTGGAAAGCGTACGCGATAGGCCGTCGGCATAACCGATCGGCAGCGTGCAGATCTGAACGCGCGTGCGCGGTACGCGGTAGGTAAAACCGTAGCCCACGCCCTCACCCATCGCAGGGTGTGCCACGCGCGTCACGCGCGCATGGACGCTCATAACGGGATCAAGCTGCATCACGCGGCCACTCAGCTCGCACGGCTGCATGCCATACAAGCCAACGCCGGCGCGAATCATATCAAAATGCATCGAGGGGTCGAGCATCGAGGACGGCGTGTTGGCGCAGTGCACGATACCGCACTCAAAGCCCGCATCCTTAATGGCCTGAACGGCCTCGGTAAAGCGCTGACACTGCAGTTTGTAGTCCCAGCCCGAAGGTTCATCGGCCGTGGCGAAGTGCGTAAATACGCCGTCGCACTGAATACCGCGATGGAAATTAATACCGCGGACAAAGTCAAGCACCTGCGTGTAGTGAACGCCGATACGATTCATGCCCGTCTCGATGGCGAGATGATACTTGCCCACTTTGCCCGCCGCGACGGCACATTCGCCATACGCAAGAGCAAAGTCAGACGTATAGACCGAGGGCATGATATCAAACTCGAGCAACGTCGGAATGGCCTCGATAGGCGGCTCGCTTAGGATGAGGATGGGTTTCGTAATCCCGCCCTGTCGGAGCTCAACGCCCTCGTTAACCGTCGCCACGGCAAACATGTCGGCACCGGCCGAATACATGATCTTGGCGCACTCAACAGCTCCATGACCATAAGCATCGGCCTTAACCACGCAGCACAGACGCTGACGTGGATTCAGCAAATTCTTATAGGCCCTCGTGTTGCGACGGAGCGCCCCGCGGTCGATCTCGACCCAGGACCAGCGCGTCAAATCGGCTTTATTCATGATTAGTCATCCGACCCTTCGTCCATGATTCCCAGATCTTCGAGCGCATCCTTTGCCGCCAGTTCCATGGCAGGACCGATCAAGTCGATAAGATCGGTCGCGATGACGCTCTTCTCACCATACTCCGTCGCCGCGGCAAAACCGGCGTAGCTGTGAAGTGCGACGGCGTACGAATACAGCAACTCCCAACGATCCATCTCGTCGCGCATGGTGGCAAGCGTGCCGGCCAAAATACCCGCAAGAACATCACCCGAACCGGCAGTTGCCAGAGAAGCCGGACCCGAGAGCGGCAGCAGCACACGCTCAACGCCACAGATAGCCGTCGTCGGCCCCTTGGCAATGACAACCAGGTTGTCGGAGCCTGCAGCCCAGACAACCTTCTGCGCGGCCGCAATCGCGGTACCAAGGTCGTTCACCTCGTCACCGGCAACCAGACGCGAAAGCTCACGATAATGCGGCGTCATAACCAACGGCTGCTCGCGACGATACATCTCGGGGTTACTATCAATACCGTCAATGGCAATCTTAGCAAGGCAGTTGAGTGCATCGGCATCCAAAATAAGCGGTACATCAAGCTCGAGCAAGCCCGAAACCACCTGCATAGCGCCGGCAGATGTCGTCATACCGGGACCGCACAGTACACAGCTGTACTTCTTTGCAATCTCGCACACAGTCATGCGCGCAGCGGCGCCAAAGGAGCCGCGGGAATCAGACGGAATAGCAAAGACGGGAATCGAAGGAAGTGCCATGCGAATAAGATTAGCGCAGGCGTCAGGAGCCGCGACTGCCACGTAACCAGCACCCGCGCGAGCTGCAGACTTGGCCGCCATAATGGCAGCACCAGGATATTGTGCAGATCCGGCGACAATAAGCACAGAGCCACGGGAATACTTATCGATATTCGTAGGTAGTGGAGCAAAGTAATCAACTAAGTCACCGGGCTCGACAATCTCGGCGGCATGGTCGACATCATCGATGACCTCGTCAAGACGGTCGTAAAGATTGCCGCAGATCAAATCGCCAGCATACTCAGGGCCATCAGCGCTATACAGACCAATCTTGGGCGCAATCATCGTCACCGTATGCTCGGCACGAATGCAGTCGTCATCAACAACGCCCGTCTCGGCATTCAGGCCCGAGGGGACATCAATGGATACGACACAGTCGGCGCATTCATTGACCGTAGGAATCCAGATGGAGAACGGCGCACGCAGATTCCCGTGAAACCCGGTACCAAAAATGGCATCGACAACAACATCGGCCTTATCGATCAAAACCTCGAGTTCATCACGCGAGGGGCCGACGCAAACGTGCACATCGCGGCCGGCAGTACGACGAGCAACATGACGCGCCAGAGCAGCAGGAATCTCATCCGGCTCAACCGGAGAAACGATATCCACGTCCACACCCTTATGGCTCAGAATATCGGCGGCAACCCAACCGTCGCCGCCATTATTACCAAAACCGACCAGAACGAGAACCCGATCGGGATTGAGCTTCAAGACCTCGTTGGCGGCAAACTCACCCGCTAGCTCCATAAGCTCGGCCTTCGAAGTCCCTTCGCGTTCGATGATATCCTCGAGACGAACGACTTCTTCGGTACTCAAAACCGGTTTCATCTATGCTCCTAGCGTATCTTGCGAAGCATCGCCCAGATGCTCCGTCAATGCTGAATTCTGCAGCTGCTCAAGCTCATCTAAAACAGAGCGAGCCTCTTTAAATGTCTGCGCAACGCGTTTCTTGGTGCTCACCTTTTCATCTTTTGGCTTAGGCCGAGCATCTTCGGTAATCGCGATGGCATTCGCAACGGCCAAGTCTCCTGTAAGCGTAATGGAAAGAGCGACCTCAACAACACCCAGCTCATGAGCGATCTCGAGTGCACGGCCCGAAAGCAGCGCCTTCGGTTTGCCGAGTTTATCACGCGTTACCGAAACATCCTTGCGACCCACGCCTTGACTAAAACCCGTGCCGAGAGCTTTAAGCACCGCCTCGCGCGAAGCAAAGCGACTCGCATAGTGAGCAGCGGGACGCGATGATGCATCGCAATACGCACGCTCTTCTTCGGTAAACACACGCCGAGCAAACGACGGCGTCTTTTCAAGAATTGATTTCATGCGGGAAATCTCGACGATATCAACGCCGATACCAGCTTCAGCCATGTTCACCTCCATATCGCACAGACTAAGTTATTGTAGCCCGTTCACAGAAGATGCGACAAACGAGGGTTATAAAACACAGCTACTATGTGAGACAAAAAGCCCGCAAACGCAAAAAAAGGGGGAGGCCGCGAGGCCTCCCCCTTCTCAGTTCAAGCGTACGGCTCGG
>JAXXEN010000028.1:0-66195 GCA_037237765.1 Collinsella sp. | reverse complement strand
AGGCCCTCGCGGCCTAGTCGCTATTTAGGGCGTCCAAGATTTGGGACGCAGTTCAACACGTACCGGCGGGCATTTTTATAAACGAGTCTTCTATCGACGCAAGCCTCTACGCCTCGCGCTCGACCTCACTTACGCATTCGTTCTTGATGGTGCCAACGAGCGCCTGCAGCGCATCGACCACGTGCGGGCGAATGTCCCCGCCGATGAGCACGAGCATGATGTCGTCACCCACGGCGAGTTCGCCGCTTGCCAGCCACACGCGCACATAGCCGATACCCGGCATCGCGCTCGTGGCCTCGATAGCAGCCTGCACCTTCTGAGCATCGAAGCCGAACACCATGCCGCCAACCCTGCGCCCGGGAGCTACGCCATCGGTTTTGATCCCGCGGACCTCGGACTTGGGCGTCGCGCGCACCACACCGTTATGCGTCAGATACATCCCACAGTCTCCCGCCGAAGCATCGGCCTTGGCCTCGCGCAGCCAAGCATCAACCGAAGGCATCGTTTTGCCATTCTCGAGCATCATTTCCCCTTTCACCGTCATTGAGTAGCCCATTATCTATTCCTCGACCGGCGTGAGCACCATTACGGCGCGTGTGTTGCTCAGCGACAGCGAACGACAGGTCACGAGCGTCACGACCTTGGTTGCCGAAGCGGCACGATCGGTGGCATCGCTCGCCACGGCAGAGGCACCGTCGAGCATCTCGGACAGGTAGTTCTTGAGCCCGTCGTCGCCCTCAAAATTGGGTGTGCGCGCCTTGGCATACGTGTCCTCGACAACTTTGGTCGCCAGTGGTCGCAGTTTATAGGTGGCGTCGCGCGTGATGTAATACACGTACTCTATGCTGTCGAACGTCACCTGATCGGTCGTGTCCGAGATCACATTGAACATCGATCCGTCGTTCATGTGGTGGCCGTAGATCGTGGTCTGCTGATCCACCATGCCCGGCGCGGTGTCATTGCTATCCAGGAAAATGGCCCCGGATGCATTGGCCGTACCGTCGAACAGCGTGTTGAGGTATTTGGAGTTGTTGTTGGTCTGCACCACGGGATAGTTGATGTTGGTTCCCGGCGCGTAAA
The DNA here is from genome assembly GCA_037237765.1 of Collinsella sp. Lineage (GTDB taxonomy): Bacteria > Actinomycetota > Coriobacteriia > Coriobacteriales > Coriobacteriaceae > Collinsella. The sequence continues at coordinate 65,115 of JAXXEN010000028.1, read as the reverse complement.
TCCAACCCACAACCTCGGGATTTGTCTGGGCAAGTGCATCGAAGTCGATAATCGGCACGCCGCTGGCGTCCTTATCGCTTACATATTGCTTCTCGATTTTCTGGTACGAATCGCTTGCCTGTTTATAGCCAATCTGAGCATTGATAAAGATGGCAGCGGCGGCAACAATCAGGCCGATGCCGATGATGATGAGCAGAATGGGAATAATGGAGCGGCGCTTTTTGCGCGGCGGCTCGGTGTAATCCGACGGCGCGGCATGCGATGAAGACCGGGGCGGCTTCTTAGCGTTGCTATAAGATGAAGGTCGATATGCGGCTGGCGCGTCCTGTCGACGATGCGTCGCCGGCGTCACGGGGCGCGGCGCGCGCGGCTGCTGAGGAGAGGATGTCCGACCCTGCTGTGCCGCATGGGCAGCACCCGGCTTCGACGGATCGGGAATCTGAGAAGCCTTGAATCGTTTTCCCTGATAGTCGGACATGGCTCTCCTTATACTGCGGTGAAACGGCGGAACGCCTAGGCGTCGGCCATCTCCTGCTTCATCTTCTCGATAACCTTGCGATACTCGGGGTCGCAAGCGCCTAGAATCTGCGTGGCGTAGATGGCGGCGTTCTTGGCGCCGTTGATGGCAACGCAGGCCACGGGCACGCCCGAAGGCATCTGCACCATCGACAGCAGCGAATCCATACCGCCCAGGTCACTCGTCTTCATAGGCACGCCGATAACCGGCAGCGGCGTAAAGGCAGCCACGACACCACCCAGGTGAGCGGCCTTGCCGGCGGCGGCGATAATCACTTTGATACCGCGCTCGGCGGCAGTCGAAGCCCACTCGTGGACCTTCACCGGTGTGCGGTGTGCGCTCGCAATGACAAGCTCATAGGGCACACCGAGCGCCTCGAGCTCGGCGGTGCAACCTTCCATAACGCCCAGATCGGACTTGGAACCCATGATGATCCCGACAACCGGCTTTTGATCTGCCATAAACAAAGACCTCCTGTTGAGAGCGGTGACGCGGCGAATCCGCGACCCTTAACTACTGAGAGTAGTATAGCTGCTCCCGTCCCTGCGGTCTTTGTGGCGCTTCGCGGGCGGGCCAGGCTTTATCTTCACTCCGGTTGCTTCGCAAAGTCGTTCAGATAAAGCCTGGCCCGCCCGCGAAGCGCCCTGCGACCTACCGGTAATTGCTATGACGTACGTTGGCTGAAATATTAACGTGGGATCCGCCGTTCGAACGAACGGCGGATCCCACACTCACTTTTTATTCAGCCCTAGTCATCGCGCAAAGCCCCTTCGGCAGCACACGGTGCAGCCAAGTCACCGCAGGCCGGGGCGGGAGGGGCCGAGTTTCCTCCTGAGCGACTCTGCTTGCAGCCGGAGCGAAAGGGGGAAATCTCGGCCCCTCCCGCCCCGGCCGGCCAGGTCAACTACACCGTGTACTGCGGCAGGTCCTGCAGGGCGATGACGTCCATGCCCATGTCGTTAGCGCTGCCGTGGCCCTGCTGGTCCTCGCGCACGGCCTCGATGGCGCTCACGTACGTGTTGGCCGCAGACATCGCCGTCACGCAGGTCACGCCACGACGGACGGCCTCGGTGCGTAGCAGGTAGCCATCGCCACGCGAGCCCGGGCCGTACGGCGTATTGATGATTACCGCAATCTTGCCATCGGCGATGAGGTCACCAATGTTGGGACGCTCGCCGTCGTGCGGGCCGCTGATCTTCTCCACGACTTCGCACGTCACGTTGCCTCCGCGCAGCACGCGCGCCGTACCCTCGGTGGAGCAGATATCAAAGCCCAGGTAGCGCAGGATACGAGCGACCGAAAGGATATGACGCTTGTCGCGGTCGCACACGCTGATGAACACCTTGCCGCAGCTCGGATCGGGCAGCTTGTAGTCAATCGCCAGCTGCGTCTTGGCGTATGCCTCGGGATAGCTCTTGGCGATACCCATAACCTCGCCCGTCGACTTCATCTCGGGACCCAGGATAACGTCGGCGCCCGGGAAACGGCCCCAGGGCATAACGGCTTCCTTCATGCAGAACCAGTCCAGCTGACGCTCGTCGCTCGGCAGGCCCAAGCTCGAGATAGAATCGCCCGCCATGATACGTGCGGCACACTTGGCGAGCGGCACGCCGGTGGCCTTGGAGATAAACGGCACGGTGCGGCTGGCACGCGGGTTGGCCTCGATCACGTAGACGGTCTCGCCCTTGATGGCGTACTGCACGTTGACCAGGCCGCGTACGCCCAGCGCCATCGCGATGCGGCGCGTGGTCTCGCGAAGCTTTGCCTGCAGGCTCTCGCTAAAGCTGAACGGCGGGATGCAGGTCGCGGAGTCGCCAGAGTGGATACCGGCCTCCTCGATATGCTCCAGAATGCCGCCAATGTAGACCTCTTCGCCATCGCACAGGGCGTCGACATCGGACTCGATCGCACCCTCCAGGAAGCGGTCCAGATACACCGGGTAGTCGGGGCTAATGCGCGCAGCCTCGGCCATGTAATCGCGCAGATGCTCGGCATCGTAGGCGATCATCATGCCGCGGCCGCCCAGCACATAGCTCGGACGCACCAGCAGCGGGTAGCCGATGTGTGCGGCGACGGCCTCGGCCTCCTCAAACGAAGTGGCCTGACCCGCCGGCGGGTACATAATGCCCAACTTGTCGAGCAGGGCGGCAAAACGCTCGCGATCCTCGGCAAAATCGATGGCGTCGGGCTTGGTACCCATAATGTTCACGCCGCTCTCCTCGAGCATGCGCGCCAGCTTAAGCGGGGTCTGGCCGCCAAGCGTCACCACGACGCCGTCGGGGCGCTCAACATCGATAACGTCCATGACGTCCTCGTAGGTAAGCGGCTCAAAGTAAAGGCGGTCGGACGTGTCGTAGTCGGTCGAAACGGTCTCGGGATTGCAGTTGACCATGATGGTCTCAAAGCCGCGGGCCGCCAGCGCATAGCTCGCATGCACACAGCAGTAGTCGAACTCGATACCCTGGCCGATACGGTTGGGGCCGGCGCCCAGGATCATCGCCTTGGGCTTGTCCGCCGGCGTGGTCTCGTCGGGAGCCACGCACTTCTTGGCATCCGGACTCGTGCGGTAGATGTTCTCGTACGTCTTGTAGTGGTACTCCGTGGCGCTCGAGAACTCCGCAGCGCAGGTATCGACCGTCTTCATGCTGGGAACCACGCCAAGGCCCTTGCGATAGGCGCGCACAAAGCGCTCGTCCGAGCCGGTCAGCGCGGCGATCTCGGCGTCGCTCGTGCCGTACTGCTTGAGCAGGCGCATCGCGTCGGCGTCGATATCCTCCACACGCAGGCCGCGGATGCTCTCCTGGACCTGCACCATGTCGTTGATGCGGTTGAGGTACCACGGGTCGATGCCGCAGGTGGCATGGATGCGAGCGATGTCCCAGCCACGGCGCAGGGCCTCGACCACAAAGAAGATGCGGTGCTCGGTCGGCGTGGCCACGGCTTGAGCGAGCTCGTCGTCGCTCAGCTTATCGGCACCCTCCTTGCCACCGGCGCAGATACCCTGGTGACCGTCCTCCAGCGAGCGCATGGCTTTGCCGAAGGCCTCCTCAAAGGTGCGGCCAATCGCCATAATCTCGCCCACTGCCTTCATGCGCGTGGTGAGCGTGGGGTCGGTACCCTTGAACTTCTCGAAGGCAAAGCGCGGCACCTTGACCACACAGTAGTCAATCGTGGGCTCAAAGCAGGCGGGCGTTGCCTTGGTAATGTCGTTTACGATTTCGTCGAGCGTGTAGCCCACAGCCAGGCGCGCGGCGGCCTTGGCGATGGGGAAACCCGTTGCCTTGGAGGCCAGTGCGGACGAGCGGCTCACGCGCGGGTTCATCTCGATGACGATCAAGCGACCGGTGCTGGGGTTCACGGCAAACTGCACGTTGGAGCCACCGGTCTCGACGCCGATCTTCTCCAGAATGGCGAGCGATGCCACGCGCATGCGCTGATACTCCAGGTCGGAGAGGGTTTGCGCCGGCGCCACGGTGATGGAGTCGCCGGTATGCACACCCATGGGGTCGAGGTTCTCGATGGAGCACACGATGATGCCGTTGCCGGCGTGGTCACGCATGACCTCCATCTCATACTCTTTCCAGCCCTCGATGGACTCCTCAACCAGCACCTCGTGGGCAGGTGAGAGCTCCAGGCCCTGGCTCACGATGGAGACGAGCTCCTCGTGAGTATGCGCGATGCCACCACCGGCGCCGCCGAGGGTAAAGCTCGGACGCAGCACGCAGGGATATCCCACGCGCTCGGCGATGGCCTCGGCGTCTGCCACGCTGTAGGCATAGCCCGAGCGCGCGACCTCCAGGCCGATCTCGGCCATGGCCTCGTTAAAGAGCTTGCGGTCCTCGCCGCGCTCGATGGCGGCAAGGTCGCAGCCGATCATCTCGACGCCGTACTTGTCGAGCGTGCCGTCCTTTGCCAGTTCGACGGCGGCGTTCAGACCGGTCTGGCCGCCCAGCGTGGGCAGCAGCGCGTCCGGGCGCTCTTTCTTGATTACGCGCTCGATAAACTCGGCAGTGATGGGCTCGACATAGGTGCGGTCGGCCAAGCCCGGGTCGGTCATGATGGTCGCCGGGTTGGAGTTGACCAGGATGACCTCAAAGCCATCCTCCTTGAGCACCTTGCAGGCCTGGGCACCGGAGTAGTCAAACTCGCAGGCCTGGCCGATAACGATGGGGCCCGAGCCAATGACGAGGATGCGCTTGATGTCAGTACGTTTAGGCATGTTAGTTCTCCTCGGTCTCGGTCGCAGCGGAACCATTGTCGGCAAAGTTCCAGCCCTGCAGGCGGTCCTTCGCGGTGTCGATGTCCAGGTAGTTCTCCTCGCCGTCCATGAGTCGCGTAAAGGCGGTAAAGAGATAGTGGGCATCGGTGGGTCCGGGCGAGGCCTCGGGGTGGTACTGCACCGAGAAGCACGGCGCGTCGAGCAGCTGGATGCCCTCGGCGGTGCCGTCGTTGAGGTTCACATGCGTCAGGCGAATGCGGCCGAAGCGCTCGTTCATCACGACTGGCGCGATGCCGCGGCGCACCCAGACGCGCAGATCCCCATCGGCCGCATGCTCGGTCTCGCCGCCGGAAAACTCGGGGACAAGCTTGCCCAAGCTGGGGAACAGCAGACCAAAGCCATGGTTTTGCGCGGTAATCTCCACGCGACGGCTTACCAGGTTCATGACCGGCTGGTTGCCACCGCGGTGACCGAACTTAAGCTTTTCCATCTGAGCGCCGCAGGCCAGGCTGATCATCTGGTGACCAAGACAAATACCAAAGACCGGCACCTTGCCGATCAGCTGCTGCACCTGCTCGTAGGTCTCCACCACGGCGTCGGGGTCGCCGGGACCATTGGACAAAAAGACGCCATCGGGATTCATGTCGAGCACCTCACTCGCGGGCGTATCCCACGGCACGACGGTAAGGTCGCAGCCGGCGCGGACCAGACCCTCCAGAATGCCGCGCTTCACACCGCAGTCGTAGGCGACCACTTTGTGACGGGCAGGAGCGGCAGCCGTAAGCGCAAAGTCATGCGTGGCAGGCAGGTCGGCGGCCACAAACTCGTGAGGTACGGGGCAACTTACGGTCTTGACCAGGTTCTCGCCTACCAGCGTGGGCGCTGCGGCCAGACGCTCGGCAAGCTCGTCGACGTCGAAGATCTCGGTCGAAATAATGCCCATCTTGGAACCATTGTCGCGCAGGTGGCGCACCAGGGCGCGAGTGTCGACACCCTCGATAGCGACGATGCCGTGAGCGCACAGGTACTCCGGCACGCTGACGGCCGAGCGCCAGTTAGAAGGCGTGGCGCACATGTCGCGAACGATCATGCCGCGCATGGCCGGAGCGCTCGCAGGGCGCACGGCGTCGCCGGGGAAGGCCGACTGGACGTCGGTCTCGTCGATACCGTAGTTGCCGATCTGCGGATAGGTCATGGTTACGATTTGGCCGGCATAACTCGGGTCGGTCATGACCTCAAAGTAGCCCTCGAGCGAGGTGTTGAAACAAACTTCGCCGGTCGCGGTGCCCTCGGCGCCGCATGCACGTCCATAAAAAATGGTCCCATCCTCAAGATACAGGATGCAGGGACCGCAGGTGCCCTTGCTGGTTTTGGCCAGCATACGCTGGCAAAGCTCGCTGGGCGCGAAGGTGCGGGCGGCAGCGCCCGCGGTATGGTTGTTCGCCATAATTCTCCTTCCCGGTCTCACAGGACCGGCTTAAAGGTGTGTAGTTAGGCCTCGCGGTATTGTAACCGCAAGCATGCCTCATGGCGTTAATTTCATCGAAATGTTTACGAAATGATAATTATGACTTTCTATGCATAATGATTTTTTAATCCCCGTCCCAGAAAAATCATCCCGCGGGGCTTATGGCTCACGCGGGATGATGGCGTCTTACTTTTTCTTGTCCTGTTCCAGCAGTTCGGACGGTGCGCGATCGGGCTTGCCGCCGCGGAAAATCTCGCGGCCATGCAGACGATGCTCCAGGTCACGCTCGGCCTTTTCCTCGTCAATCTTGGTCTGGCTCACCACCGGATCCTCAATCAACGACGACACCGAGTTCACCTGCTTCTGAATGCGCTCGGCGATGGTGTCATCCATACTCACGATGCGCATCTTCCAGTCGATACTCGTGGCGTTGGATGAGCTCTTGGTCCACACGAACGTCAAAATGGCGCTCTGGTGGCCGCGCGCGGGGAACATGCCAAAGAAGGAATCGTGCTGAATGTTGCTATCCTCGTCGATATAGGCGTGAACGTTATACACCACGCGGTCGATCTTATCGTTGAGCAACGCGTTGGTCGCAAGCGCCGCGGCCTGAATCTGCCCGTTGGACAGCAGCTCGAGCTCGTTGGCAGACGATGTGTCCAACACCGTCACCTCGACCGTGCCCGTACGCTCATCGGCTTCATCGACGGTAAAGTCGAGCGGGAACTGCGTAAAGCCATTGCCCCATTCGAGTCCACCCTTGAGCGCGGTCGAGACAGTATCTACCGAAACGCTCTCGGACAGGTTGGCGGTGTTCAGGCGTCGCATCACACCGTAGCCAATCTGCATGCCCACGATCAGCACCAAGATGCCGATAACCACGACCATGGCAGTCTTCGTAATGGTATGGCTCACCTGCGAACCCGAAGGGTCGTCCTCGGACAGCGGGTCGATATGTTTTGCCTGGCTCGCGCGGTCCTCGCTGCGCAGCTGCGCTAGCGCCGCTTTGTCACCGCGCTTGACGGCGGCCTCTTTCTCGCGCATGCGCTCGGTACGCTTTTTGGCAAGCGTAGGATCCAAGACGCCGGATGCATCGATTTCGGAGAATAACTCCGTCACTTCTTCCGGAGTCAAAGGGTTCTTGTCAGCCATAAACTTCCTGTCATATCAATCAGTCGAGCTCGTGCGCACGCGCACCTTCGAACTGCATTCGATAGTAACGGGCATAGGTGCCGCCACGGGCGAGAAGCTCCTCGTGCGTGCCACGCTCCACAACGCGACCATGCTCAACGGTCGCAATCTCATCGGCATGCTTAATGGTCGAAAGACGGTGGGCGATGATAATCGTGGTGCGACCGCGTGCCAGCTCTTCGAGCGACTCCTGCACCGCCTCCTCGCTCTCGTTATCCAAAGCACTCGTCGCCTCGTCCAAAATCAGGATCTTGGGGTTCTTGAGAAACACGCGCGCGATGGCAACGCGCTGCTTCTGTCCGCCCGAAAGACGGCTGCCGCGCTCGCCCACGACCGTGTCATAGCCCTGTGGAAGCGACTCGATAAAGGTATCGATGTTGGCGCGACGGGCGGCGTCGGCGATCTCTTCTGCCGTAGCGTCCGGCTTGCCGTAGGCGATGTTCTCGCCAATCGTACCGTCAAATAGATAGACATCCTGCTGCACCAGGCCGATGGCGCGGCGCAGGCTCTGCTGCGTCACATCGCGCACGTCCTGGCCGTCGATGCTAATGGATCCGGCAGCCACGTCATAAAAGCGCGGCAGCAGCGAACAGGTCGTGGACTTGCCGCCGCCCGAAGGGCCAACCAAAGCGATGGTCTGCCCGGGCTTGATGGACAGGTCCATATGGTCGATAACGGGACGCTCGTCGGCATAGCCCTCGCCCAGCTCAACGTCCTCGTAGTTAAAGCACACGTCGTGATACTCCACGGCGCCGGCAGTCACCTGCAGATCCGTAGCGCCCGGCTTGTCCTGGATATCCGGCGCGGTCGAGAGTACCTCGTCCATACGCTTAAAGCCGGCGATAGCCTTCTGATACGTTTCGGCCGAATTGACGAGTGTCTCGAGCGGCGTGCAGAACAGCGAAATGTAGAGAGCGAAGGTTGCCATATCGACCGCCTGCAGCTGACCCTGGGCAACGAGCCAACCACCCAGCAGCACCACGATCACATAGAGCACACCCGAGAGCAGGCCATACGTCGCGGTATAGACGCCCATGGCGTGATACATGTTCTCCTTGGACGAAAGGTAGCGATTGTTGGAGGCGCGGAACTTGAAGCGTTCGGTCTCCTCATTGGCAAAGCTCTTGACCACGCGCATGCCCGCCAGCGAATCCTGCAGCTGCGCATTGATGCCGCTGATTTTTTTGCGGTTGTCGCTAAAGACCTCGCGCATACGCATGTTTTGCCAAAACATGATGACCGCAAACGCTGCCGTCACCACAGCCATGGCAAGCGCCAGGACCGGGGCGATGGTAAAGAGGATCACAAACGAGCCGATGATCTCGATGCCGCAGATGATGATCCACTCGGGCACGTGATGCGCCGCCTCGCAGATATCGAACAGGTCGTTGACCACGCGGCTCATCATGTCGCCCGAGCTGTTGCGGTCGAAGTACGCAAAGCTAAAGCGCTCATACTGGTCGAACAGGTCCTCGCGCATCTTGGACTCCATGCGCGCGCCCATCACATGACCCCAGTAGCTCACAAAGTAGCGGCAGGCACAGCGAACGGCATACATCAGCACCAAGCCCACCGCGATCATGCCGAGCACCTGCATAATGGCAGCCTGACCCTGAGTAAACAGCCCACCGGTCAAATTGCGCAGGATAATGGGAAACGCCAGGTCAATGGCGGCAAGCACCAGAGCGCAAACAGTATCAGCAACAAAAAGCCCCATCTGGGGCTCGTAGTAAGAAAGAAACCTCTTCAGCATGTGATCCTCAAAGAAATATCAGCAACGTAAGGCCCTGGAACAAAGCAATCAGTAGTACTTGTCCCAGGGCTATCCCCACTCGTTAAAACTCCGTGCCCCCAAGGCGGTGCGCGATGCTATCGCAGGCCAAGGCGCCTACGACGGTCTTGGCGTCTTCGATCTTGCCGTCGAGCACGGCGTCAATCAGCTCGTGCAGCGGCACGAGGTCCACGTTGACAAACTCGTCATCATCGGGGTTGGGTGCATCGAACTCGAGCTTGGTGGCCAGGTAGATGTGAATGATCTCGTCACAGAAGCCACAGGACGTGACAATCGACGTCAAAAAGCGAATGCGACCAGCCCTAAAGCCCGTCTCCTCATGCAGTTCGCGCTTGGCGCAATCGAGCGGGTCCTCGCCTGGATCGAGCTTGCCGGCGGGAATCTCGACCGTCACGCGGTCGATGGCGGTGCGGTACTGACGCACCAGTACGATCTTGCCGCTCTCGGTCAGTGCCACAACAGCCGCCGCACCCGGATGGCGAACGATATCGCGGGCGCTGCGGCGACCGTTGGGCAGCTCAACCTCAAGACGGTGGACATCGAGGATCTTGCCCTTCCAGGCGCACTCCTCCGAAAGAATCTTCTCGTGCAGCTCGGCATCGTGCGGGTCGTCATCGCCCAGCACCAGCGCCGGCTCGTCAGCGACCTCGCCACCAGGCTCGCCCTCGGCGTGCCCATACACGCGGCTGTCCTCTTCGACGATCTGCGCGTCCACGAGCTCTTCGTTCTTCTCGTCCATCCGTCTCATTCCTCTCGGATTTTAGGCATCCCAGGCGTCGCGGCCGCGCAGCGCGCGCAGGCCGATGTCGTGACGCAGGGTCTTGCCCTCAAAATCAATCTTCTCGCAGGCCTCGTAGGCAAGGTTGCGGGCGTTCTCAAACGTATCGCCCAGCGCGGTCACGGCAAGCACACGGCCGCCGTTGGTCACGAGCCGGCCGTCCACCACGGCGGTGCCGGCATGGTACACGGTCACGTTCTCCATGGCCTCGGCGTCGGCGATGCCGGTGATGACTTTGCCCTTCTCGTAGCTGCCGGGATAGCCCGCGCTCGTCAGAACAACAGCCACGGCCCACTCGTCACGCCAGTCGAGCTCAATCTGATCAAGCTCGCAGTTGGCGCAGGCGAGCATAACCTCGACCAGGTCGTTCTTGAGGCGCGGCAGCACGACCTGCGTCTCGGGGTCGCCAAAGCGGGCGTTGAACTCCAGCACCTTGGGGCCGGCGGGGGTGAGCATAAAGCCGCCATACAGGCAGCCGCGGTAGTCGATGCCCTCGGCAGCGAGCTCGGCCACGGTCTGCTCCATGACTTTCACCATGGTGGCGTGCTCCTCGTCGGTCACGATGGGTACCGGGCTGTAAACGCCCATGCCACCGGTGTTGGGACCCTTGTCGCCCTCGAGCGCACGCTTGTGGTCCTGCGAAGTGGCCATGGGGCGCACGGTCTTGCCGTCGGTAAAGGCCAGCAGCGAGCACTCGGGGCCGGTCAGCATCTCCTCGATGACCACGGTATTGCCGGCATCGCCAAAGGTGCCGCCAAAACACTCGCGCACGGCCTCTTCGGCCTGCTCGAGCTCAGTCGCCACGATAACGCCCTTGCCCGCGGCAAGGCCGTCGGCCTTCACGACCAGCGGGGCGCCCTGCTCGCGCACGTAGGCGAGAGCCGAAGCCTCGTCGGTAAACGAACCATAGGCCGCCGTCGGAATGCCCGCACGCTCCATGAGCTGCTTGGAGAACAGCTTGGAGCCCTCCATCTGGGCGCCCTCGGCACCCGGGCCAAAGCAGGGAATACCCGCCGCGCGCACGGCGTCGGCCACGCCCGCCACGAGCGGAGCCTCGGGGCCAATTACCACGAGTCCGCATCCGTGGCTCTGCGCAAACGCCGCCACGGCCGCAGGATCGCAGTCGTCGAGAACAACGTTCTCGCCGCAGCTCGCGGTGCCGCCGTTACCCGGCGCGATGTAGAGCTTGCCGGCGCGCGGTGATGCTGCGAGCTTAGCTGCCAAAGCATGCTCACGGCCGCCGCTGCCCAACAACAGGATGTCGATGGTTTGAGTGTCCGCCTTCAAGGGTGCCTCCTCTATGGATGAACGGCCCGCTCCGCGCGAGCCCTTTGTAAGCAAATATACCCCTCGGCCGCCCGCTTGGGCTGCAAAGGGGTATATCGCAATAACCAAATAGTGCCGATTACTTCCAGAATCGGTTGATGATCTGCTCGCGACCGGCGCCGACGCCAATGAACGTCACGCGGGTGTGTGCCAGATCCTCGATAAACGCCACGTAGTCCTGAGCCTCCTGCGGCAGCTCGTCAAAGCTGCGGCAACCGGTGATATCGCACTTCCAGCCCGGGAGCTCCTCGTAGATGGGCTTGGCGTGCTCAAAGCGCACCTGATGCTCGGGCACGCTCGTGTAACGCTCGCCGTCGACGTCGTAGGCAACGCACACCTTGACGGTATCGAAGGCCGAAAGCACGTCGAGCTTGGTCATGGCGATATCGGTGAGGCCGTTGACACGCGAGGCATAGTTGGCGATGGGGCCATCGAACCAACCGCAGCGACGGCGACGGCCGGTGGTCACGCCGTACTCATAGCCTTCCTCGGTCAGCGTATGGCCGGCCTCGGACTCATAGGAAAGCTCGGTGGGCATGGGGCCCGAACCGACGCGGGTGATATAGGCCTTCATGACGCCCAGCACGCGGTCGACATTCTTCATACCGACGCCGGAGCCGGTGATGGCACCGCCGGCGGTGCAGTTGGAAGACGTCACGTACGGATAGGTGCCGTGGTCGATGTCGAGCAGCGTTGCCTGAGCGCCCTCGAACAGCAAGTCCTTGCCCTCGTCGATCATGTTATTGAGCAGCAGGCTCGTCTCGGTGATGTAGGGGCGCAGGCGCTCGGCCATGGGCAGGTACTCGTCGCAGATCTGGTCCACGGTGTAGGTGGGCAGGTGGTAGATGAGCTCGAGCTCGGGATTTACGCGGGCAAGAGCGGTCTCCAGCTTGTCGCGGAACAGCGCCTCGTCCAGCATGTCCTGCATGCGCAGGCCGATGCGGGCCATCTTGTCCTGGTAGCACGGACCGATGCCGCGCTTGGTGGTACCGATATTCTTCTTGCCGAGCTTCTGCTCAAAAGCACCATCCAGATCGATGTGGTACGGCATGATGATGTGCGCGTTGCCACTGATCTTGAGGTTCTTGGTGGTGATACCGTCGGCCTCGAACATGTCGATCTCCTCAAGGACAACCTTGGGGTTGACGACGCAGCCGTTACCGATCACCGACATATGGTCGGAATACATGATGCCGGAGGGCACCTGGTGCAGGCCGTACTTCTTGCCGTTGACGACGATGGTGTGGCCGGCGTTATTACCGCCCGAATAGCGCACGACGGCATCGAAGTCGCCGGCGACCAGGTCGCAGATCTTACCCTTGCCCTCATCGCCCCACTGGGCACCGACCAAAACGGTTGACGGCATGTTTACTCCTTACATTCATGGACTGTCTACGCGCCACGTTGGCACGCAGAAGCACAAAACATTCCCAGTATACCCGTGCAACGGGCGCCTGTCCTACTCCTCGGTATGCGCCCCATCAAGCTCATAGAACTTGGTGGATGCCGGCAGGAACATCAGGTCGACGTCACCGATCGGGCCCGAACGGTTCTTGGCCACGACGATACGCGTAACGCCCTCGTCGGGTCGATCGTCACGCGAGGCCTCGGCCTCATCGGCGGAGCGGTCCAAGAACATAACGATGTCGGCGTCCTGCTCGATGGAGCCCGATTCACGCAGGTCGGACAGCTGCGGGCGTTTGCCGGTACGGGACTCGACCTGACGCGACAGCTGCGACAGCGCAATGAGCGGGATCTTAAGCTCCTTGGCCATGATCTTTAAACCACGCGACATCTCGGAGACCTCGACGGTACGGCTCTCGGAGCGACGTCCCGGCGGAGGACTCACCAGCTGCAGGTAGTCCAGGATAATGATGGCCTTCTCCTTGTTGTGGAGCATGCGGCGGCTCTTGGCGCGAATCTCGGTCACCGTGGTACCGGGCGTATCGTCAATCAGAATGTCGAGCTTAGACAAGGTCTGCGTGGCCTCGTTGATATTGGCCCACTGTTCGGGACTAATGCGGCCCGTACGGAAGTCGCTGATCGAAATCATGGCGTAGGCGCAAATCAGGCGCTGGGCAATTTCCTTGCCCGACATCTCCAGCGAAAAGAAGCCGACGGTATAGCCCGCAGCGGCGGCATTCAGCGCCAAGTTCAGAGCGAACGACGTCTTACCCACGGCAGGGCGGGCGCCGATAATGATGAGCTGGCCCTCGCGGAAACCCATAAGCATGCGGTCGAGCGACGGGAAGCCGGTGGGCACGCCCGCGGCCTGTCCACCGGCCTTACACACTTCCTCGGCCTCGTTATAGGCCTCGACCATAAACTCGGTCAGTGTCTTATAGCTCGACTTGACCTCGCGCGCCGTGACCTTGAGCAGCTTGCTCTCGGCCAGCTCCACGACCTCCTTGGTGTCGGTAGGGGCGTTATAGGCCAGCGCGTTGATCTCGTTGGTGGCACCGATCAGCTCGCGCAGCATCGAGTCGCGACGGACGATGGCGGCATGGTGCTGCCAGTTCACGAGCGACAGGGTCTGACCCATCAGCTCCAAAATGTAGGCCTCGCCGCCCACGGCATCAAGCTTGTTGATGCTGCGCAGGTAATCGATCAGCGAGATAGAGTCGATGGGAATGCGGCTGTTGTACATATCGACCATCGCGGTGTAGATGGTCTTATGAATGGGCCGGTAGAAGTCATCGGGCTGCAGCTCGACCTGGGCCTCCTCGACCACCTCGGGCGACAGCAGCATGGCGGCCAGTACATTGGCCTCTGCATCTTGGTTTTGAGGGAGACCCAACTTGGAGCCACGGTCCTCGACCGCCAGCCCCGTCTCCCTTTCGTCATATGCCATGAGCATCCTCATTCATATCGCTTGCGAGCATCCATAGTATCAGCCACAGTCCCAAAACGGGCCGCGCCCCGGCAATCATCACCGAACGAAACGGATGAACGGTCCCGCGTTTGGGACTTCACCACAACGCCTGCCATGGCGCTCGCTGAGCGTAGAAAACAAAGGGCGCCCTGGTCTCCCAGAGCGCCCTTCTTAGAACAAGATTGTTGCGTTGCAGCAAATGCTACTCGGCAGCAGCCTCAGTCTCGACCTCGGCGGTCTCGGCCTCGGCGACCTCAGCGGTCTCCTCGACCTCAGCCTCGGCAGCGAGTTCCTCGGCGGTAACGCCAACGAGAACGACAACCTCGGCCTTGATCTCGCGGTACAGCGAGATGGCAACGGTGTGGGCACCGGCAACCTTGATGGGCTTACCGAGCTCGACGCGCTTGCGGTCGATGTCCATACCGAGCTGAGCCTTGATGGCGTCAGCGATCATAGCGGCGGTAACGGAGCCAAAGAGGATGCCCTCGTCGCCGACCTTGACGTCAACGGTGACCGTCTTGCCCTCGAAGGCAGCCTTGGTCTCGTTGGCGGTAGCCAGACGGACGGCCTCGCGCTTGGCGATGTTGTTGCGACGCTCGTCAAGCTGCTTGAGGTTGCCCTTGGTGGCGGCAACAGCGAGCTTCTTGGGGAACAGGAAGTTCTCAGCGTAACCCTGAGCGACCTCTACGACGTCACCCTCGCCGCCCTTGCCCTTGATCTCATCGAGAAGAATAACCTTCATGATGCGTCTCCCTTCTTAGCCGCGGTCGCGGTTGCCACGAGAGGAAACCACGGGGACGGTGTACGGCAGGAGAGCCATCTCGCGGGCGCGCTTGATGGCGTTGGCGATGTCATGCTGATGCTGCGTGCAAGCGCCAGTGACGCGACGAGGCTTGATCTTGCCACGGTCGGTCATGTACTTACGGAGAAGCTGAGTGTCCTTATAGTCGATGAACTCAGTGTTCTCCTTGCAGAACTGGCAGTACTTACGACGCGGCTGACGTGCAGAAAAATCATTAGCCATGTCAAAATACCTTTCATTTGGCAACTTCGGCGAACCGAAGCCGCCTCTCACTCAAAAATAGGTGAACAACCCCTAGAACGGGATGTCCTCATCGTAGACGTCGACCGCGGGCGGCGTAGCCACCGGTGCGGCAGGACGTGCTGCGGGCGCGGGAGCTGCGGGGGCGTAACCGCCCTGATCGTAGCCACCCTGGCCACCACGGGAGCTCATAAACTCGATCTCATCGACGATGACCTCAAGTTTGCTCCGGCGCTGGCCGTCGCGCTCCCAAGAGCTGTAGCGCAGCTTGCCCTCGATCGCGACCTTGTTTCCCTTTGCCAGGAAACGGCTCACGGCCTCGGCGCGGGTGCCGAACATGGTGCAGTCGACAAAGTTGGGATAGTCCTCCCACTCGCCAGTCTGCGCGTTGCGGCGACGATCGTTCACGGCGACGCCAAAGGACAGAACCTGGGTTCCGCCGGCGGTGGCGCGCAGCTCGGGATCGCGGGTGAGATTACCGGTGATGTTCACTCGATTGATGCTCATAACTCACTACTTCCTCTTGGGGCACAAGCCCAGTCCAAAACGACAGTCTTACTCCTGGTCGTCGCGACGGACGATCATGTGGCGGACCACAGCGTCGGTGATGCGCAGGACGCGATCAAGCTCGGCGATCTGGGTAGGATCTGCGTGGAAGTTGATGAGGGTGTAGTCACCATCGGTGAGGTCGTTGATCTCGTAGGCGAGCTTGCGCTTGCCCCACTCGTCAACGGAGTCGACCTTGCCAGCGCCCTCAGCGATCGTGGTATCGATACGCTTCATAACAGCGAGACGAGTCTCGGGGTCGAGCGACGGGTCAACAAAGAACAGCAGTTCATAAGCCTTCATATTGTCACCTCCTCTGGGCAAATGTGGCTTCAGGTCGTGAAGGTGCGCCTGAAGCAGGAAAAGACTTGGTAATAATATCTTTCATCCTCCCAGGCTGCAAGAATATGCAGCTACAACCTCATGACCTCCACATATGTCCATGCTTACACGGCTCTTCATGCGTATTCCAACCAAATGCCGACCAAAAGCTTGACGGATCTGTGGACAAGATACGGTGCCGTGGGGACAAGCTGAGCCAAGCCACAGGTCAACGGGCACAAGGCTGTGGTCGCAAAATGCATACCAGTGGTCCACAACACCACCCAAAGATTTTTATATTCATTGCCAAGTCGCTTATGAATACCCCTTTTGAACAATTTAGCTGATCAACCACGCTGGTCGAAAGCCGTTTTTTTGGTACCTCAAACCCCACCGCAACGCCAAGCGCGGCCAAGCGTTTTAAAAAATGCCAACTTTTCTGTTTGCACTTTGCGATTCCTCGTGTATACTGACTTTCGCATTTAACGGAGAGTTGTCCGAGTGGCCGAAGGAGCACGATTGGAAATCGTGTAGGCGTCAAAAGCGTCTCCAGGGTTCAAATCCCTGACTCTCCGCCAGTTAATTCCAAAGCAGGCCTTTGAGCCTGCTTTGTTTTTACCCCACGCGGAGGGGTGGCAGAGTGGTTGAATGCGGCGGTCTCGAAAACCGTTTGGCCTGTATAAGGTCACGAGGGTTCGAATCCCTCCTCCTCCGCCATTTAGATTGAGAAAGCTCCCGAGAATGGGAGCTTTTTTCTTTTGAGTCCCTTACAAGCAAATACGGCGGAGGAGGAGGGATTCGAACCCGCCAGGGCGCGGAGCGTAAAGAAAACGCGCCCGTGGCGCGTTTTTAGCGCGGCGCGGTCGGCGTAAGCCGACCGGATAAATTTTGAGCTCCGCTCAAAATTTGGACATCCCTCCTATTCTCCTATTCAGCCACGCCCCCATCGCGGTCGATCCCAGCCCATATCTCAAACATGCACACCACCCTCCAAAGATGTCAAAAAATGTCGTTTTTGGAGTGTGATGTACACGTTTGCATATGACGCGCACCGGGCATGAGTCGATTTGCTCTTATCCGGTATATTTCCCCACCTCAACGGACATAAGAGTTTGGTGTCAGCTCGAAGCGAGAGGTCCCTAATGGATACTCCTGTTCTCATTTCGCATAAAACGGCGTGGCTCGTCCATCATGCACCGCGGAACCTGGTTCAAGCCGTCGCACAACGCGACCACCAGATAGGTGTGCGGGGCCTCTCTACCCAGCAACGCATCGCGCGCATTCGACAGGCACTTACCAACTGCGGCATTCCGTCCACCATGCTCAAGACTATCGACATCTCCGTAGTATTTGCTTTCGAGCGAATTCGCACCAACGGTGTCACTTGCCACGTTCTCGGCCAAAACCTACCCTACGACCATATTGACGAGCTTACGCCCGGCATCTTTATCACCGACGAAGCCTTCACCTTCGTGCTCGCTGCCGAGTGGATGGATAGGATCGAATGCCTCGAGTATGGTTACGAAGTTTGCGGCGACTATCGCATGGGGCTCAATCCCTCTGACCCTTACACTGAGCAACCAACCACCACCTCCAAGGACGAAATTGTCGAGCTACTCGATCGGCACCCTGGCAAACCCGGCGCCACACGCGCCAGACTCGCGCTCAGACACATCTACGACCGCTCAGCCTCGCCCATGGAGACCGCATCATCCATCGCCCTCTCGCTCCCAACAAGCGAAGGCGGCGTTGGCATCCGAGGTATCGAACTCAACAAACCGCTCGAAATCCCTCAACGTCTCTGGCATTGCACAAAAGCCCGAACGCTCAAAATCGACGCTCTTGTTACCTATAAGCGCAGAGAACTCGGCATCGAATATAAGGGCGGCTTTCACGATGAGACCGAGCGCAAGGGCGCAGATGCGGAACGAGAGGCCGTGCTCGCCCAAATGGGATATCGAATCGTTACGCTCACCTCGGCACAGTTCGCAAGTCAACTTGCCTTTCATCGCGCCATGAACAGCATTCGCGAAGCACTCGGTATGCCCCGCTGCACGGACGCCGAGCACCAGCGAAAGCAAAACGAACTGCGCAAGGCACTTATCCGCAACTGGAAGAGCGCGCAGGGCGAAGACACGCCTTCCGAGTAGCGTCATCCCAGCACACCCCAACCAAAACATGTACATCACCCTCCAAAACCGACATTTTTTGACATCTTTGGAGGCTGATGTACACGTTTGGTGCCTACGCCCGCATCCAGTCCCGACCGTTTGCCGAGCAATAGGATCGCAATCGGCGCCGAACATGTACTATGTACGGGCATTGTCTAAACCCGCAACCCAAAGGACCCCATCTTGACCGTCGTCGCCGCTATGACCGTTACCCCACATGCCTCTGATGCCATGGTCGCTATCCCCTTTTGGCTCGAGATGTTCGCCGTTGTCGCTGCATCGATCTCGGGTGTGCTGGTTGCGCGCGAGCACAAACTCGACCTGGTGGGTGCAGTTGCGCTCGCGGTGGTCTGCGGTCTGGGCGGCGGTCTTTTGCGCGATATGACACTGCAGGTGGGCAATGTCTACATCCTCAACCAGCCGATGGCACTGCCGCTTTCCATCGCCACGGCGGCCATCATCTACATCTTCCCGGCGATCGTCGATAAACCCGATAAACTCATTCCCCTGCTCGATATCATCTCGGTGGGTATTTATGCGGCAACCGGCGCGGACAAGGCACTGGTCTACGGCTTTGCGCCGGCGGTGTGCATCATGATGGGCTTTTTCACCGCGGTGGGCGGCGGCATGTTGCGCGACGGCTTTATGGGCGTGGTTCCGGGCATTTTCCAACGTACTAACTTTTATGCCATCGCCGCCATCGCCGGATCGACAAGCTATGTGTGTCTCGTTATGAGCGGTATCATGAGCAATGTCGCCGCGCTGGTCGTATGCGTTGTCGTGACCATGGGTCTGCGCTGGCTCTCGCTGCGCTTTGACATCAAAAGCCCCACCGAAGAAGATATCGCGCGCTTCTTGCACCGTAAAAAGTAGACAGCACGGCACGACCCTTCGAAATGCAACCGAGAGGTTCTTTTAGAGCGCCCCCGCGTTGGGTACCCTGTTAGGTATATGCCGAACACCTAACAAAAGGATCAACCATGGCTTTCAATCAAACCGCGACGGCGCCGTCACACAAGATGCGTCGCTGCCTGCTTATGGCATTCGCGCTCATCGCGCTCGCGCTCACCGCACTTCCCACGGCGTCGTTCGCCGGCACAGACACCGCAGGAAACGTACTTGCGACCGACAATGACGTCGATCCGTCTGGCGTCGAGGGTGACCTGTACTGGGCCGGCCAGGCCCTCAACTTGGACGATGCGTCCATTGACCGCGATATCATCGCCGCGGGCGATACCCTCTCTATCCGCGACTGCACGGTGGGCGGCGCCGTCCGCTTGGCGGCGCGCACCATCGACATTGCCAAGACTACGGTTGATGGCAGCGTCACGGTCGTCGGTCAGCACGTCGTACTCAATTCCGACAGCACCGCCAACTGTTTCTACGCGATAGGCGAGACGGTTGCCCTGCGCGGCTCCACCAAGTCGGCAGCGCTTGCGGGCGACACGGTGACCATCGATGGCACCGTCGAGGGCGATGTCGAGGTTTGGGCCGACAAGCTCATCCTGGGCAAAAACGCCCACATCACCGGCACCGTGAACGCGCACGTCTCCGAGGACCCCGAGCGCGCCGCGGGAGCCGAGGTCGGCGCGCTCAAGATCGACCGCACCGAGAACGAGGATACTTCCACCGTTAACGATGTCATCGGCGGTATCGTCGCCGCGGCACTCTCGACCTGCTTTGTCGCCCTGCTGCTCGAGCTCGTCTTCCCGCGTGCGACTGCCAGCGCCGCCGGCATGCTCCACCAGCGCCCCATGCCCCTGTGGGTGAGCGGTCTTCTGAGCACGATTGCTATCGTTCCCGCCGTCCTACTGCTGATTATCTCTATCGCTGGTCTGTCGCTTGCCGGAGCCCTCTTGTGCGGTGTTATTGGCATCGCACTGGTGTCGAGCGCCTTTGCGGGGTGCGCGATCGCGCGCATGGTCGGAAACAGCCAGAACCGCTACGCCATGGCGGCTGTGGGCGGCGTGATCGCAGGCGCCCTCACGGGGCTTCCCCTCGTAGGCGACTTCATCAGCGGCGTGGCCTTCGTCTTTACACTCGGCTACATCATCCAAATCATCTGGCGCAACGCCCACCTCAAACCGCAGCAGCCGGCTAACACGCCAGGACTCCCCACCGCTTAGCCGCCAACCACCATAAAGGGGCCAGGCACCTTTGTGGTGGTGCAGACCAGCTCAGTCCCTGTGCACCAAAAAGGGCACCGACCATCGCGGTCGACGCCCTTTCTTGTTAGACGCTATAAAGCCCAGTGCTTATTTGTTGACCTGGCCAGCGCGGACGGCGGCCTTTTTGCGGTCGGTGGCGTTGAGCAGACGCTTACGCAGGCGGATGTTCTTGGGAGTAATCTCGACCAGCTCATCGTCGGCGATGTACTCCAGCGCCTCCTCCAGCGAGAAGGTGCGGGGCGGCACCAGCTGGACGGAGATATCGGAAGTCGAGGAACGCTGGTTGCCCAGGTTCTTGGTACGGGCGATGTTGACGACCATGTCGCCAGCCTTGCTGCGCTCGCCCACGATCATGCCCTCATAGCACTCGGTGCCCGGCTCAACAAACAGCTGGCCGCGCTCCTGCAGCGTACCCAGAGCATAGGCAACGGCCTTCTCGGTGGTCATGGAGATCATGGCGCCGTTCTGACGGTTGCCGATCTCGCCGGCGTAAGGACCATACTCCAGGAAGGTGTGGTAGAACACGCCCTCGCCGTGGGTGACGTTCATGATGCGGTTCTTAAGACCCATGATGCCGCGGGTCGGGATCTTGAACTCGAGGTGCGTCACGATGCCCGAGGTGTCCATGCTCGTCATGATGCCGCCGGAGGTACCGAAGACCTCGACGACCTTGCCCGAGTACTCGTCCGGGCACTCGACGACGGCCTGCTCGACAGGCTCCATCTTGTTGCCGTTCTCGTCCTTCTTAAACAGAACGCGGGGACGACCGACCTGGAACTCAAAGCCCTCGCGGCGCATGGACTCCATCAGGACGGACAGGTGCAGAATGCCGCGGCCCGAGACCTCAACGCCGCTCTTGTCCTCGAGCTCCTCGATCTTCATGGTCACGTTGTTCTCGGCCTCGTTGAACAGGCGCTCCTTGAGCTGACGGGCGCCCACGATGTCGCCGTCGCGACCGACGAGCGGGGAGGTCGAAGCCTCAAAGACGATGGACAGGGTCGGCGGGTCGATCTCGATGGGCTCGAGCTCGACGGGGTTCTCGGGGTCGGTGTAGACATCGCCGATATCGGTGCGGTCGATACCCACGACAGCAGCGATATCGCCGGCGCCGACTTCCTGGCACTCGGTGCGGCCCAGGTAGTCGAAGGTAAAGAGCTGCTTGACGGTAGCGGTGGCGCTGGAACCGTCATTCTTGACAACCAGGATCTGGTCGCCCTGGTGAATGGTGCCAGAGTACACGCGGCCGATGCCGATACGGCCAACGAAGTTGGAGTGGTCGATGGTCACGCACTGCATGGCCAGCGGGGCGTTCTCGTCAACCTCGGGCGCGGGCATGTCGTCGATGATCATATCGAGCAGCGGATACATGTCCATGTTGCCGTCGTTGGGGTCAAGGCGGGCAAAGCCGTTCATGGCGCTGGCGTAGACCACGTGCTCCATGGCGAACTCAAGCTGGTCATCGGTGGCACCCAGGTCGGCCATGAGGTCCAGGCAGTCGTTGTAGGCCTTCTCGGGGTTGGCGCCCGGACGGTCAATCTTGTTGATGACGATCATGATCTTGAGGCCGGTGTCGATAGCGTGACGCAGCACGAAGCGGGTCTGGGGCATGGGGCCCTCAAAAGCGTCGACCAGCAGCAGGGCGCCGTCGGCCATACGCAGCACACGCTCGACCTCGCCGCCGAAGTCGGCGTGGCCCGGGGTGTCGATGACGTTGATCTTAACGTCCTTGTACTCGATAGAGATGTTCTTGGCGAGAATCGTGATGCCGCGCTCGCGCTCCTGGTCGTTAGAATCCAGGACGCGGTCCTCGACCTGCTGGTTGGCACGGAAGGCGTCCGTGGCACGCAGGAGCTTGTCGACCATCGTCGTCTTGCCGTGGTCGACGTGGGCGATGATGGCGATGTTCCTCAGATTGTCTACGCGCATGTAGTTCCCCTATCTTCTATCCATATACAAACGGCACGCGTATGCGACCCGCCCAGCAGCACAACGCTCAGCGGGAATATTGAGCCTTTTACCGAAAACTCGTTTATTTTAGCGATTTTAGATGAGAGGGGTTTCCTCACCTGCAGGTTCAGGGTCGCTCCACATAAAACCATCGCCGGCGCCCATGCCCTCATACAGCACATATGCCGAAAAACCACTCTCGAGCGTGGTTTCGAAGAAGCTCACGAGCAGAGCATCGTGATAGCCGCCGTCAATCTCGACGCAGCCGGTGTAGCCGATGGCATAGCGAGCGATACGGCCCAGCCCCTCGTCCTTAAGACCCATCTTGTGCTCGGAGATAAAGTTGGTGGCCGCCTCGAGGCACGCCTCTTCGCCATCCTCATCGAGCGCCGCCAGATAACGGTTGGAAGCGGCGTCCTCAATTGCCACGACCACGCCAGGGTTTTCACCGGCGGCAAGGTCGTCCAAGAACGCGCCGATCAGATCGCACACCATGGCGTCGAGCTCGGCGGAGACGTTACCGGCGTCCTGCATATCCTGTGCCATCTTTAGACCTTCCCATCGAGTCTGACGTCGTTACAGTTCTTGTGCCTCAGCAGCGATCTTAGCGGCAGCGTCGCGGGCGCGCATCATATCCATCGCGCGCTTGTCGAGTACCTTGATCTGACTGGTCAGCATTACCGCATCGACCACGCCCCAGATCACCAGGCCCGTAGAGATCGAAAACCCAAGCGCACCAACTGTACCACGAAGGCGCGAGCAGATTGCCGCAACAAGGACGGAGATGACAACCATCTTGATAAACGAGCCGCGGCGTTCGCGAAGCGTGCGGGCCTGCGTCACATAGGCAATGCGAGCCGCCTCAGAAGCCTCCGAGCGCATCTGGGCCTCGCGGGCGATTGCAGCCGCTTCAGCCGACATCCCGCCGGCCATCAGCGAACGCTCCGCAACCTGGACGCCCCGCATTTAGAAGTCATCGGGGGAGAGCGTATGGACGAACTCGTCGAACTTCTCGAACTCCTGCTCGTCGTCGACTTCCTCGGCGTGGGTAGAAACAGTGC
The DNA here is from genome assembly GCA_037237765.1 of Collinsella sp. GTDB lineage: Bacteria > Actinomycetota > Coriobacteriia > Coriobacteriales > Coriobacteriaceae > Collinsella. The sequence continues at coordinate 41,696 of JAXXEN010000028.1, read as the reverse complement.
CCAGGCGATTCATGATGTCGTCCTCCACAAACATGGGGGCATTGCTGCGCACGGCAAGGGCAATGGCATCGCTGGGACGGGCGTCGATCTTGCGCTCGTCACCATCGGCCAGTACGACGATCGTCGCGTAGAACACCGGCGGCTCGGCGCGAACGATCTCGATGCGCTCGAGCTTGGCGCCCAGGGCGCCAACAGTATCGAGCAACAGGTCATGGGTAATCGGGCGCTCGGCGCGACCGCTATCGATGCCGCGGCTGATGGCCGCGGCCTCAAACGAACCTGTCTGAATGGAAAGGGAACGCAGCGGTGCGGGCGAGTCCGACTTGCCGCAGCGCTCGCGAAGCACGATAAGCGATGGCACGGGACCGGCGGCCATGACGATGGTCTCTATGTCGACACGAACCATGGAACACCTCCGGTACGTAGCGGTTAACACGCGGCAGCTCCACCGCATTGAATAGCTATACTACCCAATCTTTCGCACAGCACACAAAACCAAAATGAGATTTATCGCAGACAAGAAAAAAGCCCCAAGGCAATGCCCCAGGGCTCTTCACAGTTTTGATGGTGGACCTGACAAGATTCGAACTTGTGACCTCCCGGTTATCAGCCGGACGCTCTAACCAACTGAGCTACAGGTCCATCATGGTGGAGGTTAGGGGGATCGAACCCCTGACCTCAGGCTTGCAAAGCCCGCGCTCTCCCAGCTGAGCTAAACCCCCACGGAGACAGTAATAAACACCCCAGCGGCGACTCGGCTCTCGCTGGGGTGTTTATTGCGAAAGAAAGTGGTGGACCTGACAAGATTCGAACTTGTGACCTCCCGGTTATCAGCCGGACGCTCTAACCAACTGAGCTACAGGTCCATCGCGCAAGGGATATATTAGACGAGTCGTTACGCGCGCGTCAACAACTTTTTTGAAAATCTTTGGGAGGGGTGGTCGCTGGGCTGGCGAGATGGTTTTGGTTTGCTGCTCGGACAGTCCTGCGCAAGACGAAGGCCACATTAAGTGGCCTTCTTTGCGTGCGGAACTCGCGACAAACCAAAACCACCTCGCCAGCCCAGCGACCATGGGGTCCCAAGGTTTTCAAAAAAGCGGTCGGCGCGTAGGTGCGCCGACCGCCGATACATGGGATCTGATATTTTTTACCAGCTAGGGCCTTTTACTCGTCTAGGAGATCTTCTGGCATGTCGTTGCCGTCGCCTAGATCGACTGGGGCTTCTTCGGGGGCAGAGCCGTCTTCTGTTGCTTCGCCTTCGGGCTTTTCCTTGGCTGCCGTCATGCGGGCCACGGCGCAGATGCGGTCGTTGTCGTCGACGGTCATCATCTTGACGCCCTGGGTGGCGCGGCCGGTCTGGCTGATCTCGTCGGTCTTGACGCGAATGACCGTCGCGCCCTCCGTCACGATGAACAGCTCGTGCTGCGGGCCCACCGTCTTCATGGCCGCGAGGTTACCCTTACGTTCGGTCATTTGAATGGTGTAGACGCCCTGGCCGCCGCGATTCTGCTCCGGGTAGTCCGCGACCGGCGTGCGCTTGCCGTAGCCGCGCTCGGTGATGACGAATAGATCGCCGTTGCCGTTAGTGACTTCCATGCCCAGAACGCTCACGCCGTCCTTCAGACCGATACCGCGAACGCCGCTGGTATCGCGGCCGGTGGCGCGCACCTGCTCCTCGGAGAACATGATCGCCTTGCCCGCGGTGGTGGCCAGGATAATCTTGTCGCCGTCGCGCACGCGGCGCACGTTCAGCAGCGCGTCGTCGTCACGCAGGTTGATAGCGATCAGGCCGTCGCGACGGCTGCGGTCATATGCGCTCATCACGGTCTTTTTGACCATGCCGCTCTTGGTGGCAAACATCAGGTACTCGTCGGCCGGGAACTCGCGGCAGCTGATGACGCTCGCGATCTTCTCGCCTTCCTCGAAGGGCAGCAGGTTGACGATCGCGGTACCGCGCGCCTGGCGCGTACCCACCGGCAGCTCGTGCACCTTCAGGCGATAGACCTTGCCCTTGCTCGAGAAGAACAGCACGTACTCGTGCGTGGACGCGATGAACATCTCATCGATAACGTCGTCCTCTTTGAGGTTGACGCCCGACACGCCCTTGCCACCGCGCTTCTGGGCACGGTAGGCAGCCACCGGGATACGCTTAACGTAGCCGGTGTGGGTGATGGTCACGACCATATCCTCGTCGGCGATGAGGTCCTCGACATCCAGGTCCTTCTCAACCTGGCTGATTTCGGTACGGCGCTTGTCGCCAAACTTCTTGGAGATCTCGCGCATCTCTTCCTTGATGACGCCCAGAATCTTCTCCTCGTGCGCCAGCAGGTCCTCGTAGTAGGCGATGGCGCGGCGCAGGCCGTCCAACTCTTCTTGGATCTTGTCGCGCTCCAGGCCGGTCAGGCGGCGCAGCTTCATCTCGAGGATGGCCGTGGTCTGCTCGGGCGTAAAGCCAAAGCGTTCGATCAGTCGGCTGCTGGCCTCGGAGTCGGTCTGCGAGGAGCGGATGATGCTGATGACCTCGTCGATATGGTCAAGGGCCATCAGGTAGCCCTCGAGGATATGCGCGCGGGCCTGGGCCTTCTTAAGGTCGAAGCGGGTGCGGCGGGTGACGACGTCGACCTGGTGGTCGATGTAGTGCTGCAGCATCTCACGCAGGCTCAGGCATTTGGGAACGCCGTTGACGAGTGCCAGGTTGTTGGCGCCAAAGGTCGTCTGCAGCGAGGTGTACTTATACAGATTGTTGAGCACGACCTGCGGAATGACGCCCTTCTTGAGCTCGATGACCAGACGGATGCCCTTCTGGTTGGACTCATCGCGCATATCCGAGATGCCCTCGATGCGCTTGTCGTTGACGAGCTGGGCGATCTTCTCCTGCAGGGTGCCCTTGTTGACCATGTAGGGAATCTCGGTAAAGACCAGGCGGCTGCGGCCGGTCTTGGTGGACTCCACATGTGCCTTGGCACGCACGGTAATGGAGCCGCGGCCGGTCTCGTAGCTCTGCTTAATGCCGGCGCTGCCCATGATGATGGCGCCGGTGGGGAAGTCCGGACCGGGCATGATCTGCATGAGCTCGTCGACGGTGGCGTCGGGGTTGTCGATCAGGTAGCAGGTGGCCTCGATCGCCTCGGTGAGGTTATGCGGAGCGATGTTGGTGGCCATGCCGACGGCGATGCCCTGGCTGCCGTTGACCAGCAGGTTGGGGAAGCGCGCAGGCAGCGCCACGGGCTCGGCGAGCGATTCGTCGTAGTTGGGCTGCCAGTCGACGGTATCCTTCTGCAAGTCACGCAGCAGTTCCATGGCGGGCTTGGCCAGGCGGCTCTCGGTGTAACGCATGGCCGCCGCGCCGTCGCCGTCGATGTTGCCGAAGTTGCCGTGACCGTCGATGAGCGGCGTGCGCATGGAGAACCACTGCGCCAGGCGAACCATGGCCTCATAGACCGCGAAATCGCCGTGCGGGTGGTACTTACCGATAACTTCACCGACCGTCCAGGCCGACTTCTTGTGCGGTCGGTTGGGGTAGATGCCGCTCTCGTTCATCGCGTACAGGATGCGGCGGTGCACCGGCTTTAAGCCGTCGCGCACGTCCGGCAGGGCGCGCGCCGTGATGACCGACATCGAATACTCGATGAACGACTGCTTCATCTCGCGGCCAAACTCCGAAATCTGGAGCTGGCCGCCGTTGATATCCTCGCCGGCCGAGGCGCCGCGATCGACTTCGCCAAAGCTCTCCTCGAGCTCGGCGTCGTCTTCTTCCTCATCATCATCGGCATCGGGGTTATAGGCGTCCGGATCGCCGTCCTCGCCCTGCTCAGCACGGGCAAGCAGGCGCTTCAGATCATCGGGCATACCGGCATCGCCGGCCTCGTCCATACCCTCGTTGTTGTTGATATCGTCTGCCACGTTACCTCCTCATGGTTTGCGTGGTCCACTAGTTCCCAACCACGGAGACGGCTTTTCCAGGTGCCGCAGATTCGCCCGAAAGAGGAGGGAAGCGTACTTGGGTACGCGACCGACGATTGAGGGCGAAGGTGCGGTGGCTGGGAAAGCCGCAGGGATTAGGCGTCTAAGAATCGTGCATCATGTGCATGCTTCTCGATGTACTCGCGGCGATAGCCGACCTCGGAACCCATCAGCTCGCGCACGGCGCGGTCCGCCACCACGGCGTCTTCGATCGACACACGCTGCAGGATGCGGGTCTTGGGGTCCATCGTCGTCGAGGCGAGCTGCTTGGGGTCCATCTCGCCCAGGCCCTTGTAGCGCTGGACGGTATATCCCTTGCGCTTTTTGGTGATCTTGCCGTCCTTGGCCTTGCCGTCCTCGTCGTTATCGTCGGGGTTCAGGCCCAGGCTCTGGATGGTGTCGCGCAGGATCTCGTCTTCGGGCTGGCGGCCGTTGGGATACACGTAGTGGATCTTGTTGCGCACCTTAATGCCAAAGATGGGCGGGCAGGCAACGTAGACGTAGCCGGCATCGATCAGCGGACGCATGTACTTGTAGAAGAACGTCAGCAGCAGGATGCGGATATGCGCACCGTCGACGTCTGCATCGGTCATGATGATGATCTTGTGGTAGCGCGCCTTGGTGATATCGAAGTCGCCGCCGTCGCCGGCACTCGTCGTGACGCCGCAGCCGATCGCGGTAATCAGCGACTGAATGGTGTCACTCGAGAACGCGCGATGGTCACCAACGCGTTCGACGTTCAAAATCTTGCCGCGCAGGGGCAGAATCGCCTGGATGTCTCGGCGACGGCCGTCCTTGGCCGAACCGCCTGCCGAGTCGCCCTCTACGATGAAGAGCTCGGTCAGCTCGGCATCGCGCACCGAGCAGTCAGCGAGCTTACCGGGCAGGGACGCCGTCTCGAGCAGGCTCTTGCGGCGGGTCGCCTCGCGCGCCTTGCGGGCGGCATTGCGCGCCTTGCAGGCCTGCTGCGCCTTCTTGACGATCTCGCGAGCGGGCTTAGGGTGCTCCTCGAGGTAATCGGCAAGGCCGTCGGTCACGATCTTGAGCGTCAGCGCGCGCATATAGGAGCTGCCGAGCTTGGCCTTGGTCTGGCCTTCAAACTGCGGATCGGGCAGCTTGACCGAGATAACGGCCGAAAGGCCCTCGCGCACATCGTCGCCGGTCAGATTGGCGTCTTTTTCCTTGAGCAGGTTCTGCTTGCGCGCGTAATCGTTGATCACGCGGGTGAGCGCGGTGCGGAAGCCCTCAAGGTGCATGCCGCCTTCGGGGGTGTAGATGTCGTTGGCAAACGACATGACATTCTCGCCGTAGCCGCTATTCCACTGCAGGGAAACCTCGACCTCGCCCATCTTGGCCACAGGCGCGTCCGGGTCCGATTTGCCCTCGATGTAGATGGGCTCCTTAAAGGCCTCGGGGACGTCCTTGCCCTCGTTGAGGAACTTGACGAAGTCGATGATGCCGCCCTCGTAGCAAAACTCCTCCACGTGGGGAGTCGCCTCGCGCTCGTCGGTCAGCACGATTTTGAGGTTCTTATTGAGGAACGCCGTCTCCTGCAGACGGTTGTGCAGCGTATCGAAATCGTAGATGCAGGTCTCGAAGATCTCGTCGTCGGGCCAGAAGGTGACGGTGGTGCCCGTCGAATCCGAGGTGCCCACGACCTCCATCTTCTTGACGGTCTTGCCGCGCGAGAACTCCATCTCGTAGGTGTTGCCATCGCGACGAACCTGAACGACCACGCGCTTGGACAGTGCGTTGACGACGGAGATGCCCACGCCGTGCAGGCCGCCCGAGACCTTATAGGCCGAGTTATCGAACTTACCGCCGGCGTGCAAGATCGTCATGACGACCTCGAGCGTCGGGATCTTTTTAACAGGGTGCTCGTCGACGGGGATACCGCGCCCGTTGTCGACGACCGTGATGGAGTTGTCGGCGTGGACCGTCACCTGGATCTCGGTGCAGAAACCGGCCATGGCCTCGTCGACGGAGTTGTCAACGATCTCCCACACCAGGTGATGCAGACCGCTGGCGCTCGTCGAGCCGATATACATGCCCGGGCGCTTACGAACGGCCTCGAGACCTTCGAGAATCTTAATCTCGCCGCCATCGTAATCGTTTTCGTTTGCCACACGTCCTCCTTCAGTCAAGAAAATGTGTACATCCTTACTAGTTTATCGTAAAAAAATACCCTCGGGAACGAGGGTATTTGGCTCTACAAGGCCACCAGATGCGATTTAAGGCTCTTTTTTGCTTTGCACGCCCTTGGCCCACTCGGCACTGGCTCTCATGGCATTCTCGAGGGCCTCGCGCAGTTTTTGGTCTTCGATGGGTGCCACTTGGCGCTCAATCTCGGTGCGCTCGGCCTCGTTTAGGTCGGCGTGCGGGGCCGGCGGGCGCTCGGTCGTCGCCGGGCGCAGGCGCTCCTTGGCGGCGGGCGGCGTGTGACCGGGTGCGGTGGTTTTGAACACCAGGCCGTCCACATGCGCACCGGCGCGCTCCATGCGCGCGCGGATGATCTCACGCAACAGCGTCATCTCCTGCGTCCACGAGGGCGAATCGAGATATACCAGCAGCTCATTGGACTCGGGCAGGTAGCGCAGACCCGTCACATGCCGCCCCTCGCGCGTGCCCGAGCACACCGCGTTCCACGCGCGATAGACCGCGCGCGACTCCTCGGCAGCCTCCATCTGCGCACGGCGCTCAGGCGTCGCCGACGCCAGGATGCGCTGGCGCTCTGCGTTCAAAAACCCACTGAAGGCGACCGTCTCGCTCTCGCGCTCGTAATTAGCACGTCTCACCCATGCTCACCACCTTGGCTCGATCAAGCAGGTCATCGGTAAAGTATCCCAGGTTGGTCGTGGTTATGACCGTTTGGATATCATCGCCGATCAGCCGCAGAAAAGCGCCGCGGCGCTCGCCGTCGAGTTCGCTCATCACGTCGTCCAAAAGCAGCAGTGGGGCGGTGCCCAGGACATCGCGAGCCACGGCCACCTCCGCCACCTTCCAGGCCAAAACCAACGTTCGCTGCTGACCCTGGCTGGCAAACGAACGGGCGGAACGACCCGCCACGGTAAACTCAATCTCATCGCGATGCGGTCCCACCAACGTCACGCCGCGGCGAATTTCCTCGTCGGCGTGCTCATCAAGGGCAGCCAGCATGCGCTCGTACGCCCAGCCCTTCAGCTCCTCGCGATCCTCGGCCTGGGGCAAATCCCCCAGTGTGGACGTATAGGTCACGTTGGCAGCCTCGCCGGACGCCACTTGCCCGTAGGCAGTGTGTACATGGCCCGCCAGCCGGTCGAGCAGGGCCAACCGGTGCACGAGCAGGGCCGAGCCCGCGCGGGCAATCGAATCGTTCCACGCGCCGAGCATCTCGCGGCAGCACCAGGTCTCCTTGAGCAAGGCGTTGCGCTGGGTCACGCAGCGCCCATAGGCGCTCGCAAGATCGGCATAGCGTGCGCTCAGTTGCATGCCAAAGTCATCGAGGGCGGCGCGGCGCACACTGGCGCCCCGCTTAACCATGTCCAGATGGTCGGGGCAAAACAGCACGCTCGGCAGAACCCCGCGCACACCGGCGGCAGAACATCTCTTGCCGTTGCGGCTAAACGAGCGCTTACCGTCCTCCGCGCTCAATCCCATATCAAGCACGCGGCCGTCGCCCTCGAGCCTCAGCTCGACCTTGCACGAGCCCACGCCATCATGGACGAGCTCGGCTGCGGTCGGATGCCTAAACGAGGCGCCGCTCGTCAGCAGCTGCAGCGCCTCTATGAGATTGGTCTTTCCCGCCGCGTTGGGTCCTGCAAGTATCGTCACGCCCTCGTCCAGGGCAAGGCGATAGCTATCGAAGCTGCGGTAGTGCGCGACGGAAAGATCGCGGGCGAACATGGTCATGGCGCAACGCTAGATGCGGACCGGCATGACCAGGTACAGGTAGTTGATCTTGTCGTAGGACTTGAAGATGCCCGCCTGCGAGTAGCTCTTGAGCTCCAGCGTGATCTCCTTCTCCTTGGATAGGGCATTGAGGCAGCCGAAGATGTAGTGGTAGTTGAAGGCGATGGTGCCCGACTCGCCCTCGGCCTCGACATCGATCGTCTCCTGCGCAAGGTCCTGGTCATTGGAGATGGAGGACAGGCCCATCTGCCCGTTCTCGACATCGATCTCGAACTTGACGGCGGGGTTGGCGCTCGCGATAACAGCCACGCGCTTGAGGGCGGCGTTAAAGGCGGCGACGTCGATCTTGACGCTCGTCACGCACGAATCGGGGATGAGCTGCTTGTAGTTGGGGTACACGCCCTCGATACGACGCGACACGTAGGTGGTGTTGCCGGCCTCGAAGACGACCTGGGTGTCGGTAGCCCCGATCATGATGGTCGCCTGGCTGGCCATGATGTTCAGCGCGTCGTTAAAGGCGTCAGCCGGAACGTTGAGTTCAAAGGAACCCTCGAGGGTCGAGGTCTCGACCTGCGTATCGCACACGGCCAAACGGAAGGAATCGGTCGCCACCAGGCGAACGGTGTTGTTCTCGACCTTCATGTGCACGCCGCCCAGGATGGGGCGGGCCTTGTCGGTCGAGGTGACGCGCCACACGCGGCCGACCATCTCGGACAAGATATCGGTCGGCAGCTCCACGGCACTCTCGATGGCATAGGCCGGAAACTCGGGGAAGTCATTAGCATCAAGCGTGTTCAGGCGGAAAGAGCTCTTCTCGCAACCAATCAGCACCTGGCGCTCGGACAGCTCAAAGGTGACCGGGGCATCGGGGAGGGTCTTGGTGATATTGGAGAGCATCTTACAGGGGATAACCATCTCGCCCTCTTCTTCGACATGCGCCGCGATGCGATGACGGATCGAGATGGTGTAGTTAGAGGTCTGGAATTCCAAGATGCCGTCTTGGGCCTTAACGAGCACGCCCGACAGGATGGGAAGGGTGGATGCCGAAGCGACACCCTTCATAACGACGCCGATGGCTTGTGTAAGCGAGCTCTGGCTGACGGTGAACTTCATCTTTTAATACCTTTCTATAGATATAAATATCTTAATAATAGTAATAGCACTGACGAAACTGTTGATTACTCCCAAAGACGCAGGTCAGACCCAGAAAGAGAATCGACAGCAGCCTGTGTGCAACAGGGGTGGTTTTCCACGTTCAAAACCTGCGCAAAACTTTTCATCACCGCGGGTTGGGTTTTAGACACCTTATGCCCACGGTTTCGACAAGTTTTCAACAGGTGTCTCTATTTTCCTACGAGCGCAGTGTAATTTTATCGCGCAGCGACTTGAGGTCTTCGGTGACGGTGCGGTCTTCCTGGATCATCTTCTGGACCTTTTTGTAGCTCGTGCTGACGGTCGAGTGGTTACGGTTGCCAAATTCGGCGCCCACCGCCGTGGTCGTCATCTCGCACATCTCGATGGCCAGGTAGATAGCGATATGGCGTGCTTTGGCGATATTGGCGTTGCGACGCGGGCCGATGAGCTCCTCGTGCGTCACGCCGTACTGCTCTTCGATGACGGACTGAACCGTCTGGACGTTGATCTTTTTGGCCGATGTGTCGAAGTACTGGCTGGCGATGGCGTCGATATCGTCAAAGGTGAGTTCCCCGCCCTCGCGCTCGCGGTCGCCCGCCTCGCCGGCGCAGCGCTCGCAAAAGCTCTCGAGTTCGCGGATGTTGGTGCCCGAGACCTCGGCCATGTGTTTAAAGTGCTCATCGGTCAGGTGCCCGCCGTCGCCCCCATAGGCCGCCAGCAGCGAGTCGTCGCCTGCCCCGGGAGCGGCGGCGATGGTGTTCTCGTAATAGCGCTGCAAGATCTTGTATTTCATCTCGTAGCTGGGCTCTGCGACCAGGCAGAGCATGCCGGCGTTGAAGCGGCTGGTCAGACGCTCGTCCATGCTCAGGTCCTTGGGGGCGCGGTCTGCCGCGATGACGACCTTCTTGTTGTTGCGGATGAACTCGTCCATGAGCTGGAAAAAGTAGTCCACGCTCGCGCGCTTGCCGATGATGTTTTGGATGTCATCGATGATGAGCACGTCCACGCCGTGGTACGCCTGCATGATGGGGGCGTTGCTCTTCTTTTGGCGGTCGAACTCGGTCATCAGGTCGTCCAGATATGCCTGGGAGTTGGCATACTTGACCTTGATCTCGGGCGACTTCTCGGCGAGCTCGTTTTTGATGGCAAGCAGCAGGTGCGTCTTGCCCAGGCCCGATTTGCCGTAGATGAACAGTGATGTGCACGTGCCGCGCTCGTCCGCGAGGGCGGCAAACTTGAGTGCCGAGCGATAGGCATGGCTGTTCTCGGGGCCGTAGACAAAGTTCTCAAAGGTAAATTTTGAGTTCGCGGCGAGCGGGGCTCCATCCGTATTCTGCTCGGCCGGCACGGTCGGTGCTGGCATGGGTGAAGCGGGGGCCGCAGCTTGCGTGGATTTAGTCGGCGCTCCGCCCTTCATCTGGTTCATCATGCGACGAAAATCGTCGGCCGAGAGCGTGTTCTTGATTGCAATGCCCGAATCCGCGCCCGCCGCTGCGTCGTGAGCGATGGGCATGTGCGTGACGGGTGCGTTCGTTGACGTCGCCGCCGCGCTCGTCAACGGTGCCATTGTTTCACGGGAAACATCGCTGTGCTGGTGCTCGATTGTCGGCACATCGCCTGCGGAGGCCGGCACCGCCGGGGAAGCAGCGGGAGCCGTGGCGGGCGCCGTGGCGGCAGCGGATTCCGTCGCGGCGCCTTGCGGTGCCACGATGTCGAGAGCAATCGGTGCAAAGGCGATTTCTTCCAGATAGGCCTCAATAGTTGGCTGATGCTTTTTGAGCTGCGCGATGGCAAAGCGCGAGGGGGCCTCGATCGTGAGCGTATCTTCGGTCAGGCTTATGGCGCGCGATTGCCCCAGCATGTTGATGAGGCGTGCATCTTGGCCGTCGCGCTGACAAAAGGCGATGGCATCCCCCAGGATGATGCTTGCTTCCTCGTCCACTGTCTCTCCCGTTCTTTAGCTCTGAGCTCGCACGCGAGCGGCGCCGAGTTCGGTCAGATGGTATTTCTGGCCATGCTTGATGACCAAGCCGGCCTGCGCCAAGTCATTGAGCGTGCGTGACCAAGTGGGGGCCGAGTTTCCAAACGCCCTCGCCAGATCGGTTGCACCGCACGCTTGATTTTGCGCCAGATAGCCCAGCGCGGCGTTGCCGCGATCGCTTACGAACACGTCCGGTTGTGGCTGCGCATGCTGATTTGCTGCATTAGGATACATCATTTGAGCTGCTGGTTGTTGAGAACTCTGCATCGGCGGCATTTGCTGTTGAAAACTTTGAGGCCACTGTTGGTAAGGCTGCGGAGGCATCTGCTGGGCCCAGGGGTTGTACTGCTGCTGCGGCATCTGCTGGTACGGCTGCTGATATCCCTGCTGGTACTGCTGCGGGAACTGCTGGCCATACCCCAGTGGCGGCATCTGCTGATATGGATATCCCTGCTGGTACGGCTGATAGCCCATTTGCTGGCCACCCGGTGCCCCCGTCGCCTGCTGCATTGCTGCTGCATCCTGATCCGCCGGCGGCATGGTCTCTGGCATGTTTGGCGGCATCGACATCGATGTCGCCTGGGGCTCTTGTGTAGGAAGCATTCCGGGCTGCTGCATCTGCCCCACGGGGGGCTGCATCTGCTGCGTTGCCATGGGCTGCTGCGCAAAAGCTCCCGGCAGGGGATATGTGGGCTGCTCCGTCTCGGGCCGCACGGCAGCACCGCGTCCGCCGGCACGCTCGATTTCCTGCACGCGTTTAGGGTTCAGGCTTACCGTAACCACGGTGCCGTTGCCCATGTTGTCCTCGATGGATACGGCACCGCCGGCGTTTTCCAAATACTCCTGCACCATGGGAAACCCTGCTCCGGTTCCACGGATATAGCGCTTCATCTTGCTGTTTGCGCTGGTAACGCCAAAGTCGAAAGCGCGTTCCTTGTCGTCGATGCCGGGTCCTTGATCGGCAAAGCGGATGGTGTCTCCGCCGTCCAGAATCGAGATTATGGGCTCGGCAAAGTGCGCGTGGATAAAGTTTTCGACAATCTCGCGGATGACCATGAGCGAGATATGGCCACCTTGTTCTTTCATGCACTGGTAGACGGTGTTGGTCGTCTCTTCCAAATACGTGCGGACATCTTGCGGATCAATGACGATCACCCGCGGTGTCGACAGCATGTCGTCATAGACGGCGATGCGCGCGGCGTACATGGCTTTTGGCGCCTGCGTGGTCGTCTGCTCGCCTTCCGCACGCTCTTCGCGCACGCCGGTGATGTGCTCGTTGTCGGGTGCCGGGTCTCCGGAATCGACCATGGTGTAAAAGTCGTCAGACATGCCGCTCGCAATCTTTCAAAAGGTTTCGAACAAATAGTAGCTCACCGTGCAACGTTTCTCATCTTTCGACAACTTTTCAAAACCTGTTGAAAACTTTGGAAAACGGGTGAAAAGTTCTCAACATTTCCAACACGACCTGTTGAAAACTCGATGAAATTTCGTGAAAAGTTGCCTGCTGCATCAAGTGCCGATTCTGCTTATGGGGGAACCGTGTACTCTTTGCAACCTTTTACCTTTGATTTCTTGACATTTGAACATTGATTTCCCTACAATCTTCAAGCTCACGTGTCTATATCTGCGTCCGCGCCCCCGCGGACACTCGAAATGCAGCAGGAGGAACTTAAGATGAAGCGTACGTATCAGCCTAATAAGCGTAAGCGTGCCAAGACCCATGGCTTCCGTGCCCGTATGGCCACTAAGGGTGGTCGTGCCGTGCTCGCCCGTCGTCGCGCCAAGGGCCGCAAGCGTCTCACTGTCTAGCAGCGATACACACATCTCGCATGAAGACTATTAAGTCTCGGCAAGATTTCGAGCATGTGTTCAGTCAGGGGCGTCGTTTCAATCACCCTCTGATTCGAATGACCATATGTGAATCGGTTGGCGAAGGCGACTCTGGAAGGGTCGCCTTCGTTGGTGCTAAACGGCTCGGTTGTGCTGTCGTGCGCAACCGTTCTAAGCGTGTGATGCGCGAGGCCGCCCGCAGCTGCGGATTTCCCGTTGCGGGTTATGACATCATCTTGTTCGCAACTCCCAAGACGAGGGTTTCCTCGCCGCAGGAGATGGACAAGGCATTGCGTTCGCTTGTGAAACGCGCCGGCGTTGCCGGGGAGGAGCGATGAGCAATCACGTTTTGCGACGTGTTGCCATCGCTCCTATTCGCATATATCAACAGGTTATTTCGCCCTTATTGCCTGACGCCTGCATTTATTACCCAACGTGCTCGCAATACGCCGTCCAGGCGATTGAGAAGTACGGTGTTTTGAGAGGCTGCTGGCTTGCCGTGAGGCGCATCGCTCGCTGCAATCCCCTGCACGTCGGCGGTTATGACCCTGTGCCCTAGCGGGCACTCGCTATCGGAGGAAAACTTACATGTGGGATTGGATCGTTAACATCCTTTTTGAGCTGCTCAAGCTCATCCAGACCTTTGCGGTCGACTGGGGCCTGTCCATCATCATCCTGGTGGTCATCATCCGTCTGCTGCTGACGCCGCTCATGCTCAAGTCGACCAAGTCGACGGCTCGCATGCAGGTGCTGCAGCCCAAGATGCTCGAGATCCAGGAGCGCTATGCCGACGATCCCCAGCGTCAGGCCGAGGAGATGCAGAAGTTCTACAGCGAGAACAAGTTCAACCCCATGGCTGGCTGTCTGCCGCTGCTGATTCAGATGCCTATCCTGTTCGCCCTGTTTACATTGCTGCGCAACCTGCCGCAGTACTTTAACGACGGCACGTTCTCGTTCTTCAACATCCTGCCCGACCTGACCACCACGCCGAGTGCTTCCTTTGCCGATGGCTTTATGGTTGCACTGCCTGCGCTGGTTTGCCTGATCCTGTTTGCCGTCCTGACCCTGATTCCGCAGCTCTATATGTCGCGCAACCAGACCGGCCAGCAGGCTCAGAGCATGCGTATGATGGCCGTTGTCATGACGGTCATGATGCTTTGGATGGGCTGGAGCCTTCCCGTTGGTGTTCTGCTGTACTACGACGTCTCGTCTGCTTGGCAGGTTATCCAGCAGATTTTTGTGACGCAGAAGGTCATCGACAAGGCGAAGGCCGATGAGGAGGAGCGTCTTAAGAACGCTCCGCTGCAGGTTGAGGTCACTCGTCGCGAGAAGAAGCCGCGCCCGCACAAGAAGAAGTAGTGGGATATCAATCTTATTTAGGTACCTAACTTTTGGAGTACGTTATGTCTGAAGAGATCATCGAGGATATGCTTGAGGAGGTTGCCCCGCAGGTCGCGGGCGATTATCCCGAGATTGCACAGCGCTACAAGGCTGGTGAAGAGCTGACCGATGAGGAGCTCGACACCATTGCCGATGTTGCGGTTTCCATTCTGCGTTCTATCCTTTCGCACTTCGATGCCGCCAACTCTCCTATCGATGAGTATGAGGGCGACGAGGGTGAGCTGATTTTGGATGTAACGGCTCCCGATCTTGCTGTTCTCATTGGTCGTCATGGTCGCACCCTTGATGCCCTTCAGGTTATGTTCTCTTTGCTGGTGAGCCGCAAGCTTGGCTTTAGGTATCCGGTTGTGGTTGACGTTGAGGGCTACAAGAGCCGCCGTCAGGACAAGGTTGCCACAATGGCCCAGTCGGCCGCCGAGCGTGCCATCCGTACCCATAAGAGTGTTTCGCTTCCGCCCATGAATGCCTATGAGCGCCGACTGGTTCATATCGCACTTCGTGGCAATGATGCTGTCGATACCCATTCTGAGGGTTCTGACCCTGATCGCCATGTGGTGATTGTTGCTCGATAATCTACTCGAGCTTATGCTAAGGGGGCGTGGTTTCCACGTCCCCTTTTTTTGTCAAAAGTTCTCGATACACTGATTTTTGTCAGAAAGGAGCTTCTGTTGTTTGTACTTACTGATCAGCAGACTGACGAGATGCTCAGCCGTCTAACTTCCTATTGCAAAGAGTATTCCTTGAGCGTAACTGATGCTGAGCTGAGGAAATGTATCCAGCATTTGGATTTGGTTCTGGAAACAAATAAGACAACCAATCTAACTCGTATTCTTAACGTTGAAGATGCTGCGATACTTCATATCCTCGACTCACTTGTTTTGCTTCCTTATGTCAATAAGGCTCCTGATGGAGCTTTGCTCGATATGGGAACAGGCGCAGGCTTCCCTGGTGTTCCATTAACGATAACCACGCATCGTAAAGCTACTTATATTGACTCTGTTGGCAAAAAGGTTGATGCTGTCAATTCTTTTGTTCATGCTCTCGGATTGAAATATGGTCATGCAGTCCATGATCGCCTTGAAGAATATGCTCGAAGCCATAAGAAGCAGTTCTCTGTCGTAACCGCCCGCGCACTGGCCCCTCTACCGATTCTTGTTGAGTATGCAGCTCCGTACCTCAAGGACGGAGGGCTATTTGTTATTACGAAGGGCAATCCATCGGATGAGGAGCTGACTTCTGGCATGTCAGCAGCTAAGATCTGTGGCTTCACTTTGCTTCTGAATGACGCAATTGATTTGCCTGAGGGCTTAGGCCACAGGGAGTTTATTGTTCTTAAGAAGAGTTATCCAGCATCCGTCTCATTGCCTCGTGCAAATGGCATGGCAAAGAAGAATCCGCTTGCCTAGATGTTTCACGTGAAACATAATGGATACTAACAACTTGCGGTGTTTCACGTGAAACATGGCGGTTGATATCGAATCGGAATGTTTCACGTGAAACATCCTCCGTTTGACAGCTTTAATACACACCAGGAGGGACCGTGGGATTTCGCGACGTTAAGCGTTCTAAGAGCGCAAAAGACACGCGTATTATTGCAATCATCAATCAAAAAGGCGGCGTTGGTAAGTCAACGACAGCTGTAAACCTTGCGGCAGCACTGGGCGAACAGGGACGCAAGACACTGATTGTCGATTTTGATCCGCAGGGAAACAGCACCAGTGGATTTGGAATTGAAAAAGAAGACCTTGATCAATGTATCTATGATGCATTGCTGAATGATGTGCCGGCAGAATCACTTGTTCTTGATACAAATTGCAAAAAGGTATTCGTTATTCCGGCGACAATTCAGCTTGCAGGTGCCGAAATTGAGCTCGTAAGCGCAATTGCTCGTGAAACCCGCCTCAAAGATTTGCTTGAGCCAATTCAGGATGAGTTCGATTTTATATTCATTGACTGTCCTCCTTCGCTCGGCCTGCTTACCATCAATGCTTTGACCGCAGCAGATAGCGTTTTGATTCCGATCCAGTGCGAGTATTACGCACTCGAGGGCGTTACGAAGCTGCTTGAGTCAATGAAGATGGTCAAATCACGTCTGAATAAGGGCTTAGACACCTATGGCGTGCTTATGACCATGTATGACTCACGTACTTCTCTGTCGAATCAGGTTGTTGAGGAAGTGCAGTCGTACTTTGGTGATAAGGCTTTTAAGACCCTAATTCCCCGTACTGTAAAAATATCTGAGGCTCCGTCTTTTGGAGAGCCAGTAATTACCTATGCACCTCAAAATAAGGGTGCAAAAGCGTATATGAACCTGGCAAAAGAGGTGATCAAGCGTGCCTAGTGCAAAGAAACGTGGCGGATTGGGACGTGGACTCAATGCTTTGGTCTCAGAGGCCGAGTATGAGACCGGTGGTTCGGCTGCATCGGCTTCAAATGCTGCATCTGAAACAAAACTGCCTATTGAGGATATTGTTCCCAACCCTAATCAGCCGCGAATTCACTTTAACGAAACTGAACTTCGCGAGTTGAGTGAGTCAATACAAGAACATGGCGTGTTGCAGCCGCTGTTGGTTCGCAAGCATGGAAATGGCTATGAGATTATTGCGGGTGAGCGTCGTTACCAGGCGTCAAAGCTTGCTGGTCTTGAGGAACTGCCAGTCATCATTAAAGAAGTTAATGATGAGGAAATGCTCGCTCTTGCACTTATCGAGAATCTTCAGCGTTCTGATTTGAATCCCGTCGAAGAGGCGAAGGGTTATCGTCAGCTCATTGATGCCAGCGGCATGACGCAAGAGGCGTTATCAAAGGCTGTCAGTAAGTCTCGTTCCGCAATTACAAATTCACTTCGTTTGCTTGATCTTCCGGAAGTCGTACAGCAGATGATTTTCGAGGGCAAGCTTACTGCAGGCCATGCAAGAGCGATTCTTGCAGTTCCATATGAAGATGCGAGGATTCGACTTGCTGAGAAGGTTGTTGCAGAAGGCCTTTCCGTCAGAGCGACAGAAAATCTTGCTCCGTTATTTTCTGCCGGAGAAACACCTAAGACGCCGAGGCCAGCAACACCTCAGTCATTCAAAAAGGCCGCTCGAGTCCTTCGTCAAGTATTTAATACGAATGTGCGCGTGAAGAGCTCGCGTGGCAAGAACAAGATTGAAATCGAGTTCAAAGACGAAGAGGAGCTCTCCCGTATCCTTGGCGAAATGATTCAATTTGGGCAGGAGGATCAGGATGAAGAATAAGGTTCTCGCGGCCATTGCGTTGGCAACCACTGTCGCTGCTGGTGCTTTTGCAGGCTATAAGCTTGCGACAGATGATGAACTGCGCGGTCGACTTCTGCGTGGAGCTCAGGATATCGTCGATACATCTAAGAAGAAAATGGATGTGATGACCGAAGATGTCGCTATGCGCACTGCTCAGATGACTAAGAATCCCAAGATTAACCAAGACTGGGTTAACCATCAGTGGGAAAATGTTGGTTATTAGGTACCTAACAATTACTTGCCTGTTTTGAAGGGGTCCTAGTCTGATTCATAAGACAAGGACCCCTTATTTTGGCTATAAAACTAAGATTGCGTAAATCGATCCAATAGTATAAAAGAAAATGAAACAGCCCTGGTTGCATTATTTGCAACCAGGGCTGTCGGATGTTTCACATGAAACGTTATGGGGCACAGACTCCCCTATGCGTTCTTCTGGACCTTGAAACGTTGCTTCAGCTGACCGCAGGCGGCATCAATATCATTGCCGCGCGAATTACGGATCGTGGTCTCGATGCCACGAGACTCAAGGCGGCGCTGAAGATCCTCAACCTTATGAATCGGAGACGGCTTGAGCGGGCTGCCCTCAATGTCGTTAAGCTGAATCAGGTTAACGTGGCACAGCGTTCCCTCACAGAAGTCGCAGAGCGCCTGCATCTCGGGGTTTGTGTCATTGACGCCCTCGATCATGGCGTACTCATAAGTTGGGCGGCGGCCCGTCTTTTCGGTGTAGAGCTGCAGCGCCTCATGAAGGCGCAGAAGCGTGTACTTCTTGACGCCAGGCATAAGCTTGTTGCGCGTGGACTGGATAGCGGAGTGCAGCGACACAGCGAGCGTAAACTGCTCGGGAATGTCGGCAAACTTGCGAATACCGGGAATAACACCGCTGGTAGAGACAGTAAGGTGACGGGCTCCAATACCGATACCGTCAGGATCGTTAAGGATGCGCAGAGCCTTGAGAACCTCGTCGTAGTTAGCAAAGGGCTCGCCCTGGCCCATGAAAACGACGCTTGTAGCACGCTCGCCAAAATCATTCGAGACGTGCAACACCTGGTCGACGATCTCCTGGGCTGTCAGCGAGCGCTTGAGGCCGTTAAGGCCAGTGGCGCAAAATGCACAACCCATGCCACAGCCTGCCTGGGTGGAAACGCAGACGGAAAGCTTGTTACGACGGGGCATACCGACAGTCTCAACGGAAATGCCGTCGTGGTACTCGAGCAGATACTTGCGAGAGCCATCTTTGGAAACCTGCTTGGTGAGTTCAGTCGGCGTATCGAAGGCAAAGGCCTCTTTAAGCTGCTCTCGGAAGGCCTTGGGAAGGTTAGTCATATCATCAAACGAACAAACGTTCTTCTCAAAAACCCATTCGATGAGTTGCTTGGCGCGGAAAGCGGGCTGGCCGAGTTCTGCCACGAGCTCGCGAATATCGTTTTGGCTCAAGTCGCGAATGTCCTGAGATTTAGTCCTGGGATTCATGGAAGCCTTTCGATTTTGGGGAAACGTAGAGGGTATCGCTACAATATGGTATCAGCTGCAGAAATTATAGAGGAGGAGTCTGCCCATGCCGGGTAAAAGCCTAGAGAACATGCACGTAGCGGTCTTGGCGGGCGGTCATTCCGCCGAGCGCGAGATCTCGCTCAATTCGGGAAAGAACGTCGTGGTGGCCTTGAAGGAGGCCGGCTACACTTCGGTGGAGCTGCTCGACACGGCTGCCGATGATTTTATGGTAACCATGGCGACCGGCGGCTTTGACGTGGCGTTTATCGCCATGCACGGTGCCGGCGGCGAGGATGGTGCCATGCAGGGTGCCATGGAGACCCTGGGTATCCCCTACACGGCGTCGGGTGTGCTCGCGAGCGCCTGCGGTGCCGACAAGGAGGTCTCGAAGCTCCTATACGCCAAGGCGGGCATTCCCATTGCCCCCGGCCTTGCGCTCGAAGTGGGCGATGAAGTCGATATCGATCATATCGTCGAGGTCTGTGGCGAGCGCTGCTTTGTGAAGCCGGCCGTCAACGGTTCCAGCTATGGCATTTCCCTGGTCCATGAGCCCTCCGAGCTGCCCGCGGCAATCGCCAAGGCGTTTGAGTACGGCGACAAAGTGCTGGTCGAGAAGTGCATCGAGGGTACCGAGATCACCGTCGGCGTATACGGTGAAGATGACGTGCGCGCCCTGCCGATTGTCGAGATTCGTAAGCCCGAGGACTGCGAGTTCTACGATCTGGACGTGAAATATGTCGACCCTACGGACATCCATCGCATTCCCGCGCAGATTTCACCCGAGAACTACGCTCGTGCCCAGGAGCTTGCCTGTGCCGCTCACAAGGCGCTCGGTTGCCTGGGCATCTCGCGCAGCGATTTTATCGTGAGCGAGGACGGCCCCGTTATCCTCGAGACCAATACCATTCCCGGCATGACCGATACGTCGCTGTATCCGGATGAGATCCGCCACACCGACGACATGACGTTCCCGCAGGTCTGTGACAGCCTGATCCGTATGGGTCTTCGTCGAGCGGGCATTGCATGCTAATCGAGGACGCGGTTTCGTCAGGAACGCCGCAGTTTGTCATCGACTCCTATGCCACACTTGCCGAACGCGCCAAAACGCAGTCCTTCGGCCTCATCGAGGAAGATGTGATTGTCCTCGATACCGAGACCACAGGTCTTTCGGTGCAGGACAACGAGCTGATCGAGATCTCGGCGGCCCGTCTTTCGGGCCGCGAGATCGTCGACCGCTTCGATACCTTCGTGCATCCCAAGCAGCTGATTCCCGCCGAGATTACCGAGCTCACGAGCATTACAAATGCCGATGTGGCAGATGCCCCGTCGGCCGTTGAGGCCGTCGCCGCTCTCGCCGATTTTGTCGGTGGTTGCCCGGTGATCGCACATAACGCCACGTTCGACCGCTCGTTTATCGAGTCGGTCAAAGGCGGCGTCAACGTGAGCGATATTTGGATCGATTCGCTGGCACTGTCGCGCATCGCGCTTCCGCGCCTGGCATCGCACAAGCTGTCTTTTATGGCCGATCTGTTTGGCTGCGACTCGGTGTCGCACCGCGCCAATGCCGATGTCGACGCCCTGTGTGGCGTATGGCGCGTGTTGCTTGTGGCGCTCACCGATTTGCCCCAGGGCTTAATGGCGCGCCTGGCCGACATGCATCCCGACGTACCCTGGTCCTATCGTCCCATCTTCTCCTTCTTGGCGGGGCAGAACCCCGGTTCCATCTTCTCTCTCAGCGCCGCCCGCGCCGACGTACTCAAGGCCGATCGGGCCGATGATCGCGTTGATGCGGACGAGCTACCGGTCCTTAAGATGCCGAGCCGCGAGGAAATCGAGGCGGACTATGCCCCGGGCGGCCTGGTTAATCGCATGTACCCCACGTACGAGCCGCGCGATGAGCAGATCGCGATGGCGCTCGAGGTCCGTGACGCACTCGTTACGGGAACGCATCGCGTGATTGAGGCGGGCACGGGCGTCGGCAAATCGATGGCTTACCTGGTGCCTTTTGCCGAGGCCGCGCGCCGCAACAACATCACGGTTGGTATCGCGACTAAATCGAATAATCTTGCCGACCAGCTCATGTATCATGAGCTGCCCAAACTTGCCGAGCAGCTGGACGGAGGCCTATCGTTTTGCGCCCTCAAGGGCTATGACCACTATCCATGCTTGCGCAAACTTGAGCGCATGAGCCGCGGCCAAGTCGAAATTACGACTAAGCGTGATCCTGCCGACACGCTTACGGCAGTCGCGGTCATCACGGCGTACGTATGTCAGTCGGCCGATGGCGACCTCGACTCGCTCGGCATTCGCTGGCGCAGCGTCAACCGTCCCGACTTTACGACGGCGTCGCGCGAGTGCGCCCGTCGTCTATGCCCGTTTTTCCCCGATAAATGCCTGGTCCACGGCGCCCGCCGTCGCGCGGCGCATGCCGATGTGGTGGTCACCAACCATTCCCTGCTGTTCCGCAATGTTGCGGCCGAGGGCAGAATCTTGCCTCCGATTCGCCATTGGGTAATCGACGAGGCCCATTCCATCGAGCGCGAGGCGCGCCGTCAATGGGCGCGCGTGGTGTCGGCGGATGAATCGCGCGTTCTGTTTGAGCGCCTGGGTGGCTCGAGCACCGGCGCGCTGAGCCAGGTTTCCCGCGATTTGGCAACCTCGGAGGGCTCTACGCTCTACTTGGGTCTAACCGCCAAGGCGACGTCGACGGTTGCGCGCGCGAGCATGGCAATCGCCGACGTGTTTGACGGCGTTCGCGAGCTCGGCCGCCGTGCCCGCGGGGGCTATGACAATGCGAACCTATGGATTGGCCCTGAGCTGCGCGAATCTGACGACTGGCATGATTTCTTACAGTCGGCCTACACTGCCATCGACGCATTGGAACAAGCTGACAAGAGCGTCGACGCGCTGGTACAAGCCGTCGCCGCCGACAAGCCCGAGGTTGTTGTCGACCTGGGTGATATCTCGCGCCGCCTGCATGAGCTGGCCGAGAACCTCAAACTCATCATTGACGGTACCGACGAACACTACGTGTACTCGTTGCAAGTCAATCGCAGACTGCGCGCCGGTGGCGAGTCGATGACTGCGGAGCGCATCGATATTGGCGAGGCCTTGGCAACCGAGTGGCTGCCCGAGGTCCACACGGCTATCTTTGCATCGGCGACCATGACGGTTTCCAAGAGCTTTGAGCACTTTAACCACGCCGTCGGCCTCGATCGCATCGGCGCGTCGACATCATCGTCGCTGCACTTGGATTCGAGCTACGACTTCGATTCGAATATGGCCGTGGTCGTGGCTGGGGATATCCCCGATCCGCGCGATCGTGAGAGCTATCTTTCGGCGCTCGAGCGTGTGCTGGTCGACGCTCATCTTGCCATGGGCGGCTCGGTGCTCACGCTGTTCACCAATAGGCGTGACATGGAGGAGCTGTACGCTCGCGTCGAGCCCAAGATGGCTCGTGCGGGTCTGGAACTCAACTGCCAGCAGCGCAACTCGTCTCCTCGCCGTCTGCGCGATCGCTTTATCAACGAACCGACCTCGTCGCTCTTTGCGCTCAAGGCCTTTTGGGAGGGGTTTGACGCCAGCGGCGAGACGCTGCGCTGCGTCATCATCCCCAAGCTGCCGTTCTCGAGCCCCACAGACCCGCTCTCGTGCGAGCGCAACCTGCGCGAAGACCGCGCTTGGGCGCGCTATTCGCTGCCCGAGGCCGTGCTCGAGGTCAAGCAGGCAGCCGGTCGCCTCATTCGCTCGTCGACCGATTGTGGCGTACTCATCTTGGCCGACCCGCGCCTGGTGACGAAGGGCTACGGCAAGAAATTCTTAACGTCGCTGCCCACGAGTTCCTATCAGCGCATCGAATCGGCACAAATCGGGCACTATCTACAGCTGTGGCGCGCACGCCACGAGCGGCGCCGCTAAAGCGGACAGACGAGGGATTTTGCCATATCGCACAGACGCTCTGACAGGGCGGGGTCATCCAAGATGCGGATGGCCCCGCCTGCTGCGATTACCTGGCTTAACAGCCAGCGTTCGGAGCCGTAATGCACGGTTACCGTTGCCGTGTCTGCCCCGCTGCGCTCGATTAGGGTGATGCCGGCCCAGTCCAGATGCTCCGCCATATCGAATGGCATCAGGAGCTTTGCGCTGCGCTGCGTCCGGGCAAGGGAATCGTGGAGGGATGCGACGTCCGGTGCGTGAGGCACGACGGAGTCTTCCGTCAAGGCGAGTCCCTCGATTTTATCCATGCGATAGGTGCGCTGCTCATCGACCGCGATGTCCCAGGCAATCAGGTATGTTTGGTCGCCGTTTGCCGTAATGCGCAAGGGGTCGACCAGACGATCGCGTGGCCGTGCATCGTCCATCGAGCGATACGAGATGCGGCAGCGAACGCCGTCCTGAATGGCGCAGCTCAGCTGCTGCCAGTGCGACCCGTGGTTGACGGTGTCAAAGACGCGCTGGTTATAGCCAAGCTCTTCGGGTAGAAGGGCATGTCGAATCCGAGCTGCCGCCTGGGGATCGATCCCCAACGATTCAAGTTCATGGTTGAGCACAGCGCCCTCGGCGGCACTCAGGCGCAGCGGTAGCACACGACCGGCGTCACCGGTGAGGACCACACGCTCGCCGCGGCATTCGCAGATGATGCGCGCGCCCGATTCTCGGTCCGCGAGCGTCGAGACGATCTCGAGAATCTCGTCGAGCGACACCCCCGTGATGTCAAAGCGACTGCAAATCTCGGTTCGTGTCATGCCGCTCTCGCCGGCGGCGTAGAGGGCCTCCATGATGTCGATGGCGCGCGAGAGTCTCTGCTCGCTGGTGAGTTTACGCACGGGCATACTCGTGCACCGTCCTTTCGATGAGGTGGTTCCACGCCTGCTTGAGCGATTTGGGGGCCATGGGCCTCATGCCGTCCATGGCGTGGGCCATGCAAAATGAGGCGGCGGCTTCAAGATCGCGCACGTCAACGGTCCAGGTCCATCCCACATCGGTGTGTGCGAGCTCACCTCGCCCGCGCGTGAGGCCGTTGATCATATCGATCTGCGTCTGAGGGGCGAACGAGAACGTGGCTGCAACGGGCGGTCGGTCGGCAAAATCGAATTCAAAGAACAGATAGTCGTTGAGATTGAAGTTCGCGGGGATGACGTAGGCCTTCGAAGGACGCCAAGCGCGAACGATACGGTCGCAGCGGAATGTCCTGATGTCGTCGGTGACGTTGTCGAGGCCACAGAAGTACGCCACGCCCTCGCGTTCGAACATGCCGTAGACGCAGACGGTACGTTCTTTCTGCTCGCCGCGTCCGTTCTGATATAAAAATCGCAGCGCGCATCGCTCGGCAAAGGCGCTCCATACCGCATCGACGGTGGGAGAGCGGCGGATTGGTGCTTCGTCCACCGTCGTCCTACCGGTGAGATAGGCAATCTTGGAGCGAATATCGGCAAGCGGTGCGGCAAAAGTGGATGAGCCGGCC
This sequence comes from Collinsella sp., assembly GCA_037237765.1. Lineage (GTDB taxonomy): Bacteria > Actinomycetota > Coriobacteriia > Coriobacteriales > Coriobacteriaceae > Collinsella. Next base: position 17,281 of record JAXXEN010000028.1, on the reverse strand, counting down.
GCTAGTGTCTGGTCGATGGCGTTGAGCAGGATATCGGCGTCGTCTGCGGTGATGAGGCCGCCTGCTGCAAAGGTGTGCTCGCGGTCGATTGTCCACGAGCTTTCCTCGGTCTCCTGCGCACCGGCGGGGCGAACCTCCTTGATTAAGATGCCACGCTCGAGCAGTTTGTCACGATCGCGCCGAAACTTGCGCTTATCCGAGTCGATGTTGCCGGAGCCATATCCCAGGTCGGAATCCAAGATGATCTGCTCGGTCGTCAGCGGTTCGGGGGAGCTGTTGAGCACAAAGAAAAGATTGAGGATGCGCTGAGCCGTTTTATCGAAACTGGGCTCCGAATTTCCCTTTTTAATTGTCTCGGTCGTGTCGCTTGCCGTCATAGAGTCCTCGCATGAGAAGGTGGTTTGCTGCCATGATTTTAGTCCGATATGGAGATTAGGCTATATCCTTGTCCGCTCGGGGCGTTAAGATGGCCCGAATTCGGTCGTTTGCGCTCGCTCGGGGTATACTTTCGACTATATACGGTTCTAATGTGCATGCATTGGGCCTATTTGTCGGATTATGGATGTGGAGCGCACATGGCGAACACCCAGAACTATATTAACCACCTGCTGCAGAACACCGGCATTACGCCGGCATGCAGCGAAGAAGAGCGCTTGGCTGCCGAGGATATCGCTCAGATCTTCCGCAACCACGGCTTTGATCCCGAAGTTCAGGAGTTCAATGCCCCGGCGCCCAGTAGGTTGGCATTTGCCGTTACCGGTATTCTTGCGTTTGCCGGTGCCCTGCTGATGGGCATCGGCGGCGGTATCGGCTTGGTCGGCACCTTGCTGGCCATTGTCGGCGCCGTTCTTTACGTGCTCGAGCGCACGGGGCATCCCGTGGTTTCGCGCCTGGGCAAGACGGGCGTGAGCCAAAATGTCATCGCCTACCACAAGGCCTCGGGCCCGCTCGCGTCTCCGCGCAACCGCCCGGTGGTCGTTGTCGCACACTACGACTCTCCCCGTGCTGAGCTGCTCGCCCGCGAGCCCTATGCTTCGTATCGTGCGCTCATCGCCAAGCTGTTGCCCGTTGCCACGGTTGCCCCCGCTGCCGTTGCCATCCTGCGTATCCTGCCGCTCCCCGGCGCGCTCAAGGTTCTGCTGTGGATTGTCGCAATCCTCGCTTCCCTCGTTGTACTTGCCAACGCGGCAAACATCATCTCTAACCGCCATATTCTTCCCTATACGTCCGGCGCGGTGTGCAACAAGTCTTCTGTCGCCGCTATGCTCGGCGTTATGGACAACGTTGCTCCCTTCCAGGGCGAAAACGAGTTTCCCGACGATGTTCCGTTCGATACCTATTTTGGGGAGCAAAAGCGTCGTGCCGAGGAAATGGCGCGTGCAGCGGCGGAGTATGCCGCGGCCCAGCAGCAAAACGACTACGGCAACACCATCGAGTACGAAGAGCCTACCTACGCCGAGGACGAGTTCGGTCAGCCGATTGCTCCCGACACTCAGACCGAGCCCGAACAGGGTGAGGCTTTCGACGAGCAGATCGAGGGCTTTGAGGGTGCGTCTGCCGACGAGACGCTGATTGGCGCCATCGTGCCCGAGGATCAGAATCAGGCTGTCCAGGCTGAAGAGTTCAATGACGAGGTTTCCGCTGCCGAGTCGGCGGAGGAGCCTGTCGCGGCCGAGCCCGAGCCCAAGCTCTATCGCAATGCCGCCGGCAACATCCGCTTTGGTTCGGATGCCATCCGTGCGCTCGGAATGCTTCCCGAGTCCTGCACGCTCGATTACGAGGAGGGCGAGGAGCCGACGTTTGAGCCCGAGCCTGCCCCCGTCGTGACTGCGCCTGCGCCCGCTGTCACCGTGGATGATGAGTCTGCCGCGGTTGCCGTTGCCGTTGCCGAGCCCGAGGCGGTGTCCGCGATCGATCCCGCGGCAGGACTGGACATTTTGGCTCCCGCCGCGCCGGCGCAAGACGTTGCGGACGAGTCTGACGACGATTACGTTGAACAGCCGAGGCGCGTGTCTTACGAGAGCGATACTGATTTCTCGGCCGAGATTCCCGCGGCAACGCCCCATGCCGACATTGCATCCGCGTTCTCGTCGATTGGCGCCAGCGCTTCCAACTTCTTTAAGGGTGCGCTTGCAAAGGGCAAGAAATTTGTCGACGATTTCGAGGAGAAGCGCGCTGCCGCACGCGAGGCTGCCGAGCAGGAGGCTATCGCTCAGCAGCAGGCAGCCGAGGCGGCACGTGAGCACGCGGCGCAAGAGTTCGAGCAGAACGAGGCTATGCAGTCCGCGCCCGTCGACGCCGCCGAAGCTACAACGTCCTTTGAGTCCCAGCAACCGGCGTCCGCGGATGTTGTTGAGGCGACGACGTCTTTCGAGGCTCAGGAGCACGTCGATAGCACCATGTCGTTTGATGCCGCGCAGTTCGATTCCACGATAACGTTTGAAAAGCAGGGCACCGCGATTGCCGAGCCCCTTCCTGTTTCCGATGAGCAGGGCGACGCGGCAGACGATGACGAGCCTATTGATGCTGCCGAAATCCAAGATGTCGCCGAGGACGAGTCCGTTGAGGCCAACTCTGACGAAGAGCAATACGCGGCAGCCGATCAAGGTGATTCGACCGAGGTCGAGCAGGAGGAAGTGCCTGCGGTTTCCGAGACTCCCGAGACGGATGAGTCGAGGCCTTACTCCACGCAGATTTTCACCATGCCGACCCCGAGTGGTTCCGGTGCCACGGTTGCCAATGTCGCTCCCACTCAGGACGAAACGGTCGATTCCCTTATGGCCCAGATTTCCTCCCAGGCATCGCCGCGTCCGCAGACGAATGTTCCCGATCCGGCGTCGGCACCGTCGCCTGCACCTTCCTCGTCTCCGCTGGCTTCGGTCCCCGATCCGTCGCTGCCGTCCATGAAGCAGGCAAACGTTGCGTCTCGCACGTCGCTGTTCGACCTTCCCGACCCCTCCGCGCAGGTCAACGATCCCTTTGCTACTGCCCAGGGTCCCGAACCCACATCGGCACCCGTTGCGCCTCCTATGCCCGTTGCGTCGGGCGCGCAGCCGATCGAGACCATTTCGGCTCCCGCCCCGGCGGCACCCAAGTCTCGTAAGCGCGGCCTGGGTGGTCTGTTCGGCCGTAAAAAGAAAAACGAGCAGGACAGCATGAGTGACTGGCTGGGCGTCGAAGACGATTACGATGCCAAGAAGTCCGGTCGCGGTATCGGTTCGTGGGATAGCTTCGAGGACGATAACGATGGCTGGAAGGGTGGCGCTACGTCTTCCGATGGCGCTTCTTCCGAAGATATGCTCTCGGCTGTCGCCTCTATGGGCGATGATGAGCTGCTCGGTCACGATATCTGGTTTGTGGCAACGGGCGCCTCGGATTGTGATGGCGCCGGCATGAAGGCCTTCTTGGCTTCGCATCGCGATAAGCTCCGCGGCGTATTCTTTATCAATCTTGAATCCGTCGGCGCCGGTAGGCTTTCGGTTGTGACGGTCGAGGGCGAACAACAGCTGCTCAAGGGCGATCGCCGCATCATGAACCTGGTCAGCAAGGTCTGCAAGTCGTTCCATGTCGATTGTGGCGCGCTCGAGATGCCCTATGCCAAGACCGATGCCTATGCCGCGCTCGAGGCGAGCCGCCGAGCCCTCACCATCGCCGGCGTGGACGGCACGCGTCTGGCTTGCGCTCGTACCGAGGACGACCTGCCCCACAATGTCAACCCGACGAACATTGCCACGGTATCCGAGGTCGTGACCGAGGTTATCCGCCGTTCGTAGACGGAGCTCTAAGGAGTCAACGTGTTTTCGTATATTAAGCGTCATTGGCCTGTCTACGTGATTTTGACCTTGATTGCCATTGCGTTAGGATTTGGGGCTGCCTACATCGTGGGTGCGAAGGGCTCGACCCCCGCCTCCGCAATCAGCGAAGAGGTGGAGCAAGAACAGAGCACGGGTGCCGATGGGATTCCTGAGTCCGAGCAGGCAATCGTTGATGGTGGATCTTCGTCTGCAGAGTAGATACGGCGATTTACATGATTGAAAGCGGGCGAGCCGGGGGACTGGCTCGCCCGCTTTTTCATCGTGCTAGCGGTTCTTTGGGATCGACCTAAGGCGAGCGAACCATAGGGCTGCGGCACCCGAGGTCAGGAGCGCGGTGATGCAAGCGGCGATGGGAACTGATCCTGTTGCCGGTAGGTCCTGCGGTAGGGTACAGCGTTGAATGACACGGTCCTCGTCATGTGACTCAAGTTTATCGCCGCCGCCGTTGCGGCAAAGATCGACGCGCGCGCTGTTGGTGAGTGCGGTTTGGGGCGTATAAGCCGACGTTGCCTGCATGTGCACGACTGCGCCCCGAGCGTCTGTGCCAGGGATTGCTTTGGCATCGTCAAGGTCGTCGTGCTCATCTTTGAGATCATCGCGGGTCCAAGAATCCGCATCGCTTCGAGTCGTAAAGTCGGCAGCTACCGCACCGTATTCAATTCGAATGCCCGTTACGACGGTATTGGATGCAAGGTCGAGCTCTTCCGCCTCGAGTGTGGTGGATTCCGTGGTCGAGACATCCGCCTTCCAGAGGCGCCAGCCGTCGTAATCGACGAGGCGACAGTCCTCACCAAGGCTCTCTTTTACTTCGTCGGACTCAAGCCAAGGATTTTCGTGCCCATCGTCAAGTGTCGCGTTCGCCGGTTCATCGACGTCTGTCGAGTCCAACGGCGTCGTGCGATACCACACGTTGCACAGACCGTTGAGGTCGCCGATGGCGACGGGGGTTTCGATTGAGATGAATCTCGCCGTGCCGTCTTTGGCGCACTCAAGATCATCGGTAATCGTAAACTCATCAACCCAAGTAGCGGAATCGTTTCGAGCATCGATGGTATAGGAGAAAAGCCCATCACTATTGGTTTGCGTCGTGGCGCGGTTTTTACCATCGCCGTTAGCCAACAGGCCCTTTTCGATAGGTTGGACAAGTTCCTGACGCTTGTCGACCTGCCCCTTGATCTCGATGGGCGCATCCTTCATCGCGACGGATTGGACTTCTCCCGTATCTTTTATTTCAAACGTTATCTCCTCGGCAAGGTCATAGGTCCGCGGAGACATCATTTCGCGCAACGAGTAGGTGCCAGGTGCAAGATGTTCGACGCGGTGCGGCTTGTCGGATGAGGTCCAGGAGTCTATTTCGGTTTTATCGGGACCATATAAGGTGAGCTGTGCGCCTTCCACTTCCTGCTCACCGCTTGCATCGACCTTGGAGATATCAACCTTGGTGTAATCGTCGGATACGTTAAGCCGTGCTTCTACAACGGGTGTTTTCTGGTCGGCATAAGTAAGGTCGACAATATGGGATGTCCGATCGAGTAAGAAGCCTGCCGGCGCTTGAGTCTCGACAACCTCGTAGCGTGCGGTGCCAGATCCCAGCGGGAGGTCGTCCGCGCGTGCTTCTCCAGTTTCATCCGTCGTGACGGTAGCGACAGTCTCACCGTCGAGCGCGGCAATGCTACCGTCCGGGCGCACGATATCACCCGAGGCACGGATCTCAAAGACGGCGCCCGCGAGGCTGCTGCCGTCTACGGCATCGGTTTTAACGATCCTGATGTTTCCGGTCGCGGCGTGGTCATAATACGAGGCGATTGCAACGGGCGTTAGGTTCATTTCGGCGGGTATGTTTACCTCGATCTCCTCGCCGACAAGATAGGGCTCTTTGGCCGAGATTTCGCGTACATAATAGGTGCCCGGCACGAGCGATTCGGGCAGTGTGACGGTCCCGGTCGCGTCAGTCGTAAAGGTGTCCATTACGTTATGTGTTGGATACCAGCAAGTTTGTGAGACAGATTCGTGATTGCTGTCGAGGAGTTGGAAGGTGAATCCGGCTAGTGGAACAGAAGCGCCTGTTTGGGCATCGCGTTTTACAATCTGGAGATGCGTCGACAGAGCGTGGTTGTCCACGATATATTGAAGCTCGGTGCCGTTGGAAATCTGATTGGCCCCGACGGTCCATTCCCCTGCACGTTTAAAACCCTCGGGGACGGTTTCCGGAACCTCGCGAACCGTGTAGCCGGCGCGGTCGTATGGGACGGCTCCGTGGACACCGGCGGGTCGCTTACCTGTGCCGAACCATGCTTCGGGCTGGTCTTTGGTGGAGGCAAAGCCATAGATGTTTGTGGTCAGTGTGCCAACAACCTGCTGAGAGCTGTTGCTGACAACCTCAAAGACAACACCACCCGCCGGCTGCTCCAGGCCGGATTGGTCGCTATTGCCGTAATCCTTGAATTTGGAAATCTCAAGGTCAAACGCAATGGGGATATCGGAAATGCGAGATTCGATCTCGACCACGCCTGAATCGCCGAGCTGGTCGGCTCCGACGGTATAGGTCCAGCTGTCGTTGGATGGCAGGTAGCCCTCGGGGGCTTTTGATTCGTAGATGGTAAAGGTTCCTAAGGGGACATCGGCGAGGGTGGCCCGACCGCTTTCGTCGGTCGTGAGGATTTGCGCCCATCCAGGGGTTGATTGCGACACACACGTGAACTCTGCTCCTGCGAGTGAAGATCCCACCTGGGGGCCGGCATTCGTCGCGGCATCGAGTTTTACGATACGCAGGTTGATGGTGCCGGGCTGTTCATCAATGGCGACCTGTCCACCGTCATTCCCCGTGGTAAAGGCGATGCGATCACGACGGGGGACATAGCCGGCCGGCGCCTTCGTTTCAACTAGGTAGTATGCCGTGTTGGGCAGAAGTGTTGCTTGCGCCCGACCGTTGCTGTCCATCTGGATGGTGCCGACATGCGCGCCGCTGGCGCTCTCAAAAATATCGAATGTTGCCCCGTCAAACTGATAAGTATTGTTTCCGCTGGTAATGGCGGCGTTTGCAGACTGTTTTTTGAAGGAAACAGAGACCGCCGGCAGTACATAGAGCATGTCTTGACGTTTGCTGCCGCCCGATACGGCTCCTAGATAGCGCCGCGCGCGGTGCGGAGCGGCTTTGATGCTTCCTGATTTTGCGTTGTCGTGGAGCCACCGCGCAGCCGCCACGACTTCATTGTCAGCGGTAAAGTGCCCACTCTTGGTTTTGCCCTGAGCGGTCGTGTAGGAATAGGTACCGTCGACATGGGTAGTGCCGTTGAGCATCCATACGGCAAGCTGGGTTGCGGCGCGGGCGCGATCGGGTGAAAGATGGTAACCGCCAAACGACGTGGCGGTAGGATATCCGTGACAAACGATTGCCGCGAACTCGTCGTCGAGCCACACCCAGCCTTGATCAAAGTTGAGCCATGGGCCGCCCGGCTTGGTGGGGCCGGGGCGCTCCTGGTTCATGCAGTAGGCAATCGAGGCGTCTTGAGCTTCATACTTGCCGATAAAGAAGGGCCCACAATCATCGCTAATAGTGCGGAAACCGAGCTGGTCGTAGCCATCGACGGCAAATGCGGCTCCCGGTGCCAGGCAGCCGAAAAGCAGGAAGAGGAGCAGGAGCAGCGGACCTGTTGCGATTGCGCTGTGGATAGAGTGCGTGGGTGCGTTGGACATGGCTGCTCCTTATCCCTCGTGCGCCGCACGGGGAGGCTGCGACGCGTAGGATGAGGCTACCCCCGAGGTTCATGCGGGTAAGTACCGGAGCCTGACCAAAAGCTTGCCCAATTCCTGACAAATTGAGCTCAAATACAACAATCAAGCAAAAGTGCAGGTAGAAGATAGGGAGAACAGGAAGTCAAAGGTCCTCGTCTCCACAATTGACGCGATTTTCAAACGAATCTCCACAGCTAAAACAAGCATCACCACCCTTGTATCGAACAAGACAACCGCGTTATACTAGCCAACACACAAGCGGGCATCGCCAAGTGGTAAGGCATCAGCTTCCCAAGCTGACACTCGCGGGTTCGAGTCCCGTTGCCCGCTCCAGCTAGAAGCACAAGCACGGCACCATTACGGTGCCGTGCTTTTTTCAATAAAGCGCCGGGACTCGAACCCGACAGGGTGCGAGCGTAAAGCAAACGCGAAGCGTTTGCAGCGAGCAGGCGAAGGCGCCGACAGGCGCCTGAAGCCGGTGCGGATTTGCGAAGCAAATACGCGGATGTCCCGTTGCCCGCTCCATCGAGTGCGGGAGACATGGGGACGGCCAATTCAACAAAGTCTTCCCCCGTGGCTTCGTGAGGCTGAGGGGCTCGCCTGAAGCCGGTGCGGATTTGCGAAGCAAATACGCGGATGTCCCGTTGCCCGCTCCAATTCCAAAATGTTAGGTTAATGCCTGCTGCCCATACTTGCACCTGCGCACGGTACAATGGTTGGGTTACGACCAACGTGCCAATAACCAAAAAGGAGCCGCTATGATCGATCGCTATACCCGCCCGGAGATGGGACACATCTTCTCCCTCGAGAACAAGTACGCCATTTGGCAGGAGATCGAGGTTCTGGCCTGCGAGGCCCAGGCGGAGCTCGGCAAGATCGGTATTTCCAAAGACGAGGCCCAGTGGATCCGCGACCATGCCAACTTTGAGAAGGCGAAGGTCGATGAGATCGAGGAAGTCACGCGCCACGACGTCATTGCCTTCCTGACCAACATGAAGGAATACATCGATGCCGATGTTCCCGAGGGCGACCCCAAGCCCAGCCGCTGGGTTCACTATGGCATGACCAGCTCCGATCTGGGCGACACGGCCCTGTGCTACCAGCTCACCCAGGCCTGCGACCTGATCATCGAGGACGTCAAGAAGCTCGGCGAGATTTGCAAGCGTCGCGCCTTTGAGGAGCGCAACACGCTCTGTGCCGGCCGCACTCATGGCATCCACGCCGAGCCGATGACCTTCGGCATGAAGTTTGGCTCTTGGGCCTGGGAGCTCAAGCGCGATCTGGATCGTCTTGAGGACGCCCGCAAGAATGTTGCCTTCGGTGCTATCTCGGGCGCTGTCGGCACGTACAGCTCCATCGAGCCGTTCGTCGAGGAGTACGTCTGCGAGCACCTGGGCCTGGTCCACGATCCTCTGTCCACGCAGGTCATCAGCCGCGATCACCATGCCTACCTTGCCGGCGTGCTTGCCACTACAGCGGCCACCTGTGAGCGCATCGCTACCGAGGTTCGCAATCTACAGAAGACCGATACGCTCGAGGCCGAGGAGCCGTTCCGTAAGGGCCAAAAGGGCAGCTCAGCCATGCCGCACAAGCGCAACCCCATCACCATGGAGAAAGTCTGCGGTCTGTCGCGCGTCGTGAAGGCCAACGCGCAGGTTGCCTTCGACAACGTCGCCCTGTGGCACGAGCGTGACATTTCGCATTCCTCTGCCGAGCGCGTCGCCCAGGCCGACAGCTTCATCGCCCTCGACCACATGTTCCAGTGCCTCATTCGCGTTATCGACGGCCTGCAGCTGTACCCTGCCCGCATGATGGCCAACCTCAATAAGACCCGCGGCCTCATCTTCTCCTCCAAGGTGCTGCTCGCCCTCGTCGACACGGGCATCACCCGCGAGGACGCGTACGCCATTGTGCAGGAGAACGCCATGGCAACCTGGCACGAGGTACAGGATTGTGTCTCCGGCCCCACCTTTAAGGAACGTCTCGAGGCCGACCCGCGCTGCACCGTCAGCCAGGAGAAGCTCGACGAGATCTTTGATCCATGGGACTTCCTCACTCGTATCGACACAGTCTTTGATCGTCTGGAGCAGCTGAGCTTCGAGTAGGTTCGGGCATAACGTTAGCTTTTTAGGGCGCTTTGCTGGTAATGTGTGTTGCCGGCAAAGCGCCTCGTTGCATTTAGGGAAAGACGGGGATAATAGTCGTCTCGAATAACATTCTGAGAGGGGATCGCATGATTTCGTTTGATTACAAGCCTCAGGGCGTGTGTGCTCGCAATATTCACCTTGACCTTTCCGATGACGGCAACAAGGTGATGGGCGTTGAGTTTACCGGCGGCTGCGATGGCAATCTCAAGGCTATCTCCAAGCTGGTCGAGGGCGCTCCTGCCGATCGCGTAATCGAGGTTCTCGCCGGTAATACCTGCGGTATGAAAAAGACCTCCTGCGCCGACCAGCTTACACGCGCTATCGAGGCCGCTCGCGCCGAGATCGCCTAATGGGTATCGCCGATCACATCAAGAACGGAATATCGCGTCGCGGCTTTGTACTCGGTGGGGCTGCCGCGGGCGCTGCCACGGTGCTTGCCGGATGCTCGAAAAAAACGGGCACCAGCGATGATGCCGCCGGCGAGCCGCAGGTTATCAAGGATGATTCCAAAATCATCTCGATTACGGATGAGTACGAGGCAGTCGACATCGATCTTGAGCCGGCGGCGTCATGGACGCTGCCTCTGGGTACGCTGCTGTACTACTGCGACGGCGATTACGCCGCGGCGATGATGGCGCCCGCATCGGCACTGCACGCCAACACACTCGGTGTGCTCAACCTGGGCGATGGCTCGCTTACCACATTAATCGAGGATCCTATCGAGGGCACGGGATATGCATTCTACGATGTCCGTGCCGGCGACAGCGTATTCGCGTGGGTTGAGATGAACTTTGCCAATTCATCGTGGAAGCTCTACGGTCAAAATCTGTCGGGCGCTTCGCTCTCTGGCGACGTGGTTGAGCTCGATCGAGGTGGCAAGGACTATGATCCGCCGCTGTTTACGGCGTTCGGGTCATCAGTCATCTGGTATAAAATGCCCTCGGCAGGTGGCAATAAAACGAGTAGCGATTCGTTTTGCTATCGTCGCTCGCTTGATGAATCCAAGGCCGAGACAATTTGGAAATCGACGGGTCGCTTTGCATCGGCCCCGCGCGCGAGCGACGGCATTTTGACCATCTCGCCGCGTGTCCGCAACGACGAGGGCGTCTACTACGGCATAACGGCAATCGATCTGACCGACGGCAACAACACCAAGCGTGCCCAGTTGGTCCTTCCTTCGTCAGTTTCGCCTTTCGAGGCCGTATATATGGGCGATACCTTCGTGTTTTCTATCGAGGCGGCCTATAGTGGCGTGGGCAGCCTGGGCAATATGGGCACGTATATCGGTAATGAGGGAGGGCCGTACCTCTTCCTGTCCCGCGAGCCGCTCGCATGTGCGGCTGGCAAGAAGAATAAATACCTTGTTAAGGTACAGGCGTCGCATTTCCTGATCGACACCTCTGCCAAGACCTATGGCTCGCTGCTGTCGCCCGACCGCGCTTTGGAGTATGGCGATTATCCAGCTACGGCGGGAAAATCGGACTCATTCCTTACGTACGCCACGGTGCGCAACAGCCAGGGTATACCAGAGACGGTCACTGCACGCCTATTCTCTCTTTAAGCTTAGAGGGGTTAAAAAGGCGCCAACAGGGGAATAAACGCGTTGTAATTGTGAGTACCGCCCGCCGAGCTGCCGCGTCATAGCGGCATCTGGCGGGCTCAGGTGCGTTAAAATGGGCTTGTTCTTAGCTAATTGAGACAGGGGGGCCGTGTTATGGCTTCAGATGCAAAAAAGATTCTGCTGGTCGAGGATGAGAAGGCAATCCGTGACGCCGTCGCTGCCTATCTCGAGCGCGAAGGCTACTGGGTTGTGGGCGTCGGCGACGGCCAGTCCGCGATCGAGGAGTTCGAGAAGCATCAGTTCGACCTGGTCGTGCTCGACCTTATGCTCCCCAAGATCCCCGGCGAGCGCGTTTGCCGCACCATTCGCGATACCTCGGATGTCCCCATCATCATGCTGACGGCTAAGGGCGAGATCGAGGACCGTATTATCGGTCTTGAGCTCGGCGCCGACGACTATCTGATTAAGCCGTTCTCGCCGCGCGAGCTCGTCGCCCGCGTTCGCGCTCTGTTCCGCCGTGCCCATCAGGCCGACGAGCCCGCCGTCGAGGTACTCGACTTCGGCGATCTGGTCATCGATATCTCGGGCCACAAGATCTTGGTCGAGGGCAAGGAAGTCGATCTGACGGCTTCCGAGTTCAAGCTGCTCACCACGCTTGCCCGCCATCCCGGCCGTGTGTATAACCGCATGGAGCTGGTCGAGAAAGTGCTCGGGTATGACTTTGAGGGCTATGAGCGCACCATCGATAGCCACGTGAAGAATCTTCGCGCCAAGCTGGGCGATGATCCCAAGAAGCCCAAGTGGCTCTACACCGTCCATGGTGTCGGCTATCGCTTCGAGGCTCCGGCCAAGACCGATAAGTCGGACGAGAAATAGGGAAATCACATATGACACCTGCGCGCTTTGAAATCGGACAAAAGCACAAGCAGGAGAGCGAGGCGGGTTCCAAGGCTAGTTGGAACACGCCTCGTTCCGATTCACGGCCAACGATGAGCTATCCCTCGCGCATGGCACTTGCTTTTGCTCTGACATCGCTCATGACAGTATTGGTGCTGGTGGGCGTTGTCTCTGTTGTGTGGGGCACAGTCTTTTCGGATTACACACGCTCCAATATCGTCGAAATCGCAAATTCCGCTGCCGAGAAGTTGGCGACCTCATATGAGGAAAACGGCTCTTGGACCGCGGGAGAACTGCGCACGGTCGCAACGTCGAGTTTGGTTTCCGACGATCTGGGCATGCAGGTCGTCAATAAAAAGGGCGTGATCGTTTATGACGATTCCTGGCCCTCGGCAAGCGCCACCGCCGATGTACGCGAAAACCAGGCTCCGACCGACGACACGAGCGGCAAGAGGGCATCGCATAGCCCGGTCTCGTCTGCTCCAACCGACTCCGATAGCGTTGCTAACGTCGAGATTGTAACGTCTTCCGGCGAGCATGTCGGACAGGTAAAGCTGTGGGCCATCGGCTCCGACGCTCTGCTCACCAAGGCGGACTCTGCGTTTAGGGAGAAGACCTTTAACGCCATGGCCCTCGCCGCGGTTGTTGCAATCTGCATTTCGGTCGTTATCGGATCGCTCGTGTCGCGCATGCTCACCAAGCCGATTCATCGCATCACCAGTACCGCAAAGCAAATCCGTGACGGCGACCTGTCGGCTCGCACGGGACTGCGCGGTGATGACGAGATCGATCAGCTGGGTGAGACCTTCGATGAGATGGCCACTTCGCTCGAGAAGGATATGAAACACGAGAAGCGCCTGACCTCAGACGTTGCACACGAGCTTCGCACGCCGCTTATGGCCATGCTCGCAACGGTCGAGGCCATGCAAGACGGTGTGTATCCCACCGACGACGAACACCTGGAAACGGTCGCATCCGAGACGCGTCGTCTGGCCCGTCTGGTGCAGCAGATGCTCGACCTGTCGCGCATGGAAAACAGCACGGCTCCGCTCAACCTTGAGCCGGTGGACATGGTTCCTTTCGTGCGTTCCATCGTTAATGCCCAGGAGCGCCTGTTTGCCGACCGCGACCTGCGCCTGCGTTTTGCGGACGAGACCCAGGGTCACGACGATGTCGTCGAGGCCGATCCCGACATGATCACGCAATGTGTTATCAACCTCATGAGCAACGCCATGCGCTACACCCCCGAGGGCGGTTGGGTCGTGGTGTCAGTGCTCAGTGACCGCAAGCACGTCAGCATTGCCGTTTCTGATACCGGCATCGGTATTGCCAAGGACGATCTGTCGCGCATCTTCGGGCGGTTTTGGCGCGCCGATGCCAGCCGCGCCCGCGAAGCTGGCGGCCTGGGCGTTGGCCTCGCCGTGACCAAGCAGATCGTCGAGCGTCACCATGGCTACATATCCGTGGAGTCGGAGCTTGGAAAGGGTACGACTTTTACAATTCATCTGCCCCGCGAGCACACGGCAGACGCGGCATCTACTACAATGGAGCACTAGCTTTTCGCTATTCGGTGAAGGAGGGGCCGCGTCCCTGCCGCTCCGAGTTTGCGAAAACATGCGGGAAAGAACCCGCATTTCTGTCGTATTTAGGTAAGGAGTGACTCACGTGACAACGATGGAGCGTCGTCCGGATTCCCGTGGCAAGGTTCGTGATATTTACGATGCCGGTGAAAACCTGCTGATGGTCGCCACCGACCGCATTTCTGCGTTTGACTTCATTCTTCCCGACGAGATTCCGTTTAAGGGAGAGGTACTCAATCGCATCTCGGCATTCTGGTTCGATAAGTTTGCCGACATCGTCCCCAACCATCTCGTTTCCATCGACCCGGCGGATTTCCCCGAGGAGTTTGCTGAGTATCGTGACTACCTCGCTGGCCGCGCCATGCTGGTTAAGAAGGCCCAGACGATTCCTATCGAGTGCATCGTCCGCGGCTATCTGACCGGTTCGGGCAAGAAGACCTACGACGAGAACGGCACCGTCTGCGGCATCCAGCTGCCTGAGGGCCTGACCGAGGCTTCCAAGCTTCCTGAGCCGCTGTTCACGCCGTCCACGAAGGCCGAGATCGGTGACCACGACGAGAACATCTCGTTCGAGCGTTGCTGCGAGATCGTGGGCGAGGACATCGCCACGCAGATTCGCGACCTTTCCCTCAAGATCTACAAGGCTGCCGCCGAGTACGCCGCGACCCGTGGCATCATCATTGCCGACACCAAGTTCGAGTTTGGTGTTATTGATGGCAAGGTCACGCTGATCGACGAGTGTCTCACGCCCGACTCCAGCCGTTTCTGGCCTGCTGCCAGCTACGAGGAGGGCAAGATCCAGCCTAGCTACGACAAGCAATTCGTCCGCAATTGGCTCAAGGCCAACTGGGATATGACGGGGGAGACCCCGCACCTGCCCGCCGAGGTCATCGATGGCACGTCCGAGCGCTATCGCGAGGCCTTCCAGATCATCACGGGCTCCCAGTTCACAAGCATGAAGGAGAACGCATAAGTGAGTACCCGTAGCGCCACGAACAAGCGCACGCAATCCCACGAAGTTACCGGGGTTGCGCGCAAGTCTGCCGCATCTGCTAAGCCCGCCCGCCAAGCAGCGAGCTCCGTTCGCGTCGTGCCGGCTTCGTCTAAGGCACGCCGCAAAGAGCTCGAGAAGGGCGAGAACCTCGAGGGCCTCTCTAAAGAGGAGAAGCGCGCCCGCAAGGCTAAGCAGCGCGCCAAGGAGGACCGCATCTATACGGTGTCGAACATCCTCCTCAAGCAGGACGAGGACTACACCAAGCGCCGTCGCATCTGGTGGATTGTGCTCGCCATTGGCATGGTGCTCGTCGTGGCAATTTGGGCCTCGCTGTACTTCGCTCCCGCTGGCATGGTGTCCAGCCCTGTCCAGATGGTCGGCATTGTTTTGTCCTACGTCATCATTTTGGGCGACTTTATCTATGACTTCGCTCGTATTCGTCCCTTGCGCAACATGTACCGCGCGCAGGCCGAGGGCATGTCCGAGAACAAGCTCAACGCTCTTATTGAGCGCGCGGCTGCCGAGGAGGACAAGAAGGACTCCAAGAAGAAGTAGCGTTTGCATACATACTTATCGCTAAGATATAAGACGCGTCGTTTTTGCGGCGCGCCTTTTTACTGTTCTATAGATAGATGGAGTGGCACATGATTCGAGCTGCCCTGACGGTCGAAGAGGCTCTGGAGGGCATGAAGGCCCTGGAGCCCAAGATTAAAAACTACGCGCGCCTGGTCGTCCGCAAGGGCGTAAACGTCAAGCCCGGCCAGGAGGTCGTCGTTCAGTCTCCGGTCGAGTGCGCGCCGTTTGCGCGCGTGGTGGTCGCGGAGGCCTATGCTGCCGGCGCCGGCCACGTGACGGTTATTTGGGCCGATGATGCCGTGACGAGGCTCACGTACGAGCATGTCGAGAAAAGCTATTTTGAGCAGACGCCCGAGTGGAAGCGCATGCAGCTGGATTCCTTGGCCCAGGATGGTGCCTGCTTTGTCTTTATCGAGGGTGCGGATCCTGCGGCCCTCAAGGGCATCGATCCAGCCAAGCCGGCCGCGGCATCAAAGGCGAGGAATACGCAGTGCAAAGTTTTCCGCCGTGGACTGGATTACAACATCAATCCGTGGTGCATCGCCGGCGCTCCGGTCGTGGCTTGGGCGCACGAGGTGTTCCCGGGAGACGCCGATGAGGTTGCAATCTATAAGCTGTGGAATGCGATTCTGCACACCGCGCGCGCCGATGGCCAGGACCCGGAGAGCGACTGGGAACTCCATGACGCCGCATTCGAAAAGAACCTGCGCTTCCTGAACGACAATCGTTTCGACTACCTGCACTACACCGCGGCAAATGGAACCGATTTGACGATTGGCATGACGAAGGGTCACGAGTGGGCCGGCGGCAAGGGCAAGACGCCCGATGGACACCCCTTCTTCCCCAACATTCCCACCGAGGAAGTCTTCACCTCACCCGATCGCATGCGCGCCGACGGTATCGTGTATTCTGCCATGCCGCTCATCCACCACGGCAATAAGGTCGACGATTTTTGGATTAAGTTTGAGGGAGGCCGCGTGGTGGACTACGACGCCCGTGTGGGCAAGGCAACGCTCGCAAGTATCATCGATACTGACGAGGGCGCTGCTCACCTGGGGGAGGTCGCGCTCATTTCCAAGAACACGCCGATCCGCGAAAATGGTGTTCTGTTCTACGATACGCTCTATGACGAGAACGCTAGCTGCCATCTCGCGCTAGGTGTCGGTTTCCCCGAATGCATCGAGGGTGGGTATGACATGTCCAAGGAGGAGCTCCTGGAGCATGGTGTTAACGTCTCGAGCACGCACGTCGATTTTATGATCGGCACGGACGACATCGATATTACGGGCATTACGCTTGATGGACGTGAAGTTGTGATTTTCCAGAACGGCCAATGGAGTTGGGAATAGTCCCAGACCGTGGTACAATGCCACCCGCGGGCCGTTAGCTCAGCTGGCAGAGCAGGGGACTTTTAATCCCAAGGTCCAGGGTTCGAACCCCTGACGGCCCACCCAAAGATTGTTGAGACGGTCAACTTCGGTTGGCCGTCTTTTTTGTCGCCCTTTCATGGGTTCGAACCCGTCGGGGCGCGGAGCTGAGTAAACGCGTGAGCGTTTGCCAGCGCAGCGCGCAAGGCGCGAAAGCGCCGCAGCGGCCGCCTGCGAAGCAGGCTGAACCCCTGACGGCCCACCCAAAGATTGTTGAGACGGTCAACTTCGGTTGGCCGTCTTTTTTGTCGCCCTTTCATGGGTTCGAACCCGTATCTATCTATATATAAGAACGCTTGGCGAACAAAACCCGCCTTTTACCGATGGGAAACAAATAGCTGATGCTTTTGGAGTAAAGTGGCGCTCCAGAGATGACCGATGTCTCAATACACATAAAACAGCTGGTCATCGCCAATATCAGAAGCTGATGCTTCAGCTATAACCTCAGCGACGTGACTGAGGGACCTATTCATTTGTGAACAAAATATGGAGTGCCAGATTCCCGCCCACGGCGCCCCTCCGGTCTGGCAATATATCTCCTTGCCGCGC
>JAXXEN010000016.1:0-9530 GCA_037237765.1 Collinsella sp. | reverse complement strand
CCTCAATCGTAGCCCGAGACAGTCCCAGGCTGACAATTTCGACTGTAATGGACGTACTTAAATGAGTGGTAGTTGGAGACACTCCTTGCCGAGCTTGAGGCCGCGCGTGTCCCTTCTGGTCCATGAGGCTCAAAACCGCGGCGTGATGTGGACGGCTGGGGTCAAATTTGCAGCATTTCGAGCTCGGCTTCGATATTGAGACTGGTTCTTTATTAAAATAGATTTCCAGACAATTGAGCGGCTGGGGGTTAACCATGAGGGGCATGGGAGACACAACCGCATATTTGCGTCGGGGCATTCGGGAGATTATATGCCTGGCGCTGTTCTTCTTCACGTTTTTGGCGTGCGAGTATCTTTTATGATGTGCGCATGGCCGAGTTCGTGTCTCCGAACGAGGTCGTTATTTATGAGAGCCTTGTCATCGGCGCGAGCGTGATTGGCTTTTTTGTGCGTCCCATTCTGTACTATCGCCGTCCCCATGCTATCGACGCAACGAGTGACGTCACGGGCGTTTTGCTGGTGGCGGCATTGCTGCTGTTGATTATGGCGGTTCAGGTTGAGGTGGTAATTGCCGGCGGTTTGGCGGCGTGCTGCGCGCTGGGCTACTGCGGATCGACTGCTCATGCAAATTTTGCGAGGCGCTTTGCGCGAACGCCCTGCTTGGCGCGCGCCGCCGCACTTTCTTATGCCATGGGCGTTCTGGTGCAGGTTCTCAACCACATGGTGATGCCTGTCGGCATTCCTCAGCAGGCTGTTCTGGTCGTCTGTGCGATCGCGCAGGTGGCGTTGCTCCACGGTGCCCGACGCGCCAAGCTGCGCGACGAGTCCGATCCCAACTTTGAACCCAGTGTTGCCGGGCTTTCGGTAGATGCTCTGGAATATGGCGCCAAGTGGCATGACGATCCCGAGGCAAAGGCGGCATTCCGTCGCGCCGTAGTTCGCCTGACCGTGGCGACGGCGTATCTTTCCAGCGTATTCGCCGCTCTCAACGCGGGCTTCACGACCCTGCATGCTGTCGGAGCCGTCGATTTTGGCGATTGGCCGCGCCTGCTGCTTGTCGTGAGCTCGTTGGTCGCTGGCGCACTATTTGACCTGCACGGCCGCTCGTATATGAATATCGGCATGACATGTGCCGCCATACTGTCCACGCTTTCGTTCTTTGTGCTCATCGTCGATGGCAATGGCGGCAACGAGCTTGCTGCCACGATCATCTTTTATCTGGGCTCGGGCTTTTTCGTGGTGTTCTTTACCACAAAATATGCCGCCGTCTCGCTCTATGCGCGCTGGTCATATTTTTGGCCGTGCATGGGTCGCGTCGTCAACAACGTGTGCTCGATGTTCGTGACGGCGCCGGCAGTGGCGATTATCTCGAGTCAAAATGTGCTGGCTGCGGTCGGTGCGGCGCTCGTGATGTTTGTGGGCATTGCGATTACGCTGCTGGGGCAGTTGGGGCAACGAGCCGATGATGCCGCGATGCGGGACGGACCGCCGCTTGCCACCGACGATCTTGGTGGGGATCTTGCGCCCACATGCTCCGACCCCGAGCCCGTGGAGGCAGCGGAGCTCACGTCCGATGAACGCCTCGATGCTTTCGTCGCCACCTTTGGGCTTACAGAGCGCGAGCGCGATATTCTTGAGGTCTTGGTCGTTTCGGACCAGAGCGTTCAGGACATCGCCACAACGCTCTTCCTTTCGCGCTCCACGCTCTATCGCCACATTTCCTCGATCAACAAAAAGGCCGGTACCGCCTCGCGCGTGGCCCTCATCAACTTCTTCTGGTCCTGGACGCCCAAGGACTAGCTAATCTCCCAATAAGTTGCGGTGGAATAGTCCCTAAATTAAAGTCACGGGGGCTTTAAACAGGAACTATTTCACCGCAACTGCTGGGGGGATAGACTGCGGCGGCGGCAGAGGCGGCGGCAGCGGCGTTGGCAGCTGTGGTAGTGGCAACGGCAGCTGGCAGGGTGTTTTCCGTCTACTTGCTACAGCAGCTCGCCGTGGCGGGCAATGTAGCGGCACTTTGCCAGCTGGGTGAGCGCGATATAGGCGGTAACGATACCAATGAGCAGCCCAAAAAAGCTCGTGGGCAGCGGCATGAGGCCGAGCACATCGGCGATGGGGCTTGCCGGCAGCCAGGTGACGAGCGCCAGGCCCAGCACGGTAAGAACGCACAATGCGGGCGCGGCGTGGTCGTGCGGGCTCGGCAGATGCGGGGAGCGCAACATGTGGACCACGAGTGTCTGCGACCACATGGACTCGACAAACCAGCCGCTCTGGAAGAGCGCAGCAAAGGTCGCCATACCCGCGACGTCGCCCGCGGCGGCAAGCTCGGACCAGCTTGCGTCCACGGCGGCGGGGCACACGACAAAGAAGAGCGCGGCGAAGGTCACGATGTCAAACAGCGAGCTCACGGGGCCCAGCTCGAGCATAAAGCCCTTGATGGACGCGGCGTCCCAGGCACGCGGGCGGGCAGTCCAGGCGTCATCGACGGTGTCCCACGGCAGTGCGATGCACACGATCTCGTAGACCAGCGACAGCAGAACCAGCTGCAGGGCGCTCATGGGCAAAAACGGCAAGAACAGGCTCGCGACGGTCACGGACAGCACATTGCCAAAGTTTGAGCTCACCGTGGTCTTGAGGTACTTGAGCAGGTTGCCGTAAGTGCGGCGGCCTTCGATGGTGCCGCGCTCGAGCACGCCCAGGTCCTTCTGAAGCAAGATGATATCGGCGGATTCCTTGGCAATATCGACGGCCGAATCGACCGAGATGCCGCAATCGCTCGCACGCATGGCGGCGGCGTCGTTGATGCCGTCGCCCATAAAGCCCACGGTGTGGCCGAGCATCTCGCGCATGACACGTACCAGGCGCGCCTTCTGCAGCGGCGAGAGCTTGGCGAAGAGGTGGGTTTTCTCGGCGCGCTTGGCAAGTTCGGCGTCATCGAGCGCATCGATCTCGGAGCCGAGCAAGACGTTGCTCGCATCGATACCAATCTGCTCGCAGACGGTGGCGGCGACGCGGTCGTTGTCGCCGGTTAGGACCTTGACCGCCACGCCCTTGGCCTCGAGGGTGGCGACGGCGCCCGCGGCACTTGCTTTGGGCGGATCGAGGAAGGCCAAAAAGCCCATCAGCACCATGTCGCACTCGTCGGCGATGCCAAACTCGCCCACGCAGCGCGGATTGGTCTTCTGCGCCACGGCAATTACGCGTAGGCCCTCGGCGTTAAGTCCGGCGATTTGCTTGCGAATCTGGGCGAGCTTCTCGTCGGTGAGCGGCTGAGCGATGCCATCGATCTCGACAAAGGAGCAGATCTCGAGCATTTCCTCGGCAGCGCCCTTGGTAACCATCTGGGTTTTGCCTTGGGCGTCGGCGACAACTACGCTCAGGCGACGGCGCGAGAAATCGAAGGGAACCTCGTCGACCTTGGTGTAGCGGTCGCGCAGGCTCTGGCCCAGCATGGAATCGGGTGCGACGGTCGAGGGCGTCACATCGGCACGGTCGATTACGGCCAGGTCGATAAGATTTTTGAGGCCGGTCTGGAAGAAGCTGTTCAAAAACGCATGGCGCAGCACGCGCGCGTCCTCGTTGCCATCGGTGTTGAGGTAGCGCTCGAGCACGATGCGGTCTTCGGTGAGGGTGCCGGTCTTGTCGCAGCACAGGACGTCCATCGCTCCGAGGTTTTGAATCGCCGGCAGCTCCTTGACGATAACCTGGCGACGGGCGAGGTCCTTGGCGCCCTGCGACAGGCTCGTGGTCACGATGACGGGAAGCATCTGCGGCGTGATGCCCACGGCCACGCTCGTGGCGAACAGCAGCGCGTCGATGACGTTGCCCTTGGTGGCGGCGTTGATGGCAAAGACGGCCGGCGCCATAACGAGCATCAGGCGCACCAGCAGCATGGAGACGCTCGAGACGCCGCGGTCAAACGCGCTCTTTTCGCCGCGCCCGTTGAGCATCTTGGCGATGCCGCCCAGGTAGGTGTCCGAGCCGGTGGCAACGACAAGCGCCATGGCGGCGCCGTTTTGCACGGAGGTGCCGGTAAAGACGATGTTCTTGCAGGCAGAGAGTGGCAGTGCGGAGCCGTCGGCGCCCTCGACGACGGTGACGGCGGCGGTCTTCTCGACGGCCTCGCTCTCGCCGGTGAGTGCGGACTCGATCACAAACAGGTCGCGCGCGGTGATGATGCGGGCATCTGCCGGCACCATATCGCCGGCAGAGAGACGGATTACATCGCCGGGGACGAGCTCGTCGAAGGGGATCTCGATGCGCTCGCCGTCGCGCAGGGCGGTGCAAGTGTTGGAGACCAGGTCCTTGAGGGCCTCGGCCGCATTGCCGCTGCGGGCTTCCTGGATAAACTTCATGCCGCCCGATACCAGCAGCATGGTGCCGATGACGATGACCGTGGAGGGGTCGCGCTGCGGTTCGGGCACGGCGAGCACGTCGATGTAGAGCGAGACCAGTGCGAGCGCGGCGAGGATGCCGGCGAAGGGATCGATGAACGCGTCGGCGATGCGGCGGGCGAGCGTTTTGGTCGTTGCCTCGATGGTGTTGGGGCCGACGGCGTTCAGGCGCTCAGTTGCCTGCTCGACGGTGAGGCCGTTTGCCGTGGCGTCAAGCAGTACGAGGGCGTCCTCGGCACTATGGGTGGCGGCGAATATGGTGTTCTTGGACAGGCCGGTATGAGCGGCAGGGCGCGCCGTGCGGCGGCGCTTGGAGATGGCTTCGAGTACCGTGACGGTTTTGAGCATCAGCATAGGGTCCTCCTTGTTGAGGGGAGTTAGCGTACGTGTCGTATTTGCTTCAAAAAACCTAGATGTCGCTCACGTCAAGCTCTTGAGCCCACAAAGGGTGCAGCGCGCCTTTGCGGTGGTTTTGGCGATCTGCCGGTGGCGTTTATGCGTGTGCGGAGTCCTCGCGGCGTGCCGAGGGCGACATGCAGGTTTTTCGACTAGGACTGCCTTCCATGGCACACCTCCTAAAGGCTGAGCGCAGCGCGCTTTGGGTATCTCGTACCCCTTTTTAATCCGCCCGTATTCTTGATGAGGGGGTTTGACATGTCAACCCCATTGTTCGGAAAACCATTCCCCCTGACAAAGCCTTTACAGAATGCCGTGGCCCCAAAGCGCGCCCGCATCGACGCTTCGCCTGCGCTAAACTGGAAGGCACGTACGCGATTACGAGAGGAGCCCGCATGGAGGCTTACAAGCAAGAGTTCATCAAGTTTATGGTCGAGTCCGACGTCCTTAAGTTCGGCAGCTTTACGCTCAAGAGCGGCCGTCAGTCCCCGTTCTTTATGAACGCCGGCGCTTACGTGACGGGCTATCAGCTCAAGAAGCTGGGCGAGTATTACGCCCAGGCCATCCACGATAACTTTGGCGACGACTTTGATGTGCTGTTTGGACCGGCCTACAAGGGTATTCCGCTGGCCGTCGTGACCGCAATTGCCTACCACGAGCTGTACGGCAAGGAGGTCAAGTACTGCTGCGACCGCAAGGAGGCCAAGGACCACGGTGCCGATAAGGGCAACCTGCTGGGTTATGAGCCCAAGGACGGCGACCGTGTGGTCATGGTCGAGGACGTTACCACCAGCGGCAAGTCCATCGACGAGACCTATCCCAAGGTCAAGGCTGCTGCCGATGTCGAGATCAAGGGCCTGATCGTGTCCCTCAACCGCATGGAGGTCGGCAAGGGCGGTGTGACCACCGCGCAGAAGGAGATCGAGGCCAAGTACGGTTTCCCCGTCGCGAGCATCGTCTCCATGGCTGAGGTCGTCGAGACCCTCTACAACCACGAGATCGACGGCAAGGTCGTCATTGATGACGAACTCAAGGCTGCCATCGACGCCTACTACGAGAAGTACGGAGTCAAGTAGGTTCCGCCGTTCTGCCGAACGGCGGACCGGTCGACGCTGCGCGGGCCGCATTTGGACAATCTGACGTTCAACTTCAAGGGCGCGACCAGAAGGTCAGCGCCCTTTCGCTTCACGTCACCTTGTCTCAAATGCGACCCGCTCGCTGGCGTTGCCAAAACATCGGCGTTGCCGTGGTAGTCATTGGGTAGTCATTGGGGACGTTCATAAATGACTACTCAGGAATGAGCGTGGATAATCTCCCGTTTTTGGCCTGTGTGCAGGCTCAAGGTGGGAGATTATCCACGCTCGCTTTAATTTGCCTGGGTTGCGATGCCTATCTAATCGGCTCGGCGTCTTCCCTGAGAATCGAAAGATACTCTTCATACCCGTACTGCCGGTATCTCTGTCTTGACTCGTCGAGCGGACGGAGGATACCCAATTCTTCAAATGATTTGACGAGCGAGCTCGCGGTACTCCTGCCGATATCGAGTTGGGCAGCGATGAATGCGGTGTCGACGATGGGGTGCTCTTCAAGAATGCCCAACAGCCTTTGCCCGTTTGCAGCAGTCCTTCCGAGATTTTCGGTAATGGTTGCTGTGGAACGGTTATGGAGGTCAACAAGGTTTTTTAAAGACCCTACCGAGTCCTTCGCACTTTCGAGAAGACTGTTGCAGAAAAACTCTATCCATTCCTCGTAAGTGCCTCTCTCCCTTACGGATGTGAGTTGCCGGTAGTACTCGCTTCGATTTTTCTTGAACTGGAACGATGGATAGAACAAGCAAGAATGAAGAACGCCATCATTGATGAGCATAAGTGTAATGAGAAGCCTGCCCAGGCGACCGTTTCCGTCTAGGAATGGATGGGCAGTTTCAAATTGGTAATGGACGAGCGCCGCCCGCACAATCGGATCCATTTCGACTTGAGGCTCATTGATAAAGCGTTCGAGGTCCTGGAGCGTGTTACTCAAATCTTCAATGTTTGGAGGGACAAACGATGCGGTTGCAATGGTGCAGCCTGAGGGGCCAATCCAGTTTTGTGAGGAGCGCAGCTCGCCTGGATTCTTCTCCGTTCCGCGCACTCCGTCCAGCAGGACCGCATGAACTTGCCTAAGAAGTCTCGTGCACAAGGGCATCTTTTTGAGCAGTTCTACGCCGCGGTCGACAGCACGGACGTAATTCACGACGTCTGCGACATCTTTATGATGGAGTTGTGTTTGCGATGGACTAAGTAGGTCGTCAAACGTGCACTGGGTTCCCTCAATTTGCGAAGAAAGGAGTGCTTCTTTGCGCACGTACATTGTCAGATACATATCGGCGTTGGGAACAAAGTAGAGCATGCCTTCAAGCTCTCCAAGCTTTCGTGAGCATGCGGAAAGCGTGCGATAGGTTTCCTCGGTGAGGTTTAGCTGCCTCAATGATTGCAAGGGCGTTGGAAAAAACGAATAGTAAGCCAATTTCCCCGATAGATTATTGCGGAGCGTTCCCTGGCCGTTCTCCTCGATTTGCATCGCGCCCTCCATATCTTTAGTGCCTGAAACTCGTTATTAGGCCAATCATATCAATTCTAATAACGAGTTTAAGGATTAAATAGTTATTAGGATTGATGTAAACAATCTAATGATAAAAAGTCGTTATTACTTGACCATGGAGCTCGGCTTGGTACAAGGGGGTCATCCAAAATGAACGTGGATAATCTCCCGTTTTTGGCTCGGTGACGGCCTCAAAGTCAAAGTGGGAGATTATCCACGTTCGCTAGTTAAGCGTCCAAAAATCCACACTCGCCAAACCTACCAAAAAGGGGCAGGCTTATTTTGGCACGTTTCGGTCGGTATCAGGAAGTGTCAGGGGCGGGGCGGCGGCGGGACTCGAGAGCGAAAAGAAGTGTCGGGTTTGGCGCGCCCGCTTCTGCCCGTCCCGTGCACAGGCGATACTCAGCTTATCGACCCGCGATGCAAAGGAGATACTCATCCCACGAGCACTACCGGGAAGGGCTCGCGATTCGAGTCCCCACCTTAGCATTTGAACCATTTGGCACTATAATTACCGTAGGCATGCGCACAACGTTGCGCTTAATCAAGAGGAGAAATCGTATGGGTCTGTTTGATATGTTCAAGAAGAAGGCTGAGCCCGCGGCTGCCGCTGCTCCGGCCTCCATCTCTGCTTCTGCCGGCGCCGACGTGCTGTGCTCGCCCGTCAAGGGCAAGGTCATCAAGATGGCCGACGTGCCCGATCCCGTCTTTGGTGGCGAGGTTCTGGGCAAGGGCTGTGCCGTGTGGCCCGAGGACGATCTGGTCTACGCTCCCTGCGATGGTAAGGTGACCGTCACCATGGGTCACGCCGTGGGTCTGCAGTCCGATAGCGGCATCGAGGTTCTGGTGCACGTTGGCGTCGATACCGTCAACATGAACGGCGATGGCTTCGAGGGCTTCGTCAAGGCCGACGACGTTGTGAAGGCCGGCCAGCCCATACTCAAGATCGACCGCGCCAAGATCGCCGCTGCCGGTTACAAGGACTGCGTCGTGGTGGCCGTGTCCAACACCGCCGAGTTTGCCGACGTCGAGCTCACCGTTGAGGCAGAGTCCGCCGTCGCCGCCGGTGACGCCATCGTTAAGGTCGTTCGCAAGTAAACTGCGGCGTTCAAAGGATGTGCAAGGGTGGCCGGGTTTTCCGGCCACCTTTTTTATTGCACCGTGGGGAAGCGTTTTATTGCGCGTTGGGCGGGCTTGCAAACCGTTCGGACGCCAAAACGAACCGACCGCGCCTTCGCGTTGTCGAGGGTGTTCATAAGTGGATAGTATGGGCTTACTTATTACAACGTGTGCCGCGTCCGGGAAGCGCGGTGCCGCTCATTGGGAGGAACAACATGAAAAAGAAGCTGCTGCTTGCGCCCCTCATGGCCGTCTTGGTTGCATGCGTGGTCGTGCTTTCCGGCTGTGGAGGTCCTTCGGTTGAGGAGCTCATCACCGAGGATCTTACGACGCAGTTTGACGAGGTCAAGAACGGTGGCGACGACTTCCTCTCTGGTCTGGAGGAGGCTTCGGGCGACGAGTTCGAGCAGCTGGGTATCGATCCCAAGGAGTATGCCAAGACCTATCTCGAGGGCTTTGATTACAAGATTGGCGACGTGACGGTCGACGAGGACAAGGGCGTCGCGACTGCCGAGGTCTCCATCACCTGCAAGTCCATGAACAAGATCGTCGAGGACTTCTCCACCCAGTATCAGGAGAAGGTTGCCGCGCTTGATACGGTTCCTTCCGATGACGAGCTGTACAAGATGGCCGGTCAGGTTATGGTCGATGTGACCAAGGCCACCGAGCCCAGGAAGACCACGGTTATCTTCAAGTACACCTGCAACGACGACGGCGAGTGGTCTGCCGACGACTCCGTCAACTCCGAGATGATGGATGCAATGCTGAGCTAGTTCGTTGCGGCGTTTTACCAAACGCCGCAACTGCTCGACGCTGCGCGGGCACCAGAGCGACAACTTGTCATTCAAAGAGGACGGTATGACCAGAAGGTCTATGCCGTCCTCTTTTCATGCCAATTTGTTCGCTCTGGTGTCCGCTCGCTGTCCGTCCTCTACCTGCGGCGTTGCCATTGTTGGGGTAGTCGTTGGGGCGTTCTTGTCTGACTAGTCGTTTAAGAACGTCCATTACAGTCGAAATTGTCAGCCTGGGACTGTC
>JAXXEN010000044.1:0-9911 GCA_037237765.1 Collinsella sp. | reverse complement strand
TCGGCCGCGCAGGCGCCCTGCGCCTCGAGCGCAACCTGATCTGCATCCGCATCGTCGCTCAACGCCGCGGCATGGACAAACTCAACGCCCGCAGCCTGCAGAGCGCGCTTGATCGCGCCCGAAACCATCCTGGTATTACCGCTCTTGCTGTTAACCACCAAAGAGCACGTCATAGTCACGTTGCCTCGTTTCCCCCAAAACTAAAGCCACTAATGCAATTTATTAGATGAATATCTTAGTACTAACGTGACAGATGTAAACCACCGTCTGTCGATTGATTAATTTGCCCCACGGGCTTGCTTACTGGGCGAATTGGCTGCGGTAGAGTTCGGCGTAGAAGCCGCCTGCCGCTAGCAGCTCGTCGTGCGTGCCGCGCTCGATAATCTGGCCGTCGCGCATCACCAGGATGCAGTCGGCGTTGCGGATGGTGCTCAGGCGATGCGCCACGACAAAGCTTGTGCGGCCAGCCATGAGCTCATCGAATGCCGCCTGCACCTGCAGCTCGGTGCGGGTATCGATGCTCGAGGTCGCCTCGTCCAGCAGCAAGATAGCCGGGTCGGTGAGCATAACGCGTGCGATGCACAGCAGCTGTTTTTGACCCTGGCTAAACGTGCCGCCGTCCTCGCCGATCACCGTATCGTAGCCGCCTGGCAGCTGCACGATAAACTTGTGCGCGTGCGCGCGCTTGGCCGCCTCGACAACCTGTTCGCGCGTGGCATCGGGACAACCGTAGGCGATGTTTTCCGCCACCGTGCCCTCGAACAGCCAAGTGTCCTGCAGCACCATGCCAAAGACGCGGCGCAGGCTTGCGCGCGTGTAGTCACGCGAGGAACGGCCATCGACCGCAATGCGACCGGCATCGATATCGTAAAAACGCAGTAGCAAATTGATGAGCGTCGTCTTGCCACAGCCCGTAGGACCGACCAGGGCAAAGCGCATACCGGGCTTGGCATCGATGCAGATATCCTGCAGCAGCTTGCGGTCGGGCACGTAGCTAAAGTCCACGTGTTCAAAAGTCACCTCGCCCTGCGGGGCGACAAGCTCTACAGCGTCCGACGCGTCGGGCTCCTGCTCGCGCGCATCGAGCAGCGCAAACATGCGGCGCGCCGAGGCGTACGCGGTCTGGATCTGCGTAATGACGTTGGTGACCTCGTTGAACGGCTTGGTGTACTGGTTAGCATAGGACAGGAAAATCTGCACGCCGCCCACCGTAAGCGCCGCGGGCACGCCCGTGATCACGCCCACGCAGCCGATCACAGCGACCACGGCATAGATGATGTTGTTAATAAAGCGCGTACCGGGGTTAGAGAGCGAGCCCATAAACTGCGCGTGCTCGCCCGCGGTGAAGAGCTCGGCATTGAGGGCGTCGAAGCGCGCTTGGGCGTTCGGGCCGTAGGCAAACGCATCCACCAGCTTCTGCTCGCCTACGTACTCCTCAATATGACCACCGAGCTGCCCTTGTATACGCTGCTGTGCCGTAAAGCTTTTATTGGAAAGCTTGGCGATGGCGCCGGCTGCAAAAATGGAAAGCGGCGTGACGAGCACCACCACGAGCGTCATGGTCAGGTTAATGGAGAGCATAAACGCGAGCGTGCCCACGATGGTGATAACGCCGGTGAAGAGTTGCGTGAAGCCCTGGAGCAGACCGTCGCCCACCTGATCGACGTCGTTGACCACGCGGCTCATAAGGTCGCCGTGGGCATGGCTGTCGATAAAGCTGAGCGGCATGCGGCTGAGCTTGTCGCTCGCCTCCACGCGCATGTCGCGCACCGTCTCGTAGGACAGGCGGTTGACGCAATAGCCCTGCAGCCACTGAAAGGCCGCTGCTCCCACCACGACGAGCGCGAGTTTGGTAACGAGCGGCAGCAGCGCATCGAAGTCCACCTGCCCGGCGGCGACGATAAGGTCGATGCCCTCGCCGATGAGGATGGGCGTGTAGAGCTGCAGAATCACGGAGATGGCGGCACTCACAAACGACGCAACAAACGAAATGCGATGCGGACGGACGTAGCCCAGCAGGCGGCGAGTTACCACGCCCACGGGGTAGCGCTCGGGGTCGCCGGGCTGACGCGGGCCGTCACCCAAGTCGTTGAGGTTATCGTTGCCGGACACGTTGGCCGTCATCGTGGCGACCGAACCGGAAGAAGTATACGGATTCATTTAGCAGCCCTCCTTTGCGCAGACGGATGTGGGGACGGTCGGGGCGCCTGGGGCGGGCGCGGGCGCCGTACTCCCCTGCTGACCCTCGAGCTCCTCGCGGCGAAGCTGCGACTGGCAAATCTCGCGGTAGAGCTGGCAGGTCGTGTAGAGCTCATCGTGCGCGCCCAGGCCCGCGACCGAACCGTGGTCAAGTACGCAGATCATATCGGCGTCGCGCACGGTCGAAACGCGCTGGCTTACGATCACCGTAGTCAGCGGCAGCCCGCCCTCGGCGGCACCGCGCACACTGCGCTCGCGGATGGCATGGCGAAGCGCCGCGTCGGTCTTAAAGTCGAGCGCCGAGGCAGAATCGTCCATGATCAATATCTGAGGCGAGCCCACCAGGGCGCGCGCGATGGTCAGGCGCTGG
The DNA here is from genome assembly GCA_037237765.1 of Collinsella sp. Classification (GTDB taxonomy): domain Bacteria; phylum Actinomycetota; class Coriobacteriia; order Coriobacteriales; family Coriobacteriaceae; genus Collinsella. The sequence goes on along the minus strand of JAXXEN010000044.1, from coordinate 7,342 downwards.
CGTTGGCCACCGCTGAAGTTCTTACCGCCCGCCTCGACCGGGGCATCGAGCCCCTGCGGCTTGTTGCGCACGAACTCGCTCGCCTGCGCCATGTCGAGCGCCACCCAGAGCTCCTCGTCGGTCGCAGCCTCGTCGCGCCAGGTCAGGTTGCTGCGGATGGTGCCGCTCACCAGCGACGCGCGCTGTGGAACGGTCGCGACCACACGGCGCAGCTGGTCGAGCGGCCAGGTGCGCACGTCGGCACCCATCACGCTCACGCTGCCGGTGCTCGCATCGTACAGGCGCGGGATAAGCGAGACGAGTGTGGACTTGCCGCTACCCGTACCGCCGATAATGCCAAGCGTCTTGCCCAGCGGGAGCTCCAGAGTCACATCGCTCACGGCATTTGCCGCGCCGGCGCCAAACGAGAAGCTCGCATGGTCAAAGCTCAGCGCAGGGACCGGAACAGCGCCACCCGTCAGGTCGCTCGGCTCAGGCAGCGCGACCGGCTGGTTGCCCTCGTCAGCGATGCTCGGCACGCAATTGAGCACCTCGTTGATACGCGACGCGCTGGCGCTCGCCTTGGTAAAGACCACGACCAGGTTGGCGACGTACACGATGGAGGTGAGCGTCTGCGTCATGTAGTTCACAAACGCCATGACCTGACCCTGCGTGAGCTCGCCCACGTTGACCTGGATGCCGCCCACCCACAGGATGGCGCACACGCCCAGGTTCATCACCAAAAACGTGACGGGATTAAGGATCGACGAGAGCTTGCCCACCGCGATGGCAGTATTGGCCTGGTCATCGGCGGCTTGGGCAAAACGCTCGCGCTCGTGGTCCTCACGCACAAAGGCGCGAACAACGCGGGCGCCCGAAAGCCCCTCGCGGCAGATAAGCGCGATGCGGTCGAGCTTTGCCTGCAGCTGCCTGTAATACGGAATGCAGCGCGCCATGACAAACCAAAACACCAGGCCGATAGCGGGCGTGCAGATCAAAAAGATCATGCCGAGCTTAAGGTCGATGGCAAGGGCCGCGCACATAGAGCCCACCGCCAAGAAGGGCCAGCGGATGAGCATGCGTACGCCCAGCGCCACAGCGAGCTGCACCTGGTTGACGTCGTTGGTGATGCGGGTGATAAGCGACGGCGTGCCAAAGCGGTCGAGTTCGGCATAGCTCAACTTGTTGATGTGCTGGTAGAGCGCACCGCGGATATCGGTGCCCATGCCCTGCGAGGTGAGCGCCGCCATCTTTTGGCAGACGAGCGTAAACGAGATGCCGATCACAGCCATGGCGCCAAGCAGCATACCGTAGTGGACGACGGCGTTGACATCGTGTGCGCCAATACCCTTATCGATCATCTGGGCAATCACCAGCGGCGTCAGCAGGTCAAAGATCACTTCGATCAGCTTACACGCAGGGCCAATCACCATATACCGGCGAAACTTACCACCAAAACGCCTGAGCAGCTCAATCATGTATAGGCGCTCCCTATCATCATCCACATTCAATTCGAACCATGATAGTACCGCCACCCCAAAAGAAGCGTAAACAACTCGTCATTTCTAACGGGATTCAGTTTTCAGAGGGGTATACGCGCACACCCAGCCAGTGTCGGGTCAACTAGCATGGTATATTTACATTAGTGCTACCAAGTTAGTCGCCGACCCTTGAAATGAGGTGCCGAGATGAACGACATTCTCGCAAGAAGAGCAAGACGAGCAACTGTGGGCATCGCCCTTTCCGCGGCACTTGTCGCGGGAATCGCCCCCGCAACGGCGATCGCGGCAGAAACCAGCGCCCCCACCGGTGCAGTTGCCTTGCAGACGGAAGACGCGGCCGCCGCAAAAGAAAAAGCGTATGCAGCCATGCAGGAAGCGCTCAAAAACCTCGAGGCCGCAAAAGACGCCGCAGGTCCTGAGATATTAGAGACTATAGAGCATGTGATTACCGATTTGCAATCGCTCCGCGACAGGATGCTGAAGGAAGCCGACGACTCAAGGGGACCTCTTCTTTACCTACAAGCGCAGGTCAATGAAGCCCAAGCCAGATATGACGCGGCCCACAACCAGGTAAGTAACCTTCAGACAGAATTAGACAAGGCGTGCAACGACGGGGCGCCTGCAGAAACTATTAATCAGTTGCGCTACGAGATAGCAACAGCGAAACGTCAAGAATATTCTTGCCAAGCGGTACTTAACACATACCGAACCAGACTCGAGAGCCAGGAAAGTGTCGTCGCGAAGTTCGAAGCCAATGCGGAAAAATGTCAAACCGATATCGACGAAGAGACAGCCAAGCGAGATGCGCTCCTCGACGATTTGGAAAAGGCGCAAGCGGCCTATGACGACGCCTGCAAAGCATACGAAGAGGCAAAGGCCGCGGCAGACAAGGCCACCTCGCCCGAGATAACGAAACCCGCCGAGACGACAAAACCCTCCAGCTCAACGCAACCGGCCGAGACGGCACAGCCCGCCAGCTCGCCCGCGACCAGCAAAGACGCTCCATCGAGCTCCACCAAGCAAGCAAATACGACCACCGGCAAGCTCGCAAACACAGGCGACACAGCGCCGAGCGCAATCGCACTCGCAGCAGTCGCCGCCGCAGGACTCGGAATAACAACCGCAGCCACACGCCGCATCAGGAACTCAAAATAGCTGCCAACGGTTATTGTCTCCGCCAATTCACAAGCCCAGAGACAAAAAGAGGTCCGTTTCCCCACCTAAGGAAACGGACCTCTTTAACTGCAAAAATTCAAGCAACAGCACCGCCGCCTCTTGAACCACGTAGCCATCAATGCCCAGACAACGCCAGCAAGCCGCATTCCGCAAGGGATAGATTAAATTAGATAAACGCGCCTTTACGGGTGATTTTTGGACGACGGGGCCCGGCCGGCGGCGAGGTGTTTGGTAGTCGAGCGATCCCGCAGGCGAAGCCGAGGACCAGCGGTCACGCCCGAGCCACGCGACCTTCAATGTTTTGGCGCAGCCAGCGAGCGACATCCAGAGCGAACAAGTTGGCATGAAAAAGGCAAGGCATAGACCTTCTGGTCATGCCTTGCCTTTTGAATGACAAATTGTCGCTCTGGGTGACGCGCAGCGTCGAGCATTGCGCGGTTTGGTAAAACCGCGCAAAAAGAAAGCCCGTGCGCTCGATGGATTCGGATGCCCGACAGAGGCTCCTTATGGCTGCTTCCTTCCGGACCTGACCAGATTCGGAACATGTCGTCATCCGAACCCATCGAACGCGCTAGGCGCTCGGTATATCTTACCTGCTCCCGCCCGCCAGAGCAAGGTAGCTAATTTGGGACGGAGCTTTTTTGACTACTTTTGCAGCCCGATTGCCAGAGCAGCCAATGAGTAGTCAAAATAGTCCGATCCCAAAATGACCGGCTTGGTGCCGCACCACAGAAAGAGCCCATCTACTACGTTTAGGCCGCAGGGGTCAACCATAGCCGGCTTTTCGAAAATCGGCAAGCTTTCTACCTGCGGTTTTGTTTTTGCAAATTCCGGGATGGTCGAAGGTGGCCGGTTTAACGTAGTAGATGGTCGCATTTTGTGGCAAACGGTCCGACCCAAGGCACAAGGCGGCCAACCTCGAATGGCCATTCTCGAAGTTGCGGTGGAATACGGACTGAATTGGCACCTTAAAGGCAAAAACACTCCGTATTTCACCGCAACTTATCGAGGGGATGGGTTTTAGAGGCGAGCGAGGTCGTAGGCTTGGGCGGCTGACTCACCGGCGAAGATGAGGTTGGTTGTGGCTTCCTGAGGATTGAGCGCCTGGTCGAGAGGCATGGGCTTGCGGCAGATCGGCAGTACCAAGTCGATACCTTGCTCATATACCGCGTTCAGGTTGTCAGCACGGCCGCCCACGACGGCGACCACCGGCTTGCCATATCGCCTGGCGCGGCGAGCCACACCCACCGGCGCCTTACCGGCGGCGGACTGCTCGTCCATATTGCCCTCGCCTGTTATGACCAGGTCGACATCGCGCACGCGCTCGTCAAACCCCACGAGATCGAGCACCGTCTCTACACCCGAGCGCAGCTCCGCACCGAGCGCCAGCAACGCGGCGCCCAAGCCACCGGCAGCGCCCGCGCCGGGCACGCCGAGCACCGAGCCAAATGTCCGTGCGCCCTCGGGTGTGCGCAACAACCCCTGGGCTCGCGCCTCGAAAATTGCCGCATCGAGCAGGCGACCGTAGCCGACCATCCAGCCGTCGTATCTGCGCAGCGCCTCGACATCATCCGCCGGCAGGCCCTTCTGCCCGCCAAACACCGCCAGTGCGCCTCGACGCCCCACGAGCGGATTCTCGACATCGGAAAGCACAACGATACGAGCATCATCCAAAGCCTGCAGCGCTGGCGCCAAATCAACGCTCGCCACCTGCTCAAGGCCGGCAAGACCGGGGGCGACATCGCATCCCTGATCATCGACCACACGCGCGCCCAGCGCCTGCAGCATGCCGGCGCCACCGTCGTTGGTGGCACTGCCGCCCAAGCCAATATAGATAGTCTTTACCCCGACACGAACTGCACGGAGCATCAGCTCGCCCACGCCATAGGTTGTAGCAGCCAGCGCCGCCGATTCCGTGCAAGGTGAGTACCCGATGCCTGCTGCTTCGGCCATCTCAATAACAACCGACTCGTGCTCGCCGTCCACTAACATCCGGGCAGGCACACCATCGCCAAAGGGTCCCGCAACCTCGCAGGTCACAATCTCACCGCCGCACGCGGCAACGGCATCGAGCGTCCCCTCACCGCCATCTGCCAGCGGCAAAGCGTTCAGCTCGGCATCGGGCCACACATGGCGCATGCCCTCGGCAACCGCTGCCTCCGCCTGCGCGCTCGAAACGCTGCCCTTAAAGGAGTCGATCGCCAGCAGCACACGGCGGGGCCGACGGCATGCAGGACCAAAGTCAACCGCCGTGCCAGCATCCTCACCGGCACCTGCAAGCGCTGCGGCGTGAGCGGCGTGTGCTTCAAGATCGGCCCCACAACCGCAATCAGCGCCGCCCGCTCCGCGCAGACCGCCAAAATAGTCACTCAACACCTCACGACACTCGTCTGCCAGCACGCCGGCATGTACGTTAAACCGATGATTCAAGCGCGAATCGGCATTCAGGTCATACAGCGAACCCAACGCGCCCGCCTTGGCGTCGCTCGCGCCATACACGCAGCGCCCCACGCGCGCGTTAACCATAAGGCCTGCGCACATGCAGCAAGGTTCCAACGTCACATAGACCGTACAGTCGGAAAGGCGCCAGCGACCGAGCGACCGAGCGGCAGCGCACAGGGCCGCGAACTCTGCATGAGCCGAAGGATCCTGATCGAGCTCACGCCGATTGTGCGCCCTCGCGACGATCTCGCCGTCGCGCACCACTACGGCTCCGATGGGCACCTCGCCCACCGCCGCGGCGGCTCGCGCCTCCGCCAGCGCCTCGCGCATGAACTTCTCGTCGATTTCGGTGATCGTCATCGTTCGCCTTCCCTGTTGCAAATTCAAAACGATGCTATCATTACGACTCACGGAGAGATGGCAGAGCGGTTGAATGCGGCGGTCTTGAAAACCGTTGAGCGCGAGAGCGTTCCGGGGGTTCGAATCCCCCTCTCTCCGCCACTCCTAGTGATGCACCGGTGTCATGGTCCGCTCAAACAGTGCATCGACCACGTCGGCTATCTCAGGTCGACGCTCAAGATCGTGGCCCGATTCCCACCATATCGTGAAAAGTCGAATAATACCGCCGGCGACAAACTCAGACGTCGTCTCGAGTGACACGGGGGCCAGGGCATCCTCGGCAAGCACGTTCATCACACGCTCGCGGATGGAGCGGGCAATGCGGTCGCAAATAACGTTGGTCAACATGCCCGACATGCTGCTTGCCAAAATGTTATCCATGAGCCGCTCGTGCGCCAGAATCAAATCCATGGCATCGTCCAAAATCGCGTGCCGAAGCGCGCGCACGTCCTCGGCAGATACCGCGCCGGCCTCATCGGGCTGTTTTTGCGGCAAGCCCGACATGAGCTCATCGATATAAAAGGCAAAGTAATCGTTCTTGTCGCGAAAGTGCTTGTAGAACGTCGTGCGGCGAATCATGGCCCGGTCGCACAGCATGGCGACCGTCAGGTCCTCAAACCGATGCTCCTCGAGAAGCTCGGTAAAGGCATCGAACAGGGCGCGGTAGGTTTTCTTGATGCGAAGGTCCACTGGTATCGCCATCCTCAGGACAAAGACAACACTCGTCAATCTGTCGCATATCTTACACCTGTACCTCGCGCGCTTTGCCCCGGTGCCAACCCCGCCGAAAACACAACGCTTACCGGAAAGTTCGGCACGGTAAAACGTTGCGGGTATACTAGTAGCGTTATACCAACGGCAGCTGGCGCATGCCGCCGCGGCCATTCGAAACGGAGACATCATGATTACCGTCATCATCGGCATCGTTGTTGTCATTGTGATTGTCTGCGCCATCGCCGGCATCTACAACAACATGGTCACCAAGCGTAACCGCATCGATAACGCCTGGCAGAACATCGATACGCAGCTGCAGCGCCGTAACGACCTGATCCCCAACCTGGTCGAAACCGTCAAGGGCTACGCCAAGCACGAGCAGGAGACGCTCTCCGCCGTGATCAGCGCGCGTAACACCGCCGTCAAGGCCACCACGCCCGAGGCCAAGATGGAAGCCGACAACGTGCTGACCGGCGCACTGCGCCAGCTCTTCGCTGTGGCCGAGGCCTATCCCGATCTTAAGGCAAACACCAACTTTACGCAGCTGCAGGCATCGCTCGAGGACACCGAGAACAAGATTAGCTATGCACGCCAGAGCTACAACGACTGCGTGCTCAGCTACAACAACGCCATTCAGACGTTCCCGGCTGTCATCTTTGCTGGCATCTTCCAGTTTAAGGAGCGCCAGGGCTTCGAGGCCGCTGAAGCAGCCCGCCAGGCCCCGACCGTCAAGTTCTAGTAGTTTGACAGCGCATCCTTAATCGGCCAAATGCATAAACCGCCCCGTCGAATGCATACTTCGACGGGGCGGTTTCCTTTTTCGCGAAGGTCCCCCTCTAAGCGTCGTGCATTTTTAGGAGTATTCAACATAACCAAGGGCTTCGGGCGCCACGACAAATGCCAAAGACCGCGAATATCCCTGCAAATCAAACGCTGTCAGCCCGTAACCCCACCCATCATTCGTAGAAAACATCGAGAACTCCCGATTTTTTGCCCGAAGCCGGTATGCAGGGGCCTTCGATTGCAGAATACTCGCAAAAATGCACGTCGCCACCGCCCCCACATGGCGCGAACCAAATCAGAACCACCCTTAAAAAGGGTGGTTTGCTCTTAGGGTATAACCCACGGGC
>JAXXEN010000002.1:0-68630 GCA_037237765.1 Collinsella sp. | reverse complement strand
GTGGGACGTCAATTCCACTCTTCACAAGTCCTACACAATACATTGCTTCCTATATAAGTCATAGAAAGGCTGGTGCAGAAATACTGCACGTATCAGATGATGACCCTTCGGTTAAGAGATATATAAAGATCGGTCACCTGTAAGTGTCTATCTACCCGCGCTTTTGCTATATAAACCAGCGCTTCAGATAAAAAGAGGGAGCGCCGCGCACAACGCGACACTCCCCTAGCGATTCATGAGAATCTATTAGGCCTCGAGAGCCTTCTTGGCGATGGTAGCCAGCTCGTTGAAGGACTCGATATCCTCGTAAGCCATCTGAGCCAGGACCTTGCGGTCGAGCTCGATGCCGGCAACCTTCAGGCCGTGCATGAACTGAGAGTAAGAGATGTCGTTCAGGCGAGCAGCAGCGTTGATACGAGTGATCCAGAGAGAACGGATCTCGCGCTTCTTGTTGCGGCGATCACGATACTGATACTGCAGGGAGTGCTGGACCTGCTCTTTAGCATGCTTGTAAGTACGCGAAGCGGCACCGTAGTAACCCTTCGCACGGTGCATAACGGTACGGCGCTTCTTCTTGGCGGCAACAGCGCGCTTAATACGTGCCATGTTCTATCAACTCCTAGACGGTAAAACGAAAAACGGGAACGCGAACTTAGGCGAGACGCGACTTGATGACCTTGCGGTCGGCAGCGGCGATCTCGGTCTCCTGACGGAAGCCACGCTTACGCTTGGTGGACTTCTTGCTCAGGATGTGGCTCTTGAAAGCCTTGGCGCGCATAAGCTTGCCGGTACCAGTCTTGCGGAAACGCTTCTTGGTGCCGCTGTGGGACTTCATCTTAGGCATGAAATACTCCTTAATCGGTTACAGAACACTAGTTACTTGGTATCGCTTGCCGCTTTATCCTCATCGAAGGCGCCCTTAATCGGGGCGAGCAGCATAAGCATGTTACGGCCTTCCATCTTAGGCTTGGACTCGACCGTAGCGTAAGGCTTGAGATCCTCGGCGAGACGCTCGAGAACGTTAAGGCCCTGCTCCGGGTGAGCCATCTCACGGCCGCGGAACATGATGGTGATCTTAACGCGTGCGCCCTTCTTGAGGAAACGCAGAACGTGGCCCTTCTTGGTCTCGTAGTCGCCAACGTCGATCTTGGGTCGGAACTTCATTTCCTTGACCTCGACCTTGGACTGGTTCTTACGAGCAGCCTTGGCCTTCATAGCCTGCTGGTACTTGAACTTACCGTAGTCCATGACCTTGCAGACCGGCGGCTCCGCGTTGGGAGCGATCTCGACCAGGTCGAGACCCTGATCGTCGGCGACACGCTGGGCATCGCGGATGGCGAACAGGCCGAGCTGAGAGCCATCGACGCCAATCAAACGGCACGAAGATGCAGTAATCTCGTCGTTGATGCGGGTGTCATCAGACTTAGCTATTTTCCCTACCTCCATTCATAAAAAAATAACCCGGCGCTTCTCAGCAACCAGGTCGTACACATAGAAATCCTCGATTTGAGGAAGGGAATCTAAGTTGTATGACCAGTCAGCTGCTCATTGGCGCCAAAAGGTGGGAACCCTCGGGTTCCTCTTTAGGGCATTGCGGGAACAACGCCTTGCGAATAATAACACGTACAGCGCGTTATCACATTACGTACACGAAAAAGGGACCTTGACCCCCTTGAACGCTCGCTTGCATGTATGGTGCCCGAGGCGAGACTCGAAGGGCCTTCGCTTCGCGAAGCCCCGGGCTTCGGGCGCGAGGCGCCCTCGCCACGCTCCGCTACAAACAGGCCGCAGGCCTGTTTGCTTAACGCTTCGCGCGCTCACGCGAGTTCGGCACGAAAAAGGGGGCCGCAACCCCCTTGAACGCTCACTTGCATGTATGGTGCCCGAGGCGAGACTCGAACTCGCACGTTGTTGCCAACGGTGGATTTTGAGTCCACTGCGTCTGCCAATTCCGCCACTCGGGCACGTAATGCGTGAGTTAGTTTATCACAGCTTTCTACCGATTAGTCCGAAAATGGAACTTCGAGCATTTCGATGAGTTCGACCGTGCGTAGCATCTCGCGCTGACGGCATCCGCGACCGTCGACCGAAGCCTCACCCATCTGGTTATCGTAAGGGTCCTCGCGCATGCCGTCGAAAGAGGGCTCAAACTCTGCCTGGAATCGATTGTTGGCCACCATACGCCATGGGTCGAGATTGCCAAAGTAGTGACGGCGGCGCCACTCCTCCCCCATCCTGCGAGCAGAAGATCCAAATGACACGTCGGCGTTGAGCCAACCGGTCTGCGGCGTATAGAACTCTGCCCAGTCGTGCGACCCCACCGAATCGGGCGCAACGTAGAGGCCGCTCTGCCAACGGGCAGGCACGCCCGCGATACGGCACATGGTGATAAACGTAAGCGCCATAACGCCGCAATCGCCGCGGAGCGAATGCGCGCAGTCATCGGCAATAGATCCCAAAAGCAAGTACGGCGGCTGATAGCGATAGTCGATATACTGCGTCAGGTAATCATAGATAGCACGGGCGCGATCGAGCGGATCCTCGAGTCCGCCAACAACGCTGGCCGTCAGCTGCTGCAGATACGGCGTAAATGCAATGTGCGGACGGTCCTCGGAAATATCCTCGGGCAGAGGCGCGTCCATACGCGGATGAACCGGAAGTGTGCCACCGTAGACATCACAATAAGCAGCATCGATGTGATAACGATAAGTCACCGAGAATGAGCGCTCACTCGAAGAAGACCACGAGGCGGTACGCGCCGAAGCGTTCGCGGGAGCAACAGCACCCTCCGGCGTCATGTCGAGAATCTCGACCTGAGACTGTTGGCGGCAGGTGGCGGCTACGGGAAGCCAAGCGCGAACGGTCTCCCCCTCTAGAGCGCCGGGGACAGACAAGGACGTCTTAAGCGTAATAACGCGAGTCAATCCGTTTTGTGACTCCATCTCCTTGAGCATCTCGTTGCGCAGTGCAATTCCGTCCGTAGGATCGGGACGCATGCCGGGAACCTCTTTGGGATATACGCGAAGCGAATCGAGGAAGTTGTCGAGAACGAACAGCTCGCCATCGATAAAGCGCCAGTCAATACGCTTACGGTCAATCAGATCGTCAAACTGCTCCTCGGTAAACTCAGGCCACTCCTCGCGAATCATCGCAATAGCCCGATCGCGCGACACCGAAAAATGAAGCGGCGTCTCAAGCATGCGATACCGCTCGGCACGAACGCAGGCAGCAAGCGAGGGATCGGGATTCTGCCCCAAAAGACGATCACAAGCCGCAACAGCCTGCGTCAAATATCCGGCATCCTTGAGACGAAGAATCTCGGGCGGCAGTCCAATATCGAGATGACGGAAATCATCACAGCAAACATCAACAGAGCAACCAACAGGACCCTCGTCAATGACCTTCCCATCCGAAGGCAGCACATTAATAACAGCCATACCAAAACTCCAAGTCACTAGAACGCTTGAAGTCCATTGTAGCGAGATAAAAAAGAAAGCCCCAACAAGGGAGCCATCAACACCGCCGAACGGTAGTCAAAAAAATGAATTCAGCCCAGTAACCCTGTAGCGAGTTAACGAAGGAGGCCCCGTTCACCCGAAGCTTTTCCCATTGCGCGACTTCTGGCAAAGCCAGGTGAGCGCAAGGGAAAAGCGTAGGGTAAACGGGGCCTCCGACGGGAAAGTTAAACCGCTACTTACGCCTTGTTGACGGAGCCAAACTCCTCCATGAGCTCCTTGGTGCGGGCAACGATGTTGTCGCGACCAGGCTTGAGGAGCTTGCGGGGGTCAAAGCCCTTGCCCTGCTGATCCTTGCCAGCCTCGATGTACTCGCGAACGCCCTTGGCAAAGACGAGCTGCAGATCGGTGTTGACGTTGATCTTGGAGATGCCCAGGGAGATGGCCTTCTTGATCTGATCCTCGGGGATGCCGGTACCACCGTGCAGAACGAGGGGCAGGTCGCCGGTCTGAGCCTTGATCTCGCCCAGACGCTCGAAGGAAAGGCCAGCCCAGTCGGCGGGATACACGCCGTGGATGTTGCCGATGCCGCAGGCGAGGAAGTCGACGCCCAGGTCAGCAATCTGCTTGCACTCAGCAGGATCAGCGAGCTCGCCGCTGGAGGTCACGCCGTCCTCGGTGCCGCCGATACCGCCGACCTCGGCCTCGATGGACATGCCCTTGGAGTGGGCAAGCTCAACGAGCTCCTTGGTGCGGTCGAGGTTAAGCTGGAAGGTCTCCTCGTGAGAGCCGTCATACATGATGGACGTGAAGCCGGCCTCGATGCACTTGAAGCAGTCCTCGTAAGAACCGTGATCGAGGTGAAGGGCGACGGGAACGGTAACGCCCGTGGCCTCGACGGCAGCCTTGACCATGTCGGCGCAGACCTTGAAACCGCCCATCCACTTAGCGGCACCAGCGGTGCACTGAAGGATCAGCGGAGACTTGGCCTCCTCGGCGGCCTGGAGAATAGCCAGGGTCCACTCGAGGTTGTTGGTGTTGAAGGCACCGAGACCGTACTTGCCGGCCTCAGCCTTCTTGAGCATGTCTGCTGCGTTGACGAGCATAAAAGAAACCTCCTGTAAGGTTGCTCCGATAACGCCTGAGATTTTACCACGGCGCACCCGAGCATAAACGTTCGTTTGTTCACGAATATCGTCCAAACAGACTTTTTTTGACCGTTTGCCCTACGGAATCGACCCGTTGGGGAAAAATAGCTTGACGTTTGGACGCTTCTCGTGCTTCAAAAGCCGACTATTAAGCTACATCTGCATGAAAGGGTTCTGCATGAGCTCGCGTGCCATGGTGGTCGAGTCGCCATGGCCGGTTAGACAAACGGTATCGGGCGGGAGAAGCCGGGCGAGCTTGGAGAGCGAACGCAGAATCGCCGCCTCATCGCCACCAGCAAGATCGGTGCGGCCGTGCCCACCCGGAAACAGGGTGTCGCCCACGAAGGCAATGTTCCCCTGCTCGGTGGCAGCAAACAAGACGATGCCACCCGGTGTGTGACCGGGCGCCTCGATCACCTGCAGGCAGATATCGCCCACCTCGATAGCATCGCCCTCGGCGAGCAGACGCGTCGGCTCCCCGGGGTCGGGCGTCTCAATGCCCCACATAGCTCGCTGTTCCTCGATGTTCGCGTGCGGCACCGCCGCATCCTTAGCACACAGCTCATACTGGCAGCCCTCGCCAACGGCGGTTCGCACGCCGGCAACACCACCAACATGATCGGCATGGCCATGAGTGCATACGGCGCCAAGCACGCGTATGCCGGAATGCTCGGCTCGAACATGCTCCACCAGGCGCTTGCCTTCCCATGCGGGATCGATAATCACGCACTCATTATCCGAAATAACAGCATAGCTATTGGTCTGAATGGGACCGTTTACGAGCGTCTCGATCTCGACCGATCCCTTGGGAGTTAAATCCAAGGACACAGCACTCATGTCCCTCTCCTCTCTATAGAACTCGAGGCATCAAACGATGCCTCGAGTGTAGCGAATATCGATAATGTGGCACGTTCGTCGCGACTAAACGCGGCGCTTAAGCTGGGCTCCACCCTCGCCGGGCATCAGGCGGCGCGCATCGTAGACCGAGTCAACGCTGCTGATAGAGGCCAGCAGCGGATCCAAACCACTCGCGTCCGAAATCTCGACCATAAAGCGCAGGGTTGCAATACCCTCGCGGTTGGTCGACGTGGCGGCAGAAAGGATATTGCCGCCCGCATCGCCAATGGCGATAGTGACATCCTTGAGCAGGCCCATGCGGTCCAGGCACTCGACCACGATCTCGACCTGAAAGAGGGTGTCGGCAGCGCCGTCCCACTCCACGTCGATCATGCGCTCGGGATGTTCCATAAGACCCTTAACGTTGGGGCAGTTGGCGCGATGCACCGAGACGCCGCGACCGCGCGTGATGAAGCCGACGATATCGTCGCCCGTCACCGGATTGCAGCAATGCGCCAGACGAACAAGCAGACCGCTGTTGCTCTCGCCCTTGACGATAATGCCGTTACTGGCGCTCTTGCCGCGCTTTTGCGGCTTGCGGTTGGAGCCGCGAGCGGGCTGCTTCACGACCTCGGCGATAGCCTCGGCCTTGGTGAGCTGTTCCTCGGGCTTGGGGTCCAAGATTTGCTCGACCTTATTGCCCACAGCGCGCGGGGCAACCTTGCCGGCGCCGACGGCGGCAAACAGGTCCTCGAGCTGCTTGAAGTTAAACTGCTCCGCCACGGCGTTGAGCGCACGCGTGGATCGCGGCGTAGAGATGCCATACCCGCGCTTGCGCAGGTCCTTGGCCAGTATATCGCGGCCGGCAGCAGCGTCATCGTCTTTGGTCGCGGCGGCGAAGTAACGGCGGATCTTTGACTTGGCGGAAGGTGTCTTAACGATCTTGAGCCAATCACGCGACGGCTTGGAGCTCTTGTTGGTCAGGATTTCAACGCGGTCGCCCGTCTTGATCTCATGCGTGAGCGGGGCCACCGCACCGTTGATCTTAGCGCCGACGCAGTGGTTGCCCACCTCGGTATGAACGGCATAGGCAAAGTCGAGCGGCGTGGAGCCGGCACGAAGAGCCATGACCTCGCCTTTGGGCGTGAAGACGAAGATCTCCTGATCGAAGAGGTCGACCTTCAGCGAATGCAGGTATTCCTTGGCGTCGGTAATCTCATCAGACGCAGCCCAATCGAGTGAGTGCTTAAGCCAGTTAATCTGGTCGTCCAAACGTTGAGCGTCATTGGTCTTGGAAGCAGACGATCCGCCCGACTTCTTATATAGCCAGTGGGCGGCAATGCCGTACTCGGCCTGCTCATGCATCTCGTAGGTTCGAATCTGAATCTCGAGCGGACGAGCCGTAGGGCCGATAACCGTCGTATGGAGCGACTGGTAGTTATTGACCTTGGGCATGGCGATATAGTCTTTAAAGCGACCGGGCATGGGGTGCCACAGCGTATGCACCGCGCCGAGCGTGGAGTAGCAATCGCGCACCGAATGGGTAATAACGCGCAGCGCCACCAAATCGTAGATCTCGGAGAACTCCTTGCCCTTGCGCTTCATCTTTTGGTAGATGGACCAATAGTGCTTGGAGCGGCCATTGATCTGGAAGCCCTCCAGGCCAATGCGGTTGAGCTCGTCGGTGAGCGTCTTGATGGTCTCGGCCAGATAGCGCTCACGGACCTCGCGCGACTCCGCCACCATGCGCGCGATGCGCTGGTAGGCATCGGGCTCCAGGTAGAAGAAGGACAGGTCCTCGAGCTCCCACTTAATAGAGCTCATGCCCAGACGGTCGGCCAGGGGCGCATACACGTCCATGGTCTCGCGAGCCTTAAACAGGCGACGGTCCTCGCGCAGGGCCGCCAGCGTACGCATGTTATGCAGGCGGTCGGCAAGTTTGACGATGATAACGCGGATGTCCTTGGACATGGCGAGGAACATCTTGCGCAGCGTAAGCGCCTGCTTCTCGTCCATGCTGTCGACTTCGATGTTGGTGAGCTTGGTCACGCCATCGACGAGCTCGGCTACCGTATCGCCAAACAGGCCGGACACATCGGCAAGCGAGGTCTCGGTATCCTCGACGGTATCGTGCAGCAGCGCGGCGCACACCACATCGCAGTCCATCTTGAGGTCGGCCAAAATGATGGCTACCTCGACGGGATGGTTGATGTACATCTCACCCGAGCGCCGCTTTTGGTTGCAGTGCTTCTCGGCGGCAAAGCAGTAGGCTTGCTCCACCTTAGAAAAGTCGTCCTCATTCATATATTTGAGGCACAGGCGCTCCAGCTTGTCGTAGCTGTCCGCCATAATCTCGGGCGGCAGCTCATCGGCATGCTTATAGTGCTCCATCTCCGAAAACGGCTGGAGGGTGGAATCATGGGCGGTACGGGCTGCGGCATCCATCGAGGTCCCCTTCCCCTAGGCCCGCGGTACGATCGGGCGGTTAACTTTGGCTAGCATATCAGAAGCGCACGAATCGAGCGCCCAGCTCCGGAAAGCCGAGAACTCCATGCGCGAGCGCAAGCCCTCCAAATAGCGAATTGACCTGCTCAATTGCACGCGGCCGGGGTTTTCGGCCATCGCGATACGACGAGTGTCGTCAAACCCCGAAACTCGACAGAAACCAAGCTCTTCGAAGATTCCCAGGCCGCTTTCCACCGAACGCTCGTCGACCGGCGTGCGAGCATCGATGGCAAGGCACATCTGCGCGATGTCGATATCGCTCGCGCTAAAGGAATCGTCCCCCGTCTTGCCGCGGTTGGAGCGCCACATGGTCTGCAGCGCGCGATAGAGCGTGACGAGCTCGTCGCGCTCGGGCGCATAGCAGTCGAGCAGGCGCTCGTTAATGCGGGCGTCGCGCGACGAATAGAGCAGATGGATCACGGCGGGCTGGCCATCGCGACCGGCGCGGCCGCTCATCTGGTTAAACTCAATGCCGCCAAACGGCATGTGATAGAGCACGACATGGCGGATATCGGGCAGGTTGACGCCCTCGCCAAAGGCAGATGTCGAGACGATGCAGCTGAGGCTTCCGTCTCGGAATGCTTCCTCCACGCGACGGCGATCAGAACGCGCAAGCCCCGCGTTATAGAACGCGATATGGGTTGCGCAATCGGGCACACGCTTGCGCAACGTCTTGGCGAGCGCCACGGACTGGTCGCGCGAATTGACGTAGATGACGGTCTTTTCCCCCGTCGCCACAATCGACACCAAACGGTTTTCGCGGCTCGCAAGATCGCGGTCGTCCTCGAGCTGCAAGTTCTCGCGCACGGTCTCGTCGACCACCGTACGGGTAATCGGCAGCACGCGGGCAAGCTCCGCAACGACCGGAGCCGTCGCGGTGGCCGTCGCCGCCATAACGACCGGATCGCCCAGGGCCTTGAGGATATCGGGCATGTCGAGGTATGCGCTCCGGTCGCCGCCCTTGGCAAGACCGGCATGATGCGCCTCATCGATAACGACAAAACCGATGCGCCCCGAACGCGCAAAGCGGTCGCGGTGAATGGACAGGAACTCGGGCGTCGTGAGCACGATGCCGGTGCGGCCCGAAGCCAAGCCGGCAAACACGTCATCGCGCGCCGCCTCCACGGTCTCGCCGGTCAGCACGCCCACGCCAATGCCGAGCGCGGCCATCGTCGACGAGAGGTGATAGGCCTGGTCGGCAACGAGCGCACGCAGCGGATAGACAAAGATGCTCGCCCGCCCACGAAGGACCGCCTCGCGCGCGGCGTGCACATGGAAGATGAGCGACTTGCCACGTCCCGTCCCCATAACGGCCAAAACGCTCTGGTGGTCGGCGAGCGCGTCGAGTGCCTCGACCTGCGCGCGATGTGGCTGGTTCGAGCCGATAAAGCTATGGATAAGCGAGCGCGTGAGCTCGGTATAGGAAAGCTGGGCGAGCGTCTCGCGCTTGCGCGACTCCAAGCGCAGGCCGGAATCCGCCGGCTGCACGCCACGACGAAGCTCACATGCCGGATCGTCGACGCTGGGCAGCGTGGTATCGCGGACCAGAACATCCTTGACCATGAGCTTGGGCTTCACACGACCCTGCCAATGCTCGGCAACGGCCTCGAACACCAAGTCGACAGCGCTATCGCAGTTGATGAGCTTATCGATTTGCGGCACGCGGAACATAATGGCCGGCACACTCGCGGCGCCATCGGTCGCCACAAAGCGCATGTGCTCGCCGGTCTTACCCACCACGGCGCGATCACACATCGTCACGCCCTCGGCAGCCAGCAGCGGCACCTTATTACCCTGGCCAAACGGCTCAAGGCGGGAAATCTGCTCGATGGTCTCGATATTCAATTCGGAAAGGTCGACCGTGGCGGCAACCTCGTCGGTGTCCTCAAAGTCCTCGGCGGGAAGCTCGGACAACACGGCGGAAAGGCGACGGCGGAACTCGTCGAGCTTGGATGCCTCGATAGTCACACCCACCGCACCGGCATGTCCGCCGCGACGAATCATCAGGTCGGAACAGCGCTCGATGGCGTCAAACAGGTTAACTTTGCCCACCGAGCGACCAGAGCCGCGCGCGATACCGTCCTCGATCGAGAACAGCAGCGCCGGCACGTGGTAGCGGTTGGTCAGACGGCTTGCCACGATGCCCTTGACGCCCTCGTGCCAGCCTTCGCCGCCCACGACGATCGCGCGTCCGCCGTCATAGGTCTCCTCGACCTTTGCCATGGCATCGCGCGTGAGCTCCGCCTCGATCTCACGGCGCTGGCGATTGATTTCCTCGAGCTCGGCGGCAAGCGCGCTCGCTTCGATGGGGTCGCGGGCAAGCAGCAGGTCGAGCGCCAGCTTGGGATCAGCCATGCGGCCGGCAGCATTCAGACGAGGGATGAGCGAAAACGACAGGCCGTCGGCCGTAATGGTAGAAAGGTCGGCCTTGGCAAGTGCGGCAAGCGCGATATAACCGGGGCGGGTCGTCACGCGCATCTGCTGGATGCCCTCGGCGACCAGTGCGCGATTCTCGGGCGTGAGCGGCATCATGTCGGACACGGTGCCCAGCGCCGCGACCTCTATCAGCGAACGCCAATACGACGGCTTGCCCAAACGCTCGCCCAGGACCTGCACCAGCTTAAGCGCCACACCGGCACCGGCAAGCTCGCGCGAGGGGCCCTCGTCCTCGAGCTTGGGATCGGTCAGGGGCACGCCCTGCGGCACCTGGTCGGACGGCTCGTGATGGTCCGTGACCACCAAATCGATCCCCAGACTCTCCAGATAGGAGACCTCTTCCTTGGCAGCAATACCGTTATCGACGGTCACAATCAGGTTGGGTTGAGCGAGCTCGTTGACGCGGTCGAGCGCCGCACGCGACAGGCCGTAGCCCTCGTCAAAGCGGTGCGGAATAAACGGCGTGACGTTGGCGCCAAACGAACGTAGCGCCTCGGTCAACAGACAAGTCGACGTAATGCCGTCGACGTCAAAATCGCCAAAGACGGCGATACGCTCGTGGCTGCGAATAGCACGCTCAACGCGGTCGGCGACGACCACCATGCCCGGAATAACGAGTGGGTCCGCCCAGTCGCGATCGAGCGAAGGCGTCAAAAACAGCTGGCCTTCCTCGATGGATGTAATGCCGTGCGCAACCATAATGCGCGCCACCAGCCCGGGTATGCCCAGGCCAGCCGAAAGCTCCTTTTCGAGCTCGGGGTTTTGCTGAGCGACCGCCCAGCGATGCGTCGTCTTAAGCGATGACATAGGCGCCCACCCCCGATAGGGGCAGGTCGCCGCGATACCTCTCACGGTTCATAGCGATGAGTCCTCTGTGTATGCCCGCTTCGGCAGGCAGATCTGTTGAACGGATTTATTATACCGTGCGGCGCGGACGCAAATCGCCGCAGCATGCCGCGGTTTCGGTAAACGATGCCGGTAATACCCTCGAAATAATCGAGCGTTTCTGACGCACGGACACATGTGAGCGTCTAGCATATCCAGTCAAAACGGATTCACGAGCAAAGGGAGTCACAAGAGCATATGAAGCAATGGGTTGGACTGGGCAAGTTTCTCGCGGGGCACATGCAAATCATCGTTCCGATTTGCGTGGCGCTCGGCGTGCTCTTTCCTCAACAGATCGGCGTTCTCAAGCCCATCGTTCCCACCTTGTTTGCCTTTATGACGTTCCAAGGTGCGCTCAGCAACACCTTTCACCAGGTAGCCGAGGTGTTCCACCGTCCGCTGCACCTGATTGTGGCATTGTTGGTCTCGGCGGCGCTTATTCCCATCGCGGCCTATGCCATGGGATCGTTGTTCTTTGGTTCCAACCCCAACCTTGTCTGCGGCATCGTGCTCGAATACAGTGTGCCCGTGGCAGTCACCGCTTTTATGTGGATCAGCATGTTCGGCGGCAACGGCCCGCTCGCGCTCACCATCATCCTGACGTCCTCGGTCATCTCCCCTGTGACGATTCCGCTTACGCTCAAGCTCCTGCTAGGCGCCACCGTCTCGATCGACGTGCCGAGTATGATGCAGAACATGGCCTTTATGATCGCCATCCCCGCCGTTCTCGGCATCGTGATCAACGAGCTCACGCGCGGATGGGGGCACGAAAAACTCTCCCCCGCGCTCTCGCCCGCCTGCAAGTTCATGATGATGGGCGTTATCGCCTCCAACTCCACCGCCATGAGCGAGTACGTGCTGCACATGAACGCGGTGCGCTTGGAAGTCGTCCTCTTTATTTTGGTCTTCGCCATCAGCGGCTTTGTCGTCGGCATTCTGGTCGCCCGCGCGCTGCATCTGCCATATAGCGAAACGACCACCATGTGCTTTACCTGCGGCATGCGCAATATCTCTTCGGGCGCCGTCATCGCCACACAGTATTTTCCCGGCGAGGTCGTGTTTCCCGTCATGTGCGGAACGCTGTTTCAGCAGGTGCTCGCCTCGCTTATCGGGCACTTCTTTGAGCGTCTGACCGGCGAGGAGCGCGCCGCCCAGCGCAAGCGCGTCGAGGCCGGCCGCGATGCAATGGCGCGCTAAACCGTCCGTAGTGTGCGGGCGCTCACTTTACGATGTGAGCGCCTCCAGATGTGCGCGGAGTCGCTCCGCATCGACATCGAGCGTGGTCTCAGCATTGACCTGAGCCAGCCGATACCCGACAAAGTAGGGTGAAACCACCCAACGTGGAAGCGCCTTGGCAATGGTTCGGTCGCTCATGTGATAGAAGAACAGGTTGTACGACTCTGCACGACCGCCATGGTGCTCGTGCAAGATATAGCGCAGAGCTATCTGGATTGCATCGGCGAAGAGATCCGCCTCGGCTTGGTCTCTCGTGTCATCGCTGGCGGCGATTCCCTGCGGGGCTGAAACGTTGATCTCAAAGAACCCCATGATCGGTTCGGTTGAGATATTGACCGAGATCCTCCCCTGTTGCCAAACATTGATGCCTTCGAAATTGGCAGAAGTCAGCGAAGTGTAGCCGTCTTCCTGCTCCAAACCCACAATCTGCATGTGCGGATGCACGAGACTACCGCCCGAGAGCGGACCCTTGTTCTTGTACATGAGCACGCTTCGATACTGCTGTGAATCGATCATCTGCTGCCAGCAACCCAGGGCAAACCGCATCACATGGTGGAGTTCATCCGGCTCGTAGGTCACCAGGTCGGCATCGTGATCGGCCGACTCGATCAGCACGGTTTGACGGGTGGCGCGCAGGGTCTTGAACTTATTCTCGAGCCAAATGCAATCGCCATCACGGCGAATGATGTCGGTGAGCCCTTCTGTATCGCAAAAAGGGCACGCGGTGCCGGGACGACGGTTGTCGTCGGGCTTACCGTTCGCCTGCTGAACGTCAAATACCAGCGCCACGGGTTATACCTCCAGCGGCACAATCTTGGTGCCATGGAGCTCGGAGACGCCCAGTGCCGCCGCCACGGTATCGCGGTTGGCCGTGGAAATGCCGCCGCCGGGAAGGATGGTCAGGCGGTCTCCCGCACACTCGATAAGACGCGACAGATGCTCCAGGTTGTCCTCAATCGGCGTACCGGCAGCACCACCGTGCGTAAGAATGCGCGTGACGCCGCAGTCGGCGAGCGTGTCAATGGCGTCCAGCTGAGCTTCGGGCGAGAGCTGGTCAAATGCCATGTGGAAGGTGATGTCAAGGGACTCGCGCTTGCACTCCTCGGTCGCGCAGCCCGTAGCCATAACGAGGGCGCCGAGGGTGAGTTCGTCGAGCGCCCAGCCGCCGGCACAGAGCTTGCAGCAGCCAAAGACCAGGCCATCGACGCCGGCGCTCACGGCAAGGACCAGGTCCATCTCCATCATGCGCAGCTCGTCCTGGTTGTAATGAAAGTTGCCACCGCGCGGGCGAATCATGCACATCACTCGCGCGTCGTGCTCGTGAGCGTAGCTGACTGTAGCGCTAATAACGCCGGCGGAAGGCGTGGTGCCACCGACGGCGAGGTTGTCGCACAGCTCGATGCGCCCCGCACCGGCATCAATTGCCGCCGGCACTCGCTCAAAGTTCTCGGCACAAAACTCGTACAGCATAGATAGGCCCCCAAAGACAGCAGATGTTTTCCGACGGGCATTGTCACACATCCCCATGAAGTTGCGGTGGAATAGGGACTGTTTTGGCCTCTTAGACTCCCATTTAGTCCCTATTCCACCGCAACTTAAAAAGGGGGCGCTGACCGGGATAGTCAGTGCCCCTTCGTTGAATGAATTAACCGCCCAGATAGGCCTTACGCACGTTATCGTCGTGCAGGAGTTCTTGGCCCGTGCCGGTCATGGTGATCTTGCCGGTCTCGAGCACGTAGCCGCGCGTGGCGATGGAAAGAGCCATCTGTGCGTTTTGCTCGACCAGAAGCACCGTGGTGCCGGCCTTGTGCAGGTCCTCGACAATCTGGAAGATCTGTTCGATCAGAATCGGCGCCAGGCCCATGGAAGGCTCGTCGAGCATGAGCAGCTTGGGGTTGCTCATAAGGGCGCGGCCCATAACGAGCATCTGCTGCTCGCCGCCCGAAAGGGTGCCGGCGACCTGGCGACGGCGCTCCTTAAGGCGCGGGAACTGCTCGTAGACACGCTCAAGGCCCGGAGCGACCGTGGACTTGAGCTGTGTATAGGCGCCCATCTCAAGGTTCTCCTCGACCGTCATCTGCAAAAAGGCGCGACGGCCCTCGGGGACCTGAGCCAGGCCCTTACCCACCAGCTTATCGGCGGGCGTATGGGTAATGTCCTCGCCCATAAACTTGATGGAGCCGGTCTTGGAACGCAGCAGGCCCGAGACGGTCTTGAGCGTCGTGGACTTGCCGGCACCGTTCGCACCGATCAGAGCAACGATCTCGCCCTCGTTGACGTTAAAGGAGATGTCCTTGATGGCGTGGATGGCGCCGTACCAGACGTTGATGTTGTAGACGGAAAGCATCGGCTCTGCCATTTAGTTCTCCCCCTTATCCTGCTTGCCCAGATATGCCTCGATAACGGCGTCGTTGTTCTGGATTTCCTCGGCCGTGCCCTTGGCGATGACCTTACCAAAGTTGAGCACGCAGATACCCTCGCAAATATTCATGACGAGCGACATGTCGTGCTCGATAAGCATGATGGCAATGCCGAAGGTGTCGCGGATCTTAACGATGTTCTCCATGAGCTCCGCGGTCTCGGACGGGTTCATGCCGGCAGCAGGCTCGTCGAGCAGCAGTAGCTTGGGGTTGGTAGCAAGCGCGCGGACGATCTCCAGACGACGCTGAGCGCCGTAAGGCAGCGATCCGGCCTGCTCGTTTGCCAGATGCTCCATATCAAAGATGGACAGCAGCTCCATGGCGCGCTCGTGAGCAGCTTTCTCGTGCTTCCAATACGTCGGCAGGCGCAGCACGCCCTCAAAGCCGGAGTAACGCTCCTGGTTATGCAGGCCGACCTTGACGTTATCCTCCACCGTCATGGTGTTGAATAGGCGAATGTTCTGGAAGGTACGGGCAATACCCATGCGGTTGACCTGGTAGACCGACTTGCCCGAGGTGTCCTCGCCGTCGAGCAGGATGGTGCCATGCGTGGGCTGGTACACCTTGGTGAGCAGGTTGAAGACCGTGGTCTTGCCGGCGCCGTTGGGACCGATCAGACCGGCGATCTCGGTCTTGCCGATAGTCAGGCTAAAGTCGTCGACTGCCTTAAGGCCACCGAACTCAATGCCCAGGTGGATGCACTCGAGTGCAGGGCGCTCGCCCAGGTCACGATCGGGAACGATGGCGCCAGAAGGATACGGGACCATCTTGCCCTTCTTGAACTCAAATTTACTGGGCATCGGCTGCCACCCCCTTCTTGGAAGCAAAGCGGTCCTTAATGCGTGCAAAGAACGCCTTGAGCTGCGGGTTGTTGGTAAAGACCATGACCAGAATCAACACGATGGCGTAGATGAGCATGCGGTAGTCCGAAAACTGACGGAGCAGCTCGGGAAGCACCGTGAGCAACGCCGCCGCGATGACGGAACCGCGCATGTTGCCCAGGCCGCCCAGGACCACGAACACCAGGATGAGAATGGACGTGTTGAAGTCGAACTTGGTGGCGGAAAGCTGCGAGAAGTTACCGCCGAAGAGAGCTCCGGCAGCACCGGCGAGGGCAGCGGAAACCACGAAGGCGATCATGCGGTACTCGGTGACGGAGATGCCTACGGACTCGGCTGCAATCTTGTTATCGCGCACGGCCATAATGGCACGGCCGGTACGGCTGCGAACCAGGTTGAGCACGATCACGAGTGCGACCATGACCAGGATGGCACCGGCGAGGAAGGTCGAGTACGTCGACACGCCCGAGGCACCCTGGGCGCCCTTGATGATGGCGGTGCCGTCCTCGAGCAGGTGCAGGTCGTCGATCGTAGAGTTGCCCGTGATGTTAAAGATCACGTGCAGGCCGCGGGAGTCGACGCCCACAATGAGGCAGGTGACGATCTCTTTGATGATCTCGCCAAAGGCCAGCGTCACGATAGCCAGGTAATCGCCGCTCAGGCGCAGGACCGGGATACCAATCAAGAAGCCCAAGATGGCAGCGGCGATGGCGCCGACCACGATACTGATGATAAGGCGCACCGGATCGGAGGGAACGGCGCTCTCCAGCGCGACCGCGGTGACGATGCCCGTGTAGGCACCGACACTCATAAAGCCCGCATGGCCCAGCGACAGGTCGCCCGCGATGCCGACGACGAGGTTGAGGGAAATGGCCATGACGATGTAGGCCGTGATGGGAACCAGCTGACCGGCGATCATGCGCGGAATCATGTGGTTCGACTGCATAAAGAACACGATGGCGAAGACCACGATACACATGGCGTACGTGACAAAGTCGTGACGCGTCTGCTTGTCTTTAAGAAACTTCATAACGCTCACCTACACCTTCTCGGGGACGTACTTGCCCAAGAGGCCGGCAGGCTTGACGAGCAGGACGATGATCAAAACACCAAAGACGATGGAGTTGGCAAGGCTCGTGGAAATGTAGGCCTGCGCCATCGCCTCGATGATGCCGATGAGAATGCCACCGACAAAGGCACCGGGGATGGAGCCGATGCCGCCGAAGACGGCGGCGTCGAAGGCCTTGATGCCAGGCATGGCACCCGTCGTGGGCTGCAGCACCGGCGAGTAGGAGCACAGGAGCACGCCGGCGATGGCGGCAAGCGCCGAGCCGATGGCAAACGTCATCGAGATGGTGCGGTTGACGTTGATGCCCATGAGCTGAGCGGCGGCCTTGTCCTCGGACACGGCGCGCATGGCCTTGCCCATCTTGGTCTTACCTGTAAAGAACATCAGGCCGGCCATGATAACCAGGCAGGCGACGATGGTGACGAGCGAGACGGCGCTTACGTTGAACTTGGCCAAGAACTCCGGCACCTGGAAGGTGACGAGCGAAGTGAAGTTCTTGGGCGTGGCGCCCCACAGAAGCTGCGCGGCGTTCTGCAGGAAGTAGGACACGCCGATAGCCGTGATCAGAACGGCCAGCGGGCCCGCCTGACGCAGCGGCTTGTATGCCAGACCCTCGATGAGAACACCGAGAACGGTACAGGCCACACAAGAGAGAATTACAGATGCCCAGCCCGGGAGGCCGAGATACGACGTGGCGCAGAACGAGACATAGGCACCGACCATGATGACGTCGCCGTGAGCGAAGTTCAGCATCTTGGCGATACCGTAGACCATGGTGTAGCCCAACGCGATGATGGCGTAGACGCTGCCCATGGACAGGCCGTTGACCAGGTATTGGATAAAGACCGTCATGTTCCACATCCCCCTTTCGAATAGGTTTCCAGTTAATGTATGAAACAGGGACGTTACATCGTCCCCAGATACCAAGCAAGCAGGGAAGGCCAAAACCTCCCCTGCTTGGGATCAAAACCGCTCTATGTAAGGCGGCCAATTAGGCCTGTACGTACTTGCCGTCGGTGATGACGTACGCCGTGGGCTCCTTCTGGACCTGGCCCTTATCGTTCCAGGTGAGCTTGCCGGTCAGACCGTCAACGGTAATCTTGAGCATAGCCTTGGACAGCTTCTCGGCGGCCTCGGTCGGGTCGGCGTCGACACCAAGACCGGCCTCCTTGAGGGCCTCGGCCACCGCGTGCACGCCGTCGTAGGCGTCGGCGGCAAACTGGTCGGGGGTATCGCCGTACTTATCCTTGTAAGCGTTGACGAAGTCGGCGTTCTTCTCGTCGTCGGCGGAGAACGGGGTCATGAGCAGCAGACCCTCGGCAAGAGAGGTGTCGAAGCCCTCAACGCCCAGGATGCCGTCCATGCCGTCGCAGCCCATCATCTTGACGTCGTAGCCCATGTCCTTGGCGTTCTTGAGCAAAACGGACGCCGGCGTGTAGTAGATCGGCGCAAAGATCATGGTGGCGCCGGCCTGCTTGGCCTTGGTCAGCTGGTTGGTAAAGCTCGTGGCGGAGTCGTCCTTAAAGGTCTCCTCGTCAACAATCTCGAGCTTGGACTCAGCGGCCTGGGCCTTAAAGGAATCTGCGATGCCCGAAGAATAGGCGTCGCCGGAGTTATAGAACAGCACGAACTTCTCGTCCGCATACTTCTGCGCCAGGAACTTGGCAGCGTTGACGCCCT
Source organism: Collinsella sp. (assembly GCA_037237765.1). Taxonomy (GTDB): domain Bacteria; phylum Actinomycetota; class Coriobacteriia; order Coriobacteriales; family Coriobacteriaceae; genus Collinsella. The sequence goes on along the minus strand of JAXXEN010000002.1, from coordinate 50,120 downwards.
GGTTGGGGTCGGTGAAGCAAACCTGGAAGACGCAATCCTTGCCGTCGGTGACGTCCTCGGAGGACGCGGACGGGGTGATCATGAACGTCTTGGGGTCGTTGCCACACTCTGCGGCAACGGCAACCGACGCACCCGTGGTGGTCGGACCGACGAGGGCCTGCATGCCCCAGTCGAGCAGGGTGTTGAAGGCGTTGACGGCCTTCTCGCCGTCGGCCTGGTCATCTTCGGCCTTGCTGGCAAGCGGCAGCTCTTTGGTCGAGAAATCCTTACAGCCAAGCTCGACACCCTGGGTAACGGACTTGCCGTAGGACGCGTTGGCGCCGGTCAGCGGGCCGATGGTACCGATCTTAAACGAAGCGTCGCTCGAAGCGGAACCGCTGTCGCCGCCGTTGGAGGAGCAACCAGCTAGAATGGACATCGCCCCCAGACCTGCTGCGCTCGCGATAACGCTCCTGCGATTCATAACAGGGTTCAATGACTTACCGGTGAGGCTCGACATGCGGCTCTCCTCTCAAATCTCGTCGGGTTTCGGTTACCCGACAGGCCATCCTTCGCCGTGTTCGGCGTTTGCAAAATACTAGACGCTTTAGTTAAGGAAAGTGGCGATTATTTCAACTTTTCTTTGGATTTGTTCATTTATCCATAGTTCTGCGTATTTCTATTACTTTATGCAGTAATGCCACTTTATTGTGTGAAAGTAATGTTTCCGTTCTGTTACAGGCGTCCCTGCCCTGAATAAAACGGCCTCACCGGTCGCGCTTTATGCGCACTTAGGCGGCGATGTACTTGCCGTCCTGGATCACATAGGCTGTGGCGGGCTTTTCGACCTGGCCCTCGTCATTCCACGTCAGCTCGCCTGTCAGGCCCTCGATCTTGATCTTGCGCATGGCCTTGGCAAGGTCGCCGGCAATGTCGGCACCGTCGGCCGAAATGTCAATCCCCGCCCTATCGATAGCCTCGGCGATGGCGTGGACGCAATCGTAAGCGTCGGCGGCAAACTGGTTGGGCGTCTCGTCGTAGGCATCCTTATAGGCCTTGACGAAGTCGGCATTCTTCTCATCGTCAGCCGAAAACGGGGTCATGAGCAGTACGCCCTCGGCAAGAGAGGTATCGAAGCCCTCCACAGAGAGCAGGCCGTCCATGCCGTCGGTACCCATGAGCGTCATGTCGTAGCCCATGTCCTTGGCGTTCTTGAGCAAAACGGACGCCGGCGTGTAGTAGATCGGCGCAAAGATGAGCGTGGCGCCGGCCTCCTTGGCCTTGGTGAGCTGGTTGGTAAAGCTCGTGGAGGAATCGTCCTTAAAGGTCTCGGTATCGACGATATCAAGTTTGGACTCCTTGGCCTGCTCGGCAAAGGCATCGGCAACACCCGAGCTGTACGTATCGCCGGAGTTGTAAAACAAGGCGATCTTGGCGTCCGCGTACTTCTCGGCCAAGAACTTCGCGGCGCTGGCGCCCATAGTGGGATCGGTGAAGCAAACCTGAAAGACCGTGGTCTTATCCTTGGTGACATCGAGAGACGAGGCCGAGGGCGTGACCATGAGCATGTCGTCGGCAATCTCGCCCGAGACAGCGACGGCAGCACCGGTGGTGACCGGACCGACGAGCGCCTGCATGCCCCAGTCGCACAGGGTATTGAAGGCGTTGATAGCTTTCTCGCCGTCAGCGACGTCATCCTCGGACTTAAGCGAGAGCTTGAGGTCCTTGGTCGAGAAATCCTTGGCGGCAAGCTTGGCATCCTTCTCGGCCGAAACGCCATAGGTTGCCGCGGCGCCGGTCAGAGGGCCGATGACACCGATCTTGAAGGTCTTGCCGTCATCGGCGGAGCCGCCCTCCGAGCCACCCGACGAGCAACCAGCGAGCGCCGCGGTGCCACCGAGCGCCGCGGCGCCAGCCAAGAAACTCCTGCGGTTAAGTACGTTGTTGATGCTAAACATGGTGTCCCCCTTTTCGCTGGCCGCGGTGCGGCCGTCTTGCGGTACAGGGCAAACCTTATGGTGCAAACGTTGACAGTTTGTTACGGAGTTCCGTTTGTAGCGAGCATGTTTCCAATGTTTCCGCAGCGTTTCGGGGGTGCCGTTTTGTGCGACTCCTGTTGCCTGGCGAGCACGCGCCCTCGGTTCACGCTAGAATGCACTCAACCTTTAAGCGGTTAATCCATCCATAAGATGCACGAAGGAGCTATCTATGAGCGAACCCCTGCGCACCGTGAACGTCGGCCTCATCGGTCTTGGAACCGTCGGCGGCGGCGTGGCCCGTCTGATCAAGAGCCACCACGATGAGTACCTGGCCGCCTACGGCATCGACCTTAAGCTGACCCGCGCCTGCGCGCTTGCCTGGGAGCAGGCCGAAGCTGCCGGTATTGAGCGCGAGGCCTTTACGAGCGACTGGCACGACGTCGTCACCGACCCCGCCGTCGATATCGTCGTCGAGCTCATCGGCGGCGAGCACCCCGCGACCGAAATCTTCACCACCGCCTTCGAAAACGGCAAGCACGTCGTCTCTGCCAACAAGGCCCTGCTGGGCCGTCATGTCGAGACGCTCGCCGAGAAGGCGCGCGCGTGCGGCGTGCAGATTAAGTGCGAGGCCAGCTGCGGCGGTGGCATCCCCATTGTCAGCACGCTCGAGCACGACCTGGTGGGCAACAAGATCCTGACCATCGCTGGCATTCTCAACGGCACCACCAACTACATCCTGTCGCGCATGGACGCCGAGGGCGCCGATTACGCTGACGTGCTCGCCGACGCCCAGGCAAAGGGCTATGCCGAGGCCGACCCGTCCGCCGACGTCGACGGCTTCGATGCCGCCAGCAAGACGGCAATCCTCGCCTCCATCGGTTTTGGCACCCGCGTTACCACCGACGATGTGTACCAGCAGGGTATCCGTACCATCGGCGCCGAGGACATCGCCCAGGCCCGCGAGCTCGGCTACACCATTAAGCTGCTCGGCATCGCCCGCAATACCGACGCCGGCGTCGACGTCCGCGTGCATCCCACGCTGATCCCCGCCGACCACATGCTTGCCAAGGTCAACGGCGCCATGAACGCTGTCTACGTGGTAGGCGACGCCGTGGGCGAGACCATGTTCTACGGTGCCGGCGCAGGCTCCTTCCCCACCGCGAGCGCCGTCGTGGGCGACATCCTGTCGCTCTCCGAGCAGATCAGCCGCGGCGTGGCTCCGCTGCCCGAGATTGAGCCCTATGGTCACAACCTCGCCTTTAAGCCCATGGACGAGCTCCAGACCAAGTACTATGTGCGCCTGAAGGTCGCCGACCGCGTGGGCGCCCTGTCCGAGACGGTCGACATCTTTGCCAAGCACAACATCTCGATCTCGCTCATCAACCAGGTCGAGGACGGCAAGTCGGGCGTCAACGATGCCTGCTCGGTCATCTTCCTGACGCATCGCGCGCTCGAGAAGGACGTCCAGGCTGCCGCGGCCGAGCTTGCCAGCGTCGGCTGTGTGGCCGAGGTCGCCAACGTCCTGCGCATCGAGGACGTTGAGGCTTGGACCGAAGGCGTCATGGCCAACTAGTCCACTACTTCGAACCTCAACGAGGCCCAACGCAAAAGGCGCGCTGTCTGCATCAACCGCAGGCAGCGCGCCTTGTTCTGCTTGCAGGGGAAGCTGCGTCCCGGTATTTCAGCTCAGAACGGGGCGCAGTTTCCCTCAGGACCTTCTTTCAGAAACTATGTCCCATTCTGGGCGCGGATTCTGGGACACGCTTTCCGTAACGGGCCTTTCGCGGAAAGCGCGTCCCACTCTGGACGCGGATTCTGGGATGCATTTTCCGCGACGGCGTTGGCTACCTGCCGTCGTCGTCCTGGGCTTCATCGCGCGCATAGAGCTCCAGCATGCGGCGGCGGTATTCGTGCACGGCGAGCTTGGCGCGCTCCAGGCGGCGACGCTCGCGCGGGGTCAGCTCGGACGGGTCGACCTCATCACCATAGGTCTTATCGGCAAGAAGATGCGCCGCGTCCACGATGCGGGCATCGATGTGGCCGCTCGCCGCCTCGGCGGAAAGACGCTCGGCAATCGTATCGAGCGTAGGCAAGCCCTCGAATACGCGACCATGGCCATGCGAAGTCAGCAGCTCGTGCTCACGTGCGAGCAGGCTCGCCAAATCGTGATGGGCGCGCAGGATGTCGAGCGCATCGGATGGATGCTCGGCAACTTCTGCCACGGCGGCGACCGGCGCGGCGTCGACCACGCGGTAGAAGAGCTGCGCGAGCAGCGGCATCAAGAACACCGTGATGGCGCCGGCGGCAACCATAACCGACGCGATGTCTTGCGACAGTGCACCCGCGTTGACGGCAACGCTCGTAACGGCAACGATGATCGGTAGCGCCGTGGTGCAGTACAGGGCCACGGTAATGCGACCATACGCCGACACATCGCGCGTCCCAGGACAAATGCTCATAGAAATAAGAATGGGCACGGCACGAATAATCAACAACGCCACGATAAAGCCCACGAGCAGACCCGGGCGCGACGCCACGGCCGTCAGATCGATCTTTGCGCCCGATACGGTAAAGAATACCGGAATCAAAAAGCCGTAGGCCAGGCCGTCGAGCTTGGTCTCGAGCGTATGGTTGCCCTCGGGGATGATGTAGCGCAAGACAAAGCCGGCGGCAAAAGAACCCAACACGATGTCGAGATCAAAAACGGCCGAGAACGCCACGAGCGTGACCAGGATGAGCACCGTCAGGCGCACGAAGGTCTGCGACGTGGTATCGGCGCGTTCCTCGACAAACGCAAAGAAGCGGCTGCCGACGCGCTTGGAGCGGCTCGGGACCACGGCCAGCAACACGCAGACCACCGCAAACAAGCCAAGGATTACAAGCGTTTGGATGCCGGTGCGGGCAGACAGCAGCACCGACATGGCAAGCACAGGGCCGAGCTCACCCCAGGTGCCATACGCGAGAATCGAGTCGCCCACGCGCGTGCCGGTGAGCGAGCGCTCACGCATGATGGGCACGAGCGTACCGAGCGCCGTCGAAGTGAGGGCAAGCGTCACGGCGATACCGTCGAAATGGCTGACCGAGAACCACGGGGTAAAGCGCACGGCAAGCCAGGCGATACCAAACGTGACGACCCACGTCGCCAAGCCGTAGCGCCCCTCGACGCCCGTGATGCTCTTGGGGTCGATCTCAAAACCGGCAAGCAGGAACAAGAAGGCCAGGCCCAGCTCGGACACAAGCGAGACCTCGACATCTACATGGATGACGCCGAGCATATGGGGTCCCAGCACCGCGCCGAGCACGAGCAAAAAGACCGTCTCGGGAACGGGTTTTCCGGGAATCGCCGAGGCGATAAAAGGACTCGCAAAGGCCACGAGTGCGATGATGGCGAGCGAAACGAATGCCATGTGATGCCTTTCTCTTGTTTGCGCTTCACTGTAGCACCCTCGCCGTCCTCAACGCGCCGCGAGCTGTCGTATCATAGTGAGGTTTACAAACATGTGGCTCAAGGCGACCGCAGGGCAGACCCCGCAAACCGACCGCTGCCGCATACCGTACCGTACGCCCAACCGATCAGGAAGGCAGGAACCAATGGTCTCTCGTATCTACGTGGAGAAGAAACCCGGGTTCGACGTCGAGGCTCAGCAGCTCAAGGGTGAGCTGACCGAAATTCTCGGCATCAAGGGCATCGAGGCCCTGAGGATCATCAACCGCTACGACGTCGAGGGCATCGACGAGGAGCTTTTCCGCTCCTGCGTGCCGACCGTCTTTAGCGAGCCCCAGGTCGATGTGACCTACGACGAACTCCCCGCAAGCGATGGCGCCGTCTTTGCCGTCGAATTCCTGCCTGGCCAGTTTGACCAGCGCGCCGACTCCGCCAGCGAGTGTGTGCAGCTCATCAGCCAGGGCGAGCGCCCCGCCGTGCGCTCCGCCAAGGTCTATATGATCTCGGGCGCTCTGGACGAGGCCGCCATCGATGCCATCAAGCACTACGTGGTGAACCCCGTCGAGGCACGCATCGCCTCGCTCGACCTGCCCGAGACGCTGTACATGGAGACCCCCGAGCCCCAGCCCGTCGAGGTGCTCGACGGCTTCCGCGAGCTCGACGAGGCCGGCCTTGCCGCCTTTATCGCCGATCGCGGCCTTGCCATGGACGAGGCAGACATCGCCTTCTGCCAGCAGTACTTCCGCGATGAGGACCGCGACCCCACCATCACCGAGATCCGCGTGATCGACACCTACTGGTCCGACCACTGCCGCCACACCACCTTCGGCACCGTCCTGGACGACGTGACGATCGACGACGCCGTGGTGCAGCAAGCCTTCGACCGCTACATGGAGATGCGCCACGAACTCGGCCGCGACGCCAAGCCCGTCTGCCTCATGGACATGGGCACCATCGGCGCCAAGTACCTTAAGAAGACCGGCGTCATGACCGATGTCGACGAGTCCGAGGAGATCAACGCCTGCACCGTCAAGGTGAAGGTCGATGTCGACGGCGAGGACCAGGACTGGCTGTTCCTGTTTAAGAACGAGACCCACAACCACCCGACCGAGATCGAGCCCTTCGGCGGTGCCGCCACCTGCGTGGGCGGCGCTATCCGTGACCCGCTCTCGGGCCGCAGCTATGTGTACCAGGCCATGCGCGTCACCGGCGCCGGCGACCCCACCGTCCCGGTTTCCGAGACGCTCGAGGGCAAGCTGCCGCAGCGCAAGCTCGTGACTACTGCCGCCGCCGGCTACTCCAGCTACGGCAACCAGATCGGCCTTGCCACCGGTCAGGTCAACGAACTCTATCACCCCGGTTACGTGGCCAAGCGCATGGAGGTTGGCGCCGTCGTGGGCGCTACCCCGGCAAACCACGTTCGTCGCGAGTGCCCCGCCCCCACCGACAAGATCATCCTGCTGGGCGGCCGCACCGGCCGCGATGGCATCGGTGGCGCCACCGGCTCCTCCAAGACCCAGAACACCGAGTCCATCGAGACCTCGGGTGCCGAGGTCCAGAAGGGCAACGCCCCTGTCGAGCGCAAGCTGCAGCGTCTGTTCCGCCGCGGCGACGCCTGCCGTCTGATCAAGCGCTGCAACGACTTTGGCGCCGGCGGCGTCTCAGTCGCCGTGGGCGAGCTTGCCGACGGCCTGTACGTGGACCTGGACACCGTGACCAAGAAGTACGACGGCCTGGACGGCACCGAGCTCGCTATCTCCGAGTCCCAGGAGCGCATGGCTTGCGCCGTCGCCGACGGTGACGTCGAGGAGTTCATGGGCTACGCCGCCGAGGAAAACCTGGAGGCTACCGTTATCGCCGAGGTTACCGCCGAGCCGCGCATGCGCATGGCCTGGAACGGCGTCGCTATCGTCGACCTGTCCCGCGAGTTCCTCAACTCCAACGGCGCACCCAAGCACCAGGTCGCCCACGTCTGTGCCCGCAGCGTGTGGCAGCCCAGCTGGGCCGGCACCACGCTCGCCGAGCGCATGATCTCGCTCGTCACCGACCTCAACGTCGCTTCCAACAAGGGTCTTTCCGAGCGTTTCGACTCCACCATCGGCGCCGCGACCGTGCTCATGCCCTTTGGCGGCAAGACGCAGCTCACCCCAAGCTCGGCCATGGTCGCCAAGTTCCCCGTGGACGGCGAGACCACCACGGCGAGCGCCATGGCATGGGGCTTCAACCCCTATCTGATGGAGGCCGACCAGTTTGCGGGCGCCTACCTGTCCGTGGTCGAGTCCATCGCCAAGCTCGTGGCTGCCGGCTTTGAGCACAAGCGCGCCTATCTCTCCTTCCAGGAGTACTTCGAGCGTCTGCGCACCGAGGCCGAGCGCTGGGGCAAGCCCACGGCAGCCGTCCTGGGCGCCCTCATGGCCCAAGTCGACCTGGGTGCCGGCGCCATCGGCGGCAAGGACTCCATGAGCGGTTCGTTTGAGGACGAGACCGGCGAACTCAACGTTCCGCCGACCCTGATCAGCTTCGCCGTCGCTGTGGGCAGGGCCGCCCGTGCCGTCTCGCCCGAGTTCAAGGGCCTCACGCACCGCGTCGTCCGCATCGCCCCCGCTACCTATGGCGAGGACTACCGTCCCGACGCTCAGCAGCTGCTCTCCGCGTTTGACGCCGTCGAGGCGCTCACTGCTACCGGCAACGCCCTGGCCATCTCCACGCCCGGCTACGGCTGCGGCGCCGAGAGCCTCTTTAAGATGTGCGTCGGTAACCAGATCGGTATCGAGCTTGCCGAGGATGTAGACGTGGAGAGCCTCTTCACCCCGCTCTACGGCAGCTTTATCGTCGAGCTCGCCGAGGACGCCGAGCTGCCCGAGGTCGCCGACGGCATTGTTCTCGAGCCCCTGGGCACCACCGTCGAGGGCTATGTCATCGACACCGGCTCCGAGGTCATCGAGCTCGCCGAGCTCCAGGAGGCCTGGGAGAGCGGCATCGAGGGCGTCTTCGCCTACCGCAGCGCCGGCGAGACCCCCGAGGTCGAGACCATCGACTTCCGCGCCAAGGACATCCACGTGTACGGCGGCGCCAAGATCGCCCGCCCGCGCGTGATCATCCCCGTGTTCCCCGGCAACAACTGCGAATACGACAGCGCCCGCGCCTTCCGTGCCGCCGGTGCCAAGGCCGACACCTTCGTGATCAACAACCTCACACCCGAGGCCGTCGCCGAGAGCACCCACGAGCTTGCCCGCCGCATCCGTGCAAGCCAGATCGTCATGATCCCCGGCGGCTTCTCGGGCGGCGACGAGCCCGACGGCTCTGCCAAGTTCATCACGGCGTTCTTCCGCGCTCCCGAGGTCACCGAGGCAGTCCGCGACCTGCTCAAGGCCCGCGATGGCCTGATGCTGGGCATCTGCAACGGCTTCCAGGCCCTGATCAAGCTCGGTCTGGTGCCCTACGGCGACATCGTCGACGCCACGCCCGATGCGCCCACGTTGACGTTCAACACCATCGGTCGCCACCAGAGCCGTCTGGTGCGCACCCGCATCTCGTCCAACTTGTCCCCGTGGCTGTCTCAGTGCAGCCTGGACGACCCCTACACCGTCGCCATCAGCCACGGCGAGGGCCGCTTTGTCGCCAACGATGAAGTGCTCGCCCAGCTGATCGCCAGCGGCCAGGTCGCCACGCAGTACGTGGGCGAGAACGGTAAGCCCAGCATGGATCTCTCCGTCAACCCCAACGGCTCCGCACTCGCCATCGAGGGCATCACGAGCCCCGACGGCCGCGTCCTGGGCAAGATGGGCCATGCCGAGCGTCGCGGCGACAACCTGTACCGCAACGTGCCCGAGCATGTCCCCGGCGATAAGTTCATGCCGATCTTTGAGAGCGGCGTGGCCTACTTCGCTTAAACCTTTCCCATCAGGTACAATCCCTTCGGGTAACAACACCCGCCACCGACACATCCGGTGGCGGGTTCTTTTTTACTTCGCGCATGTAGGAAGGACATCATGGAAAGCCGCAAGCCGTATCTCGCCACCCTGCCCGGACTCATCCTGGGCTGTCTTGTTTGCTGTGCACTCTGGGGATCGGCCTTTCCCTGCATCAAGATCGGCTACGCACTCTTTAGCATCCCAGCGCACGATAGCGCTTCGCAGCTGCTCTTTGCAGGTTTACGCTTTACGCTTGCCGGCGCCCTGGTTATCGTTGGGATGAGCGCGGCCCAACGCCGCCCCCTCATACCGCAAGCGCGCGACATCAAGCCCATCTTTGTCTTGTCGCTCTTCCAGACTATCGGGCAGTACTTCTTTTTCTATCTGGGCCTCTCGCGCGCCAGCGCCATGTCGAGCTCCATCATCGAGGCCAGCGCCAACTTCCTCGCAATCCTCTTTGCCGCCCTGGCATTTCACACCGAGAAGCTCAATACGGCCAAGGTGCTTGGCTGTGCGCTGGGCTTTGCCGGCGTCGCGCTCGTCAACCTTTCGGGCGCGGACGGCACCTTTGGCTTTACGCTCGACGGCGAGGGCTTTATCTTGGCTTCCACTGTTGCAGGCGCCCTATCGACCTGCCTGATCGGCATCTTCTCGCGCGAGCACGACGGCGTCTTGCTTGCCGGGTGGCAGTTTTTAGTCGGTGGCGTGGTCCTTACCGCCATCGGGTTTTTGATGGGCGGCACGTTGTCCCCCACCGAAATCGCCCCCGCCATCGCGCTCATCATTTATATGGCACTCATTTCCGCCGTCGCGTACTCGCTGTGGTCGCGCCTGCTTGCCGTCAACCCCGTCAGCCGCGTCTCGGTCTTTGGGTTTATGAACCCCGTCTTTGGTGTGGTGCTGAGCGCGCTGCTGCTCGGCGAGGGCGCTGGCACGAGCCCCGTTACCGTCATCGTTGCCCTGCTGTTGGTCTGCAGCGGCATCATCATCGTCAACAGGCCCAAAAAGGCCTAACGAGCTGCCCTTATTTAGCAGAAGGGATTCACATACTTTAGCTTAATGGAGTACATCGGTGAGCCGAGGGGCGCCACGCACGCCAGCGTGCGCCCTTTTCCTAGCGTATCTGGACGCCGGCCTTCTTTTTCTCGGCCTTGACGCGATAGAGCTCCGCATCGGCAGCGCGAAGTAAGTCTTGCCAGGTATCAACACTATCGCCGACCCGCGCGCAACCGATGGACATCCGCAATGCATACGGCACCTCGGCATGCACGAGCTCGTCGTTGATTGTCGCGCACAGATGCATGATATCCTGTTCCGCCGCTGCCTTTTGGAGCACCACGAACTCATCGCCACCATAACGCGCGATAAAGCCACCAGACGCCGTGCAGACCTTTTTGAGCGCAGCAGATAAGACCTGAAGAGCATGATCACCCTCCACATGTCCATAGCGATCGTTAATCTGCTTAAAGCCGTCAGCGTCCATCATGAGAAGATACACATCGTCCGTATGACCAACATTTGAGAAGAGCGACAGCATATAGGTCTCAAAACGGTTGCGATTGTTGAGGCCAGTCAACGGGTCGGTCGAGATAAGCTGCTCCTGGCAGATGATATAGAGCAGCAACATGCTAATCATTATGCCGACACAAAGGCCAGGCACCGAGTATACGATCTGAAAGGTACCGCCCACCAGGGCCGGAATGGCGAAAAATGCCAAGGTTCGATAGATAGCCTTCGTCTGCAGGCTCTCGACCCTGCGAGATTGCACAAACGCATGCAGGGACGTATGTATAACGTAACAGTAGCTGACAATGGGCTGGATCATATAGGCAAAGCCGCGACGATACACGCCCTGCGAATCGATATAGAACAGGGCGTGCGTCCAGTAACTGGTAAAAGCCAGCACGACCACCAGAGCCGTAGGCAACGTTACAAGCACCACCCTATAGCGCGAGGTCACAAGGTGAGAACCCTGCATCGTCTCGGAATAGATAAACCAAATGAGACACGCGATGGCGAAGAGCGAAAACGAAACCGCGTTGGAAATCCAGTTGGCTGCAATGCCCAACGTGCCGTCCACACCATCCGAAAGCGTCCAGATCATATCGAAGAAAATGTAGGCAGCAGACGTGTAGCCCAGCATGCTAAACAAAAGCTGCTGGGTGCTCGAGAACAGGGAGCGACGGCTTCGTACGGCAAGCCCGATAAGAACAATCATGCATAGCAGGAATATCTCAATCTTGAGTGCCTTAACCACTAGACGCCCTCCCTTCAATATCCAAGTGGTCAGAATCGCCCGATTCGTGTCTGGGCAATAAACGCCCCTTTCTCCGCAGGGGTAAGGGGAATAATAGCAGAGCGCCCGAACATCACTGCAAAACAGTTTCCGTTCGGGCGCTCGGACGGCGCGAACTGCACGCCGGAATCAATTATCGGTAACGGCCGTTACTCGCCGTCGATGTCGGTCGCGACGGCCTCCTCAATAGCCTCGACGCCTTCGACCGACAGATCCTCTTTGCCGTGGCAGAAATTCTTATCGACCCAGCCGGTCAGAATCGGGGCCATGATTGCCGTGATGATGACGGCGGTGGCGATCTGCGCATACGCGGTGGGCGCAAGCTCGGCATAGCGCGGAGCGACCTCGGCGAGGGCGACCGGCGTGGTCATGGCCGTGCCGGCAATGGTGGAGCATGCCACAGCCGCCTTACCGTTGCCGCCACACAAGCGCTCGAAGGCAAAGGTAATGGGACCGACGATAAAGAGCGTGATGAGGCCCAGCAGGATGCCCGAAATACCGCCGGCGATAAAGCTCGAAAGGCTCATGGACGCACCGAGCTGAAAGCCGATAACGGCGATCGCGGGATTGGCGCCGGGGACCAGCAGGTTCTTGATAAACGGGAACAAGTTGCCCAGGACCATGCCGATAACGAGTGGCAGGATGGATCCGATGATGGTGCCGACGGGGATGTTGGCGAGACCCGAAACACCAAGGATGATCATCGTGACGGCGGGGCCGGCCGTAAAGAACAGGATACCGACAGCGCCCTGCTCGGACTCATCGCCGAACTCGCCCATGATGCCCGTATAGAGCGCCATGTTGCAAAACGTAATGCCGCCGATGATGGAAACCGAACTCAGGCCTAAAAAGTTATCGTTAAAGAAGTACGCGACGCCCAGACCCAGCGCGGCTGCCACTACAAGCTTAGGAATCAGCACGACAATGCCGGTCTTGATGGCGCCCGGCGTGGACTTAAAGCTGATACCGGCGCCCACGAACAGCAAGATCGCGGCAACGATGGTGTTGGAGCCGCCGCGGCAGGCAGCCGTAAAGAAGCCGCCGACCTCAAAGACCTGCGGGCAGAAGGTATTGAGCAAAAGGCCGACGATCATCGGATAGATCATGATGTCGCCCGGGATACGCGGGACCTTGAATTTCTTTTGCTCGTTGGCGGTCGCTTCCTGTGCCATGAAACCCCCATTTCCGCTGACGCAGAACAAAAGCCCACGTCACGCTTTGCTACAGTAAAGTTTGACCATGGTACCAGAAGAAGCAGACCGCCTCGGTGAGAAATTCGATTCGTTAAGCTGGGACGATAACGCGTCCTGCTCCTATACGAGGCTCAAAACGATATAGAACACGATGCCCGAAACGCAGCACCACAACATCGACTTTGTCTTGATTGCCACCGCCACGACGCCGGTGGCCGCAATCCAGGGAACCAAGGCAGGCCAGAGTCCCGCGTCGAACGCGCCGGGGCTCACCAAGTCGTTGGCGACCAGCGCGGCAAAGGCAGCGGGCGGGATATAGCCCAGGGCCTCGGTAATGCGGGGCGACAGGGTCCGCCCGCGCAAGGCGAACGCCGGCGCGATGCGAAAGAACGCGATAGCAGCCCACGACGACAGCCACAGAACCAAGAACTCGCTAGCGGGCATCGCGGGCACCTCTTCCGTCAAATACAGCATCGCACGCCAGCGCAATGGCAATGCCGACCACGACGCTTGCCGGCACGGCAATATTCGCGAGGCCCAAGAACTTGCATACGGCGACGGACACCGCGCCCGAAACCGCCGCGACAACGTTACCGCGCGACAGCCGCTGCGAAAAGAGCAGGCAGATAAAGAGCGAGGTGCAGACAAAGGCTGCAATGGCGGTGGGAACATCGACAACGGCGCCGACGATGGCGCCCATCGTACACGAAACGCCCCATGTTGCGATGAGGATCACGTTGAGCACAAAGGACTCGCGCGGGCCCCAATCCTCCCCTTCAACCAACTTGGCAAGCGAGATGCCATAGGCCTCCTCGGTAAGTGTCGCGGCAACAGCCAGCGTCTGACGCTTCGAGGCACCCCTCAGATGCGGTGCGATCGATGCCGAGTAAAGCGCAAAACGCGAGGAGATGGCGGCAACGCTCGCGACGATCGATGCTGCAGGCACACCCGCCAGCCACAGGTTGCAGATCATAAACTGGCCGCTGCCCGTCACAAACGTACTGCTTAGAGCAAAGACCATCCAGGGCTCCATTCCCGTCTGCCCCATGATCATTCCGCACGGCGCGCCTATTGCAACATAGGTAAGCATCACTGGCCAGACGGCTCTAACGATTTTGAGCACCATACGTTTCTCATCCTGACAAGGTCTCCGAGCCGCATGTAGCGACACGGCAGAATCATCATCCGGCAGCAACCGAGTTCACCTACAATTGCCACCGGATCGAAAGACACAACTTTTTAGGAAGTCATTATGACAGCTATCGATCGAGACCGGGCGCGCGCGGCCTTCAAAAGCTACACCGATGCCTACGACGCCACCAACCCACGCATCGCGCTCAAAATCGAGCATACGTACCACGTGGCCGAGGCATGCGATGCCGTAGCGCGCGAGCAGGGCTGGTCGTCAGAAGATATTGACCTGGCATGGCTTTGCGGCCTGCTACACGATATGGGCCGCTTTGAGCAGCTGCGACGCTGGGACACCTTTAAGGACGCCGAGAGCATGAGCCATGCGGCGCTGGGCATCGAGGTCCTCTTTGGCGAGAATCCCGCCGATGCACCCGCCGTAACGAGCATTCGCGACTTTATCGATGACCCGGCAGAAGATGAGCTCATCCGAGCGAGCATTGCCTATCACAGCGATTTCCGTCTACCCGCGCAGCTCGACGAGCGCACGCGGAGCTTCTGCGATATCGTGCGCGATGGCGACAAGATCGACATTATGCGCGCCATCGCCGACAGCACTGTCGACACTATCCTCAAGGTGGACGAGAAGACGTTTCTCGGCAGCCGTTTCTCGTCGCCGACACTTGCCGCCTTTGACGAGCACCGCTGCGTCGCACGCGATGAGCGCGATGAGCCCGCCGACTTCTTGGTGGGGCTTATCTGCTTTATGTTTGAGCTCGTCTATCCAGCAAGCCGCGCGCTGGCGCGCGAACAGGGCGATATCCACCACCTGCTCGACGCGCCCTTTGGCATTACGCGGCCCTTTACCGACCCCGCCACGCAGGCAACTTGGAGCCGCCTAAAGGACGAGATGCGCGACTGGCTGGCGCGCGCCTAGCGCTCAAGCTGGGCCAGCAGCTCCTCGACGACCTCGACGGCATCACCGACAACCTTGTACTGGGCAGCACCAAAAATGGGGGCATCCGGGTCCTCGTTGATGGCGATGATGCACTCCGCCCCACCGATGCCGGCAAGATGTTGAATGGCGCCCGAAACACCGATACTCACGAGAAGCCTGGGCGAAACCGATACGCCCGTCTGGCCAATCTGGTGGCGATACTCCAGCCAACCCGCCTCCACGACGGGACGCGTGCAACCAAGCTCGGCACCCAGGGCATCGGCGAGCCTTCGCATCAGCGGCAGGTTTTTCTTGGAACCAATGCCGCGACCCACCACGACAAGGCGCTCGGCATCGGCAATCGAAGCCTGCTGCCCCCACTCCTCGGCGGGAATCGAGATCTCGACACGGGCCTTAACGTCTTCCGCAAGCATCACCTGGGTGATCGCGCCGGAACGGCCGTAGTCGAAGTCGGGCGCCTTAAAGATGCCGGGACGAACCGTTGCCATCTGCGGACGGTGGTTGGGGCAAATGATGGTGGCCATCAAGTTGCCGCCAAACGCCGGACGCGTCTGTTGCAGCAGTCCCGTCTCCGTATCCATCGAAAGTACGGTGCAGTCAGCCGTAAGGCCCGTCTGCAAGCGCACAGCAACGCCGGGTGCCAGTTCGCGGCCAAAAGCGGTCGCACCGTATAGGATGGCCTCGGGTTTGCGTTCGGCTACCAAATCGCAGATCAAGCGGGCGTAGACCTCCGCATCGTTTTGGCGCAGGCGCTCGTCGCGACAGGCCAGGACTTCGTCGGCGCCCGCGCAAACCAGATGCTCCAGGTCGCCGAGAGAACCCTCGGGACCCATACCGATCAGTGCCACCAGACGGCAGTCGCGAGCATCGGCAAGCTCGCGGCCCTTGCCCATAAGCTCATAGGCAACGGGAGTCACCGTATCGTGCTCGTCGGTCTGCGCGAATACCCAAATGTCTCGATATGCATCAAGGTCCACCGCATCAGCGGCCTCGTCACGCTCGATCGAGATAGCGTTGACAGGGCAGGCGTCGACGCACCCACCGCATAGGATGCAGCCGTCGGTTACGCGGGCGCATCGGCTGGGTCGCTCGTCTTCCACTACGATGCCGCCCGAGGCACAGGCGCGAACGCAGCGACCGCAGCCGATACAGGCTTCGCTATCGATAATCAGTCCGCTCATCTATGCCATCCCCTCGATAATCTTGGCAAGCTTTGCCGCCTGCTCGGACGCCGTCCCCTCAACGGCCTCGCACGTTTGGTCACGGTCGGGCACAAACGAGCGCACGACCTGTGTCGGCGACCCGGCAAGACCGCAACGCGCGGGGTCGGCGTTCACGTCGGCGGCACTGACCACGCGCACGTCCGCCTCCTCCGCCGCGCGAATACCGGCAATACTCGGCATACGCAACTGGCCAATCTCCTTGGCAGTCGTCATCGCGCACGGCATCTCAAGATACACCGTCTCCTCGCCGGCATCGCATCCGTGAACGAGCGCCAGCGAGCCACAGGTCGTAAAACCCGCGCTCTGCACGCAACTCACGTCGGTCACGCAGGGAATCTCAAAGGCTCCGGCAAGCTCGGGACCAATCTGGGCCGTATCGCCATCCACCGCCATCTTGCCGCAGATGAGCAGGTCGAAGTCCTCGTCGAGCGCCTCGATGCCGCACTTGAGGGCATAGGTGGTTGCCAGGGTATCGGCACCTGCAAAGGCACGATCGGTCAGCAGCAGCGCGTCGTCGGCACCTCGAGCGATGCAGTCGCGCAGCAGCGACTCGGTCGCGGGGATGCCCATCGACACCACCGTTACGCGCACGTCCATGCCAAAGCCGATAAAGTCGTCTTTCAGCGCCAGCGCGCATTCCAAAGCGCTCGCATCAAAGGGATTAATGACCGCCTGCTTGCCATCGCGCACGATGGTATTGGTCTTGGGGTCCATCTTGACCTCGGTGCTGCCCGGCACGGCCTTGACGCACACCACCATATGGAAATCGCTCATCTTCACGCGCCCCCTTTCTGGACGAGCTCATCCAAGAGCTTCTCCGAAAACAGGTTACCGCGACCCAGCTGCCTGGCAGGATCGAGCTGGAGCTTGAGCCGCGCCGACTCGACCATGGCCTCGTGACCGTACATCGTCTCTAAGAAGCCCGCCTTGATCTTGCCGACGCCGTGCTCGGCAGAAACGGCACCGCCCATAGCCGTTACCTCCGCAGCCCACTGGGCAAACAGCTCGCCACCGCGACGGTAGTCCTGCGCATCGCGCGGCAGGATGTTCACATGCAGATGGTTGTTACCGATGTGCCCCCAGGCAGCAGATTCAAGCCCGCTTTCGGCCAGTGTGCGGCGATAGAGGGCCACGACATCGGCAAGGCGTGCATTGGGCACCGACATATCCGAACCCAGTTTGGTGATGGTGGGATCCGTGCGGCGACGCTCGTCGATAAGCATGTTGACGCTCTCGGGCACCGCGTGGCGGAAGAACCGCTGGCACTCGCGATCGACCTCGGTGCGCGCGACCCATGTCGCATCGTCGCGGCCACCCGCAAACTCGAGCACCCATCCCAGGTGGTACAGTTCCTCGGTCGCCTGGGCCTCGTCATCGCAGTCGAGCTCCACGTAGACACAGACCTTGGCCTCTTTGTCGAGCGCCGGCAGCGAGGCAAACGCCGTCGACTGCTCGCGCTGGCGACGTAGAATATCCAGGGCGCCAGCGTCGAAGTACTCGATGGCAGCCGCATGGGACAGGACGGGACGCACGGAATCGGTAAAGGACACGGCCTTGTCTTCGCTATCGAAAAAGCAGCTCACACCCCAAACGGCCGCAGGCGCCGCCTGCAGGGCAATCTCGAGCTCGGTGATAACGCCGAGCGTGCCGCAAGCACCGATAAAGAGGTCGATGGCGTCCATTTCGTCCGCAACGAAATAGCCTGAGGCATTTTTTGTCTTGGGCATGGTATAGCCGGGAAGATCGAGCTCGAGCGTACGGCCCACTGCCGTCACGAGCGACAGGTGGCGGCCCTGGGCAAAAGCCTCGCCGCGCTGAAGCTCAAGCAAATCGCCATCAGCCAGCGCGACGTGGAGTCCCGTGATATGTGGGCGCATGGGACCGTAGGCGTAGCTGCGGGCACCAGAGGCGTTACATGCCGCCATGCCGCCCAGACAGGCAGATGCCTCGGTGGGATCGGTGGGAAAGAACTGCTCGGGGGCCTCTTGGAACTCCTCGTAGGCCTCAAGCGATGCCTGGTCCCAACCAGCAGCCGGCAGCACCTTCTTGCTCAGCTGCTTGCGCAGCTCCGAGAGCACAACGCCCGGCTCCACGCGCAGCAAAAATTGGCCTTGTTCATCGCGGCGAAGGCCCAAGTAGCGATTCATACGGGAAGTATTGAGGATATGCCCGCCGTGGGGCACGGCACCGGCGGCAAGGCCGGTTCGGGCGCCCTGAACCGTTACCGGGACACGCTCGGCATGGAGCTTTTCCAAAATGGCACGGACCTCGTCTTCCGTTGTCGGAAACGAGATGCTCGATGCTTCGCCCGATGCGCGAGATTCATCGCGGCCATACTCTTCGAACTCGTCGGTGAAGGGTTTGATGGTTACAGACACGCGAACTCCCCCTTTAGCTAACTACAGTGTTTGCAGGGAGATGTTACCGCATCGTTTCGTCGACGTGTTCGAGACCGTCTCCATAATTGGCGATTTTTACGTTCGTGCAATTCGGCGAGCGGCTGGATTTCCTCGGCAGACGATGCTTTTAACACATATGGCCCCGCCGTCACTGACCGCGCGATTGCCGCTCGAAAAAAGTTGGAGTATTTTTTGCCGCCTTTTACCTGCGGAGACGCCAATCCGTCAAGCATTTGGTCAGCAATTGGTCAAGTAACGGCTGATACGGTCGGCATCGACAGCCAAAACCGACAGAAGTTTTGGCCCCAGAAGCAGGGAGGTTCCCATGGCATATTACTGGCCCCAGTACGGCATCGCCATCGAAGTCGACGACGATCCCCATCTCCTGCCTTTCGACGAAGAGGCATTCCCCGATACGACGGTCTACCACGTTACCACCGATGTGATCTGCGACCCCGAGTCGTTCTCGGCGCTCGCCCACCGCATCGCGCATATCCACGACATCGAGCTCCCTCCCGACTTCGACGAGCTTGTCTACTCACGCCGCCTGATGCTTCACATGCTCTTTGGAGCGAACCCGTCCACCTTTGCGCGCATCTATACCGCCAAGGATGCCGCATGAGCGCGAAGAAGCCACCCCACTTTGCAGGCCTGGGTCGTCGCAAGAAGCTCATCGTTGCCTGCTTGGCCATCGTCTGTGCCCTTGTCGCCGTAGGACTATACGCTTGGCAGTCGCAGCCCGTACCCGAGGCGGGCGCTTCGGTTACGACGGCCGAGGGCAAAACGCGTCAGGAAATCCAAGATGAGCTCGACGCCATAGTCCGCGACAACATGATGACGATTTCGGTCGCACCGGTCGCTCAGCTGCAGGAGGACGGCAAGCTGCGCGTCAACGTGCAAAACGTCCAAGACAATAAATTTCCCCAGCGATTCCGCGTCATCCAAAACGACGAGACCATGTACGAATCCGGTGTGGTCGAGACCGGCAAGACAATCGAAACGTGCCCCGCCGGCGACATCAAAGAAGGCGAGGCGTACATCGAGATCCAGGCACTCGATGCCAAGACCCTCGACAGCCACGGCAATCCGACACGTGTCAAGGTGCGGGTTGAGCAAGCCGAGAACTAGCCTTCCGGCCGACGCGACACCGCACGCAATTCACCAGCATTCGTCCAATCATCGCGGGGACGGCCCGCGGCGAATAGAAAGGAACGACCATGGACATCACCAGGAACATGAACGGAGCCAGAGCGCTCGTCGTGGGCGCAGGGCTCGCGCTCGCGCTCGCAATGGGCGCCGCCCCGACGCCAGCTATGGCAGCCGGACGCGTTGGAACCACGAAAGTAATGGTCAGGACCGAGATCGACAACGTTGAGTTCAAAGTTCCGACGGTTATTCCCTTCGTCGCCAAGGCCGACGGCACGCTTCAGGGCCCCTCAGAAGACGCGACCACCATCGACAATCATTCGGCCTACGGCATCCATGTCACCAACATGAAGATCGACGCCATGAACACCTGGACCATTGCCGCCGACGCCAAGGCCGGAACCGCGCAGAACTCCATCGACTTTAAGGTCGGCCCCGACGGCGCACTCCAGAACGCCAGCGCCGCCGCGCAAGGGACGGGCCTCGATCTTTCCAAGAACGCAGCCTTCGACATGGGCTACCAGGGCATTGCCGGCGGCACGGACAAAATTAAGCTCAAGACAAGCGGAAACGTCGCCCGCGTCACGCGCGACATCTTCCGCGTAACCGGCGAAGGCGATCAGGTTGCAACGATCACCTGGACGGTCGAGCCCGGTGCGCACACGGTATAAGGCCGTCGCCCTGGCCGCCGCCGTCAGCATCCTAGCGTTTGGGCCAGCCATGGCCTTTGCTCAGCAAGAACAGGCGCAGGCCGCCACGCAAGTGACGGTCGACCTCTCGGAGCTCGACCGCGGCGACCGCGAGGAACCGTTGGCGCAGACAGGCGACAGACGATGGCTCTTGGCAGCAGGCGCCACAGCAGCAGGCGCGGGAACCGCCGGCCTCGGTCTGCACATCAAACGCAGCCAGAAACAAAACACGGACAGGCCGCACTAAATTAGCTAAGGAGACCCCATGGCATCGAAGAACCTTTTGCCCGTCGTCGCACTCTGCGGCGCGCTCGCAACCGGAACGCCTGTCGCCGCTTGGGCGACTCCCGTCATGGCAGACTCCTTACCAGCAGCCCTAAGTTCCGCACCAAATCCGTCGAGCGCCATTGCGTGCAAGCGTTTTTCGATCGCACAGGCCGCGATCTCAACCTCGGGATGCCTTCGTCGTAATACGGACGGCTCGATAGTCGTGGATATCAAGCGTTCGAACAAGGCAAACGGCTCCCAGGCGGGGTGCGCCGTCTGCACGTGGCGCTCGGTTGTGCTCGATGCAGATGGCGATCCATGCAATTTAGAGCTGCGCATCGACATCGCTTCGGTCGATGACTCGGCGAACGGAGCGAAGGTCGCCTTCGACGGTACGTTTTTCGAGAAAGGAGGCGGTATATGTCTGGGCTGCGCCGCCGCGAATGCAGACGATGCGCAGCCCACCCTCTCATTCACGGCATCGTTGCGGCTGACCAAAGCCGGTACCGATGCCATCGCGGCGGGAGAAGCGTCCCTGCTGTTCTACGCCGTCAGCACCAAAGACACAGACGCTCATTTCGAGAAGCCAGCCGGATCACTCAGCCTTACACGAGGGATAGAGGCAGGCCCTATTGAAATCGATGCCCACGCGCAAAGCAGGCAACGCATTCTTGCCGACCCGGCGCTTCTCGAAATGGAGTGGAACGGATCCGGAGCCATCGGAATTCTCCCCTCCGCGCTTGACGCCAAGACGCTCCCCCCAAACGACGAACCCATCAACGTAACCATACAAGAAGAGAGCGCGGATAAAGAAGCAGGTGCGGGCGACACGCCGTCGCCGACAAACAGCGTCCCAGCTTCTTTCGAAGCGCCGAATGAGCCCGCTGCCGATCCAAACGATCCCGAGCTCGCGGACAGTCTGGGGCTTGCTGATCCTCAAGAGATCGATGAAGGTAACTGCTGCGTGCTTGCCGCGCTCGACCACACAGAGGTCATCGACGCTGCGAACATCGAAGTTGCCGCCGCCAATCAGCCCGTCCGCAAGTCAGCCATCATCGCATTTCCCGAATCCATCGAAGTCGTCTTTTTGCCATCGGGCGAGGTCGTGGCCCCAACACTGCTCACCTTGTTGGGCGCCAAGAATACTCGAAACGAAATTAAAAAGGTCACGGTTGTCGACCCTGCAACCACCGCCAAGCTGCGTTTATACGCCGTTGCTCCAGACGGAGGCAAGACCTTAGAATTCGATGGTGACACACTCCTAGCCTGGCGACGTCTGGACATTATGCAAGACGTCTCGTATCAGATCGAACTCGAAGGGTTTGATCGTGCCCGCGATGCCAATATCATTGCCGCGGCTATTGAATCCCCACAGCGGCTTATGACACTGCGCTTTGAATACTATCCCTATGTCCCGACAACCACCTGAGGCTTAAATGCTGCGCATCATTCCTAATACCACTTATATAACGTATTAGATGGGTTGCGATGTGCCTCGCATTTCGTTCTGCTACGATTGCCACGTTGGCATCAATACAGGAGGGCTCATGCCGGGCTTGGGAACAATCATCAACGTTGTGCTTTTAGTTGCGGGCGGTCTTTTGGGATTAGTGGGCGGCCGCTTCATTACACCGCGCATCCAAGACACGCTCATGAAAGCATCGGGGCTGTGCGTCCTGTTTATCGGCCTTGGCGGCACCATGCAAAAGATGCTCCTTATCGATGGAAAGGCGCTGGCGACCACCGGTACCACCATGCTCATCGTCTCGTTCGCCCTCGGCTCGCTCATCGGCGAGGCCATCAACTTGGAGGCCGCCATCGAGAACCTTGGCGAATGGCTCAAGCGCAAAACCGGCAGCGAGAGCGATAACGAGTTCACCAACGCTTTTGTCTCGACATCGCTGACCGTCTGCATCGGTGCCATGGCTATCGTGGGATCAATCCAAGACGGCCTGCTCGGCGACTGGTCCACGCTCGCCCTCAAGGGAGCGCTGGACTGCATCATCGTCTGCACCATGACGGCGTCGCTCGGACGCGGCTGCATCTTCTCGGCCCTGCCCGTAGCCGTGTTCCAGGGGACGATCACGTTGTTTGCCGGCGCGCTCTCCCCCATCATGACCACGGCAGCCCTCGACAGCCTTTCGCTCGTAGGCTCCATGCTCATCTTCTGCGTCGGCGTCAACCTCATCCGTCCTCAGACCTTCCGCACGGCCAATATGCTCCCCTCCGTCGTCATCGCCGTCATCTACGCCCTCCTGTTCTAAATCTATCAACGCAGCGGTATCTCGAACATCTGTTTGATGCTGTGCTATGATATGAGGTCACCGTAGCTGCGTTCGAGAGGAGGAGCGGTGGCCGACCAGGACATCAAGATGCTCATCGAGCGCATTATGGCCGAGGCCCGGACCCATCAGTCCGCCCGCTTCTCAAACGAAATCTACGCAGACGAGCCGATTCTCAAAACCGGCCGACAGATGCAGAATTTCCTCCCCGACCAGTACCGTAAAATGCGCGAGATATCGCGCTGGCAGGATGACCCCAAGGGCGGTGCGGGCCGTTGGCTTTCGGAAGCCGAGCTTTTTTACCGCCAGGGCCTGCTGATGGCCGACTTTGAGGACGACTGTCCCTATAACGGCACCTTTAAGTCGTACTTTCCCACCTACAACGCCATGAGCGATCGGCAGCTGCGCGGCTACTTTACCTGGCGTGCCCAGGTGCGCCGCGGAACCGTCGAGGAAACGTCTACGTCATTTGCCTTTCTGTATCTCTATGAGCTGATTTGCGGCATTGGTGTAGATAATCCGCTCGATGGTTTTAACAAGATCAAGGCTTTTTGGGATATCTATCGCGCCTTTGAGCCCGGCATCGACCGGTTTGCGCGCGTGTGGCTGCAGGATTACGCCGTGTTCCACGGGCTCGACCCCAAGCTGCTTTGTGACTCTAAAACCGTCATGCTCGATAACGCCCTTATCGAGCTGCGGCGTGCGGCTCGAGACCTTGCGCCTGCACCGGCACCGTCCGGGCAGGCCCCCAAGCGTCGCAAGAACTCCGAGCCCACGCTCCCCCTTCCGCCCGATGAGGTGCGCGAGGAGCGACTCATGGCCGCCATCAACGCCCTCTCCACGTACAACCTAAGTAACTCGCGGCTCGACCGCAGCCACCACCGCGATCTGCGCCACGTGGCATGCGCCGTGTATGTCCGTATGGCGCGCTACTATGACACGCACCGAAAGACCGGCATCGTGGCGAGTTTATTTGGGGAGGAGACGGCCATGCCCTACACCATGTTTGCCTCGGCCGTATTCTTTGCGCCCGAGCGCCACGAGGACTGCGAATACCGCCTGGATCCTATCCATATCTACCGTTGCCAAAACGGCTTTTGGGAATGCATGCGTATCCACGGTAGTAGGCAAAAGAGCAGCAAGCTCGGTGAAATGATGCGCGCCTGCGACCAACGCCTGCGCCTGGCGCTGGACCCCGCCCATCCCCTTAAGGAAGAAAAGGTCCCCAAATATCTGGCCAAGATTATCGATGACGAGATTGTGGCATGGCTTTCGTGGGACGCCGCACACCAGCCCGTCAAGATCGATATCGATCTTAGTCAGCTGGGGCACATTCGGAGCGCCGCTGCGCAAACGCGCGAAGCGCTTTTGATCGACGAAGAGCGCGAGGACGACGCATCCGCAGAAGCCGAGGCAGCGGACTCAGGACAACCGGAAGCCGAGCCCGTAGCCGACGCGATTGTCGAACCGGTCGTGGCACCCATTCGGCAGGACTTGACCGACGAGCCGACCATATCCACCGAACAGTTTGGTGTCGTGGCACCGCTTCTCGCGCCGACGCCCGCGTTCGCGGCTGCTGCGCCCGCTGACGCCACAAACGAACTCGCGCCTGCCGCAAACGCCTATCTCAGCGCACTGCTCGAGCACAACGCAGTACAGGCGGAATCGGCGGTAGTGCAATCGGGGCAGAGCGAGGACATGCTCGTCGATACCATCAACGAGGCGCTCTTTGACCTGGTGGGCGACACCGTAATTGAATTTAGCGCGGCAGGGCCGCAGATTATTGAGGACTACGAAGCAGACGTGAGAGGATACCTAGACCATGAGTGATACCGCATCCGCAGCACCCCGCGTGCCCAAGCGCGTCGCTGCCGTCATTCTCAACTCGCTCAAGGGCGGCGTGGTCCCGCGCATCGGCCTTCCCTACATTACCGTAGGGCGCGAGGTCGAGATCCGCGCCCTGCTCACCGATCTGAGTCTCATCGCCGACGGTGGGGCGAGCTTCCGCTTCCTGGTCGGTCGCTACGGCGCCGGCAAGAGCTTTTTGCTCCAAACCATCCGAACGCATGCCATGGGCGAGGGATTCGTCGTCGCCGATGCAGACTTATCCCCCGAGCGCCGTCTGCAGGGCGGGCAGGGGCAGGGCCTTGCCACCTACCGCGAGCTCATACGCAATATATCGACCAAGACGCGCCCCGAGGGCGGTGCGCTCAACCTTATTCTTGATCGCTGGGTCGCCTCGTACGCCGACGTCAACGAGTCGGTCGTCAATGCCCAACTGGCCCCGCTCGAGGAAATGGTCCACGGCTTCGACTTCACCCGCATGCTCCGCCGCTATCGCACGGCCGTATCCGAGGGCGACGAAGAAGCCATGAGCCGCGTGACCAAATGGATCCGCGGCGAATACCGTACCAAGAGCGAGGCTCGCGCCGAGCTGGGCTCCTCGACCATCATCAGCGATGACGACTGGTACGACTACGTTAAGCTCATCGCGCGTTTTTTGGTCTGCAGCGGCTACAAGGGTATGTTGGTGCTCATCGACGAGCTCGTGAATCTGTATAAGATTCCCAACGCGATCACGCGCCAGTACAACTACGAGAAGATCCTGACCATGTACAACGACACACTCCAGGGCAAGGCGCAGTACCTGGGCATGATCATGGGCGGCACGCCAACCTCCATCGAAGACCGCCGCCGCGGCGTGTTCTCCTACGAGGCCCTGCGCAGCCGACTCGCTCAAGGCCGCTTTGCACGCGAGGACCTTAAGGACATGCTCGCGCCCATCATCCGTCTGCAGCCACTCACCTACGAGGAGCTGCTGGTGCTGATCGAAAAACTCATGCAAATTCACGCCGGCTACTTTGGCTGGACGCCCACGCTTACCGAGAACGACTTGGTGGACTTCCTCAAGATCGAGTTCGGTCGTGTGGGAGCCGACACACATCTGACGCCGCGTGAAGTCATTCGCGACTTTATCGAGCTGCTCGACATCCTATGCCAGAACCCCGACGCCAACGTAGCCGAGCTGCTGCAAAGCGTCGGCGGCGACGCGCTGGTGTCGGCAGCAGCAACAGGCGACACCGGCACCGCAGGCGGCGACCGTAACTTCGCCGAATTCACCATCTAACCTGCCAAAAAGGGACAGGTTTATTTTGGCAGGTTTTATCTGGGCGAACGTTGAGACTGTAATGCAGCAAGCCGTTGCCAGCCGCGTTAAGAGATTCGTTTTTGAGAGGAGGCCCCGTGAACGCCTTTGACCGCTACGCCCCGTTTATCCAAGACTTCATCTACTCCCACGATTGGGAGAGCTTGCGCTCTATCCAGGTTGCGGCGGCAGATGCCATCTTTAACACGCAGGACAATGTGCTCCTGACGGCATCCACGGCTTCCGGCAAAACCGAGGCAGCCTTTTTTCCCATCCTGACCGAGTTTTGGGAGAGGCCGCCCGCAAGCGTGGGCGCCCTCTACATTGGCCCCCTCAAGGCGCTCATCAATGACCAATTCGTCCGCCTCAACGATCTGTGCGAAGAAGCCGATATCCCTGTCTGGCACTGGCATGGCGATGTCTCGCAGTCGCACAAGGCTAAGCTCATCAAAAAACCGAGCGGCATCTTGCAGATTACGCCCGAGTCACTCGAGGCGCTCCTGATCCATAAGCACATGGCGATCCCTCGTATATTCTGCGACCTGCGCTATGTGGTTATCGACGAAGTCCATTCGCTCATGCGCGGCGACCGCGGCGGGCAGACGCTCTGCCTTATCGAGCGGCTCTCGCGCATGGCAGGCGTGCAGCCCCGCCGCATCGGTCTGTCGGCAACCATCGGCGACCCCGAGCGCACGGGCGCCTTCCTGTCGCAGGGGACGGGACGCAACTGCGTCATCCCCCGTTTTGAGGAGCCGCGCCGCGTGTGGCGCATCTCCATGGAGCACTTCTACAACTCGGGTCCCCAGGCGCAGCAGCGAGGATTCGCGAGCACAGGTCCGCAGGAAGCTGAGGTGCTCGCATGCGAGCGCATTGAGGCAGCGGCACCAGCGGCACTGCCCGCCGGCGCCCAAGACATGCGTCACAGCGGACAGCTCACACAAGAGGAGCGCCGTCAACGTCGTGAGCGGGCACGGGGCAAGGCCGTACCCAAGGACCGCCGAACTTCCTCGGCCCCCGAGGGCGAAGTCGACATCCCACGAGCGACCGAGCAGGCGCTTCTCAACCCCACCGACACGGCGCCCGACAACGCCGACCCCGGTATGGGCTATATCTTTGAGCATACGCGCGGCCGCAAGTGCCTGGTCTTTGCCAACTCGCGCGAGGAGGCAGAGGCCGTGTGCTCCATGCTGCGCAGCTACTGCGAAAGTCGACACGAGCCCGACCGCTTTCTCATCCATCACGGCAATCTTTCGGCATCGCTGCGCGAGACGGCCGAGGAGCTCATGCGCGACGAGGAGCAGGCGCAGACAACCGTCACCACCTCTACGCTGGAGCTCGGTATCGATATCGGCCGCCTGGAGCGCGCCTTCCAGATTGACGCGCCGTTTACCGTCAGCTCCTTTTTGCAGCGCATGGGGCGCACAGGCCGTCGCGACCTTCCGCCCGAGATGTGGTTTGTCATGCGCGAGGAAGAGCCCGAGCCGCGCACGATGATGCCCGAGACCATTCCGTGGAAGCTCCTGCAGGGCATCGCGCTCGTACAACTCTATCGCGAGGAAAAGTGGGTCGAACCGCCCGAGCTCGATCGACTCCCTTACAGCCTGGTCTATCACCAGACCATGTCGACCCTCGCCAGCACCGGAGAGCTCACGCCGGCCGAACTTGCCCAGCGCGTGCTCACGCTCAGCTATTTCCATCGCGTCTCGGCCGATGACTATCGCGTGCTGCTGCGTCACCTCATCAAGATCGACCACATCCAGGTCACCGAGGGCGGTGGGCTCATCGTGGGCCTCGCGGGCGAGCGCATCATCAACAACTTTAAGTTCTACGCCGTGTTCCAGGAAAACGAGGAGTTCACCGTTCGCAGCGAATCGGCCGAGCTGGGCACGATTGTCAACCCGCCACCACCTGGCGAGCGCATCGCCATCGCGGGCCATTGCTGGATTGTCGAGGAAGTGGACTGGAAGCGTCACGCCGTCTTTGCCACGCAGGTCAAGGGCCGAGTGCCGGCCTACTTTGGCGACTGCCCCGGAGACATTAACACGCATGTGCTCGAGCGCATGCGCAAGGCGCTCAACGAGCACGCGGCGTATCCGTACCTTATGGGTAACGCGCGGGCCCGTCTGGCGCAGGCTCGCCATACGGCCGAGATTTCGGGTGCGGGGACCAAGCCGCTCATTAACCTGGGCGGCGACACCTGGGTGCTCTTCCCCTGGCTGGGCAGCTACGCCTTTTTGGCACTCGAGCGCATGCTCAAGATTAAATGTGCCGCGGAGCTGGGCCTTCGCGGACTCGACCCGTCGCGCCCGTACTTTATGCAGTTTAAAATGAAGGCCGACGAGGAGACGTTCTTTGAGGTGCTCGCCGCCGAGGCCGAGAAGGACTTCGATCCCATCGAACTCGTCTATCCTGGCGAGGTGCCTTATTTTGACCGCTACGACGAGTTTGTTCCCGAGGAGCTCGTGCGCAAAGGCTTTGCCGAAGGCGTGCTCGACATCGAAGGCATGAAGCAGCGCGTTCTCAGCTGGCGCGACCACGCCTAAGACCAGTCTTTTTGGGACGGGGAGACCTATTTGTCGTGAAGAACGGTGCCGAGGAAGTCGGTGTCGAAGGGCACGGCTTCGGCAAAGGCGTAGTTGCCGTCGCTGGCGATGAGCAGGTAGTTCTCCTCGCCGCCGAACTCCGCATCGCCGCACGGGACCACCCAGGCATGGGCGAATACCTCGAGTGCCGTGGCAGCGCAGTCGCGCAGGAACGTCACGTCGCTCCCCTCGTTTGCGCTCACGATATTGGCGACGTAGACGCCCCCAACATTTAGGCTGCCCCGCACTAAACGCAACGCCTCAACGGTCGCCAGCTCGCGCACGGGCTCGGCACCGCCAAAGCAATCGCTCACGACCACGTCGTAGCGACGATGGCCCACGCTCGTCACACCCAGATACGAGCGAGCCTCAGCGGTTATCACCCGCAGGCGATCGCCCGCCGCGCGCTCCAGCTCGTCTAGGTAGAACCAGCGGCGCGCCAGGCGCGTAATCTCTCCGTCATACTCGATGACGTCCATGCGCAAGCCCTCGTGCGACATCAGGGCGAATTTAGGATAGGCGAACCCGCCGCCGCCCAGCATAAGCATACGGCTGATGCCGTGACCATAAGCGTCGCGCATCACATCCTCGGACTCAAACACGTCGTCAAACGCACGATAGTACGCAAAGACGGGCTCCGCCCAACGCTCGCCAATGTAGCTTGCGCTTTGGTAGACGCCGCCTTGCACCAACACGCGAATCTCATCGCCGCACTCATCGTGCACGCGCTTCACACGCGCCAACCCATTGCGGGTTCGCGCAACTTGCAGACAGGCAGCACGAACAGCGACAGCGGCCGCACCAAGCGCCGCGGCCCCCAGAGCAACGCCGGCAACGACGCCGGCAGAAACACTTGGCTTGTTCATCTAGAGCTCCTTTTGCAGATAAAGGCCATGGTCATAAAATCCAAGATGGCGATAGTACTCGCGCGTACCAATCGCGCTGATCACGTTGATGCGCGCATAGCCGGCATCCCGGGCAATCTCGCACGCACGCTCTACGAGCAAACGCCCCAACCCGTGATGCTGCGCCGCCTGGCCCTGGTCACCCACGCGTGCCGCCATGCCATACACGTGCACCTCGCGAATCATCGCCTCGTCCGGCGTCGTCGGCAACTCGTCCGCATGCGCGGCAACAAACGAATGGTCGGGCAGCGACAACCGCAAAAAGCCCGCGATCTTGCCCTGCTGCGTCACCCACTGCAAAAAGCGCTCGTAAGTCACCGGCGTCTCGTAAGCGACCTCATCAAGAGATAGCTCATCCAAGTCGGCACCCGCCGTGCTGATCTCGCGATAGCGAATCTCGCGCACCGTCGCACCGTCACCCCGAGCGGCCAAGCGGTTTTCGACGAGCTGACGCAGGTTGGGTTTCTTGTTGCCCACCATGATGTCGTCGGAACTAAAGTCACGGATCATGCGACTGATGCGGCAGAACGCCGGCGTCACCACGATGTCGTTGGCCAACACATCGAGCAGTTCTTCCTCGGTATAGGGGCGCCACTCGCCGCGCTCGTAGCAGCCCACCAGACGCGAGCCCTCGATGAGCGCACACGGGTAGACCTTGACCTCGTCGGGCATAAAGGCCCCTTCGGTCATAAAGCGTTCGTAGTCGCGCTTGTCCCCTTCGGGCGTGGCACCCAACAAGTTAAGCATAAAGTGCGCGTGGATCTTAAAGCCAAACAGGCGCGCAAGCGAAAACGCCCGCTCGATCTGCGCCACCGAAATGCGACGCTCGTTGATATCGAGCAGGTGCTGGTCGAGGCTCTGGATACCCATCTGGATCTTGGTGCAGCCCAGGCGGCGGATGAGCGTAAGTGCCTGCGGCGTTACGGCATCGGGACGCGTCTCGATAACGAGTCCCACCACGCGATGCTTTGCCGTCTCGTTGATGCGCTGCTGACGCTCAAGCTCCTCCATCGTTGCCGTTTGCCACTCGGCAACCTCGCCCCACGGCGTACCAGGGCCGTACAGACAACGCACCGCGCGGTTATAGCCGCCCACGGCAGCATCCACACGACCCTGCTCGTCGGCAACGCCGGCAGCAAGCTCAGCCTCGTCAGTCGCAATGCCGGCAGCCCGATAGCGCTCGCGGCGCTCCGCTACCACCGGCGGCAGGGCATCGGCAGGCGCATCGTCGAGCAGACGCCCCGCCTCGGCACGGCTGATGCCCGGACGCGCCAACATGGGGTTAGCCGCCACACCAGCCACGGCATCGTCATTGAGCGCGCGGAAGAGCTCCGACATAAACCACGCCTGATACCCTTGCGGATAGTCGCTCCAGGTACCGCCGAGCACAATGAGCTCAATCTTATCGGTCGCATGCCCCATCTGCGAAAGCGCGGTCAGACGGGCACTCACTTGCAGATACGGGTCGAAGCAGTTTTGCTCCGCACGGGCACACGCCGGCTCGGCATGCAGGTAGCTTTTAGGCATGCGCAGATCGTTGGGGCAAAACAGGCACTCGCCCGAGCACGGCCAGGGCTTGGTGATAACGGTAATGGTCGCCACGCCCGAAGCCGTGCGACGAGGCTTCATGCGCAGGACCTGCAGCAGTTGACGTTCCAGATCGGAATCGACATTCCACGCAGCCCACCGAGCCGGCTCCTCGCGTTTAACCCGCTGGCAGAATGGCAGCAGGCGGCGCTTGGCCAGGTCACGTTTGTCAGCGCCCTCACGGCGCGCCTCGGCATGTATCAGTTTGACGAGCGCCTTGTCGTCCACGGTCTCGCCACGACGCAGGGCCTCGAGTATGTTCAAGATAATCTGTTCCATGCCCCCATTGTAAAGGCAAAGGCGCCGGAGCCGATCTCGGCTTCGGCGCCTTCATCAAACAGCGCGTCTATATCTTCGCCTAGGCTTTCGTCTGCCTCACTACTCCGAATCAAACGACATGTCACCCGAACCAACCTCAAAACGATACGTGGCAGACTTATCACCGTTGTCGAATTCAAGATTCAATATGGTCTCGCCATCGTAGCCAAGCGGAAGGAAATCGCTCTCGAAGTCACCGCTGCCCACGGTGAGGCTCGCCTTAAAGCCCGCAGAGTTCGGAACCGTTATCTCCACATCGCCCGAGTCCACGCTTACGTCCATCGACTTCGCGGGGGCCTGGTAGAGCTCGAACGTCACATCGCCCGAACCGACCTCAGCACTGAGCGCATCAGTCACGCTGCCCGTAAACTCTACATCTCCCGCGCCCAGGAAAAGGTCGAAACCATCACAGATGACACCGACAATCTGCAGATCACCCGAGCCCACGTGCGCGTTGATCCCCTTCAGATGTTCGGCAACACGGCGTGGCAGCTCAACCGTAACCGAGCGGTCAATTGCCTTACCGTCGTCACTTCCAAACTGGGAAACCTTGAGCGTCGAGTCCTCGACGGATGCGATGTTTTGCGTCGCGGCCTTGGAGGCATCCACGCCCTTGGCAACGCGTCCCCGCTCGATAACGCGAACCTTGTTGCCATCAACAACCTTGACGTCCACCGAACCCGCATTGATATCGAAATCGAGGTAGCGGAACTCATCGGCATCAAAAGTCGCACTCGAAAGTTGCTGAGGTCGAGCGGAATAGCTGCCGTCATCCAAGAGATCGTCCTCGTCAACCGCATCGTCCATACCAGACAAGCCGGATACAACATCGTCGAGATCCCACGGACCATCAAAATGAATCAATGTCCGCGAAATGCCAAAGACAAGTCCGATGATGAGCACGAACGCTCCGATGCCAACGCCCAAGCGTACCTTGGATTCATGCGAAAGCTTCATCATTCATCACCTTCTTTGGCAATCGGCTCAGCGGTAGTCGCGGTAGCCACGTCAGAATCAACCGAAGCGGAAACATTCTGAGCCCTAGTTGTCACCGGTGCCGGACCAACCTGAATATCCCTGCGCGCCCAATCACCATCGAGCGCACGCGCCACCCAGTGATAGATGGGAATCGTAAAGAAGATCAGCGCGGCAAAGGGGCCGGCACCAAACGGGAACATCAGCAAAAAGAACAGCAGCCAACACACGGCCCAATACGGGAACGACTGGAACGGACCCTTCACCGGAGTCGGGCCGGCCGCACCGGCACCCGTCACCTGAGCCGTCGCCGCATTGGCAGCCTGCGCACTCCAGCTTGCCGCCTGCGCCGCCTTGGCCGCCGCGTCACTTGCCTGCGTTGCCGCCTCAGTGGCGCGCGCTGCCGCCTCATGGGTGCGGGCGCGCTCTGCCGCCTCGGCCTCGCGCTGACGGGCGCGGTCCTCGTTCTCAAACTCGATATCGTCCTCGATCTCGTCGCTCGGATTGAGCAGCTCGTCCAGGCTCACGCCATAGAGTTTGGCGAGCGAGATCAGGTTCTCGGTATCGGGCGAGCTCTCCGCGCGCTCCCATTTACTGACCGCCTGGCGCGACAGCCCCAGCTTTCGCGCCAGTCCTTCTTGACTAAAGCCCTTGCTGCGACGAAGGTCGGCGAGCCGCTGCGCAGTTTCTACATTCATGGTTCCTCCTATGTGATGCCAGCCGTGCCGCCGGACCGTTTTTGTTCTTAAGGCGCCTTGCACAGTTAAAAATCTATCCGCCACCGCCAAAAGCATGCCACCTATTCTAGTGAGATTTTTGACAACCGGCGGTTGCGGGCACATATGAGCTGCGGAAATGTGTCCAAACAAAGCAATGACCCGCAGCTCGGTTGTCCCCGTTGCGGCGTTAACGGTAGTATGGTCGTACTGTTTATTTCGCACCGCTAACGGAGGGAGTTCCGCGCCGTGAACCGCGATTTCGCCTCATCGCTCATCCAGCTCAACAACACGTTCTATCGCGAGCACTCTGCCTCCTTCTCCGATACGCGCCAGGCCCCGTGGCCCGGCTGGGTACGCACCATGGATATCGCGCTCGAACAGCTCGACGTCGCCACGATCGAGCATCCCGTCCGCGTCTTCGATCTTGCCTGTGGCAATATGCGATTCGAGAACTTTGCCGCCGGCGGCGCACTTGCCGCCAAGGGCGTCGACGGCGCAAACCCCTCGGCAGATGCCAGCTGCCCGTTTGAGTTCTATGGTGTCGACTCGTGCCAAGACCTGGCCATCGATGCACATGGCCACGCCCTGCGCATTCCCAACCTGCACTTCCAGGAACTCGATGTGCTCGACGCCCTCATGAAGCTCAACCCCGCCGAGACACCCGACGTGCTTTTCGACGCCCCGCTCGCCGACATCTCGGTCTGCTTTGGCTTTATGCACCACGTGCCGTCGTGCGAGTACCGCGTACGCGTGCTCGACGCCCTGGTGCGTCAGACGCGCCCAGGCGGCATCATCGCCATCAGCTTTTGGGAGTTTATGAATGACGAGCGCATGGCGCGCAAAGCCGTTCGCGCCGAGGCCCGCGCCGAGCTCACCCCGCCGTTTGAGGGTTACGATTCAGCGCAGTTTGAAGCCGGCGACCACCTCATCGGCTGGCAAAACGACCGCCACGCCTACCGTTATTGCCATCACTTTGACGATCAGCAGATCACCGACCTGGTGCGCGGCGTCCGCACGTTCTACAAGAGCGGCGAGGTCCCCGTGCGCGAGCTTGAGCGCTTCCATGCCGACGGTCGCAGCGGCGAGCTCAACCGCTATGTGATTCTCAAGCGCCTGTAGGCACCGACGACTCGCCGTCGAGCCGCATCGCATCTTTCGGGCAAACTATGCCCACCCTTTTTTCAACCCATTGACGGAACGTGCAACCATGCGTTCCGCACTTATGACCAAGGAGCCTCATGGGAGCCGTCCACGTTCGCACGCCTAAGAACTTTGTGCTCGAGGAGCGCCTGGAACGCTACGCCGATGCGATTGAGACGAACCCCGAGGCTTATGCCGGAGATTGGCGCGAGGCTTGCGCGCCAGCTGGCAGCAAGCCCTTCGAACACCTTCACCTGGATCTTGGCTGTGGCAAGGGAACCTATCTGGTCGAGCGCGCCCACCGCGAGCCCGATGCCCTCTTTATCGGCATGGACCAGGAGCCCATCTGCATCGCCTATGCCGCGCAGAAAATCTGCGAACAGGGGCTATCCAACGCACTCGTCCTGCCCCGAGGCGCCGCATCGCTGCCACGGCTGTTTGCCGCAGGCGAGCTCGATGCCATCACCATTAACTTTCCCACGCCGCAGCCCAAGGCAAAGTACGCTAAAAAACGACTCGTCCATGTCGACCATCTGATGCTCTACCGCCCGCTCTTTTCAGCCGGCGCTACCGTCACACTGCGCACCGATAGCAAGCCGTTGCGCGACTACGCCCTGGGGCAGTTTGCCGCGGCCGGCTACGATACGCTTTGGGTAAGCGACGACGTCCGCCGCGACCATCCCGAGCATCCCGAGACCGAGTACGAGCGCCGCACGCGCGAGATGGGTGCCGCCGTCTATGGCATTTGCGCCACACCTGGAGCGCAGCCCAGCGATGAACAGCTCGCGGCGGGCCGCGCGCAGGAGCAAAGCCTTGCCTGCTACCTGCCCGAAAACCTCGATGAGCTCACCTACGTGCCTCTCGGCATGGAAGATGCCGTCGAGAACTTTAGAAACCGCGCCCGCAAAGGCAAGAAGCGCCTGCCGCAAGAGTCCTAGGGGCTTCTGATGGTCGCGGCATCGGCAAACAAGCGCAAATAGGCGCTAGCGAACGGCCCTCAAGCCTAAGTGAGTAGACTTTTTTGCAATAGCCAAGCACAGCCCGCATAGCGAAACATAAAACCGCAGGTAGATCCCTTGTGCAAAAGCCATGTGCTCGCAATATCGCAAAAAGTCTACTCACTTAGCTAGCGACTACACTAAACGGCTGGGCAGAACGCCCATTTCCTGCATTTTCTTGCCTGCGAACGCATCGATGCGACGCTACGCCATAATAGTTGGCGGACAATCGCGAGAGAAAGCAACCATATGGCACAGACCACGACAGATACCGCCGCCGGCACCGTCTCCGGCGCCGGGGCCGCCAGCTCGTTCTCGGGCGGCACGGGAACCGAAGCCGAGTTCGGCTCGCTCGGCGCGCTCTCCCCCACCTGGTGGGAGCCCGAGGACGGCAGCGAGCCCGAACCATGGCTCACGCCCGATCGGGCCTTCGAACGCTTCTTTGAATGGACGAGCGATCGCGGCATTGAGCTGTGGGACCACCAGGAAGAGGCCCTCATGGACCTAGCCGCCGGAGATCACGTCATTTTGGGAACACCGACCGGATCGGGCAAGTCGCTTGTCGCGCTAGGCATGCTCTTTATGGGCATGGCGCAAGGCAAGCGCTGTTATTACACGGCCCCCATCAAGGCTCTGGTCAGCGAAAAGTTTTTCGACCTTGTGCAGGTGCTCGGCCGCGATAACGTCGGCATGATCACCGGCGACACGCATATCAACACCAAGGCGCCCGTCATCTGCTGCACGGCCGAAATCCTTGCCAACGATGCGCTGCGCGAGGGTGAGGACGCCGACGTGGGCTGCGTCGCCATGGACGAGTTTCACTACTTTGCCGACCCCGACCGCGGTTGGGCCTGGCAGGTGCCGCTGCTCACCCTGCCCCACACGCAATTCATGCTCATGAGCGCCACGCTCGGCGATGTCACCGCGATCGCCGCCTCGCTCGAGGAGCACACCGGCGCTGCTTGCGACTTGGTTGTCGATGCCCCGCGTCCCGTTCCGCTGAGCTACGACTATGTGACGACCTCCCTCGAGGGCACGGTCGAGCTCGCCATGCGCCGCGGCGAGGCCCCGCTCTATATCGTGCACTTTAGCCAGGATGCCGCCCTTGCGACGGCACAGTCGCTCGCCAATTTTGGCATCGCCAGCAAGGAGCAGCGCGAGGCCATTAAGGAAGCTGCCAAGGGAACGAGCTTCTCGACGGCCTTTGGCAAGATTCTCAAGCGCCTGCTTGGATGCGGCGTCGGCGTGCACCATGCTGGCATGTTGCCGCGCTATCGCCTGCTGGTCGAGCGCTTGGCGCAGCAGGGTCTGCTGCCCGTCATCTGCGGCACCGATACGCTCGGCGTCGGCATCAACGTACCCATCCACACCGTGGTGCTCACCGCTCTCACCAAGTTCGATGGCTACAAGATGCGTCGTCTGCGCGCCCGCGAGTTCCACCAGATTGCCGGTCGCGCCGGCCGCTCGGGCTTCGACACCGAGGGCATGGTCATTGCCGAGGCGCCGGAGCATGAAATCGAGAATGCCAAACTTATGGCCAAGGCGGGCGATGACCCCAAGAAGCTCCGCAAGATCAAAAAGAAGAAGGCCCCCGAGGGCTTTGTCACCTGGAACAAGCAGACCTTTGAGCGCCTGATCGAGACGCAGCCCGAAACGCTCAAGCCACGCCTTCGTATCACACACTCCATGGTGATTAGCGTGGTCGAGCAGGGCGGCGACGCCCGTGCCCGCGTGCACGACCTCATCGAGACGAGCTTGCAGGCCCCCGAGGAAAAGGCCAAGCTCGAGGTTCGCGCCGACGAGATCTTCGCAACGCTCATCGACTCCGGCGTCGTCGTGCGCACCGAGGTGCCGCCCGCACCCGACGCTCCGGCTGACGCCGCGCCGGACATCGACTACGCGCTGACGGTCGACCTGCCCGAGGACTTTGCCCTCGATCAGCCGCTCTCACCGTTCTTGCTTGCCGCGTTGGAGCTGCTCGACCCCGAGAGTGAGACCTATACCATGGATCTGATCTCGATGGTCGAGGCTACGCTCGAGGATCCCAAGCAGGTGCTGCGCGCACAGGAGCGCGCAGCACGTGATCGTGCTATGGCCGAGATGAAGGCCGACGGCGTCGACTATGAGGAGCGTCTGGAGCGCATTCAGGACGTCACGTACGAAAAGCCGCTCGAGGATTTGCTCGATGCCGCCTTTGACAAGTACTGCCAGGAAGTGCCTTGGGCAAACGACTACCAGCTCTCTCCCAAGAGTGTCCTGCGCGATATGCTGGAAAGCGCGAGCGATTTTAAGGGTTACATTCAAAAGCTCGGCATCGCCCGCTCCGAGGGCATTTTACTGCGCTACCTGGCAGAGGCCTACCGTTCACTCGACCGTACCGTGCCCATCGAGAAGCGCGACGAGCGCCTGCGCGACATTATCTCATGGCTCGGCTTTGTGGTACGCTCGGTCGACTCGAGCCTGGTGGACGAGTGGGAGAACGCCGGCAACCCGGCAGCACTCGACGCCGCACCGCCGCAGGGCATCGACGAGGTCGTGGCTGACCGTCGCGGCTGCACCCTGCTGGTACGCAACGCACTCTTCCGCCGCGTGACCCTTGCCGCCCGCGAGCATGTTCGCGACCTGGGCGAACTCGACGACGACTGGGGCATGAGCGAGATTCGCTGGCAAAAAGCACTCGACGCTTACCACGAACAGCACGAGGAGATCCTCACCGACGGAGATGCCCGCAGCTCGGCAATGTTTTCCATCGATGAGTCCGACGAGAAAACCGCGCACGTATGGCACGTGCACCAGATCTTTGCCGACGAGGATGGCGACCACGACTTTGGCATCATGGGCGATGTCGATCTGGACGCCACGCAAGACGGCGGCGAGGTCATCTTCAAAAACTACCGCGTCGGCTTTATCGAGGACCTGCTCGAAGACTAGCCGGGCGCAATGGAACGAAACGAAGCGGGGCCGCTGGCAACATCGCCAGCGGCCCCGCTTTTTACGCGATACGCTATGCCTTACTCGGCATCCTCGACCTCATACGAATCCGCCTCGGCTGGCTCATCGTTTGTCTCTGGCGCAGCCCCGCGTGCCTCGTCAAACGCTGCCTTCATGGTCTTGTTACCCCACGTGATCTTGCGAATGGTAAGATCGTCGGCTTTCTTATTGGCTAGGCGCAGATTGTTCTCGGAGGACAGCAACGCTTCCTTGGTTTTCTGCAGATGGCTAATCGTCTTGTCGATCTCATCGATCGCCGTTTGGAACTTGCGGCTCGCGATTTCGTAGTTGCGACCGAAATCATTCTTGAACTTTTCCATCTTGGCTTCGAAGTTCGTGACGTCGATATTCTGCTGCTTGTACTCCGCCAGCTCCTGCTTATAGCGCAGCGAACCCATGGCGGCGTTGCGAAGAAGCGTAATCATGGGAATGAAAAACTGTGGACGGATCACGTACATCTTTTCGTAACGGTAGCTCACGTCCACAATACCGGCGTTATAGAGCTCGCTCTCGGGCTCGAGCAGCGTGCAGAGCACCGCGTACTCACAGCCTTTCTGGCGACGATCGTGATCGAGTTTCTTAAAGAAGTCCTCGTTCTTGTGCTTGGTCGCGGTCTCGTCGTTCTCGTTTTTCATCTCGAACATAATCGAAATGACCTCGTTGCCGCTCGCGTCGCACTCGCGAAAGATAAAGTCGCCTTTGGTGCCCTCGGACGCATCGTTATCCTTCTCGAAGTACGCGTTAGGAAACGCCGTCATGCGCAGACGGTTAAACTCGGTCTCGCAGTGCTGCTCGAGCGACTCGCCCACCATCTTGGTGGACAGGCGGACCTTCATATCCTTAAGGCGCTCAATCTCTTCGTCCTTGTAGCGAATCAGGTCATCGCTCGCGCGCTTGGCCTGCGCGAGCTCGAGCTCGTGTGCCGCCCTGACCTGTTCCTCGCGAGAATCGCGCACCGCCAGCTCGCTCGTCAGTTTGGCACGTGCCTCATCACGCTCACGCTCTGCTGAGGCGACTGCTTCCGCTAGATTCATCTTTGCCGTCAGTTCCTGTTCGCGCAGCTGCGCGCGCAGACCCTCTGCCTCCTGCTCAGACTGAGCCTTTGCGGCGGAGAACTTCTCCCGCACCTTCGCCTGATAGTCGGCAAGCGTGCGCTCGGCCTCACTGCGAGCGGCATCAAGCTCGCGCTGGGACTCCGCTGCTGCGGTGGCAAGTGCCATCTCTTGGGCCTTATCCGCAGCGGAGAGCTTTGCCTGCAGCTCGGCAATCTGAGCGTCGCGTGCGGACAGGTCGTTTTGGGCGGCGTTACGCGCCGCCGCCTCGGCGAGCTTGGCTTCGTCATCCTTGCGTCCAAGCTGTGCACGCAGGTTGTCAATCTCACGCTGGAGCTCGG
This sequence comes from Collinsella sp., assembly GCA_037237765.1. GTDB lineage: Bacteria > Actinomycetota > Coriobacteriia > Coriobacteriales > Coriobacteriaceae > Collinsella. The sequence continues at coordinate 10,469 of JAXXEN010000002.1, read as the reverse complement.
CGTTCTCTTTCTGTGCATCGGCACGAGCCTCAACAGCCGCGCGCTGGCTTGCGCTCTCGCGCTCTGCGGCAGCGCCCTCGAGCTTGGCGCGCAGCTCGGCGAGCTCAGCATCGCGCTTGGCGACTTCTTGCGCCAGTTTCTGATCCGCAGTGTTCTTCTGTTCGACAAGCTGAGCGCTGCGCTGGGACTCCGCCTCCTGCAAAGCAGCCGTCGAGCGCGAGCGTTCAAGCTCCAGCGCCTGCTCGCCCTCGCGCTGGACTGCCTTCACACGCTCATCCAGGTCGCGCGAAAACTCGGCATCGCGCACTTGCTTGACGATATCCGCATAGCCGGACGCGTCGACCTTAAAAACTTCGCCACAATGCGGGCACTTGATCTCATTCATAGCAGCTCCTCGATGGACGCAAATTTCAACCGCCTACACTCTACCGCGCCGCACGGACAAAAAGGCGCCGCCATAATGGCAACGGCGCCAGAACCACCACAAAGGTGCCTGTCCCCTTTGTGGCGGTTTGTGTGACGGTTCGAGAATTACAGTCCAAAGAAGCCGAGGATTTGATCACGGCTTACGGGCTTGTACTCGTTGGCATCGAGGCCGACATCGTAGCGAAAGATAGGGCGCTCGCGATCGCGGTTGCGCGCGTTGGTGCGGTCTCCCCTGCTGTGGATATGCCCGTGCAGCATGATGGCGCCACGCGCCTTACCGTTCCAGCTGAGCATGGGGTAATGGCTCATCACCAGACGATGGCCCTTGGCATAGCCGGGGGCAACCTCCAGGTAATCGCGCACCTCATCCCAAATGTGCGGCGCGTCCGGATCTTCCCAATCGCCGTCATGGTTACCACGGATGAGCGTCACGTTCTTGCATTCGATACGCTCGCGCAGGCGCACGGCATCCGCCAGGGGCAAGCGATAGGTAAAGTCTCCCAAGATATAGAGGCGGTCGTCCACAGCCACGCACTCATTGATGGCATTGATAACCTTGCGGTTCATCTCCTCGACCGAATCAAACGGCCGATCCATATCGTGCAAGATATTCGTATCGCCCAGGTGCAGGTCGGCGGTAAACCACATCATCGTCTATGCCCTCGTTTCGCAACGTGTTCAACTCGTGCTAAGTATACAGACGCAGCGATGCGGCGGTTATCCAAAGAGCCCACCGAACAGTCCGCGGCGGCGCTTGTCTCGCTTTTTCGAAGCGTCACTCTGAGTTTTCTTGTCCTGCCGTTTCCTACGGTCCTGCTCCAACTCATCGTCATCGAGTAGCATATCCCACTCAAACGGATCATCTGTCAGATCGAACAGGTCATCGTCATCAAACATGGCAGCCTCCATTGCCGACTAGCGAGCATCCACCACATAGAGCCCAACGCGCACCTGATGCCACGGGCTGCGCTCGGGAGCAACCTGTTGCACACGGGCCTCAAATACGTCCTCGTGGCCGTAATACATCATCAGGGACAGTGGGCCGACCTCGTTTCCCGGAACGTAGCCAAGTTTGGTCTTGCCATAGTAGATCGCAACTGCCTCGGGGTCATGGGGATTATCGCGCTCGGCACACAGCGTCAGTTTATCGCCCGCTTTAAGATCGCCTAGGACCAAAGCGCCGTCGGCATATTGAAATCCTGCGATGTGAAACGACAGAAGAACACGTGAAGGCTCGTACATAGCAACTCCCCTAACGGCCGGATAAACCGGTGTGTAACCTTATTGAGAAGTCTACGGTCCCGTGCGGACACAAATACATCCTGTCTGCGTCCTTCAATCGTTTGCCTCAACGCTTGCGCGACAGAACGCTTGCAGATAAGATAGGAACACGGATGGCACCCGTTGCCGCGGGTCTTGCCAACTCCGATACACGTTTTCATCGTGAGAAGTGGCCGTCTTCGCTTACGCGGGGGCGGCTATTTCATTCGGCCGATAAACAGACCGAGTTCGATAGCCGCAATCAACAACGCCAATAACGAAATAACATCGCTTACGTTCATACCAAATCCCTTCTAAAGGGAGTTGGCCCATCCGTGCTCCATAACAGTAGTCTAACGCAAAATGCAGGTAATAGGAACACTTGTTCGTATTACCTGCGCCCTTTTCTAATGCACAAACATGCGCACGAACTTGTGCTTCCAGCTTGCGTAGGGCGCATACCGAAACGGCACGTCCAGCCAAGTTGCCTTGTTCACGATACTCTTCTTGTGGCTAAACGTATCGAAGCTCTCGCGCCCATGGTACTGCCCCATACCGCTCGCGCCCATGCCGCCAAAGCCCATATGGCTCGTAGCCAAGTGCATGATCGTGTCGTTGACACAGCCACCGCCAAAGGGCACGTAACGCACGAAGCGCTGCTGAACTGCGCGATCCTGACTAAAGATATACAGGGCCAGCGGCGTCGGACGATCCGTAATAAACGCTTCGGCCTCGTCTAGGCTCTCAAACGTCAGCACCGGCAAGATGGGACCGAAGATCTCCTCCTGCATCACGGCGTCATCGGGGGTCACGCCGTCCAAAATCGTCGGCTCGATCTTCAGCGAAGTCTCCCGCGCGGTGCCTCCAAGCACGACCTTATCGGGATCGATCAGCCCGCGCACGCGCGCAAAATGCTTGGCGTTGACGATATGCCCGTAATCCTCGTTATCGAGCGGATGCTCGCCAAACATACGGCGGACCTCTTCCTTGATGAGGCCCAGCAGCTCGTCGTGCACGCGCGTATCGACCAGCAGGTAGTCGGGCGCCACGCAGGTCTGCCCCACGTTGAGCCATTTGCCAAAGGCGATACGCCGTGCCGCGACCTTCAAGTTTGCCGTCGCATCCACGATGCAGGGGCTCTTGCCGCCCAGCTCAAGCGTCACGGGCGTGAGGTTTTTGCTCGCGAGCTCCATAACGAGCTTGCCGACCGGAACGCTACCGGTAAAGAAGATCTTGTCCCAGCACTCATCGAGCAGCGCTTCGTTTTCGGCGCGCCCGCCCTCGACAACCGTCACCAGGCACGGATCAAATGCCTCTTCACAGATTTGCTTGAGCACCGCGCTCGATGCCGGAGCATAGGCACTCGGCTTGATGACCACGGTATTGCCCGCGGCAAGGGCGCCGGCGAGCGGCTCGAGTGTTAGCAAAAACGGGTAGTTCCACGGAGCCATGATAAGTGTGACGCCATAGGGCACGGCTTGCGTTTTGCACACGCTCACGGCGTTAGCGAGATCGCACGGACGCAGGCGCGGACGACTCCATCGAGCCACGTGAGCGATCTGATGACGAATCTCGGAAAGCGACGTGCCGATCTCGCACATATATGCCTCGTCATGCGACTTTCCCAAATCGGTCTTGAGTGCATGGGCAATATCGGCCTCGTGCGCCCGTACCGCATCGCGTAAACTCACGAGCGCGCGACGTCGGGCATCGACATCAAACGTAGCGTGCGTTTTAAAGTAAGTGCGCTGATCGCCGACGATGCGCGCAATTTCCTCGGTGTTCATGGCACCCTCCTAGTTCTCGTCCTCAAACATACCACCCGCGACGACCTCGTACATACGCTCGAGCTCCAAGCGGTCCATCAAAAGCGGAACGGGGTACAGCGGATTGGCCTCGGTATCGGCATGCGCCGCCATCTCGGGAATGTCGGAGCGGCGAATGCCCGAGACATATTTGGGGATTCCCAGGATCTCGTTCATGCAATCGATCCAATCGATAAAGGCCTCGGCCGCCAGGCTGTCCTGCGCGTTAGCCGGCGCGATACCGGCCATGCGGGCAAGATCGGCGAGCTTAGGAGCAGCAGCTTCGCCATAGGCGCGAAGCATATGCGGCAGGATGATAGCGTTGGCCAAGCCGTGCGGAATCCCGTAACGCCCACCCAAGCTGTGTGCGATGGCGTGAACGTATCCAACATAGGAGCGCGTAAAGGCAACACCCGCCTTATACGCCGCCGAAAGCATATTGCGACGCGCACGCATGTCATCGCCATGCTCATAGGCCTCGAGCAAATTGTCGTGGATGAGTTGAACCGCTTGTCGCGCCATCTTGCGCGTATAGGGCGTGGTGCTTCGTCCGATAAAGGCCTCGACGGCATGCGTCAGGGTGTCCATGCCCGTTTGCCCCGTAATGGAGGCGGGCAAGCCGCACGTAAACTCGGGGTCGTGGACTGCAAAACGCGGGATGAGCACAAAGTCGTTAATGGGGTATTTGTAGTGCGTCCCGTCATCGGTAATTACCGCCGCAAGCGTGACTTCGCTTCCCGTACCGGCGGTAGTGGGAACGGCGATGAGCAGCGGCAGGCGACGATGAATCCGCAGCAGGCCGCGCATCTTGTTGATGGGCTTGTTTGGCTGCGCAATGCGTGCGCCCACGCCCTTGGCGCAGTCCATGGCTGATCCTCCGCCAAAGCCGATAATGGCCCGGCAGGCGCTCTCTCGGTACAGGGACGCCGCTTCCTCCACGTTTGAGACCGTGGGGTTCGCACGCGTTTCGGCATAAACCGTAACGCCAATCCCCCTGGATGCGAGCGCCGTCTCGAGCGGTGCCGTGAGCCTCAGACGGGCAATGCCGGGATCCGTCACGATAAGGACCTTCTGGATCGAGCGCTTTTGAAGCACCGCGGGCACATCCTCGGCATGCTCTAAAATGCGCGGCTCGGTATAGGGCAGGATCGGCAATGCAATGCGAAAAACCGTCTGATATGTTCGGCACCAGGCACGACGGGCTAGATGCATAAAGGAAACTCCTTCATTTGTTGATAGGTCAACATTTGCTCGCCCGATTGTACTCAGCAAAGATCGCAGACGGCCTCCCAATCGTTAATCAATCAACATCTTCATATCTCGAAATTGTTTTATTAAAAATCATTCCTAATAGGCTTCACATTTGGTTGCATTTATGGATAATAGAACTCGTCAAGACGCACGTCCGGAGAGGGCCCTTACGGGACCGGACGAGCGCACAATCGCCATCGATCGAAAGGATCGAATCATGAAGTTTGTTTGCCCCGTTTGCGGTTATGTGGAAGAGTTCGACGGCGACCAGCTGCCCGAGGACTTCAAGTGCCCCCAGTGCGGCGTTCCCGGTTCTCGCTTCCTGAAGCAGGAGGAGGGTCAGCTCGAGTGGGCTGCCGAGCACGTCGTGGGCGTCGCCAAGATGGAGGGCGTCTCTGAGGACATCGTTGCCGACCTGCGCGCCAACTTTGAGGGTGAGTGCTCCGAGGTCGGTATGTACCTGGCCATGGCTCGCGTCGCTCATCGCGAGGGCTATCCCGAAATCGGCCTGTACTGGGAGAAGGCTGCCCACGAGGAGGCCGAGCACGCCGCCAAGTTCGCTGAGCTCCTGGGCGAGGTCGTGACCGACTCCACCAAGAAGAACCTCGAGATGCGCGTTGAGGCCGAGAACGGCGCCACCGCCGGCAAGACCGATCTTGCCAAGCGCGCCAAGGCCGCTGGCCTCGATGCCATCCACGACACCGTGCACGAGATGGCTCGCGACGAGGCCCGCCACGGCAAGGCTTTCGCCGGCCTGCTCAAGCGCTACTTTGGCTAAGCCAACCGCCTGAGACATAACCTCAAGCTCGATGAGGCCCGGACCGTATTGGTTCGGGCCTTTTTCGTGCCTCACGAACTTGTTAACGCCCTGAAATAGGACCGCCTTCGGCATCGGCTTCTCGTCAAAAACTAAGTGAGTAGACTTTTTGGAACTTGCCGAGCAGACCATCCATATCACTTTATAAAGCCGCAGGTAAATGCCTTGTTGCAAAACGACCTAGTCGCCAAAGTGCCAAAAGTCTACTCACTTAGATTCGCAGCCGTCCACGATCGAGCCATTTTGTGTCTAACGGGCATCTTTCCGTCAATTACTCCCAATTTTGTCCAGTCAACGAATAGTTCAGACCGGAGTAATGTCTCAGCCCTTTGCTCATCCGAGCTTTTATCACGATATTCAGCATCGAGCATCCTGCATATGGCCTTAACGATCGCGCGGAATCTATCCTCATCCGATATCTGTCTGTGTGTCAGGAGAAGCACATCGTAGCCCATGGCCTGAAGGGCCGTCATGCGGTCAGCGTCACGCAAGCCATCCCCTGCGCGTCCGTGCGAGGCCTTTCCCTGACATTCAATGGCCACCTGTCGCCTGCCGTCCGGCGAAGAAAGAAGTAGGTCGATATATACACGGGACTTTCCCACAATCGCTCGAGCACTTGTGCTTAGCATCACTTCAACATTAGGCTCTATGCCGCAAAAACCTTCGCCTCCCAGGGCTCGCGGCAGTCCAAGCAACAAATACGCCTCGACCTCAAAAGGCGACGCGGCACCCAATGGAACGAGTTGCGATACCGCCATAAATCTATTGCCGTAACGCATCCCGCAAACATCTGAACAAAAACGGTCAAGGTCTCCGCCCAAAACCAAAGCGTCTCGACGCCATAAATTTGAGGCGGTGCCGTCCTCGGACGGGCAGCGCACCCAACCGACCGTTGTCGAAATCGCGCCCGAATCAATTGCACGCGAAAGCTCCGCCTCAAGTGCCGCCGGCAGGGCACACACCGCAAACAAGCCACACATCTCCGCCAATACCAAAAGAAGCTGAAGATCCGTCAGATGCCGCGACATGATGAATGTCGTCAGTAGAGGAGACGTAACCAAAAACCCATGCTCCGTTTCCAGCACGGATTCCCTGGGGAGCTCACCAAGAAACAGCCGCTGCCTAATGCTGGCAGGACAAGTCCGTTTGTTTCTCGTCCGAACCAATGTATACAACGGAAAACCGAGCGCGACCGCAGCCGTCGGGTTGCGGGCGAGATCATATCGCTGCCGGTCTTCTTCCGGTCGTGGAAGCGGCGGACACAAAGCGCGGACTTGAGGAGGCAAACGCCAGTACCTAAAAGCTGATATGTCACAAAGTAGATCCTTCATAGGCACAGGAAAACACGAATTTCAACCCAATCAGTCACGCATTGGCGCGAACGCAGCAAAAATGGCGCCGAACGGACTGCCAAGTTTTCAACAGCCCTCCCCAACTGGCCAAAAGCTTGCCGAGAGCTGGACGAAACCCTGTTGAAAACCCCATTTTTTCTCATGTAGAAGCTTTGCGCGGCAAGTGAGTAGACTTTTTTGAACATCCCGAGCAGGCCGGTCATCCTGCTTTTCAAAACCGCAGGTAGATAGCTTGTTACAAAACTGCCTGGTCGCCAAAGTGCTAAAAGTCTACTCACTTAGATTGCAGAGCGCCCCCATTAGCTGCAATTCCAAGGTATTAAGCACTTTTGGACTCAGATCATCATACTGAACAAGAATTTGACTTGAGTTTTCAGGGACAGATGCGCCATCGGCACACCAATAACAGTCACTGATATCGATAAACGGGATACTCGAGCGCGTGAGGGCCCGTGCAAAAGTGCTTCCGCCCGTTCTACGCTCCGCAACCACGATACAGTAAAGGCCCGCGTCTGCATGCTCGATCGAGACTTCCCCTGCCGGAAATGCCTTCCGTACAAGCGCCACTAGGCCATCACGCGCCTCGCGGGCACGAACGCGCACGCGGTTCACATGACGCTCGTAATCACCCGATTCCAGCAAGCGAGCCAATGCAACTTGATCTATGGAGCTAACCGACGAGGCGTAAAAACCAAGGTCGCGCCTAAACCGCTCCATCAGCTCGTCGGGCAACACCATGTACGCTAGGCGCAACGCCGAAGACAGGCTCTTCGAAAACGTATTAGTGTAGATAACCGACTGGGCGGCATCGATCGACGCGAGCGCAGGAATCGGCTTGCCGGCCAGACGAAACTCGCAATCGAAGTCATCTTCGATGAGATATCGACCCGGCCGTTCGGCAGCCCAGCTCAGAAGCGCATAGCGACGCGCAATGCTCGTCACAAGGCCGGTCGGATACTGATGGGACGGCATCAGGTGAAGGACATCGGTCCCGCTTTTCTGCAGAGTGCTCAAGTCCACGCCCTCATCATCCAACGGGATATGTCGAACTTTGCAACCCATAGCCTGATAGATGCGCGTCAGACGCAAATAGCCCGGATCCTCAACGGCATACACCTTGTCGGCTCCAAGCAACTGAACCAACATGGTATCGAGCAGCTGGGCGCCCGCACCGATAACGATGTTGTTGGGGTCGACATTCATACCCCTTGTCCCACGCAGATGATGAGCAATTGCGCGTCGTAGCCGAGCGGTGCCCTGTGCCGGTGCGGTCGAAAAGATTTCGCGTTCGTCTTCGGATGTCAGCGCCGCTCGTAGCGCGCTTTGCCAAAGCCGCGCCGCCTCCAAAGCGGAAGGAGAAAGTGCATCGAATCGCTCGACCCGCCCGCGGACATCATGCTCGCTGGGGCCCACAGAGACGGCATCTCGGTCGATGCCCTCCGCAGCCGAAGCCAAAACCGGTGCATCCGGAAGCTCGCATGCGTAGTAGCCACGACGTGGCATTGAGCAAATATAGCCCTCGGCAAGTAACTGGCTATATGCATTCTCGATGGTAATGACACTGATTCCCAGATGACTGGCAAAGGCGCGCTTAGACGGCAAATGCTCCCCCGCCGCAATGCGTCCAGCTACGATATCATCTCGAATTTGCTGGTAAACATATTCATAGAGCGATGCCTCGCCGCGCTTTTCCAAATTGTAGTCAAGCATGAGTTTGCCACCTGACCTTATCGAGCTGTTCAATCTGGTATTAAGCTGACCTTATTATTATCTCGAAAACTGAGTATTTTGCCATACCCAGCTCCCCGATAGGATGTTCCGTCAAGCAATGCACATGCCAACCAAGGGAGCAACCATGGCAGAACAGACCAGCAAGGCCGATCGCGTCAAACTCAATCGCGAGCTCGCGCAGATGCTCAAGGGCGGCGTCATCATGGACGTTACCACGCCCGAGCAGGCACGCATCGCCGAGGAGGCAGGCGCCTGCGCCGTCATGGCTCTCGAGCGCATCCCGGCCGACATCCGTGCCGCAGGCGGCGTCTCGCGCATGAGCGACCCCAAGATGATCAAGGGCATCCAGGAGGCCGTCTCCATCCCCGTCATGGCCAAGTGCCGCATCGGTCACATCGTCGAGGCGCAGGTCCTGCAGGCCATCGAGATCGACTACATCGATGAGTCCGAGGTTCTCTCCCCTGCCGATGACGTCTATCACATCGACAAGACCCAGTTTGACGTGCCGTTTGTCTGCGGCGCCCGCGATCTGGGCGAGGCGCTGCGCCGTGTTGCCGAGGGCGCCACGATGATTCGCACCAAGGGCGAGCCGGGCACGGGCGACGTGGTCCAGGCCGTGCGCCACATGCGCAAGATCCAAAAGCAAATCCGCGACGTTGTTGCCCTGCGCGATGATGAGCTCTTTGAGGCAGCCAAGCAACTGCAGGTTCCGGTCGAGCTGGTGCGCGAGGTCCATGCCACGGGCAAGCTTCCCGTTGTGAACTTTGCCGCCGGCGGCGTAGCGACCCCTGCCGACGCCGCGCTGATGATGCAACTGGGCGCCGAGGGCGTCTTTGTCGGCTCGGGCATCTTTAAGAGCGGCGACCCCGCCAAGCGCGCCGCCGCCATCGTCAAGGCCGTGGCAAACTTCACCGATGCCAAGCTCATCGCCGAGCTTTCGGAGGACCTGGGCGAGGCCATGGTGGGCATCAACGCCGACGAGATCGAAATCATCATGGAGGAGCGCGGACGCTAGTCCGGCAGAAAGGATCGCACATGAGCGATTATGCAGACCAAACGGTCGCCGTGCTGGCGGTCCAAGGCGCATTTGCCGAGCACGAGGCAAGACTATCCGAGCTGGGCGCGCGCTGTATTGAGCTGAGACAGGCGGCTGATTTGAAGCAGGACTTTGACCGTCTGGTACTTCCCGGCGGCGAGTCCACCGTTCAGGGCAAGCTACTTGCCGAGCTCGGCATGCTCGAGGAGCTTCGTGCCCGTATCGCTGAAGGTATGCCCGTCCTGGGCACCTGCGCCGGCCTGATTCTACTGGCTCACGACCTTGCCGCCCATGACGATAAGGGCACGCCGCGTCTGGAAACCATGGATGTACTTGTCGAGCGCAATGCCTACGGCAGGCAGCTCGGCAGCTTTCGAACCAAGGGGCAAATAGCCGGCATCGACGGTGAAGTGCCGCTGACGTTTATCCGCGCGCCCCGCATCGTCGAGGTCCACGGCGATGCCGAGGCCCTGGCCGAAGTCGATGGCCGCATCGTCGCCGCCCGCCAAGACAACCAGCTCGGCGTAACCTTCCACCCCGAACTCGACGAAGACACCCGCCTCCACGAACTGTTCCTACAAATGTAGGCAGAACAGAAACGAGAGTGGATAATCTCCCACTTTGAGCCTGAATGCGAGCCCAAACTGGGAGATTATCCACTCTCATGCTATGTAGTCGTTGGGGACGTTCATGAATGACTAGTCAAACAAAAACGTACCCAACGACTAGTCATTTAAGAACGTCCCCAAAGACAACAAGGAGTGTACCAAAAAGCCGGCAGAAAAGGAACG
>JAXXEN010000015.1:0-182784 GCA_037237765.1 Collinsella sp. | reverse complement strand
CCCTACCGGGAGTAGCCCCGACGGTTGACAAAACTATAGGAACACCCAACGACTACTTTCCGCGCAACAGCATTGTCGCAGCTGCGTTAAGCAGTGTCGCTCGTTACTCGCCCAGGATTAGCGCTGCGAGCTCGCCCTGGGTGTCCACCACGTAGTCGGCGCCGGCGGCTTCCAGCTCTGCGCGGCCGCGGAAACCCCAGCTGACGCCCGCACTCTTAAGGCCGGCGTTGTGGCCGGTCAGGATATCGACATTGGAATCGCCTACGTAGAGCGTGGTCGCCGGGTCGGCGCCTAGCTCTTCCATCACATGCAGCGTGACGGGTGCTTCGGGCTTGGGCGGAAACGCATCGACACGGCCCTGCACCAGCGCAAAGCGCTCGGAACCAAAATACTTTTCGATAAGCGGAGCCGCCGAGACGTGGTCCTTGTTAGTGAGCACGGCAAGCTGAACGCCCGCGGCGCGCAAGCGGTCGAGCATCTCGATCGTGCCGGCATAGGGAGCGGTGTGGTCTTCCTTGTGCTCGCCGTAGTAAGCCCTAAACTCGGCAAGCGTCTGCTCAAACATGCGGCCGTCGCCTGCGTACTCGGCGGGCATAAAGCGCTCAACCAGCTTGAGCATGCCGTTTCCCACCTTGTAGCGGTACTCGTCAACGGCAAACGTGGGCCAGCCGTGCGCCTCGCAGGTATGGTTGCCGGCGGCCGCCAGGTCCTCGAGCGTGTTGAGAATGGTGCCGTCCAGGTCAAAGATCACATGGGAAAAAGCTGCTGCCATGGGTGCTCCTGCCGCTTGAGTTGTAAAACGCACCCCATGATACTGGGCATGCGTGCCGGGCATGTTTGGAATCTGAATATCTTTAATAGCCCTGAGCCTTTGTCGTTAGCAAATTCTCGGCAGCTGCTCTCCCACGAGCATGTCGAGGATGCGGGTCGAGCCCCAACCGGTACGTACGCGCACGGCGGGGCGGGTGCCCTCGGCAAGTGGCAGCACGCGACCGATGACGGCGGCATTCTCGCCGTAGCGGGCGGCGCGCATGGCGGCCAGCGCCGCATCGGCTTGTTCGGCCGGCACGACGGCAACCATCTTGCCCTCGTTTGCCACCTGCAGCACATCGTAGCCGAGCATCTCGCAGGCGGCCTGCACGTCGGGACGCACGGGCACGGCATCCTCGTCGACCTCCATGGCAACGCCGCTGGCCTGTGCAAACTCGTTGAGCGTCGAGGCCAGGCCACCGCGCGTGGGGTCGCGGAAGCAGCGTGTGTCGGGTGCTGCGGAAAGCACATCGGCAATCAGGTGGTTGAGCGGCGCGGCGTCGCTTTCGATGGTGCTCGAAAACGCTAGGCCCTCGCGTTGGCTCATGATGGCGATGCCGTGGTCGCCCAGCGTACCCGATACCAGGATGACATCGCCGGGCTGGCAGTTTGCGCCGCTGAGCGCCACGCCCGCAGGCACCTCGCCCACGCCGGCGGTATTGATGTAGACGCCGTCGGCCCCGCCGCGCTCGACCACCTTGGTGTCGCCCGTGATTATGGACACGCCCGCCTCGCGTGCCGTTTCGGCCATCGTCTGCACAATCTGGTGGAGCTTATCCATGGGATAGCCCTCTTCGAGGATAAAGCCGCACGATAGGTAGCGCACGTTGGCACCCGAGGTCGCGACGTCGTTGACGGTTCCGCACACGGCGAGGCGGCCGATGTTGCCACCGGGGAAGAACTGCGGCGAGACTACAAAGCTGTCGGTCGACATGGCGATGCGCCCGCTCGCGGGCAGCGCGGCGACGCCGGCATCGTTGCCTTCGAGCAGCTCGGGCGAACCAAAGGCATCTAAAAAGACCTCATCGATGATGCGCTTCATCATCTGTCCGCCGGAGCCGTGGCCCAACAGGACGGTGCTATCGGTAACGCTATGGGACATATCGAAAACTCCAATCGTGGGTGGAATTATATGGGTGAGGCGCAGCGTCGACTGGTCCGCCGTTCGTTAGAACGGCGGAACCTATTAGCCTCGGTAGCGGAAATATGCTGCGCAGCTGCCCTCGGAGCTCACCATGCAGGGGCCGACGGGATGCTCGGGCGTACAAGCGTGGCCGAACAGGGGGCAGTCGCTCGGCGTAATGGCCCCGCGCAGCACGTCGCCGCAGCGGCACCCGCGCGGCTCGACTGTCGCCTCAACGGGCACATCAAAGCGGGTGCGGGCATCAAAGCGCGAGAATTCGGGACGAATGGCGAGTCCCGAAGCCGCAATCGGCCCCAGCCCGCGCCACGTGGTGTCGCATGGCTCAAACACCTGCTCGACCAGCTGGCGCGCCACGGGGTTGCCGTCTGCGTTGACGCCACGGCGGTAGGCGTTGTCAATCGCCGGCCTGTCCTCGACAACCATCTGGACCAGCATGCAGATGCCCTGCAGGATATCGACCGGTTCAAATCCCGTGACCACGCCCGGGGTATTGAATTCGTCGACCAAAAAGCTAAAGGGCGCCAAGCCCGTGATGGTGGCGACGTGGCCCGGCAGGATAAAGCCGTCGATGGTGGTCTCGGGGTCGTTAGCGATGGCGCGCAACGCCGGCGGCGTGGTCTTGTGGGCGCAATAGACCGAGAAGTTCAAAAGCCCGCGCGCCTCGGCCTCCAAGATGGCGGCGGCGATGGTGGGCGTCGTAGTCTCAAAGCCCACGCCCATAAAAATGACCGGGCGATCAGGGTTTTGCTCGGCAATGTCGAGCGCGTCGAGCGGGGAATAGACGATGCGGATATCGCGCCCCGCCGCCTTTTGCGCAGCGAGCGAGGTGGATGATCCGGGCACGCGCATCATGTCGCCAAAGGTGGTGATGATGACGCCGTCTATGTTGGCGAGCGCGATTGCGTGGTCGATGTCGCGGTTGGCGGTGACGCAGACGGGGCAGCCCGGGCCGCTCAGCAGCTTGAGCCCGGCCGGCATAATGGAGCGAAAGCCATAGCGCCCGATGCTCACGGTATGCGTGCCGCAGACTTCCATAAGGTTGATGGTGCGGTCGCCGACAAGCTCATGAATGCGCTCGATGAGCTCGCGAGCCAGCTTGGGATCGCGGAATGCCGAGAAATCGATACCGGAGCGCGCCGGCTGCTCGGGCGCCACTAGTAAGCCTCCGCCGGGTTGGTGGTCAGCTGGTCTTCTTCGACCAGCTCGGACATGGCATTAACAAGCTCGAGCGTTTCCTGTGCTTCCTGCTCGTCGACAATCTGGATGCCAAAGCCGGCGTGTACGAGAATATAGTCGCCAACCTGCGCCGTCGGCACGAGTCGCAGCGACACGGGGCGCTCGATGCCCATCATGTCGACGGTGGCCTTGAGGTCGTCGTCGCGTTTGACTACTTTACCGGGAACGGCAAGGCACATATTGTTCCCCTTTTATACGCTTTGCGCTGGACGGGCGCTCAATAATCCATCAGTTGATGGTAGCGCTCGCGGGCGCTGCGGGCAAACGCGCTACACCTGTGAGACGGCGGCTTGCGGGCTGGCCGAACAGCCTATTGTGGCGCGACCTGTGCGAGGCGAGTGCGTGCGACTGCTGCCTGACCGTAGGCGATGCAGCCGTCATTGACGGGTACGGTGTGGGGGACAAGGACAGTAAAGCCTGCGCTTTTGAGCTCGCGGGTGAGAAGCTGAAGCAGAAGTCGGTTCATGAACACGCCGCCCGAGAGCGCGACGGTGTCGATGCCCTCGTGCACGCAGATATCGCTGGCGATGCGCGCCGAGGAGCGCGCGACGGCGACATGGAAATCGAGTGCGAGCCTGTCGGCGGGCGCTCCGGCTTCAATTCCTCCCAAAAGTGCCTCAAAGAGCGCTTTCTGGTCCAGAACATAGGGGCCGTCCAGCCACGATGGGCCAGATGCGAAATAGCCGGCGTTGTCGTCGGGAAAATGGGCGATTTCGTTGTCGAGCGCGCGCCAGGCGGCGGCTTCGAGTTCTATGGCGGGTTCGCCCTCGTAGGTTGCCTTGTCGCAGATGCCCAGAATTGCTGCCGCGGCATCAAAGAGACGCCCCATGCTGCTGGTACGCGGGCTGTTGATGCCGCGCTCGATCATGGTGGCTGTCACGCTGCGCGTTTGTTCGTCGAGGCTGTCCAAAAGCCGAGCGGCACCTGGGTGCTCGAGCAGGCCGAGCTCACTGAGCAGGGCAAAGGCGTTGCGGCGGGCGTCGCGCACGGAGGCCGCCCCACCGGGGAGCGCCCAGGTGCGCAAATGCGCGGCGCGCTCAAAGCCGCCAAGGCTTGCAACAAGAAACTCGCCGCCCCAAATGGTCCCATCGGTGCCGGCGCCGGTGCCGTCAAAGGCGATGCCAAGGACGCGCGCGTCGGTTGTAAGCTGGTCCGCGACGATAGCCTCGGCCATTACGCTCGCGATATGCGCATGATGGTGCTGCACCTCAACGAGCGGCAGATTGCATTTTCGCGCCTGCTCGCGCGCCCACTGGCTCGATAGATAGCTGGGGTGTAGATCGCAGGCCAAGGCGGCGGGCGCCAAGTCAAAGAGATCTTCCAAGCGCGTGCGCGCGGCGTTCCAGGCATCGAAGGTCCCGCCGTTTTCAACATCGCCGATATGCTGCGACACAAAACAGGTTGCCTCGCCGTTCGTCCCTTCACGCGTGAGCGCAATCGTTGCCTTTTGTTGTGGCCCGCAGGCGAGCACGCAGGGCGGAGCACCGTTGAGCACCGGCAACGGCAGCGGCTGGGGTGCATATCCGCGAGCGCGGCGAACGGGCGTAACGGCGCCGTCGACCACGCGTACCACAGAGTCGTCGTAGCGCGACAGAATTGCGCGGTCGTTACCGAGCAACGCGTCGGCGATGCCGGCGGCAACGAGGTGTTCCCAGGCAAGGTCATCGTCGGTCTCGATGGGTTCTTCGCTCAGGTTTCCGCTGGTCATGACGAGCGCGTGCATACCGCGGGCTTCTGCCGCGGCAAGCAATAGATGCTGAAGCGGGGTGTAGGGGAGCATAACACCGAGCTCGGGAAGGTCGTGCGCGACGGATGGCGCGAGTGTAAGGGCGTCGGGGGAATCTCCCTCGCCAACAGCACGCCGGCGCAACAGCACGATGGGGCGGATGCTACCGGTTAGCAAGTCGCGCTCGGCATCATCGACATGGCACAGGCGTTCAGTATCGGCAAGGCTGCGCACCATAACGGCAAGCGGCTTGTTGCTGCGGCGCTTGCGACGGCGCAGCTCGACCACTGCCTGCTCGTTGGCGGCGTTGCAAGCCAGATGGAATCCGCCCAGGCCCTTGATGGCGACAATACCGCCGCTGGCCAGCAACTCGACACAGCGGTCAATAATGGCATCGCTGGTTTCGCGCGTGCTGCCGACGGCTGGCGTCGCCCCCGAGCCTTCGAGCTCCATGTCGCCCTCTGCCTCGCGCCAGGTAATATGCGGCCCGCAATCAAAGCAGGCATCGGGCTGCGCATGAAAGCGCCGGTCAAGCGGGTCGCCATACTCTGCGGCACACTCGGGGCACATGGGAAAGCAATCCATCGACGTGGCCGCTCGGTCATAAGGCAGCGATCGGATGATGGTAAAGCGTGGGCCGCAGTTAGTGCAGTTGATAAAGGGGTAGTGATAGCGTCGGTCGGCGGGGTCGAACAGTTCGCGCAGGCAGTCGTCACAGGTGGCGATATCGGGGGAGATGAGCGTCGTGTGCACGGTCTGATCCTGCGACGCTACGATACGAAAGACCTGCTCATCGTCGGCATCCCAAGCGTCGGGCTCCAGGTCTGCAACGGCGATATGCTCAACGCGGGCCGCGGCAGGCGCGTGCTCCGACAGCGCGGCGACAAAGCCGTCGAGCGCCTCGACCGAAGCATGCGCCTCGATGTGCACGCCGTCGCCCGCATTGAGTACCCAGCCGCAAATGCCATGCGCCATAGCCTCGCGATACACAAATGGCCGCATGCCAACGCCCTGCACAATGCCCGTCACATGAATATGCACATGCCGCATGTGACACCCCTCATCAAAACCGACCAAAAAGGGACAGGTTTATTTTGGTAGGTAAAACTTCTAAACCTGCCAAAACAAACCTGTCCCTTTTTGGCAGGTGCGCTGCGGGAAATCCCGCTATAGCCCCAGACTTTGCCTGGTGGCGGCGCAGGTGAGCTCGCCGTGCTTAACGCCGCGCAGGCCCAGCAGGCGGTCGGCCAGTTCGTAGACGCGCTCGCCGCGACCCTTGAGCGCCAGAATCTCCAGACAGTTGTGGTGATCCAGATGCACGTGCATCGTCGATACGATCTCGTCGGTGTAGTCGTGCTGCACCTCGTCCAGGCGGCGCGTCAGGTCGCCGGTGTGATGGTCGTAGATCATGGTGAGCGACCCGATAACGTGCTCATTGGGCGTGCGCATTTGCTCTTTGGCGATTGAGGCGCGAATCAAATCGCGCACTGCCTCGGAGCGGTTGGCCACGTCGCCGCGGCGTGCGATCTGCTCGTCAAAGCGGCGCAGTAGGTCATCGGGCGCGGTGACCGAAAAACGGACCAGCTCGGAGCCGCCGCCGCAACGGCAGCTCGCCTCGTCGCCCGTGCCGTTGCGGTGGTCGTGCCCGCAGCCGTGCTCGTGTTCGTGTTCGGACACCCTACACCAGCTTTACGGAGCCGACGGAGTTGTGGTCAGCCTCGATGGCTTCCTCGTAGCCCTCGAGCGCGTCATGCGCCTCGTGCAGTGCGGTCATGGCAGCTTCGAGCTTGGCGCCAATGCGCTCCATGTCAAAATTCTCGGTCGCATGCAGCAGCTGATGGCTCCACTCGTGGGCGAGCTCGATGGTGTCGTCGACCTGCTTGACGCTCATGGCAAGCTGACTCATGTTCATTCCGACGTCATGCATGGGAAATCTCCTTATGCTCGGGGCAATCCAGTGGTTCAGATTCTACTACGCCCGCACGGGGCGCTACCGCATAAGAAAACGGGTGCGAGTCCGTCTGACCCGCACCCGTTCACTGGGGGCTGTTTGTATCTACCATACTATCCGTGGTCGCACGCGGTACACCCAGAAGTCCGGCGAGCGGTGCAAAAGCGCTCATGGACGGCGGCAGGACGCCAAAATGTAACCAGCGTATTACAGGTGCTTCTCCAGCAGTGCCTGCAGCCTTGCCTTGGGCAGCGCGCCGACCGAGCGGTCGACCTCCTCACCGTTCTTAAAGACAATCAGCGTGGGGATGCTCATGACGCCAAACTTCATGGCCAGGTCCTGATTGTCATCGACGTTGCACTTGGCAACGGCAAGCTTGCCGGCCAGCTCGTCGGCTACCTCGTCCACGATGGGCGAGAGCGATCGGCAGGGCCCGCACCAGGGCGCCCAAAAATCAACCAGTACGGGAAGGTTGCCGTTAACGACGGAATCGAAGTTCTCGGGGGTAATCTGCTTAATGTCAGCCATGGTGACCTCCATGATGCGACGCGGCTCGGTCGCGTAAAACTCAGTACGACCGTGCTTATACCCAACGACCCGCAAAGCAACCACTCACGGGCGGCTCTTTTATATAATGGTGGGCACGCAAACGATTGGAGAGCGCATGCCCACGTCACAAAGCCAGAAAAAAGAAGCCATCGCCCAGGCGGCCGAGCAGGAGCTTGCATCGCTTGCGGCCCGTGGCGTGCGCATCGCGGGCAACGCGTGCTCGCCGATCGTACTGGTCAAAGGCGATTTGGATGATGCCGAGCGTTCGGGCGGCGAACTTGCCGCCGGCGCGGATGGTGCCGCATTGCGCAAGGCGCTCGGGGCAATCGGTTACGCGCCCGAAGATTTTTGTGTGCTGGCGAGTGTTGCCGGCGCAGGCGACGGAGCTGTGGCGGTGGGCCACGCCCTGCCGTGCGACCTGTTCCGCGAGGCGCTTGAGGCCTTGGACCCCGAGGCGGTGCTGCTGCTCGATAACAGCGCGGCCGATGTCATGCGCGAAACCTACGCCGACATGCTCGTGGCGATTGATGACTTCGACACCGCCATGCTCAAGCCCGGTCTGATCGCCCATGTGCAGGGCCGCCGCGTGCTCGCGCTCGATGGCTTTGAGGCGGCGCTGACCGACAAAGCGGCCAAGCAGCGCATGTGGGCCTATATCAAGCAGCTGACCCCGGCGGCTGCTCCACTGTAGCGGATTGGCGCCGGCGAGCGATTGCCTGGCGGGCATGCCGTCGACCATGCGCGGCGGCCGTCCAAAGATGCCTCCTACGCTATCGAGAGCTCGGCTATCCTCAGCTTGCCAGTTCGAAAATGGACCTGCCGCATGATTGAATCTTTAGTTCAACTTTACACCTAGGTTTACAGCTGTCTTGTCAGCTGTAAACCTAGGTGTCATACTAAAGCCCCAAGATTCGCCAAAAGAGAGGGGCCTTGATGGCACAGAGCGCGAACATGGATGCGTCGGAGCTTGCACGCGATATCGCGGCTGGCCTAGCATCGGCAACGACGGCAACGGAGCGCGCGGCACTGGTGCCCGCAGAGCTTGTCGAGGCCATTCAACAACTAAAAACCCAACGTGACGTGGTGATCCTGGCGCACTACTATGTGGCGCCCGAGGTCCAAGCCGTTGCCGATTACGTCGGCGACAGCTTCTACCTGGCAAAGCTCGCCAAGAGCCTGCCGCAGCAGACCATCGTGCTGTGCGGCGTGGAGTTTATGGGCGAGAGCGCCAAGCTGCTCAACCCCACCAAGACCGTGCTGCTGCCCGAGCCGGGCGCGGACTGCCCCATGGCGCACATGGTCAAGCGCGAGACGGTCGATGCGGCGCGCGCCGAGTACGGCGACGACCTTGCCGTGGTCTGCTACGTCAACTCGACGGTCGAGATCAAGAGCTGGAGCGACGTGTGCGTCACCAGCTCCAACGCCGTCAAGATCGTGTCCGAGCTGCCGCAGCAGCACGTCCTGTTCATCCCCGATCAAAACCTGGGCCGCTTCGTAGCCGAGCAGGTGCCCCAAAAGCACGTCATCCTCAACAATGGCTACTGCCCGCGCCATCACATCATCACCGTCGAGCAGATTGTCGACGCGCAGGAGGCGCATCCCGATGCGCTCGTGCTGGCGCACCCCGAGTGCAAGGCCGACGTCCTTGCCGAGGCCGACTACATCGGCTCCACCGCCGGCATCATCAAGTACGCCGAGGATTCGGACGCGAGTGAGTTCATCATCGTGACGGTCCGCGGCGTGCTCTACGAGCTCGAGCGCCGCTGCGAGGGCACCGGCAAAAAGTTCTACTTCCCCGCGGTGCAACCCACCTGCGTCAACATGGATCTCATCACGCTCGAAAAGCTCGTGCGCTGCCTGGAGACGGGCGAGGGCGAGGTGCAGATCGGCGTGTCGGACGAGGCTGCCGACCAAGCCAAACTCACGCTCGACCGCATGCTCGAGTACGCGGCGCGCTAAGCCAATGTGACATGAGGGACAGTCCCTTATGTCACATTACAAGGGAGAGGATTCCTGTGGAAACCAAACAATACCCCGATATGGAGTGCGACGTTGTCATTGCCGGTTGCGGCGTGGCGGGCCTGTACGCGGCCCTCAATCTGCCGACGAGCACGCGCGTGATCATGCTCTCCAAGGGCGCTGTCGATGAGTGTGACTCGATGCTCGCGCAGGGCGGAATCTGCGTGCTGCCCGAAGGCTCCGACTATGATGCCTTCTTTGAGGACACCATGCACGCCGGCCACTACGAGAACCGCCGCGAGAGCGTCGACATCATGATCCGCTCGAGCCGCTCGGTCATCAACGACCTGCTGGCGATAGGCGTGGATTTTGAGCGCAAGGCCGACGGCAGCCTCGACTTTACCCGCGAGGGCGCGCACAGCCGTCCGCGTATTGCCTTCCATGCCGACATTACGGGCAAGGAGATCACGACCAAGCTGCTCCAGGCCGTTCACAAGCTGGATAACGTGCAGATTTTGGAGCACGTGGCCATGACCGACATCCTGACGGGCGAGCGTGACGGCGCCACGGTGTGCACCGGCGCCGTCGCCGTTCCCGTGGACGAGGACAGCTCTGTTCGTCCCGCCGACGAGCTGGCAAATGCCACCGAGGGCGTGCATGCCGGCGAGCCGTTTAAGATCCATGCCCGCCACACGCTGTGGGCTACGGGCGGTATCGGCGGCGTATACGACCATTCGACCAACTACCCGCAGCTCACGGGCGATGCCTGCTACATTGCTCAGGAGCATGGCATTAAGATGGAGCACCTGGACTACGTGCAGATTCACCCCACGGGGCTGTTCTCGCCGCAACCGGGCCGCACCTTCCTGATCAGCGAGAGCTGCCGCGGCGAGGGCGCGATTTTGCTCAACGCCGCCGGCGAGCGCTTTACCGATGAGCTTCAGCCGCGCGATGTGGTCGCCGCCGCCATTCGCGAGCAGATGAAGCAGGACGGTACCGAGCACGAGTGGCTGAGCTTTGCCCCCGTCGAGCGCGACGTGGTGACCGGGCACTTCGCCAACATCCGCGCACGCTGCCTGGAGGACGGCCGCGACATCTTGGACGAGCCCATCCCCGTTACGCCCACGCAGCACTACTTTATGGGCGGCGTGTGGGTTGACAAGGACGGCCGCACCTCGATGCTCGAGCTCTACGCCGCGGGCGAGACGGCTTGCAACGGCGTTCACGGCAAGAACCGCCTTGCATCAAACAGCCTGCTCGAGTCTCTGGTTTGGGGCCGCCGCGCCGCGTGGTACATGCGTACCGGCGAGTCACTGGCCGTAGAGCAGGCGGGCGATCCCGCGCTCGATGGCCGTCATCGCGCCCTGAGCGCCGACACCCTGGCAATCGATGATCTGGCCCGTGCCGCCAGCACGCAGGCCGTGGAGGAGTAGACCATGAATCCCATTACCATGAAGCTCGTCGTCGATGATCTGATCCTGCAGGCCCTGCGCGAGGACATTACGTTTGAGGACGTGAGCACGGCGAGCGTGTGCCCCACGGCGCGTCCCGCCACGGTGGAGCTCATCGCCAAGGCCGATGGCATCATCGCCGGCCTGGACGTGTTCGCTCGCACCTTTGAGCTGCTGGATCCGCAGAGCTCGGTGCTGTTTGATGTCGTCGATGGCGATGAGGTGCACGCCGGCGACCACGTGGGCCAAGTGCGCGGCGACGCGCGCGTGCTGCTTTCGGGCGAGCGCGTGGCGCTCAACTATCTACAGCGTATGAGCGGTATCGCCACCTACACGCACAACATGGCAGCGGCGCTCGAGGGTACCAAGACCGTGCTCGTCGACACGCGCAAGACCACGCCGGGCATGCGCGTCTTTGAGAAGGCCGCGGTCGAGATCGGCGGCGGCAGCAACCACCGTTACAACCTGTCGACGGCTGTCATGCTCAAGGACAACCACATCGACGCCGCCGGTGGCGTGGCACGCGCG
Organism: Collinsella sp.; assembly: GCA_037237765.1. Lineage (GTDB taxonomy): Bacteria > Actinomycetota > Coriobacteriia > Coriobacteriales > Coriobacteriaceae > Collinsella. Next base: position 171,430 of record JAXXEN010000015.1, on the reverse strand, counting down.
ATTGAGATGGCGCGCGCCCATGCGTCGTTTACCGCGACGGTCGAGATTGAGTGCGAGAACCTGGACATGGTGCGCGAGGCAGTTGAGGCCGGTGCCGATATCATCATGCTCGACAACATGACCCACGACGACATGGCTGCTGCGATTGAGCTTATCGCCGATCGCGCCAAGACCGAGTGCTCGGGCAATGTGGATGCCAGCAATATCCGCGCGCTCGCCGACCTGGGCGTTGACTTTATTAGCTCGGGGGCGCTGACGCACTCTGCGCCGATTCTCGACCTCTCGCTTAAGCACCTTCGTCTGCTGGACGGTAAATAATGGACGCCCGCGAGCGTCGCCGTGCCATCATGGGCGTGCTCGAGGGAGCCAAAGACCCTGTCTCGGGCAGTGCGCTTGCTCGTGAGGTGGGTGTGAGCCGCCAGATTGTCGTGCAAGACATCGCCCTGCTGCGCGCCGATGGGCACGATATCGTCGCCACCAATCGCGGCTACGTGCTGCAGGAGGCCCCCAGCAGCCCCGCCGTGCCCACGCGCCTGGTCAAGGTGCACCATAGCGTGGAGCAGGCAAGTGTCGAGCTCACGAGCATCGTCGACGCGGGTGGTGCCGTGCTCAATGTAATCGTCAACCACCGCGTGTATGGCAAGATCACAGCCGATCTGGACATTCGCAATCGTCGCGATATCGAGCGCTATCTTGAGGGTATTGCCAGCGGCAAGAGCTTCCCGCTGCTGACGGTGACGAGTGGCTATCACTTCCATCGCATCGCAGCAGAAGACGAGCAGACCCTCGACGAGATCGAGACCATACTCAAGGAGAAAGGCTACCTAGCAGACCTGATGCCCTACGAAGACGATTTCTCTTAGCCGACGCTGCAAACGCCCCATTTGGACAATCTGGCCTTCAATCGTCGGTCGCGTACCAAAGTACGCTTCCCTCCTCTTTCAGGCCACCTTGCCTCAAATGGGGCGTTTTCGCTGGCGCGAGTTCAACCAACGGCGGTGCCAAATTAGCTGCCCACGAATGCAAAAAAAGGAGGCCTCCGCGGCGATGCGGAGGCCTCCTTTTTGTGCACGGTGTACTTTTGAGTGTGCAAGTGGGGAGTTGTTACTCCTCGACGATCTCGGTGATCGCGCCGGCGGGGCAAGCGTCCTGGCAAGCGCCACAGGCGACGCAGGAATCCTCGTCAGCGACGGTAGCGACGTCCTGGAGCTCCAGAACGCCAGCGGGGCAGGAGTCGACGCAAACGCCACAAGCGATGCACTCGTCGGCATCAATTACGGGATGAGCCATGGTAGTTTCCTCTCTGTTGACCGACGCTACAGGCGATGCGCGCCGGTTTGATTCGGGCAAAAACATACCACGGGAGCGACCGTTTGCAATACCCTCTGGCCGGCATCTTCATACCGTTCGCCGAGTATGCCGCGGCTTACTAAAAAACATGCAGGTGAGGCCGTTGAGCTGCGTAAATGTTAGCTAAAGGTGACTTGAAATATAGGGCGATTGAGCGTGCTTTTGGAAAGCGTGTCCCGGAATCGACGCTCAAAACGGGTCACGCCTTCCTCGGGGTAGCCCCAAGACCACTCCGTGTGGCTCCGGCCCAAACCTCAGCCATCTCTACATAGATCTCGATAGATTTGTCCAGAACTCAAACAGGGCGTCTACCTGCGTATTTGCGAACCTAAACTCTCGACAATAAGAAATCTTATATGAATTGACTTAGATTTTGTATATTCCGGCCCATAAGGGGATACACTACATCCTGAAAGACAAGCCGAAACACCGCTCGGCAGACCGCCGAGTCGGTGCAAACGCACAAGAGAGAGGGAATTTCTAATGGGCAAGATTCTTGGTATCGACCTTGGTACTACTAACTCCGCAATGGCCGTTCTCGAGGGCGGTTCCCCGACCATTATCGTGAACGCCGAGGGCGACCGCACCACCCCGTCCGTCGTGGGCTTCCGTGCCGACGGCGACCGCGTCGTGGGTAAGGCCGCTAAGAACCAGGCTGTCACCAACCCCAAGAACACCGTGTTCTCCATCAAGCGCTTCATGGGCCGCAAGTACTCCGAGTGCACCTCTGAGATCAAGACCGTGCCGTACGAGGTCAAGGAGGGCCAGGGTGGCCGTGCCGTCGTCGACATCGAGGGCAAGGATTACACCGCCGAGCAGGTGAGCGCCATGACGCTCGCCAAGATGAAGGCCGACGCCGAGAAGTATCTGGGCGAGACCGTCACCGACGCCGTCATCACCGTCCCGGCCTACTTCAACGACGCCCAGCGTCAGGCCACCAAGGACGCCGGTAAGATCGCCGGCCTCAACGTCAAGCGTATCGTCAACGAGCCGACCGCTGCTGCTCTTGCCTATGGCCTGGACAAGCAGGGCACTGACCAGCGCATCCTGGTCTTCGACCTGGGCGGCGGCACCTTCGACGTCTCCATCCTCGACCTCGCCGACGGCGTGTTTGAGGTTCTGTCCACCTCGGGCGATAACCACCTGGGCGGCGACGATTGGGATCAGCGCGTCATCGACTGGATGGCCGATAAGTTCCAGCAGGAGAACGGTGTCGACCTGCGTCAGGACCCCATGGCCCTGCAGCGTCTGAAGGAGGCCGCCGAGAACGCCAAGAAGGAGCTCTCCGCCGCCCAGCAGACCACCATTAACCTGCCGTTCATTACCATGAACCAGTCCGGCCCGCTGCACCTCAACTACACGCTGACCCGCGCCGAGTTCGAGAAGATCACCCGCGACCTGCTCGAGCGTTGCAAGCAGCCTGTCACCAACGCCCTGCGCGACGCCAAGCTCAAGCTCTCCGATCTGACCGAGGTCATCCTCGTCGGCGGCTCCACCCGTATGCCCGCTGTCCAGGAGCTCGTCAAGACCATGACCGGCAAACAGCCCAACATGTCCGTGAACCCCGATGAGGTCGTTGCCGACGGCGCTGCCGTCCAGGGCGGCGTGCTCACCGGCGACGTCGAGGGCATCCTGCTGCTCGACGTTACCCCGCTGTCGCTGGGCGTCGAGACCATGGGCGGCATCATGACCAAGATGATCGACCGCAACACCACGATCCCGACCTCCAAGACCGAGGTCTACTCCACCGCTGCCGACAACCAGACCAGCGTCGAGATCAACGTGCTCCAGGGCGAGCGCGAGCTTGCCCGCGACAACAAGTCGCTCGGTAAGTTCCAGCTGACCGGTATCCCGGCTGCCCGCCGCGGCGTGCCGCAGATCGAGGTCACCTTCGACATCGACGCCAACGGCATCGTCAAGGTCTCCGCTAAGGACAAGGGCACCGGCAAGGAGCAGCAGATCACCATTTCCGGCTCTACCGCTCTGTCCGACGACGAAGTCGATCGTATGGTCAAGGACGCCGAGGCTCATGCCGAGGAGGACAAGAAGCAGAAGGAAGAGGTCGAGGTCCGCAACCAGACCGACAGCCTGTGCTACTCCACCGAGCAGACCCTCAACGAGCTGGGCGACAAGGTTTCCGCTGACGTGAAGTCCAAGGCCGAGGCCGCTATCGCCGACGCCAAGAAGGCGCTCGAGGGCTCTGACGTCGAGGCCATCAAGGCCGCCGGCGAGTCCCTGCAGTCCGTGGCCTACGAGCTGGCCCAGGTTGTCTACGCCGACGCTCAGCAGCAGACCGACGGTGCCGCTGGTGCCCAGCCTGCCGACGATGACGTAGTCGACGCCGACTACGAGGTTGTGGACGACGAGGACAAGTAATCATGTCCGCCCGTAAAGCTCGCACGGAGGCGGCTGCCGCCGGCGCCGCCCCCGTTGACTCTGAGGAGAAGGACGTGAAGATTCCCGTAGAGGCCGCAGACGATACCGAGGTCAATGAGGCCCCGGCCGCCGAGGCTGCCGAGAACCAGGTAGAGGATTCCAACAAGGAGGCGACGATGACCGAGGACGAGATGGTGGAAGCCGCTATCCGCGCCGGTGAGGAAGCCGCCGACAACGACTTTAAGCTCAAGTTCGAGCAGGCCCAAAAGGAGCTTGCCGACGTGCGCAATGAGCTCGATGCTGCGGCAGAGGCCCAGAAGGCCGCCGAGGACAAGGCGAAGGACGCTACCGAGCGAACCGCTCGTCTGCAGGCCGACTGGGAGAACTTCCGTCGCCGCACCGCCAACGAGCGCATCGCCGAGCGCGAGCGCGCGACCGAGAAGCTCGTCACCGCGCTGTTGCCGGTGATCGACGATATCGAGCGCGCGATCGACCATGCCCGCAGCCAAGAGCTTTCCGACGACTTTAAGCAGTTCGTCGATGGCGTTGACGCGGTACATGCCAAGCTGCTCGATGTGTTTGCGCACGAGGGCGTTGAGCCCATCGATCCCAAGGGTGAGGCGTTCGATCCGCTCGAGCACCAGGCTGTGGGTCGCGTCGAGGACGCATCGCAGTACGACGAGACCGTCAACGACGTGTACCAGAAGGGCTACCGCATGGCGGATCGCATCCTGCGTTCCGCGATGGTGACGGTGACCTACGGTGGCGAGAAGCGCCCCGCACCGGAGCCCGAAGCGGCGCCCGAGGATGCTACGGCCGATACAGCCGAGAGCACCGAGGAGTAATTGAGAAGGGCCCCGGGGCAACACCCGGGGCCCTTTCTGGCCTAGTGCCATATGACAGTATGAGCCGCCGTCCGCAGGGGCGGCGGATATAACAGGAGAGGAGCTACGATGGCTGCAGGCAAAACCTTCTATGACATCCTGGGCGTATCCAAGAGCGCCTCCGACAAAGAGATTAAGAGTGCGTTTCGCAAGCTCGCGCAAAAATATCACCCCGATGCCGGCGGCGACGAGGCCAAGTTTAAGGAGATCAGCGAGGCCTACGAGACGCTTTCGGACGAGAAGAAGCGCAAAGAGTACGACCAGATGCTCATGTTTGGCGGCATGCCGGGCGCGGGCGGCGCGTATGGCGGCGGCTACGGTGCCGGTGCGGGCGCCAGCGGCTGGGGCGACATCTTCGACAGCATCTTTAGCGGCAACGGCGCCTGGGGCAGCGATTGGGGCTCGGGTTTCGCCGGGGCTGCGGGTAATGCCGGTGCGGGTGCGGGTCGCAGCCGCGCTCGCAAGGGCGGCGACCTGTCGCTGACCGTCGATGTGACGGCCGAGGACGCGTTTCGCGGCGTGACGCACAAGGTCACCTACCGCATTCCCTCGACGGGCGAGCAACAGACCATTACGGTCTCGGTGCCCGCGGGTGCGGTCGACGGCGGCAAACTGCGCTACAAGCGTCGCGGCGAGTATGGCGTTGCCGGCGGCGAGCGCGGCGACCTGGTCGTGACCACGCACGTGGAGGAGCACCCGCTGTTTAAGCGTAAAGGTGCCGACGTGACCATGGAGGTACCGGTCTCGGTCTATGAAGCGGCGCTCGGCTGCACGGTGGACGTGCCGACGCCCGGCGGTGCGACGGTTCGTCTGAAGGTGCCCGCGGGTACCCAGACGGGCAAGAAGTTCCGCTTTAAGGAGATGGGCGCGCCCGACGTTAAGCACCGTGGCCGTACGGGCGCGCTGCTCGTCGAGATCAAGGTGCAGGTTCCCGCGAACCTGTCTGATGACGAGCGCGATGCCATGACCAAGCTGCGCGAGGCCGACACGCGCGACTATCGCGAGAAGGTCAATCGTTACAAGGCGACGTACTAGGGCGGTCGCAGCGCACGACCACGCCCGCGGGCTTATGATGGACGATAACGAGACGGAAAGGGGTCAGGTAGCATGGCCGAGGACAATAGGAACAAACCGCTGTACATGATCAGCGTGGCGGCCGAGCTGACCGGCATGCATCCGCAGACTCTGCGCGTCTATGAGTCCAAGGGCCTGGTGAACCCCCAGCGCTCGGGCGGCAACACGCGTCTGTATTCGCGTGCCGATATCGAGCGCCTGGAGCTCATCAACCAGCTGACCGACGAGGGTATCAACCTTGCCGGCGTGGTGCGTATCCTCGATATGAAGGAGCGTGCCGAGGAGCGTGAGCGCGAAAACGAAAAGCTCCGTGCTCGCGTGCGCCAGCTCGAGGACGAGCTGCACGAGTACAAGATGCAGAAGAAGATCACCGCCCTGGCCCCGCGCGACGGCTCGGTTAACCCCGAACAGGTTATGCGCAAGCTGCTGGGCGCGGGAACCGATTTGTAGTTACGCGGGATGCATTCGGGCAATCTGGCATTCAACTTCATGATCCCTTGGGGACGGAGGAAAACGGATCACTGAGGGGGTCGGCCTGACCCAGTGATCCGTTTTCCTCCGTCCCCAAGGGATCATTTTGCCGGCCCACACCGGGCTCGTCCTTTACTTTACCGAGATAAAGTGAACGTGCAGATTCGTAACCCACTCGCAACCGTTCTATGGCACGATATTGAACGAATGTATGCTATGCGCCCAAATCTTTTGGGCAGAGTGGGAGACAGTATGGTCAAGCTGTACGAGGACGGCATCTACTTGCGTAACGGCAGCGAGGTTGTGCCTGCGGCCGAGGCTGCCGAGCGCGGTATTACGCAGACGCCCGCGGATGCCAAGCGCGGCACCATCGCGTATTCGATCCTCCAGGCACACAATACGTCCGGAGATCCCGAGGCGCTCAAGATTCGCTTCGATGCCATGGCGAGCCACGACATCACCTTTGTCGGCATCATCCAGACGGCGCGCGCCTCGGGCATGGAGCAGTTCCCGCTGCCTTACGTGCTCACCAACTGCCATAACTCGCTGTGCGCCGTGGGCGGCACCATCAACGAGGACGACCACGTCTTTGGCCTCTCGGCTGCCAAGAAGTACGGCGGCATTTTCGTCCCGCCGCATATCGCCGTCATCCACTCCTTTATGCGCGAGAACTTCGCCGGTTGCGGCAAGATGATCCTGGGTTCCGACTCGCACACCCGCTATGGCGCCCTGGGCACCATGGCCGTGGGCGAGGGCGGAGGCGAGCTGGCAAAGCAGCTGCTGCGCGACACCTACGATGTCGCCTATCCCGGCGTCGTGGCCATCTACCTCACGGGTGCTCCGCGCCCCGGCGTCGGCCCGCACGACGTGGCGCTCGCCATCATCCGCGCCGTCTTTGCCAAGGGCTACGTTAAGAACAAGGTCATGGAGTTTGTGGGCCCCGGCATCGCGAGCATGACGACTGACTACCGCAACGGCGTCGACGTCATGACTACCGAGACCACCTGCCTTTCCTCCATCTGGGCAACTGACGAGGACACGCACGCATTCCTGGCCATGCACGGCCGCGGCGACGACTACCGCGAGCTCAAGCCCGCCGATGTCGCCTACTACGACAGCTGCGTCGAGGTCGATCTGTCGAGCATCAAACCCATGATCGCGCTGCCGTTCCATCCTTCCAACGGCTTTGAGATCGAGGAGCTCAACGAGAATCTCGAGGACATCCTGCACGAGGTGGAACTCGAGGCCGCCAAGATCGGCGAGGGCAAGACGCACTTTAGCCTGCTCGACAAGATCGTCGACGGCAAGCTGCATGTGCAGCAGGGCGTTATCGCCGGCTGCTCGGGCGGCAACTACGACTCCGTGGTCCAGGCTGCCCGCGTGCTCAAGGGCGCCAACACCGGTTGCGGCGAGTTTTCGCTGTCGGTCTATCCCACAAGCCAGCCCGTGGCGCTCGAGCTCACGCGCCGTGGCTACATCTACGACCTTATGGAGGCCGGTGCGATCGTGCGCACGGCGTTTTGCGGCCCGTGCTTTGGCGCCGGCGACACGCCCGCCAACAACAGCCTTTCGATCCGCCACACCACGCGCAACTTCCCCAACCGCGAGGGTTCCAAGCCGGGTAATGGCCAGCTGAGCGCCGTGGCCCTGATGGACGCCCGCTCCATTGCGGCGACGGCTGCCAACGGCGGCATCCTGACGCCGGCGACCGACCTGCCCGAGGAGACTTGGGACGAGGCCTGCGAGTACACCTTTGACGACGCGCCGTACAAAAAGCGCGTGTACTGGGGCTTTGGCAAGGCGGAGCCTGCCGACGAGCTGGTCGAGGGTCCCAACATCAAGCCGTGGCCCGCGATGGAGCCGCTCGGCGACGATATCCTGCTCAAGGTGTGCTCCAAGATCATGGACCCGGTCACCACGACTGACGAGCTCATTCCTTCGGGCGAGACGAGTTCCTTCCGCTCCAACCCGCTGGGCCTGGCCGAGTTTACGCTCAGCCGTCGCGATCCGGCCTACGTGGGTCGCTCCAAGGAGGTTGACGTGGTGGAAAAGCGCCGCGTTGCCGGCGAGGCAGCAGGCGACCTGGCGGCACTCGATGCCGAGCTTGCCGGCGTGTTTGAGGCGCTGGCCGGCGCGGGTGTCGCGGCCGATGCCAAGGCGACCGAGTACGGCTCCATGCTCTACGCCAAGAAGCCCGGTGACGGTTCCGCCCGCGAGCAGGCCGCGAGCTGCCAGCGCGTAATTGGCGGCCTGGCCAACATCGTCCACGAGTACGCCACCAAGCGCTATCGCTCCAACGTGATGAACTGGGGTATGGTGCCCTTCCAGATGGAGGCCGAGCCCAACTTTGAGGTGGGCGACTACGTCTTTGTGCCGGGTATCCGCGCCGCGCTCGATGGCGACCTGAAGAACATCGCCGCCTACGTGGTGCGCGCCGATGGTGCGGTTGAGCAGATTGAGCTCTATATTGCCGATATGACGGCAGAGGAGCGTGCCATCGTCAAGGCCGGCTGCCTGATCAACTACAACAAGTTCAAGGCCGCTGCCGAGTAACGTTGCTGTACGCCCCGGACACACCTTTCCCTCGTGCTCACGCGCTTCGCGAGGGTCGCCCGAGGGAAAGGTGTGTCCGGGGCTACCGCGACGTTCTCGTTGGGTCTTGAGGGACGCTAATAAATAGACTTGCTTGATGCCGCCTCTTTTTATTGGGGCGGCTTCTTTTTGTCGAAAACCACCACATTGGGGTCAGGCACCTTTGTGGCGGTCCCGTTTGTCTCGACCTGTAACATCTGGGCCCCTATTTGACGAGCGGTTGTTACAGATTGAGACAAACGATCGCCGCTGATCATTTCATCTCAATCTGTAACATCTAAGATCGAAAAGAGCCGCTAAATGTTACAGATCGAGACAGTCGAGTGCCAGAGTCGAAAACCACCGCAAAGGGCCTGTCCCTTTCGTGGTGGTGGGGGCGAGCTCGATGTTGCCGTGCTCGTTGAACGACATTCTAATGAGCGTCTCTACAGAATTTCATCCGGGCTGGCGGGTTTGGTTGTTTTGGGGATGCCGAGTTTGGATGACGCGAAATCGTCAACATTGTCCTTAATTCCGTCTTTGGTGTAGACAGTGACCATATAGGTGCTGTGTCCGAATTCGCCCTTGTCGCGTGTTGCCCAGGCATCCCAGTAGGCGGCCCCGTTTCGCCCTTTGATTTTTCCGACACGGCGGAGTTCTGTTCGCTTTAATTTCTGGTTGCTATAGATGGTTCGACCGGTCTCCTCGGTGAGCCCGCACTGTCCAAGCATCTTGTCGAGGACTTGGTTCATGTGGCGCTCATCGGTGTTTGGTGCGTAGTCGTAGGCAAGGCCGATGGAGTCGAGTGGCTGGTCGTCGATTAGATAGTTTAGCGCCTGAGGTTCAAGGCAGAAATAGGGGGAGCATCCGTCGACCTTGCCGAGCAACGGTAACTTGGACTGCCAACTTCCGGTGGGAATTGCATATTCGTAGAACACGCCACGGCAGACAAAGGAGAGCGAGGTGGCACGCGAGCCGGCGTCGATCATCCCGCAAAGATCGAAGGGCGAGGCGATACCAAAAGAAAAGGGCGTGATGACGATAAGGAAGAGCATCACGATGGGTATGGCGAGAATGGCGATGACGTTACGACCGGTGGAATGAGACGGCTTCACATGCGCTCCTCGAGACAAAGATCTGTTGAGGATAGGCAGAAATGGATATGTTCAGAGAACAATTCAAGTTTAATCTCATGGCGCGAGATGGTCGACCGTTAGCGTCGAAAACCACCACAAAGGTGCCTGTCCCCTTTGTGGTGGTGAGGAGCGCGCGGCTTCTTTTGGTAATAGTGTTAGCTGGCGGTATCATTAGTGCAGGTGGCGAAGGTTTGCATTGTGGGGTGTTTTGCCGTGAGCCGTTCTGCCCGTATTGGATTGATTGTCTTGGCGCTTGCGATCGCTGTGGTTGGCGCGGGCGCTGTCGGTATGGCATTTCTACCTGCTGCGGTGACGGAGCCGGTGGTCAAGCCTGTGACTCAATCTGTCGAACTTCTGACCGGCGACGACAAGCCCGAGGCCATTACCGTTGATTTTGATGAGCAGCCGGCTGTGCTGGGTATTAGCAATTATCCGCGTATTCAGCTTGGGGCCATGCGCTATACCACGGATACAAGCCTGATCGATAGGGCGTCCGAGCTACTCAAGGGCAAAACATTTAAGCGTTGGTACGGATATGCGTCCTATCGGGCAAAAGCGAACGACATGGTTGGCGGATGTCACTCTTCCATCGAGCTGGACACTGCAAACGGCGCCAAGTTATGTGATGTCTCGTACGATCCGGGCTACGAGGGCAATGAGGGTCCGGGCATCTACATCATGGACGGCGATGTCGCCTATGTCATGGAGGGCGACCAGACCGAGCTCAACGATTTTATGGGTCAGTGTATCCAAGATGCCTATAAACAGACCTGCTTGCCTGACCCGCAGACTGCACGCGATAGTGGGTCTGCCCGTACATGGCTGTTCGAGGATGAGATGCCCTGGACCGTCGAATCGGGAAGTACGGGTTCGGCGAAGGAGTAGAGACCGCGACCACCACAAAGGTGCCTGTCCTCTTTGTGGTGGTTTTCGGTCTGTCTCGATCTGTAACATCTTGGCCGCTAAAAGTGGGCTTGGTGTTACAGATTGAGATTTTCGATTCAGGTGTCTTCTGTTCGTCTCGATCTGTAACAGATAGAGCCCTATTTGCCGACTAGATGTTACAGATTGAGACAAACGGGCGCCGCTGAACAATTCATCTCGATCTGTAACATCTAGAGCCGGAAACGGTCGATAGATGTTACAGATCGAGATAGTGAGGGTACGAGGCCGCAGCGGGTGAGCGTGCCTGCCCCCTATCTTTCAATCACTCAGAAAATCTTATATATAGAGACTTAGATTTGTGTATAAGATTGCGAAAAGCTGGCAACAATACTTCTCGAACAACGTGAAGCCGCCCCGTAGGGCGGCCACCCCAAGAGAGGTGATTCCATGAGAATCGATAAGCTAGCAATGACGTCGCGCGAGGCGTTGCAGACCGCCATGAGCACGGCTGCCGACGCGCAGGCCGGCGCGGTGGAGCCGATTCACCTGCTGTCTGCCCTGCTCGGTGCCGGTGAACGCAATATCTCCGTGATCATCGAGCGCATTGGTGCCGATCCGGCTCAACTCGCGCGCTCCACGCAGGATGCCATCGACCATGCGCCCAAGGTTTCGGGCGAGGGTCAGCAGATGGGCCTGTCCAACGAGCTCGTCCGCGTCATCGAGAAGGCCGAGAAGAAGGCCACCAAGATGGGCGACAGCTTTGTGGTGACCGAGCATCTACTGATGGCACTTGCCGAGGATAAGGGCGAGGCGGGCCGCGTGCTGCGCGATGCCGGCGTGACCAAGGAGCGCATCGAGCAGGTCTACGAGGAGCTGCGCGGCGATGACCGCGTGACGTCTGCCGAAGACAAAACCCAGTTTGAGGCCTTGGAGCAGTACGGCCGCAACATCTGCGACCTCGCCCGCGCCGGCAAGCTCGACCCGGTCATCGGCCGTACCGACGAGATCCGCCGTACCATTCAGGTCCTGTCCCGCCGCACCAAGAACAACCCCGTGCTCATCGGCGAGCCGGGCGTCGGCAAGACGGCCATCGTCGAGGGCATCGCCCAGCGTATCGTGGCCGGCGACGTGCCGAGCACCCTGCGCGACCGCGACCTCATCGAGCTCGACATGAGCGCGCTGGTCGCCGGCGCCAAGTACCGCGGCGAGTTCGAGGATCGCTTAAAGGCCGTGCTCAAGGAGGTGCAGAAGTCCGAAGGTAAGGTCATCCTGTTCATCGATGAGCTCCATACCATCGTGGGCGCGGGTGCCACCGAGGGCTCCATGGACGCCGGCAACATCCTCAAGCCGGCGCTTGCCCGTGGCGACTTGCACGCGATCGGCGCGACTACGCTCGACGAATACCGCAAGTACATCGAGAAGGACGCGGCGCTCGCCCGTCGTTTCCAGACCGTGATGGTCAGCGAGCCTACCGTCGAGGACACCATCTCGATCCTGCGTGGCCTCAAGGAAAAGTATGAGATCTTCCACGGCGTGCACATCACCGATAGCGCGCTCGTGGCCGCCGCCGACCTCTCCGATCGCTACATCGCCGACCGCTTCCTGCCCGACAAGGCCATCGACCTGGTCGATGAGGCGGCAAGCCGTCTGCGCATGGAGCTCGACAGCATGCCGGTCGAGATTGACGCCACCACGCGTCAACTCACCCAGCTGCAGATCGAGGAGCAGGCACTCATGAAGGAGACCGACGACGCCTCCAAGGAGCGTCTGGAGGCCCTGCGCCAAGAGATTGCCGAGGTCCAGGAAAAGCTCAACGTGCAAAAGGCCGGCTGGCTCAACCAAAAGAACGCCATCGACCACGTGCAGGAGCTCAAGGGCCAGCTCGACGAGGCCAAGAGCGAGGAGGAGCGCGCGACGCGCAACGGCGACCTGGGCCGTGCGTCCGAGCTGCGCTACTCCGTGATTCCGGGCCTGCAGCAGCAGATTCAGGATTCTGAGGCCGCGCTCGAGGCACAAAAGCAGCAGGACGGCGAGGGTCTCAACGAGCAGGTGACCTCCGATGAGATCGCCGAGGTCGTGAGCGCCTGGACCGGCGTGCCCGTGTCCAAGATGATGCAGGGCGAGCTCGACAAGCTGAAGGGCCTGGAGGGCGAGCTGCACAAGCGCGTCATCGGCCAAGACGAGGCCGTCTCCGCTGTGGCCGCGGCCGTGCGCCGTAGCCGTGCGGGTCTCTCCGACCCGGACAAGCCCATCGGCAGCTTCTTCTTCCTGGGCCCCACCGGTGTAGGCAAGACCGAGCTTGCCAAGGCGCTGGCCGAGTGCCTGTTCGACGACGAGCGTGCGCTCGTGCGTATCGACATGTCCGAGTACATGGAGAAGTTCAGCGTCCAGCGTCTGATCGGTGCGCCCCCGGGATACGTGGGTTACGACGAGGGCGGCCAGCTCACCGAGGCCGTGCGCCGTCGTCCCTACTCCGTGATCTTGCTCGACGAGATGGAGAAGGCCCATCCGGATGTCTTCAACGTGCTGCTGCAGGTGCTCGACGACGGCCGTCTGACCGATGGCCAGGGTCGCCAGGTGTCCTTCAAGAACACGATTATCATCATGACGTCTAACGTGGGCTCCAAGGCCATCGCCGATCTGTCCGGTAAGGACGAGGAGGAGATGCGCCATCAGGTCGACGCCGCCATGGCTCAGACCTTCCGCCCCGAGTTCCTCAACCGTATCGACGATATCGTGGTGTTCCATCCGCTCGGCATGGCGCAGATCGAGAAGATCGTCGACATCCAGCTTGCCGACGTCCGCGCGCGTCTGGCCAAGGAGCGCATGACGCTTGCCATCACCCCGGCGGCCAAGCAGATGCTCGCCGTGGGCGGCCTGGACCCCGTGTTCGGTGCCCGTCCGCTCAAGCGCCTGGTCCAGCGCGAGGTCGTGGACGCCATCGCCGCCGCCATCATCGACGGTACGGTGCGCGAGGGCGATCAGGTGACGGTCGATGTCGACAAGGACGGCGGCTTTACCGTCGTGTGCGACAACACGCCGGCAGCCACCTACGAGGTCCCCGACGCCGAGTAGATTTTGGGCCATGCCTTAAAATCTGCCAGCCGTCTCTAAACGCCAAGGGCGGCGGATCCAATCGGGTCCGCCGCCCTTTTTCGTGCGACAATCGATGATGTTGAACGGATGCGATGCAAGGAGCTATGCAGATGAAAGACGAGAACAAGACGAATACGCCGGCGACCGATGCCGCACCCGCCGCACCCAAGTCTGCGCCTAAACCGGCGCCCAAGCCGCGCGACCCCTACATCCGCGCCGAGAACGAGGACGACGACGGCTACGATCCCTACAGCGATCGCCGCCCCGAGCGCGAGCCGATGTTCGAAGCCGACCCGTGGCGCTGAGTGCCACCCAAAAGGCCACCAATAAGTTGCGGTGAAATAGGGACTGTTTTGCGGTTTGACCAGCAAAAACAATCCCTATTTCACCGCAACTGCGTTAGGGATGTGGATGTCGGGCGGCTGTCTTCGGGCTGGCTAGTCCTGGGCCTTGATGCTCGGCAGGAGAATCTGGGCGAGGTAGTCGGTCTCGAGTTTGGTCGCGGCGTCTGCCTTGCCGTCTTTACCGACCAGGTCGTTTTTGATCTGGCTGTATGTGTAGCGGTTGCCGGTCGTGAGCTCGACAAGCTCAATCGCCGTGTCCATGGGGTAGGTCGACACGGGGTTCTGCGTGCGCCCGTTGATGGTTTGCGGAATCACGTACGGATAGACAGGGCCGCTGGCGTAGACGGTGTAGTCGTTGCCCAGGCTGACCGTGCCCAAAACCGTATCGCCGTCATCGGGGGTAAAGGTCTCGCCGTCGCGCACTGCGACAAGCGTCACGAGCGGTGTGTTGGTGTCGCTGTCCAGATAAATGCACAGCGTGCTGCCGTTTTGCCAGGTTGCGACCTTGCCATACCACTCAACCGGAATATCGAGCTGATACAGGTTCGTCGCCTTGTGCCGAGCGTCGGCATCGCGGGCGGACTGAGCCTCGCTTGCGCTTACGGCGTTGGTGGCGGCATCGCGGCGCGTAATTGCCGCCTGCTGGAGTATCTTTGCCGCGGCGGCAGAGCTTGCGCCCCCTGCCTCGGCATACTTGGCGGCGGCATCGATCTGGTCGTCAGTCACCGTGTCGGCCGAAGGTACCTTGAGCTTAAAGGTGGCTTGAGCGCGCAGATCCTGCCCATCGCTCTTAATGGTGACCTGCGCCTTGGTGGTCGGGACGGTGTAGATGGTGCCGTCTTCCGCGATGGGGGATCCAGCAATGGAGAGCGTGTAATCGCCGGGCAGCAGCTTAATGCCGCGACCGTGCTCGTCAACGTAGAGCGTTTCGCTCACAGAGGAGCCGTCGGAGTCCTGGCCACTCACCTGCACGGGGATCTTTGAGCCGGTGGAGCAGTCGAGCCCCGCGGCATGTACGCCAATTTGCACCGACATCATCGTGTGCGCACTGGCGGCGACAGCGGCAGCCTGCTCTTGCTGATATCCGTTCCAGGCAGCATAGCCTGCGCCGCCGGCGACGAGCGCGACGGCCACAACGCCGGCAACCATCAGGTTGCGGCGCCTGGGCGACATCTTATGATGACGAACCTCGGCTTCGCGTGCCGAAGGAACGGACGGTAGGGGAATATCGCCCATGGCGATGGTCTCGTCCACGGCAGGCGCAGAGCCTAAGCCAGGGAGCTCGCGGGTCAGCGAATCTTCGGCGGGCAAGCTGTCGAGCAAGATGGTTTCCTCGCTCGTGTCGGATTCGGGCTGGTCGTCGGCCTCGCATTCGGATTCCTCGTGCCCCGCCTCGTCTTCGGTGGGCGCGGCGCCATCGTCTTTTGCATCCTGATCATCGGGCTGCGCTTCGATTTCCGGCTCATCTCGCACATCAACGCTCGAATCGTCAAACGCAATCTCGGCCAGCGCAATCCGGTCAAGGCTCTCCAGGGCCTCAGCGCATGCTTCTGCATCTTGGGCCGCATCCTCTTGGCTCATCGTCTCATCTTTCATATATCCCCCAAGCTCAATATCGGGACAACACTGTACCCAAAAATGGAGCCATATAAAGCGCATGCGAAATATAAGATCCGATTTAACCCGAGTGCATCGTTTAGCCGCATCCTCGCGGCAGCAAAAAGCCCCCGGAACGTGAACGAATCACATTCCGGGGGCCCTGCAATGCGTTGAGTTGCGCGGAGCCGGTTATGCGGCTTCGTACTCAAGCGATGTTTGCGTCAGGCGCGTTACTCGGCGTGCGCGTAATCAACCTTGGCGCGGCGAGCGGTAGCCTTCTCCCAATCGCTGGTGCCCTCAAAGACATCCTGCTTGTAGGGATTGCGACCGAGCTTCTTGGCGCGGTAGGCGATGTAGATGATCGCGGCGACGTTGGCGATCAGCGCGGCAATCGAGACCGCGGTGGCGGCGCCTGGGTCGAGCGTGGAGTGGGTCACAAAGATGGACTCCTCCTGGAAGTACGGGAACACCTGGGCAAACATGCACCAAATAGCAAGTGTAAAGGCGCGGTTCTGAATCCAGCCGCCCTTGTTCCAGATAAAGGCGGCGACGGTGGGCGCCAGCAGCAGCGCAAAGCCGCAGAACCAGGAGTGGGTGGGCAGGCAGTTGTAGGTGTAGCAGAAGTTCCAGACATCGTAGGCGATGATGTAGACCCAGGTCATGTCGGGCCACAGTATATCGGTCTGATCCTCGGAGGCGTAGACGCTCCACCAGCCGGTCATGCAGAAGATGTTGATGAGACCGGCGATGCCGTTGAACACGTTGTTCCAGCCGGCAAGCTGCGTGACACCCTCGGAGGTGACCCAGGTGGACTGGCCCAGGACAAAGAAGTGGTAGGCACTCTCGAAATCGGACACGACGGCAATCATGATGTTGATAGCGACGATCACAAACGGCCATGCGCGGAACCAATGCGCCTTGCCGATCTTGCCCCACTGGTACTTAATGGCAATGAAGCCCCAGCAACCGGCCAGCGCCGCGTATACCTTGGCGTAGTGGAACCAGCTGTTCTGGTACACATGGGTGGGGTTGGTGAGCGCCCACTCGGCACCCTGCGAAACGCCGACGGCGATGGCGACGCAGTAGATGGTCATGGCCAGCGGAGCAACGCCAAAGATGATTGCCGCGCCCAGCTTGGTGCGGCGGCCGACCTCGTTGAGCACGATCAGGCCAATAAAGACCATGGCCCAGCCGGCCCAGTGGATAAGGGTATCGCTACCCCAAACATCGAACAGCATGCTGCTCTCCTTTCACACGCCCGCGGCCCCTCTTCTGATCGCGGGCAGTTTGGCCAAATGGCGTCAGTTCTGGGGCTTGCGCTCCGGATACTTGGCGGTATAGCCCTCGATGTGGAGCGTCGAGGCGATAATCTCCTTGACCGTCTCGTCGGGCACATCGGGGTGCGTGCGGATATACATCAACAGTCCCATGATGAGGGTGTAGAACGTCTCGTAGACATGGTCGATGCGTAGCTCATGATGGGCGACAAAATCCACCACGGTGGTGTCGCAGATATACTGCGCCACGCGCTGGACCACGTTGTGCAAAAAGCCGCCGTAGAGCGCACCGCTGCTCGAGGTGAGCGTGCTCGGCAGCTCGTGGCCGCTCACGACCAGACGCTTGAAGAGCGGGGCGACGGTGTCGAGTGCGCCTTCGATGTCGCCAACCGTGCGGCTGGCATTCCACTGCTCGAGCTCGGAGATAAAACCGTCGATTGCCTCGTCCATGACGGCGGTGACGGCGGCGTCCATATCGGCAAAGTAGTGGTAGAACAATGAGCGCGTACAGCCGGCTCGCTTGGTCACGGCCGATACCGAAAGATGCGACACGCCCAGCTCGGAGCTTACGGTGCGCACGGCATCGAGGATCTCGCGACGGCGTTCGTCGCCTGTCAGGCGCTTTGCCGCGCTATCGGATGCGGGGACGGCATCGACCACAGAGGTATCTGCTGTGTTGTCGCCCATGTTTTGCCGCCTTTCATCCTCTTTTGCCTGACCGTTCGCTTAACAGTCTTGAATATTGTTGACGGTTCGTCAATACTATTTTTGACACAATGTCAACAATGGCGGGTGAACGGCATGGGGGCATGCCCGGCCTGCAAAAAAAGAGGGGCGCCGCGGTCTCGCCGGGCTGTGGCAAGAGAAGGGACGACCATGATTCTCAACGGACCGGGGATTAGCTACACCGAGCCCGATATCGGTGCGGAGTTTGTGCCGCCGCTGCCGGAGCATCCGCGCGAGGCCATCGTCAAACTGTGCGAGCACTGCACCAACCGCCTGCTGCATCGCGACGAGCTGCTGGGCTACGAGTACTGGTCGTTTGCCGAGGCCGCGACTGACGAGCAGGCCGAAGTGCTCTGCAAGATGAAGATGCGCCGTCCCTACACGCTGCCCGAGATGGTCAAACTCACCGGCATGCCCGAGGCCCAGATCGAGAAGATGCTCGACGACATGAGCTACACGGGCCTGCTCGAGTACAACTGGGAAAATCCCGAGCGAGCCAAGCAGTGGGTGCTGCCCATGCTGGTGCCGGGTTCTGCTGAGTTCCTCAACATGCGCGTGAGCCAGCCCGAGGAGCATCCGGTCTATGCCAAGTTCTTTGAGCAGGCATCCAAGGGGCCGCTGTCCAAGGCCACGCCGATGGTGCCGCCCGGAGGTGCCGGCATCGGCATGCATGTCATTCCGGTCGAGAAGGCCATCGATGCCGCGAGCACCTCGGTGCCTATTGAGCATATCGAGCATTGGCTCGACAAATACGATGGCAAATATGCCGCTAGCACCTGCAGCTGCCGCGCGAGCCGTCGCGTGATGGGAGAGGGCTGCGCCGACGACCCGGCCGATTGGTGCATCGCCGTGGGCGATATGGCCGACTACGTGGTCGAGACCGATCGTGGTCATTACGTGACCCGCGACGAGGTCTACGACATCCTGCGCCAGGCCGAGGACAACGGCTTTGTGCACCAGATCACCAACATTGACGGCGAGAACAAGATCTTCGCCATCTGCAACTGCAACGTCAACGTGTGCTACGCCCTGCGCACCTCGCAGCTGTTCAACACGCCCAATCTTTCGCGCTCGGCCTATGTCGCTAAGGTCGAGAAGGACAAGTGTGTGGCCTGCGGTCGCTGCGTTGAGGTGTGCCCGGCCGGCGCCGCCAAGCTCGGCCAGAAGCTCTGCAGCAAAAAGGCCGGCGGACAGGTGCCCGAGTATCCGCGCCAGGAGCTGCCCGATGCCACCAAGTGGGACCACACCAAGTGGTCGCCCAACTACCGCAACGATAACCGTATCGAGACGCACGAGTCCGGCACCGCGCCCTGCAAGACGGCTTGCCCCGCGCACGTTGCCGTTCAGGGCTACTTAAAGCTCGCGGCGCAGGGCCGCTATGACGAGGCGCTGGCGCTCATCAAGCGCGAGAACCCGCTGCCCGCTATCTGCGGCCGCGTGTGCAACCGCCGCTGCGAGGACGCCTGCACCCGTGGTCGCGTGGATGCCGCCGTGGCTATCGACGAGGTCAAGAAGTTCATCGCCCAGCGCGATCTGGATGCCGCGACCCGCTATGTCCCGCCCGTGGTGACGCCGACGCGCGCTGGCGGCTTCGATCAGAAGATCGCCATTATCGGTGCCGGCCCGGCCGGTCTGTCCTGCGCCTTCTATCTGGCCGAGAAGGGCTACAAGCCCGTCGTATTCGAGAAGAATGAGCGCCCGGGCGGCATGCTCACCTATGGCATTCCCAGCTTTAAGCTGCAGAAGGATGTTATCGAGGCCGAGGTCGAGATCATTCGCCTGATGGGTGCCGAGTTCCGCTATGGCGTGGAGGTCGGTCGTGATGTGACGCTCGACGAGCTGCGCGAGCAGGGCTTTAAGGCCTTTTATGTTGCCATTGGCTGCCAGGGCGGCCGCCTCGCCGGTATTCCGGGTGAGGATGCCGAGGACGTGACCGTGGCCGTCGACTTTTTGCGCGAGGTCAACAGTGGCAAGATCGACACGCTGCCCGGCCGCACCATTGTGGTGGGCGGCGGCAACGTGGCTATCGACGTCGCGCGCAACGCTTGCCGTCTGGGCTCCGAGCACGTTGAGATGTTCTGCCTGGAGAGCGAGGCTCAGATGCCCGCCAGCGAGGAGGAGCGTCGCGAGGCCGCTGAGGACGGCGCCCACATCAGCTGCGGCTGGGGCCCCAAGGAGGTTCACCTGGACGAGGCCGGTCATGTGTGCGGCATCACCTTCAAGCGCTGCACGCGTGTCTTTGACGACGAGGGCCGTTTTGCGCCCGAGTACGACGAGAACGATCTGCGCCGTGTCGATGCCGACCGTGTCGTCATGTCGATTGGCCAGTCCATTGTGTGGGGCGACTTGCTAGCTGGCTCCAAGGTGGAGCTCGGCCGCGGCCAGGGTGCCCTTGCCGATCCCCAGACCTATCAGACCGCCGAGCCCGACATCTTTGTAGGCGGCGACGTCTACACCGGTCCGAGCTTTGCCATCGACGCCATTGCCGCCGGTCACGAGGCCGCCGTGTCCATCCATCGCTTTGTGCAGCCGGGCTCCACGCTCACCATCGGCCGCAACCAGCGCCACTACACCGCGCTCGACCGCGACGATGTCGTGATCGAGAGCTACGACAACGCGAGCCGCGAGGTGGCACATGTCGACCGCGAGCGCGAGAAGGCTGCGCCCTTTAGCGAGTACGTCGAGACCTTTACCGAGGAGCAGGTGCGCGCCGAGACCGCTCGCTGCTTGGGCTGCGGTGCCTCGATCGTCGATCCCAACAAGTGCATCGGCTGCGGCCTGTGCACCACCAAGTGCGCGTTCGATGCCATCCGCCTGGATCGCGATCGCCCCGAGTGCTCCACGATGGTCAAATACGAGCAAAAGCTCCCAAGCCTCGGCAAGTATGCTTTGAAACGCGCAATCAAAATCAAATTTGGGAAGAAGTAAGAGACCTAACAAGTAAGCGAACGGCGCAGAGGGCGGTTGGACAGCGAGCGGGTCCCAGGCGTGGCGAGGTGCCTTGAAAGAGGAGGGCATAGGGCTTTTGCCCATGCCCGACGATTGAAAGGCAGATCGCCCGTCTGGGACCCGCGCAGCGTCAAGCCGACCGCCGTTCGGTAGAACGGCGGAAGGAAATAAATGCACGAGCTCGGAATCGTTTACCACATCATTCGCGATGTCGAGAACGTGGCGCGCGCCAATGGCGTGAGTCGCGTTTCGAGCGTCACGCTGCTGCTGGGCGAGGTCTCGGGCGTCGTTCCCGACTTGCTGCTCGACGCTTGGCGCTGGGCGGCAGATAAAAAGCCTATCACGCAGGGCGCGGAGCTTGTCGTGGAGCCTGTCGAGGCCGTGACGCATTGCGAGGCGTGCGGCCGCGACTATGCGACCGTCGAGCACGGCAAGACCTGCCCCCATTGCGGTAGCGGCGATACCTATCTGCTCCAGGGCCAAGAGGTCATGATCAAGCAGATCGAGACCCCCGACGAGAAACCGGCAGACGCTGCCCCCGACGGCCCTTCCGACGTCCTCGACGCCGTCGATGCCGCTCACCCCCTCCACATCGTCTAGGATTCCCTATAAGTTGCGGTGAAATAGTTCCTAAATCCAGCCTTCTGGCTCTTAAGCAAGAACTATTCCCCCGCAACTTTTTTGAGTGGTTTCGTAGATCATAAGTCGCGCAAATAGTCAAGTCATACCTGTTTGAACAATGTAGCGGCAGTACAAGCGCATTCGCGCTTGCCTAAAATCGATATTAATGAACAGTCTGCTTGTATCTGTAAAATGCGTGGCTTGATGAGTGACGCCTTGGCGTGTAATGAGTCAAAAAGCAGCAACGTAATCAATTTGTAACAAACTTAGACGTTTAAACAAATAATGCAACCTTTTACGAATTTAGCTATAATTCCACAAACCAAACAGGTATACTTCCTTCATGTCATGTAGGAAATACGTAGACAAAAAGGAGGTTATGTGATGGTAAGTATTGTTCTTGCTAGCCACGGGGACTTGGCAGCTGGAATCAAGCAGACGGGCTCGATGGTCTTTGGCGATCAGCCGTCTGTGGCCGTGGTCTCGCTCGAGCCGAGCATGGGCCCCGACGACTTCCGTGCTAAGGTCGAGGAAGCAATCGCTTCCTTCGAGGACCAGGAGCAGGTGCTCTTCCTCGTTGATCTGTGGGGCGGCACGCCGTTCAACCAGATTAGCGGGCTCATCGAGGGCCATGATTCCTGGGCTATCGTCACCGGTGTCAACCTGCCTATGCTCATCGAGGCATATTCGCAGCGCTTTGATGCAAAGAACACTGCACATGCGATCGCAAAACATCTCGTGACTGAGGCTAAGGCTGGCGTGCGCGTCAAGCCCGAGTCTCTGGAGCCCGAGGAGAAGAAGCCGGCTGCGGCCGCCGCTGCTCCTGCAGGCGCCATCCCTCCGGGAACGGTCATCGGCGACGGGCACATCAAGATTGCCCACGTCCGTATCGACACCCGTCTGCTGCATGGTCAGGTGGCCACCACGTGGACCAAGCAGATCAACCCCAACCGCATCATCGTGGTTTCCGACGGCGTTGCTCACGACGAGCTCCGCAAGACCATGATCGAGCAGGCTGCCCCTCCGGGAGTCCATGCCAACGTCGTGCCTATCAAGAAGATGGCCGAGGTCGTCAAGGACACGCGTTTTGGTGACACCAAGGCCATGCTGCTCTTCGAGAACCCGCAGGATCTGCTCAAGGCCATCGAGGCCGGCGTCGACATCAAGGAAGTCAACATCGGTTCCATGGCTCACTCCAAGGGCAAGGTCGTCGTCACCAACGCCGTCGCTATGGGCGATGACGACGTTAAGACCCTCGAGGCCCTCAAGGCCAAGGGCGTCAAGTTCGAGGTCCGCAAGGTTCCTTCGGATGCCTCCGAGGATCTCGATGCCATGTTGAAGAAAGCTAAGGCCGAACTGGCCGCTCAAGCATAGTAAAGGAGGGTCCGATACATGTCTGCAATCACTATTCTGCTTGTTGCGATTGTCGCGTTGCTTGCCGGTATGGAAGGCATTCTGGATGAGTTCCAGTTCCATCAGCCGCTTGTGGCATGCACGCTTATCGGTCTCGTAACCGGTCACCTTCAGGAGGGCATCCTCCTGGGCGGTTCGCTCCAGATGATGGCCCTTGGCTGGGCTAACGTCGGCGCCGCCGTCGCGCCTGACGCCGCTCTGGCCTCGGTCGCTTCTTCGATCATCATGGTGCTCGCCCTCAACGGCGGCGCCACTGATTCGGCCAAGGCCGTTACCGCGGCCATCGCCGTCGCCGTCCCGCTGTCGGTCGCTGGTCTGTTCCTGACCATGATCTGCCGTACCATTGCTACCGCTATCGCTCACGCCATGGACGGTTGCGCCGAGAAGGGCGACTTCTCCGGCATCGAGCGCTGGCAGTACGCTGCCATCCTCATGCAGGGCCTTCGTATCGCCATCCCGGCAGTACTTCTGTGTGTTATCCCGGCCGAGGCTGTTACCAACGCGCTTAACGCTATGCCCGACTGGCTGTCCGGCGGCATGGCCGTCGGCGGCGGCATGGTCGCTTCCGTCGGTTACGCCATGGTCATCAACATGATGGCCACCAAGGAGACCTGGCCGTTCTTCATCCTCGGCTTTGTCCTTGCTGCCATCCCTCAGCTCACGCTGATCGCCCTTGGCCTCATCGGCATCTCCCTTGCCCTCATCTACCTTGGCCTTAAGGATCTGGCCAAGCAGGGTGGCGGCACGGGCGGTAGCTCCGGCGACCCGCTCGGCGACATTCTGAACGATTACGAGTAGGAGGGGAGTGATACATATGGCAGAGAACAAGATTCAGCTCACCAAGGCTGACCGTAAGAAGGTTTGCTTCCGTCATCAGTTCCTTCAGGGCTCGTGGAACTACGAGCGTATGCAGAACGGCGGCTGGTGCTTCGCAATGATCCCTGCGATCAAGAAGCTCTACACCAGCAAGGATGACCAGATTGCCGCGCTTAAGCGCCACCTGGAGTTCTATAACACCCACCCCTATGTTTCCGCCCCCGTCATTGGCGTTACCCTCGCCCTCGAGGAGGAGCGCGCCAACGGTGCTCCGATCGATGACGTCGCCATCCAGGGCGTCAAGGTCGGTATGATGGGCCCGCTCGCCGGCGTCGGTGACCCCGTCTTCTGGTTCACCCTTCGCCCGATTCTGGGCGCTCTGGGCGCTTCCCTGGCCATGTCCGGCAGCATCGTCGGTCCGTTGCTGTTCTTCTTCGCGTGGAACATCATCCGTTACGCTTTCCTGTGGTACACACAGGAGTTTGGCTACAAGGTCGGCTCCTCTATCGCCAAGGACCTCTCCGGCGGTCTGATGGGCAAGGTCACCGAGGGCGCTTCCATCCTGGGTATGTTCATTATCGGCGCCCTGGTCGAGCGCTGGGTGTCCATTTCCTTCACCCCGATCGTCTCCACGGTCAAGCAGTCTGCTGGCGCCTTTATCGACTGGGCTAGCCTGCCTTCCGGTTCCGAGGGTATCAAGGAAGCGCTGACGATGTACAACTCCGTCGGTGCTACCGCCCTTGATCAGATGAAGGTCACCACGCTCCAGGGTAACCTCGATCAGCTCATCCCCGGCCTTGCCGCCGTGTGCCTGACCCTGCTGGTCTGCAAGCTCCTCAAGAAGAAGGTTAGCCCGATCGTCATCATCCTGGCTCTCTTCGCCGTCGGCATCATCGGTCGCTTCTGCGGCTTCATGTAAGCACGCTTCGGCTTAAGACCGAGAGTTGCTAGGTAAGGGCTTTTGAGCCATTGAAACGGACCGCACCCGGTGGGTACACTGGATGCGGTCCGATTGTTTTAGTTGGAGGGCGAGGCGCGTATGGCGCAATCTCAGAACAGCACGGTCGATCTGGCAACGCCGGCAACCTGCCTGATGGGGCTTACCAGCCACGGTAACGTGATGGTGGGCAATAAGGCGTTCGAGTACTATAACGAGCGCAATCCCGAGGATTATATTCAAATCCCGTGGGACGAGGTCGACTATATTGCCGCCGAGGTTTTGCGCGGCACCAAGAAGATTACGCGTTTTGCCATCTTCACCAAGGACAACGGTCACTTTACGTTTTCGACGCGCGACGACAAAGAGACGCTTCGCGCGGTCCGCAAGTACGTCGACGAGGATAAGCTCGTGCGTTCGCCCGACTTTATCGATGTGACCGCCAAGGGCGCCAAGAGCATCCCCTCCGTCATCAAAGGCCTCTTCCACAAAGGCAACTAGCTCCTCATAAGTTGCGGTGAAATAGTTTCTAAATACGGCTTTAGATGCTTCGGACAGGAACTATTCCACCGCAACTTCGAAGTCTAGTCATGCGACGTATGGCGATGCAGTAAATCTGCTACACTAGTACAACATGCCTCCGTAGCTCAGGGGATAGAGCACCGCTCTCCTAAAGCGGGTGTCGACGGTTCGAATCCGCCCGGGGGCACCAGAGATTTGCCGAGCCCGGTACCGCTATGGTGCCGGGCTCTTCTGGTCTAAAGGCCGGATTCGGACCGTCGACACCCGCGTCACCAATTTCCCCGCGGGGGGAGTTTTCGAATTCGCCCGGGGGCACCAGAGGAATATCGAGCCCGGTACCACCACGGTGCCGGGCTCTTTTGGTGTTAGAGCTGCGCCTTTCCATGCTAGCGGGTCGCATCAAAAGCAAAGCGCCCGCTTGCCGGGGGAGCAAGCGGGCGCTTCTGAGCGAATATGTTTGCGGCGTTCGCTGCGCAGATAATAAGCAGCCGACTAGTTGCTTGTACCGGCGTCGTCGCCTGAATCAGTACCAGAGCCAGAAACCGAAACCGTCAGCGTGATCGTGCTGTCGGTGGACTGCTTGCCAGTGGGGGAGACGCCCGTCACGGTGGCGTTTTCGTTGCCACTCACGGGATTGCCGTTCTGATCGCAGAATGCGATGTTGTAGAACCCGGCGTTGTTGAGCGCGGTGACGGCGGCGGAGATGCTCTTGCCGTACAGGTTGCCCGGAACGCTGGCCTTGCCAGACTTCTTGGCGATGACGACGGTGATCGTGGCGCCGGGCTTCTGCTTGCCGCTGGGGTTCCAGCTAATGACGGTGCCCTCGGTGACGGAATCGTTCTCCTGGTAGCTCACGTTGACGCCAAAACCGGCCATGTCAAGGGCGTTGCGTGCCTGGGCCTCGGTCATGTCGGTCAGATCGGGGACGGAGGTGGTGTCAGGACCGCTGGAGACCTTATACGAGATGGTCGTGCCCTTCTCGACTTCCTTGCCGGCATCAGTGCCCTGCTCAAAGACCTGGCCTTCGTCGGCCTCGTTGGCCTCCTCGGTTGCGTTGCCCTTCAGGCCCACGCTTGCCAGCGCGGCCTCGGCCTGGTCCTTGGTTAGGCCGACGAGCTGCGGAACCTCAACTTTCTCGGAGGGCTTGGGGCCCTTGGAGATCACCAGGTTAACCTTGGAGCCCTTGGGCTTCTTAGTGTTGCCGTTGGGGGTCTGCTCGGCAACCTTGCCCTCGTCGACATCGTCGTTATAGCTCTGGTCGACAGTTCCGACCTCAAGGCCGGCCTCCTTGATCAGCTCGATAGCGGTCTGCTGGTCCTTGTTAAGCACATCGGGCACCGTAACCTGCTCGCCCCCAAAGAGCCCGGTGGCGAAGGCCACCACAACGCCAACCACGGCGATTGCGGCGACTACGGCGGCGATAATCTTGTTCTTGTTGGACTTGGGCTGATCGACCTCGTAGGAACCGGTGGAACCCGAGACGGCGCTGCGGGGGTTGGTCTGTCCGCTTACGCCCGATACGGGGCGAACCATAGCGCGCGTGGAGTCAGACAGCTCACGGGTCTTGGTGGCGCCCAGGTCGCCCGCGGCACCGATGATGCGCGTGGGCTCGGAGACGTTGACGGCGCGGCCGGACAGGTAGTTGTTGAGCACCTGGCGCAGCTCGTCTGCCGTCTGGAAGCGGTTCGACGGGTCCTTTTCCATGCACTTGAGGATGATGCGCTCCAGATCGGCGTCGACGCCGGAGTTGATCTGGCTCGGCGGAACCGGCAGTTCGTTTACCTGCTTGAGCGCAACCGAGATGGCGTCGTCACCGTCAAAGGGGACGCGACCGGTGGCGCACTCGTACATCACGACGCCCAGGGAGTAGATATCCGAAGTGGGACCGAGGTCCTGGCCGCGCGTTTGCTCGGGGCTTACGTAGTGGGCGGTGCCCAGTACATTGTTGTCCTGCGTGAGGTGGCTGTTCTTTGCGCGCGCGATGCCAAAGTCCATGACCTTGATGTTGCCGTCGGGCAGCACCATGATGTTTTGCGGCTTAATGTCGCGGTGGATGATCTCGTGCTTGTGGGCGACCGAAAGCGCGGAGCTGATCTGCGAGCCGATCTGCGCGACCTTCTTTGGATCGAGGGCGCCGTGGCTCTTGATGCCGCTCTTAAGGTCGGTACCGCGCAGGTACTCCATGACGATGTAGTAGGTATCGCCGTCCTTGCCCCAATCGTAGACGCCCACGATATAGGGGGAGGAGAGACCTGCTGCTGCCTGGGCCTCCTGCTTAAAGCGGGCGGCGAAGGTGGCGTCGCCGGCATACTGCGGCAGCATGATCTTGACGGCAACCGTGCGGTCGAGGACCTGATCTTGCGCACGGAAGACGGTCGCCATGCCGCCCGTTCCCACCTTATCCTTGAGGAGGTATCTTCCCCCGAGGACCCTCTGTTCCATTCCTGCTCCTAACTAACTTATTCGCTCAACGATGTGTGTAGTACCAAATCTATGGTCGCTGGGACCGCGTGGCGCCTTGCCGCTAGCTCATCGGCCGTGGCGCGCCCCAAGTATCCGCTTCGATCACAGACATCACGCTCCTTGGGCGGCAAGTGCCGCGGTCAGGACGATGCCGGCGATCTTGGCTGCCTTGACGTCGTGTTTGTCGTAATCCTCCAAGGCCACCGAGATGGCGACCGTGGGTGAATCGTAAGGTGCGAAGCCGACGAACATCGAGTTGACGTTGGTGCCGCCGGTCTCGGCCGATCCGGTCTTGCCGGCGACCTTGACGCCCGGAATCTGGGCATCGGTGCCGGTGCCGGACTGGACAACCGCGAGCATGGCCTGCTTGACCTGATCGGCCGTGGTGGCGCTGACGGCCTGGCCGAGCGAGCGGGATTGCGTGGTCTTGACCACGGTTCCGTCGGGGGCGAGCACCTGGGCCACGAAGAACGGGTCCATGACCACGCCGCTGTTGGCGATGGCCGCTGCTATCACGCAGTTTTGCATGACGGTGGTCTGCGGACCTGGCGTGTGGTCCATGCCGACAGGCTGGCCGGCGCCTGCCCAGGCGGTCTCCCACTCGGTCATGAGCGAGGGGTCGGCCATGATGGAGGCCGCGGTGGTCAGGTCCTGACCGAGCTTTTGGCCGTAACCAAAGGCGTTGGCAAACTGGACGAGCGAGCTGGCGCCGATCTCGTTGGCCACCTGGCCAAAGACGACGTTGGACGACACGGCAAAGGCCTGTTGCAGGCTGATGGTACCGTAGCTCTCGTTGGCGTAATTGGTGACCGGCGCGTTGCCGATATCCATGGAGCCGGGCGCCTGGTACGTGCTGGTAAGGCTGGCGGTGCCGGTTTCGAGCGCCGCGGAGAGTGTGACGACCTTAAAGGTCGAGCCCGGGGTATAGAGAGCGTCCATGGCGCGGTCGTACATGGAGCCGTCCTCGCCACCGCCCGACTGCATCAGGGCATCGATGTTGGTGTTGTCATAGGTGGGCGAGCTTGCGCATGCGAGGACCGCGCCGGTGCGCGGATCCATAACCACCACGGCACCCTTAAAGCCCTTGAGTGCCTGCTCGGCAGCCGTCTGGATGCGCGAGTCGATGGTGAGCTTGGCGGTGTTGCCCGGTTGGTTTTGGCCCGCGAGCGACGCGAGGGCGTTGTCCCAGCTGGAGTAATCCTTGGAGCCGGTGAGCGTTTCGTTCATGACGCTCTCGACACCAGCGGTGCCGTACTGCTGGCTTACATAGCCCACCACGTGAGCGGCCATGTTTCCGTTGGGGTAGGAGCGGGCGTAGGTGCCGTCTTCCTGTTGCAGCGACTCGGCCAGCGTCACGCCGTCGGACGTGATGATGGAGCCGCGCTGGATGTACTTGGAGCGGGCGATGGTGTGGTTGTTGGTCGGCATGTCCTGATAGTCCTTGGCCTTGATGACCTGGACATAGGTGAGGTTGCCGATAAGGATGGCGAATAGTGCCGTAAAGGCGAGCACGGCGCGGGTCAGTCGATTGGCGAGCGCCACGCGGCCGAGCACACCGGATTCGGGCGTGTCGAGCAGGCGACGACGCATGCGCGAGCCGGCGGAGTGGCTGCCGCGGGCATACGAAGACGAAGTGGCGAAGCGCGTGCCGGCCGGGGAGGACGCCGAGGCGACCTGGTCGTCGGTGATGGCGGCCATGGTGCCGGTGCCGGTGAGCTCGGCCTCGCGACCGGTTGCCTCGTCACCGGCGCGCAGCAGCAGCGCGACGATGATAAAGCTTGCCAGCAGCGAGGAGCCGCCCTGGCTCATAAAGGGCAGGGTGACGCCGGTCAGCGGGATCAGGCGGGTAACGCCGCCAACGATCAAGAACGCTTGGAAGCTGATAGCGGCCGTAAGACCGGTGGCGCTAAAGGCGGCAAGGTCGGACTTGGCACGGGCTGCCGTGGTCAGGCCACGTACGGCAAAGAGCATAAACAGGATAAGAACGGCGCCACCGCCCAAAAGGCCCATCTCCTCGCCGATAGCCGAGAAGATAAAGTCGGACTCGACGACGGGGATGTTGTTGGCCATGCCGTTGCCAATGCCGACGCCAACAAGGCCGCCGTCGGCCAGCGAGAAGAGGGACTGGACAATCTGGTAGCCCTGGCCCTGTGCATCCTTAAAGGGATCGGCCCAGATCTGGAAACGAACCTGGACGTGCGACAGGAACTTGTAAGCGCCCACGGCCCCCACGGCCAAGAGCACAAGGCCGATGATGACATACGAGAAGCGACCCGTGGCAACGTAGAGCATCAGCAAGAAGATGGTGTAGAACAGCAAGGCCGAGCCCAGGTCACGTTCGAAGACAACGACGAGCAGGCATACGCCCCAGACTGCGAACAGCGGCAGCAGCAGGCGCAGACGCGGAATCTTAAGACCCAAGATCTTGCGGTTGGAGATAGAGAGCAGTTCGCGGTTCTCGGCCAGGTAACCGGCTAGGAACAGCACGATAAAGACCTTGGCGAACTCGCCGGGCTGAATGGTAAAGCCGGCGATGCGAATCCACAGTTTAGAGCCCGAGATCGTGGTGCCGATAAAGATGGGCAGCATCAGCAAGATGATGCCGATGATGCCAAAGGTGTACTTGTAGCGCATGACCACGTCGAGGTTTTTGACCAGCGCAAGCGTCCCCACCATCAACGCCACCGAGATAAACAGGATGACGAGCTGCGAGATGGCGAGCGTGGGCGCCAAGCGCGTCACAAACGTGATGCCAATGCCCGAAAGAACAAAGACGATGGGCAGGATGGCCGGGTCGGCGCCGGGTGCCAGAATGCGCACGGCGATATGCGCCGCGGCGAAGGCGGCAAAGAGACCGATCGGAACGGCAAGTGTCTCAAACGAGATGGCGGCGCCTGCGGTGAGCACGTACATCGCATACAGCAGGATGACGGGGAACGCCGAGGCGATGAGTAAGAGCAGTTCGGTATTACGGCGACTCATAAGCGGCACTCCCTTTCTAATTCTTATCGGAGGCTTCGGCCTCGGCGGACTGTTCGGCGGTATTCTCGGAATCCGATTCGGAGGTCGAACCCTGGTCGGTGTTATTGCGGATCGTTTGCGCGTCGATCACCTGACGGGTCTGCTCCTCGTCGATCTGATGGCGGTACTTGGAGATGGTGTCCTGTGCGTCGTCGATGCTCGTCTGCTGAATACCTGCCTTAAGGCGATTTTGTGTGTCTTCGGGCAGGTCGGACAGTTTGATGGTGGTCGTGCTGTCGAGCCAGTGCAGCTTAAGGCCGAGCGGCTTGCCGGGAATGCCCCGGTAGACCGCGACGGTGTCCTTGTAGGTGCCCAGGTAGTACGAGCCGGTGATGCCTGCGTAGGCCCAGATGGCTGCCGCCAGCACAAAAGCGATGCCCAGTACGGTGGCAATGGTGATGTTGCGGCGGCGGACGCGCTTTGCCTCGCGCATGACGCCATCGTCGACCAGGTCAACGACAAGCACGGTGACGTTGTCATGCCCGCCGGCGACCAGTGCCGCGTCAACAAGGTTGTCGACGCAAATCTGCGCGGTCGAGGACTGCGTGGCGATGTTTTCGATATCGCTATCGGGAATCATGCTCGAAAGACCGTCCGAGCACAGGATCAGGCGGTCGCCTTCCTCGATATGCAGGGTAAAGTGGTCGGCATACATTGCGGGATCCGAGCCCAGCGCGCGGGTGATGACCGAGCGGTTGGGGTGGACGCGAGCCTCGTCTGCCGTAATCTCGCCGGCGTCCACGAGCTCCTCCACATAGGAGTGGTCGCGGGTCACGCGGATGAGCGTGCCCTCGTGGAGCAGATAGGCGCGCGAGTCGCCCACGTGGGCGATAGCGAGCATGTCGTTTTCGATATAGGCGCAGGTTGCCGTGCAGCCCATGCCAGGCTTGCCAAGCCCGTTGAGCGCAGCCTCGATGACCGCGGCGTTTGCAGCTTCGACGGCGGCCGCCAGTCGTGCGGCGTCGGCTGCCTGCGGCGCTGTCTTGGCAATGGTCTCGACGGCGATGGAGGAGGCTACCTCACCGGCGGCGTGGCCGCCCATGCCGTCGCATACGCAAAAGAGCGGCGATTGCACCAGATAGGAGTCTTCGTTATGCGGGCGCACACAGCCAACATCGGAGCGGGCGCCCCACATGAGCTGCGTGGTCGTGCCGGCGTCGTAGGTCGAGTCAGTCTCGACGCGCTCGTCGGTCAGCGGCTCAAAACTCATGGTCGAGCCGGGGTCCTTAAGCTTGGCCTCCACGGCGGCAACGTCAATCTCGGCCGTATCGCCGGGCGAGACGGTGTCGGCATCGTTGCTCGGGTCGTTGACGTTGGGCGTGGCGGGCTCTTCGGTTGTACGGTCGACAGGCTCGTCGTCTTGCGGGGCGACGGCTGCAGACTCGGGCGTCGCGAAGTGCGCGGGCGCGGGCGTGCCGTGGGATTGGGAGACATCCTCCGTCGTTGCTGCGGGTACGTCTTCGGTTACAGACTGCATGGCTTCGGGCGCCGCCGCGGGTTCCGGTGCAGATGCGGACTCGGGTGCTGCGGCGGGTGCCGGCGCTACGGGAAACACCGGTGCCGCGGGCTCGGGAGCCGCAAATACCGCGGAGCTCTCGGTAATCGCCGTGGCGACGGGTTCGGCAAAGTGAGCCGGCGCGGGCATGTCTTGCGGGACCGCGGGCTGCTTGGTAGCGGCGTGCACGCCGATGGGGGTGTTACCGCCGTCAGCGTTGTCCTCGGTATCCTCGTCGTCGGTCAGCGTCGGATATTCTTGCGTTACATGCGAAAGAGGCAGGGAGAACACAGTGTCCTCGGGCTCCACGGGCGCATGGCCCGCCGGGGCGGCATGAACCGGCGCGGTCGCGGGGGCGGCCGACGTCTCTGGCATGGTTGCGGACTTGTTCTCCTCGTCGATCATCGACGGTTCACCTTCATGACCACGTCGCCAATCTGGACTTCGTCGCCCTCGCGCAGCGTTGCGGGTTCCACCAGCTGGCGGCCGTTGACGAGCGTGCCGTTAAGCGAGTTGAGGTCCTCGATAATAAGTGCCGGACCCTGCAGCGAAAAGCGCGCATGCGAGGCCGAGACAAACGGTTCGTTGATGCAGATGTCCGACGACGGCGAACGGCCGACGATGACGGGGCCGAGCATATCCACGTGGATGCCGCGGATGCCGCGCGGGCCCTTGTCCACATCGATCGTCCAGATGGCCGAGTCGCGGCGCTGGCCGCGGACGAGCCCCACGCCGGTCTTCATGACGGCAAACAGGAAGATATAAAGCAGGACGACCAGGACGATGCGGCCTGCAAACAGGACGATATCGATGTTCATAAGCGACTATCCCCTAAATTCGAACGTGCTCAGGCCAAACGTCAGCAGGTCGCCGTTGCGCAGCGGGCAGCGCGTGATGCGACGGTTGTTGACGAGCGTGCCGTTGGTGGAGTTGAGGTCCTCGATCGACCAGTCCGAGCCGGTAAAGGTGAGCTGGGCATGACGGCGCGACACGTTGGGGTCGCGCAGGGCGATGTCGGAAACCGAGCGCTCGCGACCGATGGTCACCTGTGCGGAGGTGATGGCGTGGCTCTCGCCGCTCACGACGTCGACGAGCTGGGCGAGCGGACGCTGCGGGGCGCGAGAGCTTGCCATGTTGGAGGCGATGCTGGCTGCGGCGCCAAGGCCAGCGGCGGCGCCGGTCGCGGCGGCTCCGCCCATGCCGGCAAGCGCGTCGCGCGAGACGGTTTGGGGCACGGGGATGGGTGCGGCGGCGGGATCGGGCATATTGGGCGCAAAGGGGTCGGCCACGGCAAGCGGGTCGGGAGTGGCAGCACGAGGTGCCGGCTGCTGCTGCGGCATAGCAGCGGGGTGTTGCTGCGGGGCGGCAAACTGCTGCTGGCCGGCGCGCGGGGCGCTGGCGGCACGGCTCGCGGCTGAGTTGTTCTGGCCCAGGCCGTTTTGGTAGGCGCGCTCTTCCTCGTACAGGCGACCGAGCGTGGGGGCATCGACGTTCTCGGCAAAGACCGAGAACTTGCCGCCGCGCAGCTGCGGGTCGATCATAAAGCGAACGAGGGGCTCGCCGACAAAGACGTAGCGGCGCTTTTCGGCCTGCGCTTTCACAAACTCGCGGACCTCGCGCGAAAGCTCGGGATAGAACGGGGCGAGCATGGGATCGTCGTCGGCGGCAATCAGGATGGTATAGAGCGCCGGCGCGGTGTTGACGCCGTTGATCACCAGAGTCTGATCCTCCATGTCGCGAGCGGCCTGCTTGGCAAGCTTCTTAAAGGAGAACGGGGCACGGGTGGCACCGAAGATGCCGGCCACGTGGTCCTCGAAGATGTTCAGGAAGTTCACGAAAGATCACTCTCCGTATAGGTTCTTTGGTATCCGAGCAAATAAAGGCATATCCCGACGATTATAGAGGATAGGATTCCCGTAACCGCCGCCTTGGCGACGACCGGGCCCGCAAGGCTGGCAATTTCCATATGGTGTGCAAGACAAAACGATACGGCCGAGCCGATGCCGGCGACGGCAATTGCGACGATGGCGGCAAGGTTCGATCCCTGCTCGGCGCGCTTGGCATGAGCATTGAGCAGCAGCGATGTTGCCGCGGCTATTGCTGCAACCAGCACGATTGCAGCGAGAAGGAGCGCGTCTCCCAGCGCTGCGACGACATTGCTAAGCCCCAGTACGCCTCCCGCAGAGAGAGCCGCTGCGGCAAGGCGGGCAAAGAGTGCGCCCATGCCCGTGGCCGCCGCTGCGCTTGCCGGGCCGAGCCAAAACGCCGCGATGCTCGTGGCGGCTCCGGCGGCAAGGAGGGCGTCGCCGGTTAGGCAACCCAGCGCAAGCGCGCAGGTGAGCGTCGCGCTCGCAGCCGCCTCGGTGCGTCCCCAAGCAATCCACCAACCGGACATGGCAGCGGCAAAAATGACCGCGACCGGCAGCATCGACAGGATGCCCTGCGCCTGCATGGTGGCGTTGGCCATGAGCACCAAAAAGCCCACGGCCGAGATGGCCGAGCCAATCTGCGGGGCCAAGCCTGCCGCCGCGCCAATGGCGACGGCCGCCACGACCAGCCCGGGAAGCGTCGCGACGCCGGCTGTCTGCATAAGCAAAAAGCTGAAGGCTCCGCATGAGAGCGCCGAGATGCCGCGCATGGTGTAGTTGCGTGCGCGGCCCCAGCGCGTGCCCGCCCAGCCAAGTGCGGGGTCGATCTCGACGGTGTCATCTTCGTAGGGTAGCGACTCCATATCGTCTGCCGCGCACTCGTCATCTGAAAGTTCGCCCACCATCTGCTCCAAGCTGCGACGGCCTTCGCGCACGCTTCCTAAACCGGCAAGGAGTCGGTCGCAGAATGCCTCAATGCTATCGGGGCGGTCTTGCGGCATGGGGGAGAGAGCGCTCATGAGCGCCGCCTCGGCCCCCGGGGGAAAGTGAGGGATCAGTTCGCTGGGATAGGTGGCGCCGCCGATGATGCGGTCGAGCGAGTCGGCAGGCGTGGCCGCCATAAAGGGGGCACTGCCGCACAGGCCCTCGTAGATCACGCAGGCAAGGGCAAAGACATCGGCACGTTCGTCGACCGTGCCGGTCTCGATATCGAGCTGCTCGGGCGGCATGTAGCCGATGGTGCCGCCGCGCGATCCGCCAAAGCCGCCGGCGGACGACAGCCGCGCCATGCCAAAGTCGGTGAGCTTTACATTGCCCGAATGGTCGATAAGCACATTGGCGGGCTTTATGTCCAGATGAAGCACGCCGTTTGCATGGGCAAAGGTGAGTGCCTGACCCAGCGCGTCGGCAATGGCCGCGGCCTCGTCAAAGGTGAGCGAGTGGCCGTCCACGCGATGCAAAAACTCGGCCAACGACATACCGTCGACATACTCCATGACCAGGTAGGCATAGGCGGTGTCGTGCGTAAAGTCGATAACCTGTACGATATTGGGATGTTGAAGCATGGCGGCGGTATGCGCCTCGCGCAGCACGTCCATGATGTCGCTGGCGGGCATGCCGGCGCCGTTGATAAGGGGGATGCGCTTAATGGCCACGCGACGGCGCAGATGCGTGTCGCGGCAAATCTCGATGGAGCCAAAACCGCCGGTCGCAAGCGTCTCGAGCGGCTGGTACCGCTTGAGCAGCTCGCGAGAGCTAGTGCCCTCCAAGGGAACGTCCGGCGAGAACCGGGCGGTATGTTGCGAGAAAAGCGGCATGGCCAACCCTCGTGCGTTTAAAGTTCGTTTGCGAGCGGCGGGCGCGGGGCCGAGCCGTTCGCGGTGGCATAGATGCTGCTAGTGTAGCACGCTCAGGCGCATGGTGAAGGTAGCGGGGCGAGGTGGCCTGTCTGACTTGGTCTTAGCGCTTCCTCTTGCTCTTCTTCTGCTTGCGCTGTTTGGCCTTTGCATTCTTGGGCTCGCTTTCCTGCTTGGCCTTGGCAGCGACCTTTTCGGCCTTCATCTTCTTGCGTTTGGTCTCGATGCGCAGCTTTTTGTTGATGCGCGCCTTGAGGAAGGAGCCAAACTGCTCGGCATCGCCACGCACAAAGGTGTCCTTAGGGATCGTCACGCCCTGGTCGGCGAACATGGCCACAAAGATGCGCTCGCCGTCGAGTACGTGGTCGAGCTTCTCAAACGGGAAGAACTGCGACTTGCCGCTCTTGCCCCAGACCATCAGGCCGTCCTCGTTGGCGGCGACGCGGCGGTAGCGGCCGCCCATGGACTCGTCGGCCTCGACGGCTTC
This sequence comes from Collinsella sp., assembly GCA_037237765.1. GTDB lineage: Bacteria > Actinomycetota > Coriobacteriia > Coriobacteriales > Coriobacteriaceae > Collinsella. The sequence continues at coordinate 135,193 of JAXXEN010000015.1, read as the reverse complement.
GATAAAGTCACGCGCGAGCGTATGGTGCAGATTTTTGCTCCACCAGGCCAAAAAGGCGCCGAATACGATCAGGACGACGCCGAACTTGATCCAGTTGCCGCCGGCCACCAGCATGCCGATGCCGATGAGCGCGGCAATCGCAGCGGCGACGTACAGGGAGCCACGGCGCCTGGGCGAGGCGACCAGGCGGGCGAAATCGGTGACGAGGTCGTTTTCGTACTGATACTCGTTGAGGTACAGGATGCCGTCGTCGGCTGCGGCCTGCTTCTCGAGCGCGACCTCGACCTGGTCGGCTGCTTCGGAGGGAACGAGGTTGCTCTCTGCGTCTGCCATGCTCTTTGGACTCCTATCGCGGCGGGCTCGCCGTACGGGTTATTATGAGTGAAGTATGCCGTGCGACCGCATGGCCGTCGCGGCAACAAGACTCAGTATACCCGGGGGAGCACCCATGGAATCGTTGTACCGAAAGTATCGCCCGCTCACCTTCGACTCCGTGGTGGGCCAGCAGCATATCGTCTCGACGCTCGAGCACGCCATCACCGAGGGGCGCCTGTCCCACGCCTACCTGTTCTGCGGACCGCGCGGCACGGGCAAGACCACCATGGCGCGCATCCTTGCCAAGGCGCTACTGTGCCGCAACGCCGAGGTGGCGCGCGCCGAGGGCGCAAGCGGCTGCATGCCCGACGGCACCTGTGAGGAGTGCGAGCTCATCGCCGAGGGCAACCACCCAGACGTCTACGAGCTCGATGCCGCAAGCCGTACCGGCGTAGACAATGTGCGCGAGGAGATCATCAACTCCGTTAACTTTGCCCCGGTGCGCGGCAAGTACAAGATCTATATCATCGACGAGGTCCACATGCTCACGACGGCGGCGTTCAACGCGCTGCTCAAGACGCTCGAGGAGCCGCCGGCGCACGTGATCTTTGTGCTGTGCACCACCGACCCGCAAAAGATTCTGGAGACAATCCTCTCGCGCTGCCAGCGCTTCGATTTCCACCGCATCGGCAACGAGGATATCGAGCATCGCCTGTCCTACGTGTGCGAGCAGGAGGGCTTCGATTACGACGACGAGGCGCTCGCCATCGTGGCGCGCCATGCCAAGGGCGGCATGCGCGACGCGCTCTCCACGCTGGAGCAGTTGAGCGTTTTCGGCAACGGCGCCGTGCATGCGGACGATGCCCGCTCGCTTTTGGGCGAGGTTCCGGACCAGATTCTGGGCGAGTTTGCCCGCGCCATCGCCGAGCGTGATATTGCCGAGCTCTATGGGCTCATTCGCGCACAGGTCGAGGAGGGCAATGACCTGCTTGAGCTGACGCGCGACCTGGTGGCGCATGTGCGCGACGTGTATGTGGCCTGCGTTGCCGGTGCCCGTGCCGAGTTGTTTGAGGGCGGGGTCGAGCAGGCCGAGGCGCTTGCTGCCGAGGCCGCTGCCTTTGGCGAGCATCCTGCCGACCGCCTGGCCCGCGCGCTGACGGTGCTTGACGATGCCGCGCTGGAGATGAGGGGCGCGAGCGACGTGCGCCTGGTGCTCGAGATCGCCTGCACCCGCCTGACGCGTCCCGAGGCCGATCTAACGATTGAGGCTTTGGCCGAGCGCGTGGCACGCTTGGAGGCCATGGTCGCCAACGCCGCGGTACCGGCGAGCGTGGCTGCTGCTCAAGCGAGTGCGCCTGCCGCATCCGCACCCGCTGCTGCCCAGCAGCCGACGCTCATTTCGGGCGCCCGCGCTGCCGCTCCTGCGGCGACCGCCGCCCCCGCTGCTACGTCCGCGCATCAGGGTGGCATGCCTTGGGACCGCGGCGCTGCTGTTCCGTCTGCCCAGCCTGCACCCAAGTCCGCGGCTCCGGCTCCCGCGCCCAAATCTGTAACGCCTGCACCTCAACCCGTTACGGCTCCGGTTCCCGCGTCTGCTGCATCGACCGTGCCGGTGTTCAAGCCCAACAGCGCCGCCCAGGTTGCTGCCGCCGGCGCCGCCGAGACCCCCGCGGTCGAGGATGCCGGCGAGCTCCAGCGCAAATGGGCCGAGGTCGTCGAGCGCGTCAAAGCTCAGCAAGCCTCCTACGCGGCTCTTCTGCTTAACGCCCGCGCCACGGCGGACGACGGCTCTAAGCTTACGGTGTCGTTCCCCACAGCCTTTGCCATCAAGATGCTCGGCCGCGCCGATACGCAGTCGGTGGTCCTGCCGACAGTCAACGCAGTTTTCGGTCGTCGTACCGTCGACTATGTCCTGAATGGGGGTGGCACGCCGGCTCCTCAACATGAGGAGCATTCTCCATCTGCACGGGCTGCGGCATCTGCGGACCTGCAACCCGTGTCCTCGGCGGCCACTGCATCCTCGGGCACCAGCGCGACGCAGCCAAAAGCGGCACCGGTGGCGGCACCGACCCCGTCGGCGCCTGAGCCCGCTGCGCCCAAACCGGTTGCTCCGGTCCCCGCGCCCAAGCCCGTTGCCGCGCCTGTGCCCAAGCCATCCGACCTGGCCAAGACCCCCTGGCTGCGCTCCGACAACCCCGCCGGCGCCCCCGCTACGGGTAAGCTCCCGACCGAGCCCGCGCCCCGAGCGCCCGAGCGCGCGTCCGCTCCCAAGACTCAGCCGTCTGCGCAGGCTGCGTCGTGGGAATCCGAGCAGGTGCCCTACGACGACGCCATGGTCGGCGGCTTCGCCGGCGATGCGAGCGGGGAGGATCTTCCTCCGTTCGACGTGCCTGCCGCGGTGCCTGCGCCCAGCCCTGCCGCTTCAGCCGCGGCTCCCGCAGCTGCGACGTCCGCTCCCGCAAGCGATGACGCCCCCGCTGCCCCTTGGGAGTCCAACCCCGGCGCCGGCAGCCCCTTCGGCCATCAGGGCGCAGCCCCGAGCATCCCGCAGACCGAGGACGAGGCCAAAGCCCTCATCCGCAGCGTCTTCGGCCAGGCCACCATCTTCAAGCCGGTGGAGTAACCGTGCGGGCGGGCATACTGCTCACGAAGGGGTCTCTTTGTCCGGGCGCATCTGTATTTCGGACATGTGTAGTGCGGTACCGCGTATATCGCATTCGAGCAGACAGGTGCGTGACGGTCGGCCTAGGGTGCTGAGGTCGATACGATACGTCGCGTGGCTGTCCGTGTACTCGACTTGCTCGGCGTTGACGGTTGCTCCGATTGTAAATAAAGAGCCCATTTCGGCATCGACAATCTTGGAGCCCTTTATCTTGACCTTGAACTCTTGGTAGAGGGACGGGCTGTTGTAGTAAATGGTTCGGGTTCCGTCGGTGCACTCATCGGTCGCTTCCCATTTGACGACGGGCTGGTCCGAGCTGGCTACCAGCAGTTCTGCTCCAAAGGCTATAGCATGGGTGATGACAACCAGCAATGCCCAGCCGACAAAGAGATAGAGAACCACATATGCAACGGGGTGTTTTGAGCGGATGTTCTGGAGCATGTCGGGGGCATTCATGGGGCACCTCCAAATTGCTATCTATGGCAATCAGATTATACCCCGCCGTCATGAGCGCCGCCTCGAGTAGTGGCTCGGCATTTGGCCATTTAGTGGTACGCATTAAATGTCGGATTCCGGCTCTACAAGATTTAGCTTTCAATATTATGCAGATGCGAATTATTCGACCTTGCATAATCTTTAGGCGCGACTTGCACTCCAGGACATGTATATCGACTGAGGTAGCGCGACCGCCCCGCTCGCTGGCCGCGCGCCGTGGTACGATTTTTGAGTTTGAAAGTCCCGCCGCGTCTCGGCTGCCCTTGCAGTTTGTCGCGCGGCCGCACGCAAAGGAGCCATTATGGCCGGTATGAACATGCAGCAGATGATGAAGCAGGCTCGCAAGATGCAGGAGCAGCTTGCCGCCGCGCAGGAGAACCTCAAGTCCCAGACCGTCGACGCCTCTGCCGGCGGCGGTATGGTCAAGGTGACCGTTAACGGCGAGATGGAGCTCGTCAACCTCACCATTGATCCCGATGCCCTCGATCCCGAGGACGTCGATATGCTGCAGGACATGATCATGGCTGCCGTCAACGAGGCCGTCCGCGGCGTCAACGAGCTCGCCAACAAGCAGATGGGCGCCATCACCGGCGGCCTCAACATCCCGGGCATGCCGTTCTAAGACACGCATATATGATGAGTGCGAATCACAGTCTGCAAAAACTGCTCGATGAGCTGGGTCGTCTGCCGGGCATTGGTCCCAAGTCGGCCCAGCGCATCGCCTATTACCTGCTCGAGGCCGATGCCGAGGAGGCCCGCCGCCTGGCCGAGGCCATCCTGGAGGTCAAGCAGGAGGTCCACTTTTGCAGCCGTTGCTTTAACTACGCCACGGCCGACGAGTGCTCCATCTGCCAGGACCCGATGCGCGATACCACTCGCATTTGCGTGGTGGGCGAGCCACGCGACGTTCAGGCAATCGAGCGCACGGGCAGCTACCATGGCCTGTACCATGTGCTGGGCGGCGTGATCAGCCCCATGGACAAGATCGGTCCCGAGCAGCTGCATATCCGCGAGCTGCTGGCGCGCCTGGGCCACGAGGACATCCACGAGGTCATTATCGCCACCAACCCCAACATTGAGGGCGAGACTACGGCGAGCTACCTTGCTCGCACCATTAAGCCATTGGGCGTTGAGGTATCGCGTCTTGCGAGCGGCCTTCCCGTGGGCGGCGACTTGGAGTATGCCGACGAGCTTACGCTTGGCCGCGCTATCGAGGCCCGCCGCGCGATCTAGGCGGCGTCAGCTCCACGGCATGTCCCGTCGACCTGTCGCACGGGGCACTCATAATTGGGCGCGCGTTCATGCATTTGTTGTTCAACAAACCTGCTTTTCATCCGCTTATCGCGTGGATGGGTCCACTCGCACCTCGTATTTGCCCATTCGTTGCGCAACCTTTTGGGTTCGCTGATACACTCAAATGTGAATATGAAAGAATGCGCCGCTTTTAAGCGGCGTGTTTTTGTTGGAGGAGAACGCATGCGGCCCGGGGGCACTCAGACAAAGCATGGCGCCGCGGTGCGCATGCGACGCCGGCTGGGCCTGGCGCCTCGGGCGTATGTGCTGCTGTCTTGCTCGCTCGTGCTGGTCATAGCCGGTGTTTCGGCTTATGGCATGACGGTGCCGTCCATGGTGCAGGCGCATGCTGCGCGCGAGCTGCATATTGGGCGCAAGGCCAAAAGCGACTTGGGAACGACAACTGGATATGCGTGGGCGAGCGTGGTCGGGCGCACCGTGTTTGGCGTCGATCCCGCAGACGAGGGTGAGCAGGCGTCCAACGAGATCACGCTGGCAAACGGCAAGACCATCGTGCTCACCAACACCAAGGTCATTACGAAGCTTTCCAATAACAGCGTGGCTTCTGTCGTTAACAAGGTGGAGCAGCAGAAGGAGCAGGATACGCAGCAGACGGGCAAGCCCGGCGGCTCGGACGGGTCCGGTTCTGGCAGCGGTTCGGCGGGCTCGGACGGCGGTTCCGGTTCGGGCTCCGCCTCTGGCGGTGGATCTTCGAGTGGTGGCTCGACGGACGGCGGTACCGGCGGGGACGCGGGCTCGGGTGGCCTCTCGGCTGCCGAGGAGGAGAGTATTCACAGTTGGCTCGTGACCAAATACAACATGCTCGATGGCTATGTCGCCCGCGCCAACAGCGTGGTTTCGACCTATAACGCTACGGGCGATACCGGACCGTGCGACACCCTGGCCAACGATATGTTTGTTATCCGTGCCGAGTTCGGTCGGCAAAGGTTCTCGACCAAATCTAAGTGGTATCGGCAGTATGCCAATCTGTGGGGCTGCTATACCAACCTGTGTCAATGGGTTGGGCACTATGGCGACGACGACGTCGCGCTCAACAACTTCAACACCAATGTGGCGGCGATCGCCCTATGACGAACGACCTCGCTTCTACGGCAGCCCAGTCGCTCAACCGTGATCCCATGGTGGGCCTGCGCCTGGCGCGCGTCGACGGGTTTGAGCCGGCCGTCGCCCTGGGCACGGACGAGCTTCCCGCCTACCTGCGCCGTTTTACGATGCTGTTTGCCGATGACGCCACCATGCGCCGCGGCGGTATCGGCCGTGTGACGCGTGCCGTCAACGCGCAGGGCGAGGCCGTGGCGCTCAAGCAGCTCATCTTGCCAGCGCGCGACGAATTTGATGACGATGTCGCCCACGAGGCGCTGGTCACCAAGTTCAAGGCGGCGTTTCGCGAGGAATATGAATGCCATCGTGCCCTTTCGGGCCTTAAGGGCTTTCCCCGCTTATACGGGTGGGGCGAGGTTGACGGCGTGCCCGCGATTGTCATGGAGTGGGTCGAGGGCGAGACGCTCGCTCGCCTGCGCCCGCGCCTTGCCGTGGACGATGCCGGGCGTCTGTCGCCGCTCGTGGCGGCGCGCCTGGGTCGCGACCTGTTCGATCTGCTCTGCCGCATGAGCTTGGTGGGCGAGGGGTTCGTCCATCGCGATATCTCTCCCGCTAATATTATGGTGCGCACGGCGCGCCTGCCGCTCGACCGACAGCTTGCTGAAGGCACCTTCGACCTGTGCTTGATCGACTTTGGCTCGTCGCTGACGCTCGAGCCCGCCTCTGCGGTGGCCGGCACCGGCGGCAAGGCGTCGTTTACCGAGCGCTATGCCACGTTGCGCCGTGCGACAGTGGCCTACGCCCCGCCCGAGATGCTCACCGACGATATTCCCGACCTGCGCATGCTTCGCATGTCGCCGGCGATCGATGTCTACGCAGCGGCGAGTACGGTCTACGAGCTCATCGCCGGTGTCGCGCCGTACGAAGTAGCGCCGGGTGCGTCGGGTACTTTGGGCTCGCGCAAAAAGACACGCGATATCGCCAGCCCTTATCGCCTCAAGATGGATATGCTGCCCGATTATCCCGTCGGCGCCCACGCGCCCGGCTGCGACTTGACGCAACTGCTGCGACGCGAGCCCGATGTGGCACTTGCCGCGGCCGAACAGGCTCAGCAGTTGGGGCTCGATCCAAATTCCGAGGACCTGCGCGATGCGCTGGCGTTTGTCGACGCTCAGCTGTTCGATGTGGTGATGGCCTGCCTGTCCTGCCATCAGGAAGATCGTCCCGAGCCGGCTGCGGTGGAGGCGGCGCTCTCGGCATTTTGCGACCACTATGCGCAAAATGTCGCCCGCTCGCTTCGCGCCGAGCCGCTCATGCCGTGCCCGATGGAGGTATCGGGGCACACAGCCCGGCGTGCGGTGATGGTTGGTGCGACGGCGGTATGCGGCGTGCTTTGGACTGTGGTCGTGGTATCAGCGGCGCTGTTGGCGTCGGGCGCCCATGTGACGTTCGTCGTGGGACCGCTTATGTGGTCCGGGAAGCTGCCGGCCATTATCGCCGCGCTGGCGTTGGCGCTGCCGGGCATGGTGGGCATCGCTGCCGGGGCCTTGGCACGCGACCGCCGTGCGGGATTCCTGCAGGGCGTGTTGGCCCTTTCTGCCTGCGAGGTTCCGGCCCTGGCCGCACTCGCATGTGCTGTGTTTTCCCAGCATGCCGTGGCGGGTGGCCTGGTGGCCGCCATAATTGCAACCTATGCGCTCACGTGGTTTTTGCTGGCGATGGGGTTTGCCTTTGAGCCTCCCGTCGTGTCAGCACGACGTGCGAAAATTCCTATGGCGACGCCGCTTGCCGGCGGAGCCGCGGCTGCCCGCACCTTTGGCGGGTCGGCCGAAGTATCCGACACGATCTCTGCGACCAAGGAGGGCTAAGCCATGGCTTCTCAAGCTGAGCTCACCCCGTGCGGGGCAATGTTTGACATCTTTAAGCGCGCAGCGCACCTGAGCCATATCGAACTGTGCGGCCTGGTGCTCTCGAGCCGCCCGCTCGCCGACGGCCGTAGTCCGCAGAGCCGTGCCGCCGATCGCTCCTGGGTTTCGCGCTTTATCGTGCGCGCGCCGGTCGGCACGCTGCAGGAACGTTATTTTGCCGATTACGGCACCTCGGCCGCGCGCATTATGTCGCAGCTGGCCCTGCGCCGTCGCAATCCCATGGACGCCGCGGCCGTGACCAATATGGTGTGCGGCCCCGCTGGCGAGCCCATGGTGCGGGCGCTCGAGGAATGCCATCAGGACACGAATCTCTATCGCAATGCGCTCGAGCGCCTGTCGCAGGCGGCTGAGCTCATGCCCGCCGAGCGCGCCGAGGCCATCCTGGTGCTGTTTGTCGCCGTGGGTTGCTCGGCAGATGTCCGTTCGTCGGTGACCTATGCCATCGACTACGCTCATGCGACCTGTGGCGGCGCCACGTCGACGCCGCGCTCGCTGAGCACATCTTCGGTCGCGGGCGAGCACGAGGTCGCGCCAGCGCATCCGCTGGGACTGCTGCGCGTGCAAAACGGCTACGTGGTGAGCGCCCCGCGCTGGATTCAGCCGAGTGAGGAAGGCGTCGAGATCGGCGCGCTGGCAACGGGGGAGGGCGACATCACCGACGTCGGCGACGACGTCTCGGCCCGCCATGCCCATATCTGGTGCGACGATTCTGGCGCATGGTTTGTCGAGGACCTGTCGTCCACGAACGGCACCGTGGTGGTAAACGGGGCCACAAGCGTGTGTATTCAAGTAGAGCCTGGCCGCTCCGCCCAGCTCAACCCCGGCGACGAGCTCAAACTCGGCGAATCCACTACCTACGCCATCCTCCTCGGCGCCCTCTAACTCATCCCCCCAAATAACTTGCGGTGAAATAGGGACTGATTAAGGCCGTTAACAGCAAAAACACTCCCTATTTCACCGCAACTGCTGTGGGGTTCCAGGGGACTGTGTCCGTCGGTGCCGGGCGCACAATAGTCACCCGAGGTAAACCTTTACCGGCCACCTATATTTGCCGAAATATGGCTTGACGGCGGGGTACAATAAACCCGCATGCGGATTTCCGTTGCGGGCGCTTCCCATCGCCGGGGCGTGCCCGGGAGCATCCGACATGCGGCCTTTGCGGCGCTCGGTCATGTGCAAGACGGGTAGCTGGGCCTGTGGAGCGCGTGCAGCCCTCCTCGCCTTGGCATGCCTTCTCTCCACGCCATGTACCTGCTGCTGAGTCCGCCTGCCAGATGATTGGAAGCAACAACGAAAATCCCATCACGCCAATATCCCGGCGATCGCCGGGGCCTGTATACCTATATGAGAGGAGAGGGGTATATGGCGCGTAAGTTTAAGTCTATGGACGGCAACGAGGCGGCCGCATATGTTTCGTATGCGTACACCGAGGTAGCGGGAATTTATCCCATTACGCCGTCCAGCCCGATGGCCGACCATGTCGACCAGTGGGCGGCCCAGGGTCGCAAGAACATCTTCGGCACCCCGGTCAAGGTCGTCGAGATGGAGTCCGAGGCAGGTGCAGCCGGTACCGTTCACGGTTCGCTGGGCGCCGGTGCTCTGACCACCACCTACACGGCTTCTCAGGGCCTGCTCCTGATGATCCCGAACATGTACAAGATCGCGGGCGAGCAGCTCCCGGGCGTCTTCCACGTCTCCGCGCGTTGCGTCGCTTCCCACGCCCTGAACATCTTTGGTGATCACTCCGACGTCATGGCCTGCCGCCAGACCGGTTTCGCCATGCTCGCCGAGGGCAACGTCCAGGAGGTCATGGACCTCTCGCCGGTGGCTCACCTTGCCGCCATCGAGGGCAAGACCCCGTTCCTTAACTTCTTCGACGGCTTCCGTACCAGCCACGAGATCCAGAAGGTCGCCATGTGGGACTACAAGGATCTTGCCGAGATGTGCGACATGGACGCCGTCCAGGCTTTCCGCGATCACGCGCTCAACCCTGAGCACCCGCATACCCGCGGTAGCCACGAGAACGGCGACATCTTCTTCCAGAACCGCGAGGCCTGCAACAAGGTCTACGACGAGCTTCCCGCCGTCGTCGAGGGCTACATGAAGAAGATCAACGAGAAGCTCGGCACCGATTACGGCCTGTTCAACTACTACGGCGCTCCCGATGCTGATCGCGTCGTCGTGTGCATGGGCTCCTTCTGCGACGTGCTCGAGGAAGTCATCGACTACCTCAACGCTCACGGCGAGAAGGTCGGCCTGGTCAAGGTCCGCCTGTTCCGTCCGTTCTCCATCAAGCACTTTGTCGACGTTCTCCCCGAGACCGTCAAAAAGATCGCCGTCATGGACCGCACCAAGGAGCCGGGTTCCATCGGCGAGCCGCTCTACCAGGACGTCGTCTCCGCTCTCTACGAGGCCGGCAAGACGGGCATCAAGGTCGTCGGCGGCCGTTACGGCCTGGGCAGCAAGGACACGCCTCCCGCGTCCGCGTTCGCTGTCTTCGAGGAGCTTAAGAAGGACGAGCCCAAGCGCGAGTTCACCATCGGCATTGTCGATGACGTGACCAACCTGAGCCTGCCCGAGGCCGAGGATGCGCCCAACACCGCAGCCCCCGGCACCATCGAGTGCAAGTTCTGGGGTCTGGGTGGCGACGGCACCGTCGGCGCCAACAAGAACTCGATCAAGATCATCGGCGACCACACCGACAAGTACGTTCAGGCCTACTTCCAGTACGACTCCAAGAAGACCGGCGGCGTCACCGTCTCGCACCTGCGCTTTGGTGATTCCCCGATCCGTTCGCCGTACTACGTGACCAAGGCCGACTTTGTCGCCTGCCACAACCCCAGCTACATCGTCAAGGGCTTCAAGATGGTCCGCGACGTCAAGCCGGGCGGCACCTTCCTGGTCAACTGCCAGTGGAGCGACGAGGAGTTCGCCGAGCACATGCCCGCCGTGGCCAAGCGCTACATCGCGAACAACAACGTCAACGTCTACCTGATCGACGCTATCGATCTGGCTGCCAAGGTCGGTATGGGCAAGCGCACCAACACGGTGCTCCAGTCCGCCTTCTTCGCGCTGGCCAAGGTCCTGCCCGCCGAGGACGCCCTGCAGTACATGAAGGACGCGGCTACCAAGTCCTACATGAAGAAGGGCCAGGCCATCGTCGACGCCAACCATAAGGCCATCGATGCCGGCGCTACCGCCTTCCGTAAGTTCGAGGTTCCGGCCGACTGGGCAACTGCCGAGGATGCCGCTCCCGTCGAGCTCTCCGAGGAGACCAAGTCCGCCATCGCTCAGCAGGTCAAGAACCTGCTCGAGCCCATCGATCGCATGGATGGCGACAGCCTGCCCGTTTCCGCCTTCGTCGGTTGCGCCGACGGCCAGTTTGAGCTGGGCGCCTCCGCATACGAGAAGCGCGGCGTCGCCGTGGTCGTTCCTCACTGGGACGAGACCAAGTGCATCCAGTGCAACCAGTGCGCCTATGTGTGCCCGCATGCCACCATCCGTCCGTTCGCGATGACCGAGGACGAGGCTGCCGCCGCGCCCGAGGCTACCCGCACGCTCGACGCCATGGGCCCCAAGGCCAAGGGCATGAAGTTCACCATGGCCGTGTCCCCGCTCGACTGCATGGGCTGCACCAACTGCGTCAAGGTCTGCCCCAAGGGCGCCCTCGAGATGGTTCCCACCGAGCAGGAGATGGACCAGCAGCCCGTTTGGGACTACATGGTCGAGAACGTCTCCGAGAAGAAGGAGCTCATCGCGGCCAACGTCAAGGGCAGCCAGTTTAAGCAGCCCTACCTGGAGTTCTCCGGCTCCTGCGCCGGCTGCGCCGAGACCGCCTATGCACGTCTGGTGACCCAGGTCGCCGGCGACCGCATGTTCATCTCCAACGCCACCGGCTGCTCCTCCATTTGGGGCAACCCCGCTGCCACCGCTCCTTACTGCAAGGACAAGGACGGTCACGGCCCGGCGTGGAACAACTCCCTGTTCGAGGACAATGCCGAGCACGGTCTGGGCATGGCCGTCGGTTACGAGGCCGTTCAGAAGAAGCTGATCGCTGCTACGCAGGAGATTATCGCCGCTGACGGTCCGTCCGACGAGCTCAAGGCTGCCGGCCAGGCTTGGATCGACTCCGTCAACGACGCCGAGGCCTCCAAGACCGCTGCCGCTGCCTACGTTGCCGAGCTCGAGAAGTGCGGCTGCGACGCTTCCAAGGCGATCCTCGCCGACAAGGCTTACCTCACCAAGAAGTCCTTCTGGATCTTCGGCGGCGACGGTTGGGCCTACGACATCGGCTTCGGTGGCCTGGATCACGTCCTGGCTTCCGGCCACAACGTCAACGTCTTCGTCTTCGACACCGAGGTTTACTCCAACACCGGTGGTCAGGCCTCCAAGGCCTCGAACCTGGGCCAGGTCGCTCAGTTCGCCGCTGCCGGTAAGGTGACCAAGAAGAAGTCCCTGGCCGAGATCGCCATGAGCTACGGTTACGTCTACGTGGCACAGGTCGCCATGGGCGCCAACCCGGCTCAGACCCTCAAGGCTATTCACGAGGCCGAGGCCTACGACGGCCCGTCCCTCATCATCGGCTACAGCCCCTGCGAGATGCACTCCATCAAGAAGGGCGGCATGCAGAACTGCCAGGCCGAGATGAAGAAGGCTGTCGAGTGCGGTTACTGGAACCTCTTCCGCTTCAACCCCGAGGCTGCTGCCGGCAAGAAGTTCTCGCTCGATTCCAAGGAGCCCGCGGGCGGTTATCAGGAGTTCCTGATGAACGAGGCCCGTTACGCTTCGCTGACGCGTTCCTTCCCCGAGCGCGCCGAGGAACTCTTCAAGGAGAACGAGCAGGCCGCTATGGACCGCTACGCTCACCTGCTGAAGCTCAAGACGGTGTACAACGAGGCCTAGGTCTCTCACCGCAGGATCTGAGGGCTGACCTTCGCGGACGTCCTCGGACATGAAAGAACCCCCGCTGCGCACTACGTGCGGCGGGGGTTCTTTCGTCCTGCGGAGTGTCCGCGAAGGTCAGCCCTCAGATCCTGCTGCGACTACGTCCTCGGATTGTGTGGGCGGATGAAGGACGTAGTTGGTCGGGTATTCCGTCCCTTTCGCTGTTTCGCGGCTTTGCCGCGAAACTTCGCGCCACTTTGGGGATGGATGGGGGACTTGGCCGTTGGCGCCTTTTCGGAGCGCTTCTTTATTCCTTTTGCTGGATGAAAAGCCCCTTGTTTTTGCAGGGGTGCATACTCGACTTATGTGTGCATAGAATCTCGTATAGTGCGAGTAAGATATTGCGCTGTCTGTTTTGTGTTTAGCAAAGATATAGTTTGCATAATCTGGTCTAATCCCTGCTCTATTAAAATAAAGTTGCACGTAAATGGCGTAGATATGCTTGAGCTGGGGTTCTGTACGCTGAGCGGATAAAAACGACCGTTCACCGTTCCGCTATTTTCAAAATGAATAAAATGAGCGATAAAGAGAATATAAACCTTAATAAACTCGCGTATCGCACGGACGCGGGTTATTAATGGGTTGTAGGCCTTTTACAGAAAGGATTCCAGCAATGTCTAAGCCTCTTGGCAAGCCCGATCGTATTGTCGTCGCCCTTGGCGGCAACGCCCTCGGCAACAACCCCGTCGAGCAGATCGAGGCCGTGAGCAACACCGCCCATGCCCTCCTCGGCCTCATCGAGCAGGGCAACGAGATCATCATCACCCACGGCAACGGCCCGCAGGTCGGCATGATCCAGAACGCCTTCGCCGCTGCCCACGATGCCATCGGTACCCCCGAGATGCCGCTGCCCGAGTGCGGCGCCATGTCCCAGGGCTACATTGGTTATCACCTGCAGCAGGGCATCGGCCGCGAGATGCACAAGCGCTATAAGCGTTGGCACGCCGCCACCGTCGTCACCCAGATCGAGTGCGACCCGGATGATCCCGCGTTCAAGAACCCGACCAAGCCGATCGGCCCCTTCTACACCGAGGAGCAGGCCAAGGAGTTCATGGCCGAAGATCCCTCCAAGGTCTTCGTCGAGGATTCCGGCCGCGGCTGGCGTCGCGTCGTCGCCTCCCCCGATCCCAAGAAGATCGTCGAGGCTGACTCCATCCTCAACCTGCTCGACAACGAGTTCATCGTCATCGCCTGCGGTGGCGGCGGCATCCCCGTCGTCCGCGACTACGAGAACAAGGGCTGCTACAAGGGCGTTCCCGCCGTCATCGACAAGGACCTGGGCGGCGAGCTGCTGGCCGAGGACTGCGACGCCGACGTTCTGTTCCTGCTGACCGCCGTTGAGCATGTCGCCATCAACTTTGGCAAGCCCAACCAGGAGGAGCTCGAGGACCTCACCGCCGACGAGGCCGAGCGCCTGGCCGACGAGGGCCAGTTCGGCAAGGGTTCCATGGAGCCCAAGGTCCGCGCTGCCATCAAGTTCGCCCGTTCCCGCAAGGGCCGCACCTGCATCATCGGCGCTCTGGACAAGGCCGCCGAGACCATGGCCGGCCTCTCCGGTACCCGCATCCACGAGTAGTCTCTACTCTGTTGCCTCTCTGGTGGGCGCCAGGCAAAGCGCCCACAAACTAGCCTCTCTTCATGAGCCCCGCAGTCCGCTCCGACTGCGGGGCTTTTGCTATTCACCTAGTCATTGGGGACGTTCTTAAATGACTAGTAGTAGGCCCACATGGCTTCGACTTCGTTGAGGACCTCTACGACGCCCCAGCGGCGGGCGCTGCGGCTGGCCGAGTTGGGGTCGTAGACGCCAATCTGGTTGGCATCGTCGATGCCGTAGAGCACGATGTAGTGGCCTACGTTGGTAAACGTACCGGGGCGCACCGCAGCGATGACGGGCGTACCCGAGCGAAGTGCTTGGGTAATCGATTCGCAATCGTTATAGAGCTGTGTTCCGTTGAGCCCCAGCTGCCATGCACCGCCTGTCATAAACGACCACTCGGTGGCACCAGTGGGGGCGTAGTTGCCGGCTTCGGCCAGTGCGCATATATCGACCGGCGTCTTATCGGTGTGGCCGGTCTTAAAGATATAGACCATGGTGAGGCAAGTGGGACCGCAAGCGTTTTCGCGAATAGTGCCACCGGCATAGGGCAGCTCCGACCATGCGGGGTCAATTTGGTAGATGTGGGGCATGGTGCCGGCCTGCCATTGCGAGCGTGGGGTCGAGAACGCAAAGGAGTAACCGGGCGCGACGGGGGCTTTAAGCAGCTTGTCCTCGGCAGTGGGCTCAAGACCGGCTGATCCGTGGGAGATACAGGATCCCAAAAACACAAAGACGAGGCAGGCGGCGATGGAGCAAAGCGCAAGACGTAGGCGGCGGGCCGGAAGCGCGTGGCTTGTGGTGTGCGACGCAGGATGAGGGGCGGAATTGCCGCGATCGCGTTGAGGTCGAGAAAAGGAGCGCTTGACGTAGTAGTCGGTCTTACGACGATCGTAGCGGCGTGGCTGTGATGTGTCGGTCTGGCGTTGGCGTGTGCTCGTACTCACGCGGTCTGACTGCTGCACGGTACGGCTTTGCTGCCGCGAAGAAGCCCCGGGCTGCTCTTGGGGGCGCTGCGGGTTGTCGTTGTCGGAGGTGCTTCTGGGCGTTGGCATGGTGCGGCCGGCAAGGCGCACGCTTTGTGGCCGTTGGTCGCCGTCATTGTATCCGTATGCCATTCGAATCACCTTGCCTCATGTGTAACTTGTCTATCCTACATAAAAAGATGCACGACACATGGGTATGTGCGCCAAAAGCCTGACAAATGGTATGAACGTTGCCGCGCCGCGCGCCAAGCGTCGCGGCAACAGGTATTCAAAAGCAGACAAGATGAAAGCGTCCAAGACGAATGGCGTCTCCCGCCGTTC
Organism: Collinsella sp.; assembly: GCA_037237765.1. GTDB lineage: Bacteria > Actinomycetota > Coriobacteriia > Coriobacteriales > Coriobacteriaceae > Collinsella. The sequence continues at coordinate 119,593 of JAXXEN010000015.1, read as the reverse complement.
GTCCCAAAAACGGTGCCGCTCGTTTTGCAGTTCTGCCTTCGGTCGAGCTGCGAGCGGCGCTGCTGCGTCAAGGCCGTATCTTAAAGCCATGGAATAAAGCGCGCGGCAAAACGGACCGCGCAAGGGGTGACGCCAAGGGCGTCAAATAGGAAAGGAGGGGAACAATGGCGGACAAGAACGCAGAAGTTGCAGTCGAGGATAACGGCGGCATGAAGAAAACGCTCTCGCTCTGGAACTTCTTCACCATCGGCTTCGGTGCCATCATCGGTACCGGTTGGGTTCTGCAGGTCGGCGACTGGATGGTCGTGGGCGGCGGTCCCGTTCCCGCTATGATCGCATTCCTCTTGGGTGCAATCTTCCTCGTGCCCGTCGGAGCTGTTTTCGGTGAGCTCACGGCTGCTATCCCCATCTCGGGCGGCATCGTCGAGTATGTCGATCGTAGCTTTGGCCGTACGCTGAGCTATATCACCGGATGGCTTTTGGCCCTGGGCAACGGCATCCTGTGCCCGTGGGAGGCCATCGCCATCTCGACCCTCGTGTCCGAGATGTTCGGCAGCCTGCCCGGCCTTGAGTGGCTGCGCGCCGTCAAGCTCTACACCATCCTGGGCGCTGACGTTTACCTGTTCCCGACGCTGATCGCGCTCGGCTTTGCAGCCTACGTCATCTTCCTCAATTTCCGCGGTGCCAGCTCGGCCGCCAAGCTCCAGGCCTTCCTGACCAAGGCCCTGCTCTGTGGCATGCTGCTCGCCATGGGCGTCTCGCTGTTCACCGGTTCGCCGAACAACGCCATGCCTGTGTTCTCCCAGGTCGCCGGCGCTGGCGGCGGTAAGGCCGCCACCGAGGGCACCAGCCTGTTCGCCGGTATCGTGTCGGTCCTGGTTCTGACCCCGTTCTTCTACGCCGGCTTCGACACTATTCCTCAGCAGGCTGAGGAAGCAGCCGAGGGCCTCAACTGGAACAAGTTCGGCAAGATCATCTCCCTGGCCCTGCTGGCCGCCGGCGGCTTCTACATGGTCTGCATCTACTCGTTCGGCACCATCCTCGACTGGCATGAGTTTGTTAAGAGCCCGGTTCCCGCGCTTGCCTGCCTCAAGGGCATCAACATGCTTCTGTACCTGGCCATGCTCGTCATCGCCACGCTTGGACCCATGGGCCCGATGAACTCCTTCTACGGCGCCACGAGCCGCATCATGCTCGCCATGGGCCGCAAGGGCCAGCTGCCCGAGCAGTTCGCCGAGGTCGACCCCAAGTCCGGCGCTCCCAAGCTCGCCTGCGTCGTTCTGGGCGTCATCACCGTCGTCGGTCCGTTCCTGGGCAAGAACATGCTCATCCCTCTGACCAACGTGTCGGCTCTCGCCTTCATCTTCTCCTGCGGTATGGTCGCCCTCGCTTGCCTGCGCATGCGCTTCACCGAGCCCGACCTGCCTCGTCCCTACGAGGTGCCCGGCGGCAAGTTTGGCATCGGCCTCGCTATCGCTGCCTGCGCCATCATCATCGGCCTGCTCGTGATTCCGTTCTCTCCCGCCTCCCTCAACATGGTGGAGTGGAGCATCGTGATCGGCTGGCTGGCCGTCGGCCTGGCTCTCATGGCCTTCACCAATTCCCGCAAAAAGTAACGCCGAGCCGGGGCGGATCAGGTGCGCGGGACCCTCTCTTCCGCGCACCGAACCCGGCGCCACTTGGGTAGCTTTGTGAGGCCTTAACCCAACACGGCCTCGCCCACTATATGGATCCATAAGGAGGAACCATGTCCACTAAGTATGCAATCGTTGGCGGCAAGCTCATCGACGGTACCGGTGCCGAGCCGGTCGAGAACTCCCTCGTTCTCGTCGACGACAACGGCAAGATCGAGTACGCCGGCGCCATGCAGGACCTTCCCGAGGGCGTTGAGGTCATCGACGCCGCCGGCAAGACCGTCCTTCCCGGCCTGATCGACACCCACCTGCACTTCTCGGGCAACCTGACCGACGATGATACCGATTGGGTCATGCAGCCGCTCCTCGAGAAGCAGGCCGTCGCCGTCAAGCAGGCCTACGACTGCCTCACCCACGGCCTCACCACCGTCTGCGAGATCGGCCGCTTTGGTATCCAGATTCGCGACTGCATCGACAAGGGCGTCTTCAAGGGCCCGCGCGTTCTGGCCACCGGCCTCGGCTTCTGCCGCGTTGCCGGTCACGGTGACTCCCACCACTGCACCCAGGAGCTCAACAAGGAATCCCACCCCTGGGGCGACCAGGTCGATGGTCCTTGGGATCTGCGCAAGGCCGTCCGTCGTCGCCTGCGCGAGAACCCCGATGCCATCAAGATTTGGGCTACCGGTGGCGGCATCTGGCGCTGGGATTCCGGTCGCGACCAGCACTACTGCTCCGAGGAGATTCAGGCCGTGGTCGAAGAGGCCAAGATGGTCGGCATCCCCGTGTGGAGCCACTGCTACAACAACCACGCCGCTGCCTACGACTCCGTCCGCTTTGGCTGCGAGCAGCTGATTCACGGCTTCGATATCGATGAGCGCACCATGGACCTCATGGCCGAGCAGGGCACCTTCTTCACCCCGACGATTGCCTTCCTGCCCACCTGGTACGCCACCTATCCGCCCGTCTACGTCCCCGAGCTGCACGACAAGTACGAGGGCACCCTGGTCGAGAAGGAGCTGCAGCGCAATTACGACTGCCTGCGCGAGGCCAAGAAGCGCGGCGTCATCATGACGATCGGCTCCGACTCCTTCTCCTTCGTCACCCCGTACGGCACCTGCTCCATCGAGGAGATGTACGAGTTCGTCGACAAGATCGGCTTCACCCCGGTCGAGACCATCACCTGTGCCACTCTCAACGGTGCCAAGATGTGCCACATCGAGGACGAGACCGGTTCCATCGAGGCCGGCAAGTGCGCCGACCTGCTGGTTGTCAACGGTGACGTCGCCGCCGACATCCACGTGCTCAACACCGACAACATGGACGTCATCATGAAGGACGGCTGGATTGTCGAGGCCGGCACCTTCGGCGAGGCAAACAAGTACAGCGCCTAAGCTACCGTTCATCGATGGCTTGATGTAAAACACAGTATTTGATTGCATAATGCAATGGAGAGGGTCGCTTGCGGCCCTCTTTATTGCTATGGGGTGCGTCAATAAGAAGGAGATGACGGTGGATCTCAATAGGCTGATTCTGGGCAAGAGCTACAACTCTACCAAGGTCTTTCGTACCGCTCAGCATGTGGTTCAAGCCATCTTGCTCGGTATTGTCGTTCCGCTGCTTATCCTGCTGCTCATCTGGGATCTAACCGATAATCCCAATCCCGTTCCGGCCGTTGTCGTCATTGCCGGCTTGGTCATGCTGTGCTTCTTCTTCTCGTACGTCTTTGTCGTTCCCGACGACCTCACATCGAGCGCAACCGACCGCACGCTCGCCATCGCTTCAAAAATATTCGCCTACACGTCGCGCGGCCTTACGCCCGAAGCTGCCCTGGGCGCCTCTAAGATCATCCTGTCCGAAACTATCGCCTCTGCCATCTGCTTTACCGACGGCAAGCAGGTGTTGGCAAGCTGGGGCGAGGACTCGGCAAAATGCCCCGCGGGCACCCCGGTGGTGCTGCGGACTACGCTCAACGTGATCAACAGCGGTGAGCAAAGCGTGTTCTCGCGCGATGCCTCGACCGAGACAGGTGGCTACTTTCCGCGCCTGCGCGCCGGTATTGTCGCACCGCTTACCGTGCGCGGGCATTGCGTGGGCACGCTCGAGCTGTATTATCCCCGTCTGAGCAGCATCGATATGCGCCAGACGGCGCTTGCCTCGGGCTTTGCCGACCTCATTTCCACGCAGCTTGCGAGCTTTGAGCTTGAGCGCCAGGACGAGCTTACGGCCCGCGTGGAGCTGCGCGCCTTGCAATCGCAGGTCGATCCTCATTTTCTGTTTAACACCATCAGCACCATCGTGTCACTCGTACGTACCGAGCCGGACAAGGCCAGGTCGCTGCTGATCGACTTCTCCAACTACTATCGTCAGACGCTTTCTGATTCCGATACGCTCACCACGCTCGAGCACGAGGTGGAACAGGGCACTCGCTATATCAATCTTATGCAGGCTCGTTATGGCGACGGCCGTCTGCGCGTCTCGGTCGATATCGACTTTGAGGTGCGCGATTGCATGGTGCCGCCGTTTATCTTGCAGCCGTTGCTCGAAAACTGCATCAAGCACGCGCAGCGCGAGACCGAGCCGCTTTCTATTCGTGTTAGGGCTTTCGAGACCGATGACGGTTTGGAGATCATCGTCGAGGACGATGGCATCGGTATGAGCGAAGAGGTCTGCGCGCATCTGTTTGAGCAGCATCGCTTGGAGGAGCCCGAGAGCATTACCGCCGACGGCTCCATCAAACGAGGCTGCGGCTTGGCGCTCTTCAACGTGCTTCAGCGCATCCATTTCTTTTACGGAGAAGATTCTGGCATGCGCGTGAAGTCCCAGGAGGGCGTTGGCACGCAGGTCATCGTCGAGCTGAACGGCGAGCCGCATGAGCCGGCGCCGTTGACGGCGTAGCACTCGAGTGTATTGAGGAGAGAGAGGAAGCGCACATGTCCGAGGGTTGGAACATCCTGGTAGTTGATGACGAGCCTCCCATTAGGGCTGAGTTACGCTATCTGTTGGAAAAGGATACGCGTGTGGGCCAGATTGCCGAGGCGGGCAATGTCACCGAAGCCGTGGAGTCGATTCTGTCGAACAAGCCCGACGTGTTGTTTTTAGACATTACCATGCCCGGTCGCTCGGGAATTGAGCTTGCCGAGACGCTGCAGAACCTAAAGACGCCGCCGGTGGTTGTGTTTGTGACGGCGTTTACCGAATTTGCCGCCGATGCGTATAACCTCGATGCGGTCGACTATGTCGTCAAGCCGGTCGAGGACGCACGCCTGTCAAAGGCACTCGACAAGATCGAGGCAGCCTTGGGTGCCCGTCGTGTTATCCATGCTCCGCGCCAGCCTTTGCGTTTGACGGTGGACCGCGGGGGCAAAAAGGTGTTCATTCCCGCCGCAGACGTCTGCTACTTTGAGGCGCGCGCCGATTTTTGCAACGCCATCTGCGCCGAGGGAACGTACCTGATCAATGAGTCGATCTCTTCGCTCGAGCGTCGCTTGGACTCCGAGGGCTTTATTCGCGTTCATCGCAGCTACCTGGTCAATTTGGAAGACGTGCACAATGTTGAGATTGGCTCCACGGGGTTGATGGAGCTCAGGCTCGACCGCGTGAACTCGACGGTACCGGTGTCCCGTCGTCGTGCCGCCGAGGTCAAGTCGCACCTGGGGCTTGCGTAGACGGTCTGCATGCCGTCGTTTACCATCGCAGGTTTGGCATGGGTGCGCGGTGGGCATAATGGGTGGCATCGAATGAAATCGAAAGGATCATTATGCCCGCGCTTATCACCCATCATCTGTTTGGCGAGGAAAGCATCGACCGTCTTCCGCAGGGCGTCATCACGTCCGATGAAGAGCGCATTGCCTTTATCTTGGGCAACCAAGGCCCCGACCCGTTTTTCTTTCACATTCTGACACCGCGTGTTTCCGACTGCACGCTGCTAGCGCAGGTCATGCATCGGTCGCGCATGTCTCGCCAGTTCGCGTGCCTGCGCGACGGCGTGTCGCATCTGCTGCCGCGCGACGCCAGCTTGGGTCGCGCTTTTGCGCTGGGCCTGCTGTCTCATTACGTGCTCGACCGCAACGCCCACCCCTTTGTCTATGAGCAGCAGTTTGGCATCGTGGAATCCGACTCAGAGCTTGAGGATTCGAGCAGTCAGGTCCATGCCGTGATCGAGAGCGACCTGGATGTACTGATGCTGCAGCTTAAACGCGATGGCGCTACGGTCGACGATTACCCGCCGGCGGGCGAGATCGTTACCACCGACCGTATCAATCGCGCTGCCGGCGTGCTGATGAGCTATGTTGCCGGACGCGTGTACGGCATTGACATTCCGGCGGGGGAGTACGGTGCCGCCGTTGCCAATATGCAGCGACTTTACCGCGCGATTGAGCCGGCCGACTCCGCAAAGACGCGCGCGATCTCGCTGGTTGAGGGCTTGGTGCACGACTACTCGCTGCTCGACGGCCTTGCCCATCGCGTGACGACGGAGCTGCCCGAGCGCACCGGTAACCTGGGCCATCTGACATGGAAGAATCCCTTTACCGACGAGGTCTCGAACGAGAGTTTCCCCGAGGTCTTTGATCGCGCGCTGGTCGATTACGAGTGCACGGTCGCACGTTTTATCGAGACCGGTGACATGGATGCCGTGACCAGTCACGTCAACTACAGCGGTCGCGTGCTCGAAGCCGATGAGGAGTTTGACCGCGAGGAATAGGGCTCGTGCGTGCCCCTTTGCCGAATCCTTACCGGCGGTTCTGGACAATTGGGGTACGATGAACTAACTGCATATCGGGCGAATACGAAGGGTCCCTGTCCATGAAATACACCAAGCTCGAGCGTAACTGGGTTATGTATGATGTGGGCAATTCGGCCCTCGTGCTGCTCAATACCTCGGTGGTGCCCATTTACTTTAACGCCATCAATACCGGCGCTTCTTCGGCCGACCTGGTGGTCGCCTGGGGCAATGCGCAGACGATCGCCTCGCTGGTCATCGCCATGCTCATGCCCATTCTGGGCGCGCTTGCCGACTACGCCGGCAACAAGATCAAGTTCTTCTTGGGCTTCTTCCTCACGGGCCTGGTGCTTTGCTTGGCGCAGGCTATCCCAATGTCCGCCATGGCATTTTTGACCGTGTACGTGCTGTGCACCATCGGCCTTAACTCTTCTATGACGTTCTACGACGCCATGCTGCCCGACATTACCACCGACGAGCGCATGGACGCCGTGTCCAGCTCGGGCTATGCCTGGGGCTACATCGGTTCCACCGTGCCGTTCGTCATCTGCCTGGCGCTCATCATGGGTGGCCCCGCTCTTGGCGTCCCTACCATGCTGGCAACGCGTCTGTCGTTTATCATCACTGGTGCCTGGTGGCTCGTCTTTACCCTGCCGCTCATTCGCACCTATAAGCAAAAGTACGGTCGCGAGCGCGGTCCCGAGGACACTATCGGCCACATCGTGGGCGGTGTGTTCTCCGAGGTCGGACACACCATGCGCGAGATCGCCCACAACAAGACCGTGCTGGTCTACATGATTGCGTTCTTCTTCTATATCGACGGTGTGCACACGGTCATTTCCATGGCTACCAGCTACGGCTCGGCTTTGGGCATCGATTCGACGCAGCTGGTGCTGGCGCTGCTCGTTACGCAGTTCGTGGCCTTTCCGTCCGCCATCATCTACGGCAAGCTCGCCGGACGCGTGGGCACGCTCAACATGATCCTGGTGGCGGTCGCCGCCTACATGGGCATTGTGCTGTTCGCCGCGTTCTTCCTAAAGACCGCCTTTGAATTCTGGGTGCTTGCCATTATGGTCGGCCTGTTCCAGGGCGGCGTGCAGGCGCTTAGCCGTAGCTACTTTGGCCGCATTATCCCCAAGGAAAAGTCCAACGAGTACTACGGCTTCTTTGACATCTTCGGTCGCTATGCAAGCGTCATGGGCACCTTCCTGGTGTCGGTCGTCACCTCGCTGACCGGCAACCCGTCGCTGGGCGTCCTTTCCATTGGCGTGCTGCTGGTCGTTGGCTTTATGCTGCTGGTCCGCCTGTCCCGCATGACTCGGGCGGCAGAGCATGCCGCATAGGAGCGAGCGGCTATTGTGCCTGTCCACGGTACTCTTTTGGGGTTATCCGCAATAAACATTGCGACTTGCGAGCAATGATTTGCCCAAGTGGGTATGATGGAATCAGCTAGGTCGCGGGGCGTCGCCTGTGTTTGGCGGCGTCCCGTTTTTGTGTTGCAGGGAGGGTAAGGCATGAACGCCACGGTCGTGATTCCAACGTATTGGGCGGGCGATGACGCTTGCGCAAACGCCCCTGGCACCTATGACCATTCGACGCGACTCAACGCCGACAATCCCGAACTCGACCGCTGCCTGGCCTCGCTTGAGCAGGTACGTGACATCCCGCGCATCATCCTTTTGGTGGTCTGTCCCGTTTCTGCCACAGCCGATGTGTCGCTGCGTGTGCGCGAGATTGTCGACGCGCATCCCACGCTCAAGGTCACCGTTGTCACCAACACCCAGGCCTCGCGCATCGCAGACCGGGTTGCTCAGATCGCGCCCAAGGGTTCGGGCGAGTGCGTGAGCCTGCGAGGCTACGGTGCCATCCGCAACATGGGGTTAGCCTGTGCCGCTGTGCTGGGGCATGACGCGGTTATCTTTTTGGATGACGATGAGACTGTCATCGACGCCGACTTTATAAAGCGCGCGACCTATGCGTTGGGGCAGCAGACGCGTCAGGGCTTGCCGATCTTGGTCAAGAGCGGCTATTTCTACGATCGCGACGGCTCGCCGCTGGCTCCCACGGACAAGGCGGGCATCTGCCATCGTTGGTGGACCAAGCGCATCGAGTTCAACCGTTGGATGAAAAAGGCGCTCTCGGGCACCCGCATCTCGCGCTCCAACTACGTGTGCGGCGGCCTGATGGCCCTGCACGCCCGCGCCTTTACGCGTGTAGCCTTTGACCCGTTTATCACCCGCGGCGAGGACTTGGATTACCTCTTTAACATGCGCATGTTTGGCTACGACGTGTGGTTCGATAACGAGTGGACCGTGCGCCATCTGCCTCCGGAGTCCGAAAAGCGCTCACCGCGCTTTATGCAGGATGTATACCGTTGGTACTACGAACGGGCCAAGTTGACATTCGCCGCGCATCAAAAGGAGCTCATTCCCGTTACGGCGGCATCGCTCATGCCCTACCCGGGCCCGTGGATTTCGCGCGAGCTCGACGACCGCGTGCGCAAGACCGCTATGGTCCGCAGCGTGTTTACCCGCGAGCATGAGGGCTACCTGCGCATTTGGCGCCATGGTATCGGCGAGGCAAAGGCCTATGCGCGCCAAAACGCTGCAAGCTACCTGCGTTTCCAGAGCTTTTGGCCCAAGATCATGGACGGGCTTTGGCGTGACGCACAACTGATCAGTATCCTGGAGGGGGCCGAATGATCGACCGCCGCGCCCAGCGCGATAGTTCAATATCAATCTTTCGCATCATTGCCGTTGCCTGCGCCATTTGCGTGCTGGTGTACTTTATTTTTGCCTTGGTGACCGGTATCGAGCCGATCGCCACGGTGATTGCCTGCGCGCTGCTGTGCATCTTTCTGTGCATCTTTATCTTTTTGACGCTCAATCCCGATTCGGTGCGCTCCCAGTACACCGAGGAGACGCTCTCGGTGGCCTCGGCCATGCTCGAGGACATTAAGGGCGGTCTGACGCAGGAGTCGGCGCGTTTGGTGTGCCGGCGCATTTTGCCCGAGACGCGCGCCATGACGGTGGCCATCACCGACGAGGGCAACGTGTTGGCCTGCGCGGGCGAGTTTGAGGAAAAACTACTGCCAGATTCTCCCATCCACACGCTTGCCACACGCTACGTTATCGAACATGGCATCGTGCAGTCGTTCAACCGTATGGTGGATGTCGTGGGCTCGGATGGCTCGCACAACCAAGTCCCCGCCGGCATTATCGCCCCCATCAAGGTGGGCGATCGTACCGTCGGCACGCTCAAGTTCTACTACAAGACCCCGCGCGCCGTCGACCGTACCCAGTACGCGCTTGCCTCGGGCTTTGCCGAGATCTTGTCCACGCAGCTCGCCATCCACGAGCTCGAGGTGCAAAAGGAACTCACAGCGCGCGCCGAGGTGCGTGCGCTGCAGGCGCAGATTAACCCGCACTTCCTGTTCAACACGCTGAACACCATTGCATCGTTTACGCGCACCGACCCGCTGCGGGCCCGCGAACTGCTTCGTGAGTTCTCATCGTTCTATCGTGCCACGCTCGACAACTCGGGATCGCTCATTCCGGTCTCGCGCGAGGTCGCACAGACCAAGCGCTATCTTACCTTTGAGAAGGCCCGCTTTGGCGAGGACCGCGTGCTTGCGACGTTCGATGTGTCCGAGGACGTGGAAGATACGCTGGTGCCGGCGTTCGTGATCCAGCCGATTGTCGAGAACGCCGTACGTCATGGTATGGGCGATGACGACGCCCTGAGGATCGACGTGACCGTTCACCAAGACGGCGAGGATGCAATCTTGATTGCCGTGGCCGATAATGGCGTGGGCATGGATGAGGGTACCGCCGCCAGACTGTTTGACGAGCGCTCTGCCCGTCCCGACGCCAGCTCTCCCCAGGGTGGCGGCGCCGGTGTGGCCATGCACAATATTTCGGAGCGCATCCATCGCTTTTATGGGCCGCACTCCTATACGCGTGTCGAATCGGCGCCGGGCAAGGGCACCAAAGTGCTCCTTCATCTTGATTTGTCAGAGAGCATCTTTGACATTCAAGAGTAAAATAAAAGGCTACGGGCTCAACGTCATGCGACGGATGCCCGGCGTAGTTAGTTGACGAAAGGTTTTATCCCTATGCTGCGTGCGATGATTGTGGATGATGAGGCGCCGGCTCGCTCGGAGCTTCGCTTCCTGCTCGAGCAAACGGGCAAGATCGGCACGATCACGGAGGCGTCGAGCGTCCGCTCCGCCATCGAGATGCTTATGGAAAGTCGCGTGGATGTCGTGTTTCTCGATATCTCGATGCCCGGTGCCTCGGGCCTGCAACTTGCCGAGGCGCTGCATAAGCTCAAAAATCCGCCGGCGATCGTGTTTGTGACTGCGTATAGTGACCATGCGGTCGAGGCATTCGACGTGGATGCCGTCGATTATCTGATGAAGCCGGTCGAGGAAGCTCGCTTGGATCGCGCGATCGAGAAGGTCATGCAACGCACCAAGCCGGTTACGGACAGCAAGGTGACCATCGAGCGTATCCCGGTGGAAAAGGGCGGCCGCAAGGTGCTCATTCCCGTGGACGTCATTCGCTTTATCATGGCCAAGGACGATTACTCCTGCATCTATACCGTCGATGATCGCTTTTTGTCGACGACCTCGCTGGCGCAGTTTGAGGCCAAGCTCTGCGATTTTGGCTTCTTCCGTGTTCACCGCCGCTATATCGTCAACTTGGCGTGCGTCACGGATGTCGAGACGGTGCCCTCGGGTGCCATCCAGCTGGGCATTACGGGCGTCGACGAACGCGTGCCGGTTTCGCGCCGCCGCGTCGTGCCGCTTAAGAAGGCCCTGAGTCTCTAGCACACTGGCCCCGCAGCCCTGTAGACCCATCGTCTGCGGAGCCGTGGGGCCTTTTTGTATGTATCTGCCGAATCGTTTTTTGCGGAAGGGATCCCATGAACAGTGCAAGCGCCAAGCGCATCGACATCATCTCGGACACCCACGGCTATTTATCGCCTGCGCTCTTGGATGAGCTTGAGGGCGCAGACCTGATTATCCACGCCGGCGACCTCACGTCAGAGATGGACTACGAGCACCTATGCACCATCGCCCCCGTGCGGGCCGTACTGGGTAACAACGATTACTACCGCGACTACGGCCCCGATGTAGACCGTCTTGCACTCTTTACCTACGAAGGCCTTAAATTCGCCGTAGCCCACTACCGCGAAGACCTTCCGGTGGGATCCGTAGACGTAGCCATCAACGGCCACACCCACGTAACCAAAGAAGCCCAAGTGGGCCGTTGCTTAGTCCTCAACCCGGGCAGCGCCAGCTACCCCAGAGGCACCCGAGGCCCCACCATGGCCAGAATGCTCGTAAAAGACGGCAAGATCATAAGCACCAAATTTATTGACCTAGAGTAACCACAACAAAAACGGGGGATGCAAGCCGCACCTCCCGTTTTTCTTTAAGCCAAAGGCCAAAGTTCAACAAGATCCATCAGACCAACCCCGCCGAGGAGCACGCGGGCTAGCCGCGCAGCGGCGCACGCCCGCAAAACTGGTTGAACAAAGTGACGACAGGGAGGGTCTCCGGGGCTGGGGCGCGGGTTAAGTTTGTCGCGAGTTCCGCACGCAAAGGAAAGCACTTAATGTGCTTTCCGTCTTGCGCAGGACTGTAGAGCAGCAAACTTAACCCGCGCCCCAGCCCCGGAGACCCTCCCGGATGGTCCCAAAAATTTTTTCAAAAAAGTTGTTGCGCGCCGGACAGACTTCTGTGTATACTAATCCCCGCAGCGCACGCGAGCGGAAACAAACGCGAACGACTGCCTGGGGAGTTAGCTCAGTTTGGTTAGAGCGCCGGCCTGTCACGTCGGAGGTCGCGGGTTCGAGCCCCGTACTTCCCGCCAACGCAATTAAAGCCACGTCTTCGGACGTGGTTTTTTGCGTTTGATGCACTTTGTTTCGATAGAACGATCGCCCTGGTGCATCTTCGCCCAGAATCCCCGCGCCTTCGGGAACGCAAGTAAAATCTAATAAGTATATCTGTCTGAACAACAGCTTTGTTGCGCAACACCTGTTCTACGAGACAGGGGGTTAGGTTATACTAAATTGCACTGTGCGCCGCATCTGATGCATTTTGCTCCAAGCGCGGCACTCAGTGGATATCCGATTTACCATTTGGATGTCCTGGCGGTCATTTAGCGTCTCGACACAAGCTCGGCCCCGGAGCTCGTTCGAGCTGTTCGTATTCCTTGAAAGGGGAAAAATGGACATATCGAGGAAGACTGATTACGCCCTTCGAATGCTGGCGATGCTTGCTGAGGATCCGGAGTGTTTGCTTTCTGTTCGCACCGCTGCCGAAGAGGTCAATGTCCCGTATTCGTTTGCCCGCTCGATTCAGCACGGTTTGGTCCAGGCCGGTATTGTGGAGAGCCTGCGTGGCGTCCACGGTGGCATGCGTCTCAAGGTCAGTCCGGACGACGTCACTATCCGCCAGGTCGTCGAGGCCGTTCAGGGTCCTATGGTTATGAACGATTGCACCGCGCCCGATGGTGACTGTGCGCGCATGGGCGCGTGCTGCTATCATCCCCTGTGGGCCGGAGCTCAGGCGTTGATGCGCGACTACCTCGATTCCGTTTCGCTCGGCGACATCGTCGCTCACTGCCAGTTCCCGGCCGTCGATCCCAAGTTCGCCGACCGCGAAGCGTTTCCCGAGTACGCCACCTGCGCGTGCGCTTACCGGGAGGAATAGCGCCGCATAAGGAGCATAGCCATGATTCAGGACCCCTTTCGTTCGATGATTCGTTCGGAAGGGGTCCTGCGTTATCGCGACCTTCCGTGGCGCCGCACACGCGATCCGTACATCATTTGGCTTTCTGAGGTCATGCTGCAGCAAACACAGGTGCCGCGTGTGGAGGCGCGCATGCCGGTGTGGCTCGATCGTTTTCCGACTGTGCAGGCGCTTGCCCAGGCCGCGCCTTCCGATGTTTTGGACGCTTGGCAGGGCATGGGCTACAACCGACGCGCTCTGGCGCTTCACGGGGCCGCTCAGCGCGTTGTAGAGGACTGGGACGGGGAGTTTCCGCGTGAGACGCGTGACTTGGTCGCGCTGCCCGGCATTGGCCCGGCAACGGCGCAGGGCATCCGTTCGTTTGCATTTGATCTTCCGGGCGTGTATCTGGAGACCAATGTGCGCACGGTCTTTTTGCACCATTTCTTTCCCGATGTGCCGGCCGTTCCCGATCGCGAGCTGGTGCCGCTGATTCAAGCCGCCTGTCCGGCGGCCCCTGGTGCGGTGGCGGATGAGATTGCGCCCTTTGCCGCGCCTCAAGACGATGCCGACACGCCGCGCGCGTGGTATTACGCGTTGCTGGATTACGGCGCGTATCTTAAAAAGACGCTGCCCAATCCGTCCAGGCGATCGGCGAACTATAGTCGGCAGTCCAAGTTTGAGGGCTCGCGTCGCCAAAAGCGCGCCCACATTGTGCGCATGCTGCTGGCGGCGCGCGATGGACAGCCAGCAGGTATTACGGTTGATGAGGCCGTTGCAGGCGTTAACGAGATGGAGGTGGCAGCCGGCCGGGAGTCGGTCGAGCGCGAGCTGGTCGCAAGCATTCTTGCCGATCTGGAGCGCGAGGGCTTTTGCCGCTCCGAGGGCGATCGTTGGTTGAGTATATAGCCCGCTCAAATCTGAAGAACAGGATTGTAAGGTTTAGATTCTCGGCATGAGGGCATCCTAAAGACAAGGCCGCTCAAAGCCTATGGGCGGCACGTGTTGAAGGGAAGTACACCTATGGATTTTGAGAACTCTCAGACCAAGAAGAACCTCGAGACCGCTTTTGCCGGTGAGTCCCAGGCACACACCAAGTATCGCTACTATGCATCCAAGGCCAAAAAGGACGGCTACGTTCAGATCTCGAATATCTTTGCCGAGACGGCGGGCAACGAGTCCGAGCATGCCAAGCTGTGGTTTAAGTATCTGCACGACGGCGCCGTTCCGGGCACTCTGGACAACCTGCGTGACGCCGCCGCGGGCGAGAACTATGAGTGGACCACGATGTATGACGAGTTTGCCAAGACCGCCGAGGAGGAGGGCTTTGCCGAGATCGCCGAGAAGTTCCGTGGCGTCGGTGCCGTGGAGCAGGCTCACGAGGAGCGCTACAACAAGCTCGTCGAGCGTATTGAGTCGGGCGAGGTGTTTGAGCGTGAGGGCGTGAAGGTATGGAAGTGCCTGAACTGCGGGCACCTGCACGTTGGTGCCGAGGCGCCTGAGGTGTGCCCGGTGTGTAACCACCCGAAGGCGTACTTTGAGGAGCAGGTGGTGAACTACTAGCGCGTGGCGCTGGCATGAGCTGGGCCGGGAGGGCGGGATTACCTTCCCTCCCCGCTCACGGCTCCGCAGGGTCGCGTTGAGGGAAGGTAATCCCGCCCTCCCGGCCCGCTTTGGGTCGTCGCGTGCTCGCTACAGAAAAGCTGATTAGAAGTTTGTGTGCCGCCCCTTTTGGGCGGCACGTTTTGTATAGGGATTGGGTTGCGGCCATTTGGTTGATGGTTCGGTTATTTGGTTGACGGGGCTTGCTCCGGGTTGGGGCGGCGCCGTTGTTTAGGGGGTACACTGGGTGGCGACTTTTAGTTTATCTACTACCTGATGGGGTGTTTTTTATGGGCAAGAAGTCTCGGGCTCGGGTTGCTGCGGCGGGAACTCGCAAGGATCCTGGTCGTCGGGTTGCCGAGGGTAAAAAGGCCGATCGTGCCGAGAAGGACAAGAAGGTCGGTGCGCATGCTCATCCTGAGTGGGCGCCCCATTTGAATTCGGCTAGTGAGGACTTGACCGCCAAGTTGTTTACGATGGTCGAGGTCATCTTGGGCGTGGTGCCTGTGGTGGTCATTGGCCTGTTCCTGGCCTCTAAGGATGCCACGAGCGTGGATAAGCTCACCGAGGTCTTTTCGCAGGAGCCCTCGATGGTGGTCTCGTTTATTTCTGCGTGCTTGCAGCCGTTTGTGGCGTACATGCTGTATATGGTCTACCGCAAATACTGCGAGGGTGATGCGGGCTTTGCCGCCGGTAACCTGATCGGTCTTTTGTGCTCCGAGATCCTACTGCTCAATATCCCGGGCGTCATCGGTATGGGCATCTTGCTGTGGCGTGTTTGGCGCAACGTCGCCCCGCACTTTGAGAGCTGGTTGTTTGAGCGTCGCTTTGCGGGCGTGGTGGCCGATATTGCGGGCTCGCTCGTGATTCTAGCCTTGGCGTTTCTGTGCGCCACCGCTGCCCGCGGTCTCGCGGGCATGTAGTCGGTCCTCACCGACCACGGGGCGCAGGGCGGGGAGACACCTTTCCCTCTCGCTCACGGCTGCGCAGGTCGCGCGAGGTAAAGGTGTTTCCCTACCCTGTGCTCCGGCTTCGGGTCGTCGCGTGCTTGCTACTGAAAAACTGATAAGAAGTTAGCGTGCCGCCCCTTTTGGGGCGGCACGTTTTTGTATGGGGTCCCTGTCTTCACAATTTCCGTCAAGCTTTTGGTTAGATTTTGGTCAGTTGGCGTAAGGGTGGAAGGCCAAAAGATTGCTGACGAAAAAAGCTCAGAGAAAGTGCTGGTAGGGGAGTTGTTGAGCTTTTCGACAGCTTTTGAGCAAAAGAAACTTTGTGGCTATTGCCGGCGATTGCGTTGTCGCGGTCATGGCGGTGCGGGATGCTGGTCGTAAGCGTCGAATGCTCCGATTTTGGAGGCCAGCATGGATCTGTTTCTTGAGACTCCGCAGCAACAAGCTGAGCGCATGCTGCGTCAGCAGCAACGACTCATGGAGATGCAAATGCAGGGGGCGGCAGCCCAGCCCCCTGCGCAAAATGCCACGCCTGTGGTTTCGCCTGCGGGCGAATCGGCACCAGAGGCCTATTCCGTACAGCAAGATTCATATGCGCAGGAGCTCGCGTTCGACAAGCGTCGTGCGCGTCGTCGCCGCGTGGGCCAGCGCCTGCGCACATTGGCGATGATCGTGCTCATCCCGCTGGGGCTTGCGGTCATCTTTCTGGCGTCGTATGCCCTCACGTGCATCCTCAACGGCGCATCGCCCAACGAGGTGCTCCAACATCTAGCGGCCCTGGGCCAGCGCCTAGGCGACGTCATAACAACCATCCGCACCGGCTGGGAGAGCTAGCGTTTGTAACATTAGGACTTCTAGGGTGTAGGGATTATCGCCACGAGCGGAATTCTTGCATCCTGTTGGTCCTGTCGTGCGACTGAATAGTATTATTGAAGTTGAATAATAATAGGATTTGTTATGTATAAGCAGGATTTAGAGCAGACTCTGTTGGGCATTGACGAAGAGGCAGAGCTGGAAATAGGTCCAAGAGACGACAGGCCGAGCGTTGTATTGGTGGGAGGAAGCGCCTTCATGCTAAACGATGTGACGAATCGTTCGGTTACACATGACATCGATGTGTTTGAGGCGGACAGGTGCCTCCGCGAGATCATAGCTCGATACCCCGAGGTGAATGGTATGGCGGTGGCATATTGTAATCAGATGCCATTCAATTACGAAGATCGTTTGATCCCCTTGGATATTGGGGCGCGTTTTATCAGGTACTTTACGCCATCCTTGGAGGATCTGGCGGTAATGAAGCTCTATGCCTTCCGTCCGAACGACATCATCGATCTTCATAGTCAGGCATTCGTCGACCGACTTGATTGGGGGCTGCTCGAACGGCTTATATTCGACGAGGGAGAAGCACTGGCGTCGTCGCCTTCGGAGCGGAGTTATCAAGAGATGGTCTGTGCATACAGGCAATACAAAAAGGAGGTGCTCGGTTGAATCTGACCTTTGAGGGATTCTTAAAAGGCTATTGCCGAGAGCTATCCGGACAGCAGTCGCTCAGTTTTAGAAAACTGGTTAAGCAAGCGACGACGGTTGCGCCGCGCGTGGCGGAGCCCCTGTTTTTGCTCGCTTTGGCACAGGGTAAAGCCGAATACGTTCTGGGCTTATCCGAGGGTTCGTGGATGGAAGAGGGTTACCGAGGCGTTTTGTCCTTGTACGCCCAAACGGGTAGCCTGGCATCTCTATGCGCCGAGGATAAACTTCCTAATCGTTATGCCAACGTTTGGCGTGCGTATAGAGCGGTGAAGGAAAAGCCAGTGGCGGACAGAAGGATCAACGCCCTGATGCGAAAAAGAACGTTGGGAGCGCTAGAGGAATCGGGCGTAACGCGCTACGGTCTCTGCCGCGATTTGAATCTGAATAAGGGAAACGTGTACGCATATTTAGCCGGTGATGACTCAAAGGTGAGCAGGGAGACGGCGCGCCGCATTATGGAATATGCGGAGGAGAGGGGCGCCCAAGAAGGGACCGGGCGCCCGGTGCGTATGGCGGGGTAAGATTGATCGCGGTTTTGATTGGTGCTCGATTGGGTTTGTTGGGCGGAGTTTATGTCTGCTATTGATATTGTGCTTGTTGCGATCGCCTTGGTGGCGGTGGGGGTTGCTGTGGCTTGCGCCCTCCAGCTCAAGAGCCTGCGTGCCGAGTTGCGGGAGCGTGGCGACAGTAGCGCGGAAA
The DNA here is from genome assembly GCA_037237765.1 of Collinsella sp. Lineage (GTDB taxonomy): Bacteria > Actinomycetota > Coriobacteriia > Coriobacteriales > Coriobacteriaceae > Collinsella. The sequence continues at coordinate 101,719 of JAXXEN010000015.1, read as the reverse complement.
CGCTGGCAGCACTCGAGCAGGCCAACAACGCGCTCGATGCCCTGAACGTCGCGCTGGCCGAAACTCGCCGCACGGCCAATGCCATCGCGCAGCAGCAGACGACAGATGCGGCCGTGGAGCAGCAACGTTACCTGACCATCGCACGTGAGTTTTCGCAAGCTGGTGACCGGATGGATGACCTGCGCCGCGAGACGGCCCAACAGCTCGGTGCCAACCGCGAGGGCATCGAGCACCGCCTGGACAAGGTGCGCGAGACGGTCGATGCCCAGCTGGGTGCTATCCGCAAAGACAACAACGTGCAACTCGATCAGATGCGCGCAACGGTGGACGAGAAGCTCTCCCGCACGCTCAACGATCGCCTGTCGGCATCGTTTAAGCAGGTGAGCGACCAGCTCGAGGCCGTGTACAAGGGCCTGGGCGACATGCAATCCATCGCCACCGGCGTGGGCGATCTTAAGCGCGTGCTGGGCAATGTGAAGGCGCGCGGTATTTTGGGCGAGGTGCAGCTGGGTGCGATCCTGACGGACATCCTTACGCCCGACCAGTATCTGGAAAACGTCGCCACCAAGCCCGGCGCCTCGGAGCGCGTTGAGTTTGCCGTCAAGCTGCCGGTGGACGAGGGCGATCCCGTGCTGCTGCCGATCGACTCCAAATTCCCGGGCGACGCGTACGAGCATCTGCTCGACGCCCAGGAGTCGGGCGATGCGGAGGCCGTTGCCGCGGCACGCAAGACGCTCGATATGATGGTGAAGCGCGAGGCCAAGGACATCTGCGAAAAGTACCTGAGCGTGCCCGCGACGACCAACTTTGGCATTCTGTTCGTGCCGTTTGAGGGACTGTACGCCGAGGTCGTCAGCCGCCCCGGGCTTATCGAGACCCTGGGCCGCGACTATCACGTCAACGTTGCCGGCCCTAGCACCATGGCGGCCATTCTCAACAGCCTGCAGATGAGTTACCAAACGTTTAAGCTGCAAAAACGCACCGACGATGTACTGCGCGTGCTCTCCGCTGTCAAGGCCGAGCTGCCGCGCTATCAAAAGGCGCTGCGCCGCGCCCAGCAGCAGATCGAGACCGCGGGCAAAACGGTCGAGGGCATCATCACCACGCGCACCAACGTTATGGAGCGCAAGCTCAAGGATATCGACGCGCTGGAAGACGCCGATCAAGCCGATGAGATTTTGGGACTCACGCCCGCGGGCCTTTCCACAGACCAAGAAGACGAGGACTAATTGCAACAAGGCAGCGGGGCACCGGCGCAAACGCGGGCACCCCGCTGCCTTTCACATCGCGCTTGCCTGAAGTGCGCTTTAGTGTGCAACAATGGCGTTTCGCCCTATCAGACGTAAAAGGAAGACCATGTCTCAGAGAAGCACCAGCCCGCTCAAACGCTCCACCGTTCGCCGCACGCTGCAGCGTTTTTGGGACGTCACACGCACGCAGCCGCTGATTGTCTTTCTCTCGGTGTTCTCGTCGGCGGGCTACATCTTTTTGCTCACGTTTGCCAACACCTACGTGATGGCCCTTATCGTCGACCGCGTCCAAGCGGGTCCTGTGACGGGCGATCAAGTATTCGAGGTATTTGGTCCCTGCATTCTGGCGCTCGTGCTCGTTAACCTGGTAGGCCAAATCCTCTCCAAGCTGCAGGACTACACCGTCTACAAGCTCGAGATTGCGGGCAACTATCACTTGGCGCGTCTGTGCTTCGACACGCTCTCCAATCAATCCATGACATTCCACACCAGCCGTTTTGGCGGATCGCTCGTGAGCCAGACGAGCCGTTTTATGAGCGGCTATACGGGGCTGGTGGACGTGACGGTGTATTCGCTCATTCCCACCATCACCTCGGTTGTCTGCACGGTAGCGGCGCTCGCCCCGGTGGTGCCGACGTTTACCGTGATCCTGGTGTGCATCATGGTCGTCTACATCGCGTTTGTCTGGCTTATGTACAAGCGCATCATGCCGCTTTCGGCCGCGACGTCCGCCGCGCAGAACAAGCTCTCGGGTGTGCTCTCCGACGCGGTCACGAACATCTTGGCCGTCAAGACCTGCGGGCGCGAGGACTTTGAACGCGATCTGTTCGACGCCGCCGATCGCGCCGCGCGCGACGCCGAGACGGTCTCGATGCACGCCATGATGCAGCGCAACTTTACGACCTCGGGCCTCATCGTCATCACCATGGCCGTGGTGAGTGTGTTCGTGGCGGGCGGCAACGCGTGGTTTGGCATCTCGGCCGGCTCGCTCGTCATGATCTTTACCTACACCTATAACCTCACCATGCGCCTGAACTACGTAAGCTCCATGATGCAGCGCATTAACCGCGCGCTGGGCGATGCGGCCGAGATGACGCGCGTGCTGGACGAGCCACGTTTGGTGGCAGATGACCCGGACGCCCCTGAGCTCAAAGTGACCGAGGGCGCGATTGATTTTGAGCACCTGAGCTTTGCGTACCGTGACGCTGCGGCGGGCGAGAGCGTGTTCGATGACCTGACACTTCATGTGGCGGCGGGCCAGCGCGTGGGCCTGGTGGGCAAATCGGGCTCGGGTAAGACGACGCTCACCAAGCTGCTGCTGCGCCTGGACGATGTACAGGGCGGCCGCGTGCTCGTGGACGGCCAGGACGTCTCGCGCTGCACGCAGCAGAGCCTGCGCCGCCAGGTTGCCTACGTGCCGCAGGAGGCGCTGCTGTTCCATCGCTCCATTCGCGAGAATATCGCCTACGGACGCCCCGACGCCACCGACGAGCAGATCCGCGAGGCGGCTCGCTTGGCTAATGCGACCGAGTTTATCGACCGCTTGCCTCGTGGCTTTGACACCATGGTGGGCGAGCGCGGCGTCAAGCTCTCGGGCGGCCAGCGTCAGCGCGTGGCCATCGCCCGTGCCATCCTAACCGACGCGCCGATTCTGGTGCTCGACGAGGCGACCTCTGCCCTCGACAGCGAGTCCGAGGCGCTGGTGCAGGAGGCGCTCGAGAATCTGATGCGCGGCCGCACCTCCATTGTGGTGGCGCACCGCCTGTCCACCGTGGCGGCGCTTGACCGCATTGTGGTGCTGGCCGATGGCGAGATTGTCGAGGACGGCACGCATGCGCAGCTCGTCGAGGCGGGTGGCGAGTACGCGAGCCTGTGGAGCCGTCAGACCGGCGCATTCTTGGAGGCGTAAGCGTCTCGGACGTGGGACAATTGTGCCCATAAGTTTATTGTGCCGTTGAGCCGAGGAGTCGTTATGCCACGCGAGACCAATGCCGCCAAACGCGAGCGCGCCGTTGAGGTGTGTGAGCGCCTCAACCGTCGCTATGGCCCGGTCGAGTGCTTTTTGGACCACGAGAATCCCTTCCGCCTGCTGATCGCGGTGTTGCTCTCGGCGCAAACGACCGACGCGCAGGTCAACAAGGTGACGCCGAAGCTGTTTGCCCAGTGGCCCACGCCCGAGGCCATGGCCGGGGCGAGCGTGGCTGACGTGGCAGACACCATCAAGTCACTCGGCTTCTACAAGAGCAAAGCCAAACATGCCGTCGAGGCCGCGCAGATGATCGTCGCCGACTATGGCGGCGAGGTGCCGGCCGACATGAAGGAGCTCGTGAAGCTGCCGGGCGTGGGACGCAAGACGGCGAACATCGTGCTCAACGTGGGGTATGGCATCGTGGAGGGCATTGCGGTGGACACGCACGTCAACCGCATTGCGCACCGCCTGATGCTGAGTCCCAAGACGCATGCCAAGGAGCCGCTCAAGACCGAGCAGGATCTGCTCAAGATTTTGCCGCACGAGTATTGGGAGTCGGTTAACCATCAGTGGATCACCTTCGGTCGCGAGATCTGCGACGCCCGCAAACCCAAGTGTGACGAGTGTCCGCTGGCAGATTTGTGTCCCAGCGTGCGCGTAGCGGGGTAGGGCGGAACGCATCTTCGTCTGGCGTTTTTTGCGGGGCTGGGTTTGCCCTTGAGCCGGAGTCCTCTCCATGCGCTACCATGACAGACAATGTATTTGACGTACGACCCGCCGAGCTTGCCCCGGCGGGCTTTTGGCGTTGCGATGCCGGAGGAACAGCATGCTCATTCACCGTATAGCCGCGCAGCTCTACACTGCCGAGGCGCTGCAGACCGTCGAGGCCGGACTCGATGCCGGCGAGGACGTGACGCTGGCCGTGTCGCAGTCGGGCCGCACGCTTATGGCGGCCGCCCAGTTTGCGCGCCGTCCGCGCCCGACGGTCTACATTGTGAGCGGCGAGGATGCGGCCGATCGCGCCGCGTGCAGCCTTGCCGCCTACGTGGGCCTGGCGCACGTGTGCCGTTTTCCCGAGCGCAAGGACTATCCGTGGCGCGAGCAGGCGCCCGACGATGCCGTGGTGGCGCAGCGCTGCGAGGCTCTGGGGCGCATCGTGCGCGGGGACAACTGTATCATGGTTGCCTCGGCCCGCGCGCTGCTGCGCTGCGTGCCGCCGGTCGAGAGCCGCTATTGGGAGTCCACGACCTTTGCGGTGGGCGAGGAGATTCCTTTTGATGAGGTGCCGCAGCGCCTAGTGGGCATGGGCTACACCAATGCCGGCGCCGCCGACGCGCCCGGCCTGTTCCGCGTGCACGGCGACACCGTAGAGGTGTTCCCCGCGCAGGAAAAGGCGCCCGTGCGCATCGAGTTTTTTGGCGACGAGATCGATCGCATCCGCCGCATGGTGAGCTCCACGGGGCAGACCATCGGCAACGAGGACAGTATCGAGATCTTCCCCTGCCGCGAGCTGGCGCTTACCGACGATGCCGTCCACAACATGCACGTGGCGCTCTACCGTGCCAGCCAGGACGACAGCAAGCTGGCGGCGCTGCTCGAGATGGTGGATACGCGCATCGTCACGCCCGAGCTCGACCGCTTTTTGCCGGTGATGTACGGCCAGACCGTAAGCCCGTTGGCGCACGTGAGCGGCAAGGCACTCGTGGTTCTGTCCGAGCCGCGCTCGCTGTTCGACGACTGCCTGCGCGCCTACGAGGATATTGAGGCCCGTGCCGGCGAGGCAGGGATTGACCGCCTGGATGGTCTGTACGTGCGCGCCCAACAGCTCGATTTTGGTGCCCAGCAGCGCCTGAACTACGTGAGCCTCATCCGTGCCGGCGGTGCGGTGACGGCCGAGCTCAAGATTGAGCAGCCGGCCATCGCAGACTCGGACAACCGTTTTATGACGCGCATCCAGGAGGTCGTGGGCAAGCGCTATGCCTGCGTGTTTGCCATCCCCGACCGCGGTGCGCGCGAGTCGATGGAGCTCACCTTTGGCGACGAGGGCATTACCTTTGAGGAATCGCTGACCGCGGCGCCCGAAAATGTCGGCGCTATCGGCGACCGCGTTCGCGTGGCAGCGGCGGATTCCGCCGATCGTGCCGCACGCCAGGAGGCCCATGCTTCCATTCGCGAGCGTAAGGCCGACGCGCTCAACGCCCGCTCGCTCGAGGCGGGTGCCGACCAGGCTGCCGCCGGCGCCGCCGTGCCCACTATTTCGCGCGGACGTGTGACCTTTGTCGATGCCGCCTTGCCGCAGGGCGTAGTGGTGCCCGATGCCAACCTGGCCGTGTTCTCGATCGCCGATCTCAACGCCCGCATGGACGCCAACCGCGCGCGCAGCCGCCGCAAGGTGGACATTACGCAGATCACGTTCCCGTTTAAGCCGGGCGACTACGTGGTGCACGCCACCCACGGCATCGCGCTCTTTAGCGAGATCGCGCGCCAGGAAGTGGGCGGCAAGGAGCGCGACTACTTTTTGCTGGAATATGCCGACGGCGACAAGCTCTACGTGCCGCTCGAGCAGGTCGACCGCATCACGCGCTATGTTGGCCCCGACGGCGATAAGCCGCGTCTGACCAGGCTCAACACCGCCGACTGGACACGCGCCACCAACAAGGCGCGCAAGAACGCCAAAAAGCTGGCGTTTGACCTGGTCGACCTGTATACGCGCCGCTCGTCGATTACCGGTATCGCCTGCCCGCCCGACACGCCCGAGCAGATTGAGATGGAGGAGAGCTTCCCTTACGACGAGACGCGCGACCAGCTGGAGGCTATCGCCGACATCAAGGCCGACATGGAGGCGCCCAAGCCCATGGACCGCCTGCTGTGCGGCGACGTGGGTTTCGGCAAGACCGAGGTTGCCCTGCGCGCGGCGTTTAAGTGCGTGGACTCCGGCCGCCAAGTCATGGTGCTCTGCCCCACGACCATTCTGGCCCAGCAGCACTACGAGACGTTCTTTGAGCGCTTTGCCCCGTTTGGCCTCGAGGTCGAGGTGCTCAGCCGCTTCCGCACGCCGGCGCAGCAGAAGCGCGCGCTCAAGGCGTTTGCCGAGGGCACGATCGACGTGCTCATCGGCACGCACCGCTTGCTTTCTGCCGATGTGAACCCCAAGAACCTGGGCCTGGTGATCATCGACGAGGAGCAGCGCTTTGGCGTGCAGCACAAGGAGCAGCTCAAGAACCTGCGCGAGCAAATCGACGTGCTCACGCTTTCGGCAACGCCTATTCCGCGAACCATGCAGATGGCCACGAGCGGCGTGCGCGACATGAGCCTGATCACCACACCGCCGACCGGGCGTCGTCCCGTGATCGTGCACGTGGGGGAGTACGACCCCGACGTGGTGAGTGCGGCGATTCGCCTGGAGGTGGGCCGCGGCGGTCAGGTGTATTACGTGTCCAACCGCGTCAAGACCATCGATGATGCCGTGGCGCGCGTGCACGAGGCCGCGCCCGAGACGCGCGTGGGCGTGGCGCACGGCAAGATGAGCCCGCGCGAGGTCGAGGACGTGATGATCGAGTTCGCGACCAAGAAGATCGACGTGCTCATCGCCACGACCATCGTGGAGAGCGGCATCGACAACGCAACGGCCAACACGCTGATCATCGAGGACTCGCAGCGCTTGGGCCTGGCACAGCTCTACCAGCTCAAGGGCCGTGTTGGCCGCTCGGCCACGCAGGCATACGCGTACTTTATGTTCCCGGGTGAGCTGCCGCTCACCGAGGAGGCCACGGCGCGTCTGACCGCGCTTTCCGAGTTCCAGGACCTGGGCAGCGGCATGCGCATCGCCATGCGCGATCTGGAGATCCGCGGTGCCGGTTCGCTCATGGGTGCCGAGCAGCACGGCAACCTGTCGAGCGTGGGCTTTGACCTGTTTACGCAGATGCTGGGACAGGCCGTGGCCGAGGCGCGCGGCGATGACGATGCCGGCGTGGAGGCGGCGAGCGTGGGCATCAACCTGCCGGCAGACTACTTCTTGTCCGAGGAGTACATGCCGGCGGTGGACCAGCGCGTGCTCGTGTACCGCAAGCTCGCGGCGGCTGAGGACTTGGAGAGTATCGACGAGGTGCAGGAGGAGACCGAGGCCGCGCATGGCGAGCTGCCGTTGGCGGGACTCAACCTGTTCAACCGCGCGCGTATCCGCATCCGCGGCGAGCGCTTGGGGCTCGAGAGTGTCACGCTCAGCGGCGGACGCATCACGTTTTTGGGCGTCGAGGTGCCCAAGAAAGTGGCCTTTGAACTTAAGACCCGCTATGGCGCGGTGAACTTCCCCAAGAGCCGCAAGCTGTCGGTGCCCTACAAGGCGGGCGCCGGCGCGGGCAGCGGCCTGGGCCGCGGCCTCGACGCCAACGACGGCACCGGCCCGGTGGCGGCGGCGCTCATGCTTCTGCAGCAGTTGGGTGCTAGCGACGACGACTAGCGGGTCGACGCTGCAAACGCCCCATTTGGGCAATCTGGCTCCATCGAAAGGAAAGCATGTTCGGATACATCTATAAGAAAGATGTCGCCATTATCGCGGTTGTTCTGTGCCTTTGTCTGGGCGTGGGCAGTTTCTTCGATTATCAGATCTCGAGCGCGCTGTTCAACGTCGGCAGCATGTACGGCCGCTTTATCGAGGCCGCCGGCGAGCTGCCGTTTGAGCTGACGGCGAGCATCGCGGGCGTTATGCTCGTGCGCGCGGTGCGTCCCGACTCCAGGGGGAGCAAATGGCTCGCCGTGCTCGGCATCCTCGTCAACATTGGCCTGGCCGGCTACGAGATCGTTTCGTCCCTGCGGGTTGGCGGCAAACTCATCGCGGTTCAGTTGGTGCTGACGTTTGTGCTGGTCATCGCCGCTAACCTTGTCGTCTATCGCCTCACGCGCACTACCGAGCCCGACGAGCTCACGCGCTGGGCGTTGATGGTGCTTGTCGTGTGGGTCGCTCAGGCCATCATCCTCAACGTGATTGTCAAGCCGCTGTGGTCGCGCCCACGCATGCGCGTGATCGAGGTGACGCAGGGACTCGAGTTTCAGCCGTGGTGGGTGATCGGCAACCCCGACAAGTGGGCCTATATTGCCGCCGGTGTAGTCAAGGACGGCTTTAAGTCGTTTGCGAGCGGACACACGGCGCATGCGGCGATCGGCCTTATGCTCGCCGGGCTTCCCGCGGCGGCCTTTAAGGAAAAACCTTCGCGTCGTCGCGTGATCTTTTGGACGGCGGCTGTGGTCGCGGCGCTCGTCGCCTTTGGGCGCATCGTGATCGGGGCGCACTTTTTGAGCGACGTGAGCTGCGGTTTTGCCCTGGTGCTGGCACTTGAGTGCCTTGCCGCGCGCATTGCCTATCCCAACGGCGTACAATAGCCCCGTTTGAATCATCGGGCTCGTGCCCGGCTAGAGAGGATCGCCATGCTCGCGTTTAACAACGACTATTCCCACGGCGCACATCCGGCAGTGCTGCAGGCGCTCGTCGACACCAATATGGAGCCGCAGCCCGGCTACGGTACCGATGCGCATACCGAGCGCGCCAAGCAACTTATTCGCGAGGCCTGCCAGACCCCCGATGCCGACGTGTTTTTTCTGGTGGGCGGCACGCAGGCCAACGCGACGGTGATTGACATGCTGCTTGCGCCCTACGAGGGCGTCGTTGCTGCCGAGACTGGCCACGTCGCCTGTCACGAGGCGGGCGCCATCGAGTTTGGCGGCCACAAGGTGCTCACCATCCCCGGCTACGAGGGCAAGATGCACGCCGAGGACCTCGAGAACTATATCCAGGTGTTCTACGAAAACGAGAGCTACGAGCACACGGTGTTTCCGGGTGCCGTGTACGTGAGCCTATCGACCGAGTACGGCACGCTGTACTCCAAGGCCGAGCTCGCGGCGATTCATGCGGTGTGCCAGAAGCGCGAGATTCCACTGTTTGTGGATGGCGCCCGCCTGGCCTATGCGCTGGCGGCCGATGAGTGCGACATTACCCTGCCCGAGTTGGCGCAGCTGTGTGACGTGTTCTACATCGGCGGCACCAAGTGCGGTGCGCTTTGCGGCGAGGCTGTGGTGTTCTGTGGCATGCACGCCCCGGCGCACCCCATTCCGCGTATTAAGCAGCATGGCGCACTGCTTGCCAAGGGCCGCCTGACGGGTGTGCAGTTCGAGGCGCTCTTTACCGATGGCCTGTATTTTGAGATTGGCCGTCAGGCGATCGAGACCGCTCAGGCGCTGCGTCGCGTGCTGCACGAGCGTGGCTACCAGTTCTTCTTGGAGACGCCGACTAACCAGCAGTTTGTGATTCTGCCCAACGAGGACATGGCCCGCATTCGCGAGCATGCGGCGATCGAGTACTGGGAAAAGTACGACGAGGCCCACACGGTGGTGCGCTTTTGCACCAGCTGGGCCACGACGCAGGAGGATATCGACGCGTTGGCGGCGGTTCTGTAGCCTGATGTAATGACGAGGGGCCGCCTTGCGCTGGGTTTGGCGCAAGGCGGCCTTTGTTTTTGAGGGAGAAGGGTTGTATGACCGAGATGTCCGAGCCGACGATTCGTCTGGCGACGCCCGATGATGCGCCGGCGTTGCTTGCCATCTATGAGCCGTATGTGCGCCAGACGGCGATTACCTGCGAATACGAGGTGCCGAGCGTTGAGGAGTTCGCCGGGCGCATCGAGCGTACACTCAAGCGCTATCCGTATCTGGTGATGGAGCTGGACGGGCGTCCGGTAGGCTATGCCTATGTGAGTTCGCTCAACAGCCGCGAGGCATACGACTGGTCGGTCGAGACGTCGATCTACCTGGCGCGCGACGTGCGCCACGGCGGGCTGGGCCGCAAGCTGCACGATGCGCTCAAGCAATGCCTGATCGCGATGGGCATCACCAACATGTGCGCGCTCATCGCCGTGCCGCACGATAAGGACGATGAGTACCTGACGCACAACAGCCAGGATTTCCATGCCCATATGGGATATCGCTTGGTGGGCGCCTTCGATCGCTGTGCCCAAAAGTTCGGTCGCTGGTACGACATGTGTTGGATGGAGTTGGTCCTAGCCGAGCGCGTTCCCAACCAACCCAAACCAATCTGGTTCCCCGACCTCCCCAAACCTACCATTTAGGGACAGGTTAATTTTGGCAGGTTAGCCGATGGGCTCGGTGTATTTGGCGCGGTCGGTGCGTTGGATGCGCTTGGAGACATGGAGCGGTCGGCCGTCGGTGTCGTAGACGTAGTCGGTGATCAGGATCAGCGCCTGCCCGCGCTCAACGTTGAGCAAAAACGCCTCGTTTTGCGAGGCATAGCACACCTCAAAGGTTTTATGTCCCTGTGCCGGCGCGCGATGGAATTCCTGGCGCAGCGTGGCGTAGAGCGAACCGTTGATATCGCGATCGATGAGTGCTTCAAAGCTCGGTGGTAGATAGGTGGTCTCCAGGCACAGCGGCGCATCGTCCAGATAACGCAGACGGACAAGTTTGACGAGCTTGCTGCCCACGGCGGCGTCAAAGAACTTAGCTATGCTGCCGGCCGCCTTGGCAAAGCCCGAGTCCACGGTGCGCGTGGTGGGCTTCATGCCCTGACCCTGGACCTGCGCCGTATAGCTCGAAAACACCAGGTTGTTCTCGTGGAGCGCGGGCGTGTCGGCCACAAAGGCGCCACGCCCGCGCTCGGTGCGCACCAGGCCCTCATCAACGAGCACCTTAAGGGCGTGGCGCACGGTGCTGCGCGACAGCCCCGATTCGTCCATGAGTTCCATCTCGGACGGCAGCTTGTCTTCGCGCGCGTAGACGCCGGCGGCGATGCGGTCACGCAGCATGCCCGCCAAGCGCTCGTATTGGCTCAGTTTCTTTTTAGACGAAGCTTTCATGCGATCAACCTGTATCTAACTTATATGCGAGTCTAATCAAGCATGTATTCAATACAACAACAAAACTGCTGGTAACCAGTTGTCGAAAACCGCATCAGCAAAATATCTAAGACAAATATAGCATACAACTAGTCGACATAACCAAAACATGTATGTAACTTGTATGCCATCGAGAGCATCAAACGAGAAGAAAGGCTGATGCACGATGACTACTCAGGAACAGGTTAAGGACGTCGTCTCCCAGGTTTTGGCTGACAAGGCTGACAAGGGCGGCATCAAGCGCGTCGTGTGGATTGGCGCCGGCGGATCCAACGGCGGTAACTATCCTGCCCAGTACTTTATGGAGCACGAGGCCACGCAGGTCGTGAGCTCCAGCTACACCAGCAACGAGTTCGTGCACGCCACCCCGGCCTACGTCAACGAGAACACCCTGGCCGTCGTCGTGTCCATGCGCGGCACCAAGGAGACCATCGTTGCCGCCCAGGTCGCCAAGGACCACGGCGCCAGCACCATCGCCATCTATGTTGACGAGTCCGGCCTCACCGAGGTCTGCGACTACAAGATCCAGTACGACAGCCTGGCCGTCGACGAGTCCTGCATGGGCCGCACCAACTCCGCCGTCGTGACCATGATCGCCATGGAGCTTACGCAGCAGACCGAGGGCTATGCCGAGTACGAGACCGCTATGGCCGCCTTCGACTTGGTCGACCCCATCTATCGCAAGGCCGTCGAGTATACCCGTCCGCTCGCTGCCAAGTGGGCCGAGCAGAACGCCGACAAGCCCTGCATCAACGTCATGGCCCAGGGCCCGCTCTTTGGTGCCGCCTACGTCTTTAGCATCTGCAACGTGCAGGAGATGCTGCAGATCGACTCCTGCACCATCAACACCTGCGACTTCTTCCACGGCCCCTTCGAGATCCTGGACAAGCGCACCTCGCTGTTCCAGCTCATCAGCGTCGGCCGCAGCCGCTGCAACGACGAGCGCGGCATCCGCTTCGTCAACCAGTACGGTGGCGAGCGCGTCTATCAGCTCGACGCCAAGGAGCTCGGCCTCAACGACATCAAGGACAGCGTGAGCGAGTACTTCAACCACCTGATCTTTGCCCCGATCCTCAACAACGTGTATATGCGCGCGCTCTCTGCCGTCACGCACAAGGACTACATGACGCGCCGCTACATGTGGAAGCTGGATTATTAGTTACGGCGTTTTACCAAACGCCGTAACGGCTCGACGCTGCAAACCCACCTGAGCGGCAATCTGCCTTTCAGCTTCAGCGGCATGACCAGAAGGTCAATGCCGCTTCGCTTCAAGGCACCTTGCTCGCTCAGGTGGGTTTTCGCTGGCGTTGCCAAAGCATCGGCGTCGCCTTGGCCCAGATGCGGCACTTGGAGACGTTCGGCACTTGGGGACAGTCCTAGTCATTGGGGACAGGTTACTTTACACCAAGTTGGCGCATATGAACCTGACCCCTTCGCACCAATGGGTTGTAGCGGTAGAGCAGATTTTTCCGCTCGCCGATTTGTGTCTTGAAAAATGTATATAACGACTATAACGTAGTGTGAAACATATTGGAAACAATACCGAGGAGGCTGCGTTGAAGAAAAGCAATCTGGGCTATGTGCTGGTGCTGATCGCCGCGCTTATGTGGGGCAGCATCGGAATCTTTGTAAACGGCATCTCGGCCATGGGTGTTTCGTCTCAGAGCATGGCGGCCTTTCGCCTGTTGTCGGGTGCCGTCTTAATGGCTCCGGTCTTGGCGTTCATGGGTTGCCAGGGAGGCGATCGTGAGGGAAAAGCATCGGGTCCCCTGGCCCTGTTCAAGGCAAGCCCTAAAGAGCTTGTTCCCTGCGCGCTTGTCGGTATCGTCGGTTTGGCCGCCGCCAACACCTGCTATTACGAGTGCATGGGCGAGGTGGGCATGTCCACGGCCTCGGTGCTGCTCTACACCTCGCCGGTGTTTGGCGTCATGCTCGGTCGCGTGCTTTATCGCGAGGACGTGACCCCCAACAAGCTCGTTGCCATTGTCTTCAACATCGTTGGCTGCGTGCTTGCAGTGACCAATGGCGACCTTTCCGGTTTTCATTTTTCGGTTTGGGGCGTCACGTCGGGCGTGATTGCAGGCCTTTGCGGTGCGTCGCTCGCGGTGTTTAGCCGGATAGCAACTAAGACGGTCCACCCGTTGGCTGTCACGTTTTGGGGCTTTGTTTTTGGCGGTGCGGTTATGGCAGCTATCGCGGCTCCGTGGCCGGATGTCGCCGCGGCAATGTCGCCACAGCTGCTGCTGCTGTTCCTTGGCTTTGGACTCATCCCCACAGCCGTGGCTTACATCTTATATATGCAGGGTCTGTCCATGGGGCTCGAGACATCGAAAGTTCCCGTCGTAATGTCTTTCGAGACGGTCGTCACCGTACTGGTGGGCATTGGTGTTTATGCCGAGCCCGCCGGCGCGATCAAGGTTCTGGGCATTGTGCTGGTGCTCGCGTCCATCCTGATCATGAATACCGACTTCTCCAAGCTGCGCAACAGTGTGTTTGTCGGTCATGTCGTTGAGAGCATGACCTTTAAGCCCAACGCGTGGTGGACAGAGAAATCGCAGGACATGGATCTGTTTAAGGAACGCACGGGCATTGCCTTGGAGCCCACCGTGCAAGAAAGCCCCTGGTACTTCGTGCGATAGGGGGTTGCGCGCGGCGTCCGACCTGGGGTTATCCCGCCGTCGCCGGCCTGCCCAGCCCCCACGTTTCAAGTGCGTTAAACCCGCGAACGGTCGTTTTTCACCCGCAAACGGTCTTTATACTAATTAGCAATATAAGCAACGTATAAGACGTTATAATGACCATAACGAAAAGGACGAGGCAAGATGAATCAGATCATTCTCGCATCTCATGGCGGCCTGGCCGCAGGCGCCAAAGACACGCTCGAGATGGTTCTCGGCGACGTGTCGAACGTCCACGTCGTGTCGCTTGCTCGTGACGACAAGGAGCCCATCACCAACAAGGTGGACGCCATGATCGCCACGTTCAACGCGGACGACACCGTCTATGTGCTGACCGATATGCTCGGCAGCTCGGTCAACAACAACATGGTCGAGCTTTCCAAGAACGGCACGAAGTTCACGGTTGTCAGCGGTTTCAATATTCCGCTGGCGCTGACGCTCGCTATGAGCCCCGCCCCCATCAAGGATGCCGAGCTCGCGGCCCTCATCAACGAGGCCCGCACCGGTCTGACCAACCCCAATGCACCGGTCGAGGCTGCCGCGGCTCCCGCCAAGAAGGCCAAGGCGCCCCGTCACAGCTCCGGTCCCGCCAAGATCGTCCTCGCACGTCTTGACTACCGTCTGCTGCACGGCCAGGTCGTCTTTACCTGGACCACCAAGGTTCAGGCCGAGCGCATCATCGTCGTCGACAACGCTGCCGCCAACGATGACATCAAGAAGGGCGCTCTTAAGCTGGCCAAGCCCCAGGGCGTGCGCCTGAACGTCTTCACCGTCGAGCGTGCCCTCGCCAAGATGGACAAGCTCAACACCCTCGGCGAGCGCGTCATGTTCGTCTTTGGCAACACTGCCGAGATGCTGCAGTTCTGCCAGGGCTACAAGCTCGACGCCATCAACCTGGGCGCCACCGCCAACCACGACGGTGCCGATCAGATTGGCGGCAAGGACAGCTCCGTCTTCTTCGACGCCACCCAGAAGGCCGACGTCAACCAGCTGCTCGACATGGGCATCAAGCTCTACGTCCAGCAGACCCCTACGTATCAGAGCGTCGACATCGACGCCAAGCTGTAATCAACCAGGCTTTTGCCTGACTGAAAGGAGAAGGGTATGAATACGTTCATCAGTGCGGTGCTCGTCGGCCTCGTCGGCGTGTTCTGCATGTGGGACTCCCGCCTGCTCGGTCGTCTTAACTTCGAGCAGCCCCTCGTTGGCGCTACGCTCGTCGGTCTGCTGCTGGGCGATGTGCCCACCGGTCTTGCCGTCGGTGCCGCCGTCGAGCTCGTGTCCATGGGCCTGGTGCAGGTCGGCGCCGCCGTTCCGCCCGATATGGTCCTGGGCGGCATCGTGGCCGCTGCCTTTGCGTGCCTGACCGATGCTTCCGCCGAGACCGCCATGACGATCGCCATCCCGGTCGCCGTCCTGGGTCAGCTCCTCGGCATCGTGTTCCGTTCCATCATCGCCGTCCTCACCCATGTGGCAGATAACGCGATTGATAACGGAAAGTTCAAGACCGCCTACCGTATGCACATCTGCGCCGGTTCCGGTTTGTACGCCATCATGTACTTCCTGCCGATCTTCCTCGCCGTCTTTGTTGGCACCGACCTGGTTCAGGCCATCGTCAACATGGTTCCCGAGTGGCTGTCCACTGGTCTTAACGTTTCGACCAAGATCATGACCGCCTACGGCTTGGCCCTGCTGCTCACCATGATGATCAAGAAGGGTATGACTCCGTTCCTGTTCATCGGTTTCCTGCTCGCCGCTTACCTCAACCTGTCCGTCATCGCGGTCGCTCTGATCGGTGTGTGCCTGGCTGTCGTCTTCATGGGCTTCAAGTTCAACGGTTCCCATGCAGCCGCCGGTGTCGATTCCGACTACGATCCGCTCGAAGACGACGAAGACTAAGGAGGAACACACTATGGCAACCGCAACCAAGGACGTGTCCCTGAACAAGAAGGTCAGCCAGTTCTTCTGGCGCTCCTGGGCCATCCAGGCCTCTTGGAACTACGAGCGTCAGATGAACATGGGCTTCCTCTACGGTATGGTTCCCACGCTCGATCGCCTCTATCCGGACGAGTCCGACCCCAAGCAGCTTGCTGCTAAGAAAGAGGCTTACCACCGTCACATGGCGTTCTACAACTGCACCCCGCAGACGAGCGCTTTCATCCTGGGCCTCGCCGCCTCCATGGAGGAGGAGTACGCCAAGGATCCCGAGAACTTCAACCCCGATTCGATTAACGCGGTCAAGACCTCCCTTATGGGCCCGCTTTCCGGCATCGGTGACTCCTTCTTCCAGGGCACCATCCGCGTTATCGCCTTTGGCTTGGGCGTTCAGCTGGCTCAGCAGGGCTCCATCATGGGCCCGATCCTGGCCCTTCTCATCTCCATCGTCCCCTCCGTGCTGATTACTTGGTTCGCAGCCAAGATGGGCTATCAGGGCGGCCACGAGTACCTGAGCAAGCTTCAGGGCGGCGACCTCATGGAGAAGCTCATGTATGTCTGCGGCATCGTGGGTCTTATGTCCGTGGGCGGCATGATCGCCACGCTGATCGGCGCCACCACCCCGCTGCAGTTCGCTGACGGCACCGTCGTGATCCAGGACATCCTGGATGGCATGATGCCCCAGATGATCTCCCTCGGCCTCACCGGCCTTATGTACTGGCTCATCAAGAAGAATGTCAACACCGGTTGGCTTCTCGTGATCGCCATCGTGGGCGGCATCGCCCTCTCCGCGGCCGGCATCCTGGCCTAGTCGCGACCAAGCGTCTAATCGCTTTCCCCGGGGAGCCTGCCTGGCATCCCATACCCCAGGCAGGCTTCCATCCCCAAAATGCGACAATGGGACAGTCCCTTTGTCGCATCCTCAACGGGCCGGCGACTCGGTCCAAACCACGGTAACCCTGCGAGCGCCCGGCAATGTGGCGCCGCAAAAATTGAAAGGAATGTGTCAGATGTACGAGATCGACCTTAACCTCCCTAAGCAGATCGTCGCTGACGTCCTGTCCAACCACGAGATCCACAGCGTCGCTTTCGTCGGCTGCGGTGCTTCCATGTCCGACCTTTACCCCGCCAAGTACTTCCTGGCCAACAACACGGACAAGCTGAACGTTCAGATCTTCACTGCTAACGAGTTCAACTACGACACGCCTTCCTGGGTCAACGAGCACACCTTCGTGATCACCTGCTCCCTCGGTGGCTCCACGCCCGAGACCGTCGAGGCCAACAAGACCGCCAAGAAGCACAACTGCCCGGTCGTCTCCCTCACCAACAAGCCTGGCTCCGCTCTGACCGTCGACGCCGACCACGTTATCGTTCACGGCTTCCACGCCAACTACGCTGCCAAGTGCGAGAAGCCCGGCTATGCCATCGCTCTTGCTCTCGAGATCCTTCAGCAGACCGAGGGCTATGACCACTACGAGGACATGATCACCGGCCTCACCAACATCTTCGATCTCTGCGAGAACGCCGCTCAGCACTGCAAGAAGCTCGCTAAGAAGTTCGCCGAGGACTTCAAGGACGACAAGATGATCTACTTCATGGCTTCCGGTGCCTCCGAGAAGATGGCTTATTCTCACGCCGCCTTCCTGTTCACCGAGATGCAGTGGATCGACGCCGCCGCCTACAACACCGGCGAGTACTTCCACGGCCCGTTCGAGGTTTCCACCGAGGGTAAGCCCTACGTCTTCTTCATGTCCGATGGCGCCACCCGTCCGATGGACGCCCGCGCCCTCACCTTCCTTGAGCGCATGGGCGCCAAGGTCGCTCTGATCGACTCCAAGGACTACGGCCTGGCTGACGCCGTGCCCGCGAGCGTCATCACCTACTTCAACCCGCTGCTGCACCTCGCCGTTATGCGCGAGTACGGCAACCAGATCGCCGAGGCCCGTCAGCACCCGCTGACCATGCGTCGCTACATGTGGAAGCTTTCCTACTAATCACAAGTAAGTAGACCTTACGGGTTGATTGAGAGGGGATGGGGTTTGCGCCCCATCCCCTTTTTTGCTCTGGGGAGGGCGTGTCTGTCGTGTCGCAAAACCCCAGATAAAACCTACCAAAATAAACCTGTCCCTTTTTGGCAGGTGGGAGGAGATGCGTATGATCAAGGCAGTGCTGTTTGATATGGACGGCGTGCTGGTCGATACCGAGTGGTTCTACAACCGTCGTCGCGTGGCGTTTATGGAGGAGAAGGGGTTCCACTTTGACGAGATCCCCGATCTTTCGGGGTCTAACGAGCCCGCCATTTGGGAGGCGCTGGTGCCCGACGATATTGAGCTGCGCGAGCGTCTGCGCGTGGAGTACAAACAGGTCTATAGCCCGGATCACCCCGTTCCGTATGCCGAGCTGCTCAACGAGCAGACGGAGCCGGTGATGCGTGAGCTGCACGAGCGTGGCGTGAAGTGTGCCATCGCGAGCTCGTCCTATCGCGAGTTGATCGACGAGCTGGTGGAGATTGCCGGTATCGCCGACGTGCTGGACTACACCATCAGCGGTCACGAGTGCAGTGCGTTTAAGCCCGACCCCGAGATTTACCTGCGTGCCATGGAGGCGCTGGGGGCGGAGCCTGCCGAGTGCCTGGTTATCGAGGACTCGCCTTTGGGCATCGAGGCCGGCAAGCGCTCCGGCGCCCGTGTCCTGGCGCTGCGTCCGCACGAGGGCGTCAACCTCGATCAATCGCGAGCCGATGCCGTTATCGATAATCTGACCGACATTTTGGCCGCTTTGTAGCGTCAATCCGCCGCGAGAAGCACTGATTCACGCGTCTTTTGCTGCGGATTGGCTTAATTTGTCATCTATTTGGATCCGTTTGGCTTCGATTCGGATTAAGTGAGTAGACTTTTTGGTGCAGGACGAGCACAAAGCGCATCTGCTCTAGTAAAACCGCAGGTCACAGGGGTGGCAGTTTTGGGTGTGCTCTGCAGGTCGCGTAAAGTCTACTCACTTGTAATTTGGGCCTTTGGTCGTGGGGGTTGTTGGTCCCGCTTTGGTTGTCGAGGGAGGGTGAATTGAAGCGCCCCCGCACGCGCCATGCTACAATCGCCGGCATGCCCCACAACCACATCTGCCTTCGAAAGGAGCCTGCGTGGCGAACGCCATCGATCAGCTCACGGACCGAGTGCTCGTACTCGGCCGCCTCACCATCGTCCGCCGCGCCATTACTGCCGTGGCGGTCACGATTTCCGCCGTTCTCCAGACATTCCTGATCCAGGCGTTCATTCAGCCCGCCGACCTGCTTCCGAGCGGCCTCACCGGCGTTGCGGTCCTGCTCGATCGCGTTACCTCGCTGGGCGGCGTTCACATCGACATTTCGCTCGGTATGCTCGCGCTCAACATCCCCGTGGCGCTCCTATGCTGGAGCGGCATTAGCAAGCGCTTCGTCATCTTCTCGATGATGCAGGTCGTGCTCTCGTCGCTGTTCCTCAACGTCTTTCACTTCGCTCCATTTTTGGGCGACAAGATCATGCTAATCATTTTTGGCGGCGTGGTCTCGGGTCTGGGCGCTGCCATCGCACTTAAATCCGGCGCATCCACCGGCGGCACCGACTTTATCGCGCTGTGGGTCTCCAACCACACGGGCAAGACCATCTGGGGCGTCATCTTTGGTTTCAACTGCTTTATCCTGGCGATCTTTGGCTCTATGTTTGGCTGGGACAAGGCGGCGTATTCCATCGTGTTCCAGTTTATTTCGACCAAGACCATCGACAGTTTCTATCGTCGCTACGATCGCGTGACGCTGCAGATCACGACGCGTAAGGCAGACGAGGTCATGACTGCCTACGTAAACCATTTTCAGCACGGCATTAGCTGCGCCGAGGTCATCGGCGGATACAGCCGCGAAAAGATGTACCTGCTGAACACCGTTGTCTCGACCTACGAGAGTCAGGACATTATCAAGCTGGTGTGCGACGTTGATCCCGGCGCCGTGATCAACGTGTTCCACACGCTCAACTTTGTGGGCGGCTGGTGGGGTGGTCATGTCGACGAGCCCATGCCCACGGCCGTTCCCGATCCTGACAAGCCCGCACGCATGGCCAGCAGGCAGGCGCGCCTCAGCGAACAGGACAGCCTGCAGCAGGACGACGGCAAGTAAGGTTTTTGGCATTTTGCCGGCACGGCGCAATCCTGTCCGCTCGAGCCCCCCGAAGCCTCGCTGCTTTCGGGAGGCCTTCGTTTGCCCAGATAAACCTACCAAAATGAAGCTGTCGCTTTTTGGTAGGGAGGGTGTATCGTTTTATCAATATGAGGTAACATGAAACTAGACGTTATATACGTATTAGTTATTTCGATATTTCGATAAGAGTAATCAGATATGCCCGCGCCCAAAAATGCACCGCTTTACCAGCAGATTTACGACGAAATCAAGGATGCGATCGAGAAAGGTGTTTATGCACCCAAGGAGCGTATTCCGTCCGAGCTTGAACTAGCCGAGCAGTACGAGGTGAGCCGTATTACGGTGCGCCGCGCTGTCGAGGAGCTGTGCTCCGATGGTTACCTGGTTAAGCAGCAGGGCCGCGGCACCTTTGTCTCCACGCCGCACATCAATCGCCAGTTTCACGCCTCGACGCTGCAGACGTTTACCGCGCTGTGTGCCGGCAACGGCATGAAGGCCGGTGCGCACGTGATCGATCGCCAGATCGTTCCGGCACGTCAAAACGAGATGGAGTTCTTTGGCCTGCAGAAGGACGCGCTGCTGCTGCATATTAAGCGCGTGCGTACAGCCGACGGCGAGCCCATCTTTGAGGAGAACATCTTTGTGCCGTTTGACGCCTACCGTGAGCTGTTGACGGCCGATCTTGAGGACAAGTCGATTTTTGCCGAGGTCGAGCGTGTTGGCGGAACGCCGATTGTTTCGGTTGGCTACCGCACGGTCGAGGCCGTTCGTGCCAATACCGAGCAGGCGGCCGAGCTGGGCATTGCTCCGCACGATCCGCTGCTCAACCTGCGTGCCGGCTTTACCGGTCCCAATGGCGAGCCGGTCCTGATGGGTAAGCAGTACTACGTGGGATCGCGCTACGTTATGGTCATGTAGGGTTGGTTCCGCCGTTCTGACGAACGGCGGACCGGTCGACGCTGCACCTTTGGTTACGCGGTTTTACCAAACCGCGTAACGGCTCGACGCTGCAAACGCCCCTAAGCGGCAATCTGACGTTCAATCGTCGGTCGCGTACCGAAGTACGCTTCCCTCCTCTTTCACGTCACCTTGCTCGCCTAGGGGCGCTTTCGCTGACTTATGCTCAACCTGCGGGGTTTCCACGCTCATTCGGAAAGTGTCCAAAACATCGGCGTTGCCGGGCCGGCACTTGGGGACGTTCCTTTTCTGCCGGCACCTGGGGACACTCCTTAGCCGTTGGGGGCGTTCTTAAACGACTAGTCTGGGCGGCGGCCGTGTGCTGCTGTCCGCGTGGCGGCGTATAATCGGCGGCAGATGACTTGAACGTTAGGAAACCATGACCGATAGCATGCAGCAGATGGCGCTCGACACGCTCGGCGCCTATTTTGGCTACACCTCGTTTCGCCCGGGACAGGACCGCATGGTCGATGCGATCCTTGCCGGTCGTGATGCGCTGGGTGTTATGCCCACGGGCGCCGGCAAGTCCATTTGCTACCAGGTGCCCGCGCTCATGCTGCCCGGCATCACCTTTGTGGTGAGTCCGCTGCTGTCGCTTATGGAGGACCAGACCCGTGCGTTGCTCGCGGCGGGTGCGCGACCCAGCTATCTCAACTCCAGCCTTACTCCGGCCCAGCAAAACACCGTGCTCAAGCGAGCGCGCGAGGGCCGCTACCAGCTTATGTACGTGGCGCCCGAGCGCTTGCTCGAGCCGCATTTTTTGGCCTTTGCGCAGGAGGCTGCGGGTTCCGCCGGCATTGGCGTGCCGCTCGTGGCCATTGACGAGGCCCACTGCGTAAGCCAATGGGGTCAGGATTTCCGCCCCGCCTACCTGCAGATTCGCGAGTTCATCGATTCCCTGCCGCAGCGCCCCATCGTGGCGGCCTTTACCGCTACGGCGACCGAGCGTGTGCGCGCGGATATTCAGCAGATGCTCGGCCTGCAAAACCCCGCGACGGTAGTGACGGGCTTCGATCGCAAGAACCTCTACTTTGGTTGCGAGGAGATGGGCGACAAGGCCAAGACTGCCTGGGTGCGCGACTACGTGATCGCGCATTCGAGCGAGAGCGGCATCGTGTATTGTTCGACCCGCAAGACAGTTGATGCGCTGGCGGGCGAGCTTGCCGAGGCGCTGGGCCCCAGCGGCATTCGCGTTGGCCGCTACCATGCCGGCATGGGCAACGACGCCCGTCGCCAAAGCCAGCGCGCCTTTATCGACGACGATATCCAGGTGATGGTTGCCACCAACGCCTTTGGCATGGGCATCGACAAGCCCAACGTGCGCTACGTGATCCACAACAACGTGCCCGAGAGCATCGAAGCCTACTACCAGGAGGCGGGCCGCGCCGGCCGCGATAGCGACCCGGCCAGCTGCTACTTGCTGTGGAACGGCAACGATTTTCGCATGCGCCGCTTTCTGATCGACCGCGGCGATGCTGCCGATGAGGCGCTCGACGACGAGCGGCGCGCGTGGGCGCTCCAGAATCGATATCGTCTGCTCAGCCAGATGGAGGGCTACTGCAATACCACCGGCTGCCTGCGCGAATACATGCTGCGCTACTTTGGCGACGAGGCCGCGGCCGAGCATGCCGCGGCCAGTACGGGCGGCACCGCCACGGACGACGTCGAGAGCTGCGGCAACTGCAGCAACTGCCTCACGCAGTTCGAGGTCGAGGACGTCACCGATATGGCCCGCGCCGCCGTGCGCTACGTGGCCACGCGTCCCATGCGCTTTGGCAAGTCGCTCATCGCCGATGTGCTCCACGGCGGCAACACCGAGCGCATTCGCCAGATGCATCTGGACGAGGACCGCGGCTACGGTGAGCTGTCGAGCGAATCGGTCGGGCGCATCAAGGACATCATCGGCCAGCTGTGCGGCCGCGGTTATCTGGCCACCTCGCAGGGGCAGTACCCGGTCGTGGGGCTGGGTCCGCGTGCCGTCGAGATCGAGGATGAGGCGTTCGCCTTTACCGTTAAGCGTCGTGCGTCCAAGCGCAAGGCCTCGGCCCGCGCCCGCCGCGCCGTCGATCTGCTGCGCGAGGAGGCCGAGCTGGATCAGCGCCCGCGTGTTGGCGACGATGCCGAGCTGTTCGAGCGCCTGCGTGCCCTCCGCAAGGAGATCTCGACGGAGCTGGAGATGGCGCCGTACATGGTCTTTTCCGACAAGGCCCTGCGCGGCCTGTGCCGCCTACGCCCACAGACGCGCGATGAGCTTATCCAGGTCAACGGCATCGGCGAGAAAAAGGCCGACGCCTTTGGCGAGCAGTTTATGGCGGCGATTGAAGAGTTTGAGTCCGAGCATGCACGGAATGGAGCATAACGATGGCATCCGATGATAAAACCGAGCGCACTGAGGTGTCCGCTGTGCCGCTGTACCAGCAGGTTATGGACGACCTAAAGGGCGAGATCGCGCGTGGCGTGTACGCATCCGGCTCGCGCATTCCTTCCGAGATGGAGCTCGCGAAGTACTACGGCGTGGGACGCATCACCGTGCGCCGCGCCATCGAGGAGCTGTCGCGCGCGGGGTATCTCAACCGCCAGCAGGGGAGGGGCACGTTCGTGTGCGCGCCCAAGCTCAAGCGCAAGATTGTCCAGAAGGGTGACGTTCAGAGCTTTTCCGAGGGTTGCGCCGCCAACGACATGGTGGCCGGAGCACGCCTGGTGTCGCGCACGGTGGTTGCGGCGACGCGCGAGGACGCGGCGTTTTTTGGCGTGGAACCCGGCTGCGAGCTCATCGTTGTCGAGCGCGTGCGCACGGCAGATGACGTGCCCGTCATGCTCGAGAACAACGCTTTTGTGCTCGCCGACCATCCCTACCTGCAGACGCTGGCTGACGAGGACCTCATCGATAACTCAATCTTTGCGCTCGTTGCCGAGCATTCGGGCCGCGCACCGCTCAAGTCCGACCCTTGTACCGTGGAGATTGCGCTTGCCGATGTTCAGGCGGCCTCGCTGCTGGAGGTGCCGGTCGGCGAACCGCTCTTCTATATGGAGGCGTACTTTACCGATGAGGATGAGCGGCCCCTGCTGCTCGGACGCCAAAAGATCGTGGGCTCGCGCTACGTATTCGACATCTAACGTCCACAGATAGAACAATATAGAACAAATTTGCCGCAGTGGCTTCCGCCGTGCCTGCTTGCGTGGTATATATAGAACAACATAGAACGACAACAGGTACGAGCAATCGTCGCCAAAAGCCGCCACACAAGGAGGAGCATCAGCATGAACGCACATGATCTGATTCAGGAAATTATCGAGCGCAAGGGCAAGGTCGAGAACGTCTTTTGGATCGCCTGCGGCGGTTCGATGATCGACCTGATGCCGGCTAACGAACTGCTCAAGCGCGAGGCCACCACGTTTACCTCGACGGTCTACACGGCGCGTGAGTTTTGCCTGATGGCCCCCAAGAGTCTTGGCGAGAAGTCACTCGTCATCGCCTGCAGCCACAGCGGCAACACGCAGGAGGTCGTCGACGGCTGCGAGATGGCGCTGGCAG
Organism: Collinsella sp.; assembly: GCA_037237765.1. Lineage (GTDB taxonomy): Bacteria > Actinomycetota > Coriobacteriia > Coriobacteriales > Coriobacteriaceae > Collinsella. The sequence goes on along the minus strand of JAXXEN010000015.1, from coordinate 77,326 downwards.
CCGGTGCCGAGGTCGTGGCCATGACCGACTGCGAGGGCTCCAAGATCGATAACGGCAAGTGGACCACCTGGGTCTATCCGTGGGGCGAAGGCGTGCCGCAGGCCGAGGTCCCGCAGGGTATCGGCGCTCTGATCGCCGCCGAGCTGCTCGACCAGCAGGAGGGTTACGAGGCGCTCGCCGACATGTACGAAGGCCTTAAGCAGATGGATGCACTGCTGCCCGCCGCACGCGAGAAGGTCAACGCCGAGCTGGGCGCCCGCTTTGCCGAGCTCTGCCAGCAGCACAAGTTCTTCTATATCCTGGGCTCCGGACCCAACTTTAGCCAGACCTACGCCATGGCCATCTGCTCGCTCATGGAGATGCAATGGCAGCACTGCTGCTATATCCACTCCGGCGAGTACTTCCACGGTCCCTTCGAGGCCACCGAGCCCGGCGTGTTCTATTTTGTGCAGCTTGGCGCGGGCGAGTGCCGCCCCATGGAGGAGCGCGCCCTTGCGTTCCTCAACACGCACACCGACACGATCATGGTACTCGACGCGCTCGAGTACGGCGTGGGCGAGGTGCCCGCCAGCGTGCGTTCGTACCTGGAGCCGATCTTCTTCTACAACATGAGCTGCGAGCTGCGCGCCGCGCGCGGCAAGGTGTTCGACCACAGCCCCGAGGTTCGTCGCTACATGGGCATCGAACAGTACTAGGTAACGGGAAAAGCATTCACCTTCGATTCGCAAGTGTGTCGTGTGAGTCAAAAAAGCGGGCCGCGCCGGTGGGTTTCCGGCGCGGCCCGCTTTGCATTGCGTCCGTATGAGCAAGGCGTCGCATCAAGCGGCGGACTACTTGGCGTCGTAGGCCTCGGCGTCCCACCAGTCGAGCTGGGCGATGTTGTCGCGGATGTGCTGGCAGCTCTTGTGGAAGCCCTCGAGCTCGTACTCGGACAGGTCGAGCGTGTAGACCTCCTCGACGCCCTCGGCACCGATCACGCACGGCAGGGAGGTGAAGATGCCCTCCTCGCCATACTGGCCGGTCATGAGCGTGGAGGCGGAAAGCACGGCGTGCTCGTTGTGCAGCACGGCGGCGCAGACGCGCGCGGCGGAGTTGGCGACGGCGTACTCGGTGCACTGCTTGCCCTGGTAGGTCACATAGCCGCCCTTGCGCGCGAGCTCCTCGACCTCCATGTGGTCAAAGGCGTACTTGTCGGGGTTCTCGGCCTGAAGCTCGTTGAGGCTCTTGCCGGCGATGGTCGCGGCCTTAAAGGCGGCCAGCTGGCTAAAGCCGTGCTCGCCGATCATGTAGGCGTCAATGGACTTGGGGCTCACACCGACCTTCTTGGAGATCTCGGTGCGCAAGCGGGCGGAATCCAGGCCGCAGCCCGAGCCGATGATCTTCTTGGGATCGTAGCCGGTCAGATGCCACAGCTCGGTGCACACGACGTCGCAGGGGTTGGAGATGCTTACGAAGATGCCGTCAAAGCCGGCGTCGACGATGCGCTTGGCAAAGGTGCGGGCGGCGTCGGTGGTAAAGAACAGCTCGCCGTCGCGGTTGCCGGCGGCCAGCGCGACCTTGCCGGCAGCGTTGACGATGACGTTGCAGCAGGCCAGCTCCTCGTAGTGGTCGTAGCAGTTGACGATCTTGGTGTTGTACGGGACAAACGAAAGGGAGTCGCGCAGGTCCTGGACCTCGGACGTCACCTTGGCCTCGTTGATATCGCACAGGTACAGCTCGTCGGCGATGCCCTGCATGAGCAGGCTGTTGGCGACATGTGCTCCTACGTGGCCCTGGCCGACCACACCGATCTTACGCGTCTGGTACATATATGTATCCCTTCGGCCGAGTTTTTCGCGTCGAACCATTGTAGCGTCCTGCCGCCACTTTGCTAGGCTAAAGCGCCGTAGATTTTTGGGACATGCCTTAATCTCTACTTTTGGAGTGATTTGGGTCGCTGACGGCATCGCTGGGTGATGTGCTCGCGCGGATGGGGCCGCTCGTTGTACCATAGCTGCAACTGACTCGTAAGGAGCATCCATGCCCATTCGCATCCCCGACGCCCTCCCTGCCGCCGCGCAGCTCGAGAGCGAGAACATCTTTGTCATGACCGAGTACCGCGCGCTGCACCAGGACATCCGTCCGCTGCGCGTGCTCATCCTCAACCTCATGCCCACCAAGATCGCCACCGAGACGCAGATCATGCGCAAACTCTCCAATACGCCGCTGCAGGTTGAGGTGGATCTGCTGCGCACCAAAACGCACGAGGCCACGCATGTGAGTGCCGGCCACCTGGAGACGTTCTACCGCACGTTCGACGACATCCGCGACATCCACTACGACGGCCTGATCATCACGGGCGCGCCCGTGGAGCAGATGCCGTTCGAGGAGGTCGACTACTGGCCCGAGCTCTGCCAGATCATGGATTGGTCCACCACGCACGTGCACTCTACGCTGCACATTTGTTGGGGCGCGCAGGCCGGTCTGTACCATCATTACGGTATCCAGAAGTACGACCTGCCGGCAAAGGCGAGCGGCGTGTTTGAGCATTATCTGGTGAAGCCGCAAAGTCCGCTGGTCCGCGGCTTTGACGACCGTTTCTATGCCGTGCATTCGCGCAACACCGAGGTGCGCCGCGAGGACGTGGAGGCCGAGCCGCAGCTTGAGGTCGTGGCCGTGTCCGACGAGGTGGGCCTGTATATCGTCAAGTCGACCGACAGCCGCCGCTTCTTTGTCTTTGGCCATCCCGAGTACGACACCGACACGCTGCGCCTGGAGTACGAGCGCGACGTGAAGCGCGGACTCAACCCCCAGGTGCCGGCGCATTACTTCCCGGGCGACGATCCCGCCGCCGAGCCGCGCAACGTCTGGCGCAGCCAGGCTCAGCTGCTCTACACCAACTGGCTCAACTACTACGTCTACCAGACCACGCCCTACGACCTGGCCCGCGCCGGCGAGGAGCACTAGGCTGCGGCTGCGGCCGTGACTGCCGCCGTAGCCGTCGCGCGACGAGCGTGGATAATTGGACACACGAGCGTGGATTATCGGACGCTTGTTGAATGAGCGTGGATAATCTCCCACTTTTGGTCGAGGAACAGGCCCAAAGTGGGAGATTTTCCACGCTCGATTTTTCTGCGGCTGTCGTAGGCGGCAGCACCACGCGTCGAGTGTTTACGGACCGCATCGCAAACTAGGTAGTTTTGAGCTGCGGCATATTTTCTTTTAATGAAATCGACGGCTTTTGAGGCATAAAAATGTGGAGACAGGGACCTCTGGACAACCGCTCTACCTGCATATATGGACCAGTGGCCTAAAACGTCCAAAACCGTCAAGCATTTGGTCAGCTGCTGGACAGCATTTGGTCAGACTTTGTATGAAACCGTCTGGTACGTTTGCGCCGTTCCAAGAGTTGGGAGGCGACATGGGAAACATGACGGCGAATCAAAGACTCACATGCCACATTAAAGCGTGCGAGCAGCAGATGAGCTGCGTGTACGCGCGCACGACGGCGGAGGCAAAGCAGATTGAGCGGCGGGTGGCGGCGGGAAGTCTTGAAGCAGTCATGCCGGGGCTGTATGCGCGTCCGGAATACTGGTCCGAGCTTAAGTTTCGGCAGCGTTATCTGCATCGGGTGCGGGCGCTTGCGCAAAAGCATCCCGACTGGACATTTTGCTCCTATACGGCGGCTGTTATCTATGGCCTCTCGGTTTCGTATGCCAATTTGACGCACATCCATATCGCCGTGGCGCCGGCGCAATCGACGACGCCAGGCTCTCAGGTCGTTCGCCATCGGTATGCTTATCGAACACGGGCAAGCCAGATGGATATTGCCGTGACCGACATCGATCAAACGATTGCGGATTGCCTGGTCGATGCATCGTTTGTCGAAGGGCTGATCATTGCGGACTCGGCGCTCCATGAGCAGCTTTTGTCGAAGGAGCATCTCATTGAGGCAGTTAACAAGCTTGGCTTGAATCGCCGCGGTGTTGTGACGGCGCGCAGGGTTGCACGGTGTGCCGACGGCCTGTCGGAAAGCGGCGGCGAGTCCAAGGCGCGGGCGCTGATGATCGAGCGCGGCTGGCAGGTTCCGGAGCTGCAAGTTGAGCTGTTCGATCCGGTTGAGCCGGGAAGGCCGTATCGCGTTGACTATTTGTGGCGCGTGGGCGACCGGTTGATTATTGGGGAGTTCGACGGATTCGTTAAAAGCGAGCAGGCGGCGGAGGAGGGCAAGCTCGCAAAGGCGCAATTTGACGAGCGCCAGCGCGAGTCGAGGCTTTCGATGCTCGATAACTGCAAGATTGTGCGCTTGTGCTGGGATGACCTAAAGGATCTGACAAAGCTCGACCGCAAGCTCAAGGTTGCCGGCGTGCCGCATGCCTGCTGAGACGGTTGCAGGGCGTTAGGCTGCACGAGCGTGGAAATCCGGACGGACGAGCGTGGGAATTTAGACGCGCATTGGTTGAGCGTGGATTTTCGGACACACGAGCGTGGATTATCGGACGTTTGAATAATGAGCGTGGATAATCTCCCGTTTTTTGCCCCCGAACAGGCCCAAAGTGGGAGATTTTCCACGCTCATCTTGCGGGTGCGATACAACGGCATTTAGGCGCTGACGATGTTGGGCAGCGGCAGATCGTGGGGGTCGGTGGGAACGCGGTCGACGCGCTGTTCGTCAAAGGCGATGCCGACGATTAGGCATTCAGGTGCAACTGTGGACAGGTAGCGGTCGTAGCAGCCTCCGCCGTAGCCCAGGCGCGCGCCGGTGCGGTCGAAAGCCACGAGCGGCACGACAACCATGTCGAGCTCGGCGGCGGGCACGATGGGGCAGCGATTGCTGTCGATATCCGTAGCCGCGAAGGCCCGCGTGGGATGAGCGATAAACGGAGCCGTGGATACATCGCCGGCGGCGACCGCTCGCATGCACATGCGCTGGCTACATGCGGCGGCGTCGCTTGCCGAGAGCATGCACGGATAGGCTACGCGCCAGCCACGCGCGACGGCCGCGGCGGCAAACGCGGCAGGGTCGACTTCGGAACCCATGGCGGCATAGACGGCAACGGTGCGTTGGCCCGCATTGCCGCTGGGTTCCATCAGCTCAACAAGCCGCGCGCATACAACAGCAGACTTTGCCGCCCGAACATCCAAATCAAGAGCATCGCGCCGAGCAATCACCGCCCGCCGCAACTCAGCCTTATCCATCCCAGCCTCATTTTCCAAACCTACCAAAAAGGGACAGGTTTATTTTGGCAGGTTTTATCTGAGCAAACGCGACGGATTCATCTCAAACTGCCACAAAGGTGCCTATCTCCTTTGTGGCAGTTTGGCTCCCGCTTGGCTTTGTTGCGCAACAAGGGCTGCATTTTTGGGTTTACCTTCATGATGGAAGGAATGAACCGAAAGGAGCCCGCCATGTTTTGTCGCTCGTGTGGCACGCCGCTTGTCGACGACGCCCTCTTTTGCCCCGTATGCGGCGCGCCCGTAGCGCCCGACCAGGTCGCGGCCACGCAGCAACCCCAGCCTGCCGCACCCGCTCCCCAGCAATACGTGCCTGTGCAGCAGCCCGCGCGGCGCAAGCGTTCCAAGAAGCCCCTCATCGCTCTCGTCGCGGCACTTGTCGTGGCGGCGGGTATCGGCGGTGGCGCGCTGTTCTACTTCACCCAGATTGTGACCACGCCCATCGACGAGAAAACCTTTCCGGACAGCGGCATGCGTGCGCTTGTTTCGACCAAGTACGACACCAACGGCGACGGTCGCATCTCGCGCGACGAAGCCAAGGCGGTGACATCGGTCGAGCTGGACGGCATCACGTCGACGCAGGGCCTGGGCAAGGTGTTCCCCAACGTTACCAGTGTGGAAAAAGGCGGGGACAAACTCGTCAACCTGGACCTTTCGGGCTGTGGCGACCTTAAGACTGTCGAGCTTGACTCGGCGAGCAACGTCACCGTCGTTAACCTGGACGGTTGCGACAACATCGAGAAACTCGACCTCAAAAATGCCGAAAACCTTAAAAGCGTCGATCTTTCGGGTAAAAAGAAGCTCGCCACGTTGGCACTGCCGCAGAATACGAAGGTTAGCGGTATTAAAGACACACAGCTTGACGAGCTGTGGCTGCCGGTGTCCTACGAGGGTACCGACAAGAGCGATACGTACGGTGATATTTTAAAGATCGAGCGCGATGAAAACGGCTACGTCACAGGGTATATGTCTCACGCTAAGCAAGCTGGCGGCGTAAGCTACAGCGTTGAACATGACGAGACACATCGCATCTCTGAGATTGAGGAAGATCTGGCGGGCGGTTACGAGAACGTCAACACGTTTACGTACGACGCCGACGGTAACATCACGCGCATCGACTGCGATGCCGACATTAGCGATTCGTCGAGCACCACGACGTTTACCTACGACGCGGACGGAAACTTGATCAACAAGACGACCGATGCGGGTTACGGCGAGAGCGCGAGCACGTATGTCTACCAGGACGGCAACATGGTGACCAACACCGATACCAGCCCGGCCAATCCTCGCACGGTCGTGTATTCGTACGGATACGACAAGGATCGCGTGACGTCCTTTACGCTGGACTGTCAGGGCGACACCGTGGGCACCATGTGGACGATCACCGCGGGCTACGAGTACGACAAGGACGGCAACATTTCGCGTATCTCGCCTGTGGCATATGACTCGCACGGCAACGATTACGGCTCGCTGAACTCGTATGCCGCGGTAGATTATTCGTACAGCGACGGAAAGCTCGACAGGATCGATTCCGAGCGCGGCGGCTATGCGGAGTTCTACTACGACGAGCACGGCAACCTGACGTCGGTCGACGAGTATGCCGGCCGCGGTTCGGATGCCGAGTTTGAGTTTGAGCACGAGGTCGAGTACCAGCGCTACTTCTGCAGCAAGCACGAGAAGAACAAGCCGGAGGAGTGGATTCGTCTGGATGCAGAGTACGACGTCGACCAGGGTAGCTGGAACAATGACTCCGATTATGGTCGTGAGTGCTTTGCAACCATGTACAAGCTTGATCCGCTGGCTGCCAGGCTGAACCCGTTTCTCAAGTAGCAACTTGCTCGCAAACCACCAAAAGGGGGCAGACGCCTTTGGGTGGTTTTTGCTGAAGGGCGGGTGTCTGTGGCGGTTTGTCTCGATCTGTAACAGTAACTCGGCAAAAATGGGTCTAGCTGTTACAGATCGAGACAAGGAGCCGGCGACATTCAGAATTGTCTCGCTCTGTAACATCTGGAGCCGATATCTTCGTCCGGGTGTTACAGATTGAGACAAACCGGCGGGCCGGGCAGGCGGGCCGAAGTCAGATCGCCTGCTCCGTCCGCGGCAAAAGAAAAGGTAGATTTTTAGGCATGTCCCAAAAATCTACCTTTGTGCGTTAGGCCAGCAGGTCGATGACGGTAAAGCCGGCGTTGCTCTTGGCGATGACGTCTTGGCCGCCAAAGACGCAGGTGGGTGACTCGGCTGCAATGCGTGTCACGTCGGCGCCGAGCGAGCGCAGCTCACCGGGCGTGGCAGCGAGCATCTGGGCGCGGCGCTCCTCGCGGGCGTGCGGATCGAGCCCGGCCAGGTAGGTCGTGTTGCGGCGCTTGGTGAGCGCGTAGGGCTTCACCGGCGCGTCCATGCCGCTCACACAGCTCACGATAAAGCCCTCAAAGGCGGCCTTGTCGGGTTCAAAGCTGCTGAGCCATTCGCCTGCGCGCGCCACGCGCTCAATCGAGGGGTCGATTGCCGGGTCGCGGTAGGTGTAGAACGCCGCCTGACGCTCGCCGGCCGCGCGGAATCCGCAGCCGTACGCGCCGCCCTTCACGCGGATCTCGTTCCACAGGTAGTCGTAGGAGAGTGCGTTGGCAGCAACCGCCCAGGCGCCCGTCACTTCGAGCCCCAAGCGACGCGGATCGCACGCGCTCGCCGCAAAGCAGATGTCGCTGGGGATGACAAAGGCCTCGTGGCGGTCGCGCGGCTTCGGCACCACGAGCGCGTCGTTGCCGGCAATGCCCGCCGCACCCGCACCCAGCCCCAGGTCGCCCGCGGCATCCCAGTACGCGTCAAAGTCCTCGTCGCTGCCGGTAAAGCTCGCCATGCAGCCATCGGCCACAAAGATGCGGCCTGCCAGCTCGGCAAGCTTGGTACGCAGCCCGTCCACGCGCTCGTCAAAGTGGTCGAGCAGATCGCGCAGGAACAGGTAGAAGTCCACGCCCGAGAGCTGCTCACGCACCACGGCCGAAGGCGAGCTGTAGCTCATCGCGCGACCGAGCGCCGCCGAGTGGCCGTTGTTGATAAAGCCCTGCTCAAGCCCAATGCGAATCTGCGTGAGCACGTCTCGCACGCGGTCGGCGTCGGCGTCTGCCAAAAGCGTGCTCGACCACACCTCGCGCGGCAGGCTTGCCAGCGCATCGATTTTCTCGGACAGGGCGCCGGCACTCACCAGCAGGTAGGGGCGCACGCCGTCCACTTCGGGCTGCGTCATGACTTCGGTCGTAAAGCTCAAAAAGCCCAGCTTGCCGGCGAGCAAGTTGTCGAGTTCCTCGGCCGAGTGCTCGCTCGTGGGCAGCTGTTTGAGCAGGCGGCAGAGCAGCGTCACATAGGGCAGGTCCTCAAACGCGACGCAGCTCAGGTCGAAATACTGCATGGCGTAGGCCAGACGGTTGGTGGGGATGCCGTGGCGCAGGCAGGGGATGGGCGCGGTCGTGTCTACGACCAGCGGCGGCTCGGGGCGCGCCTCGCCAATGTCGGACACGCGCAGGCGCGGCAGCGTGGCCTTGGCCTCGGGCGTGTCTTCTGCCTCCTGCGCGGTACGCAGCGCGGCCGTGCGCTCGACCACGTCGGCCAGCTCGGCATCGGTCATGGCATCGCGCTTGGCTGCCAGCTCGGCGGCCTCGGCACCCTCCGAACCCTCGGCGGCGTCCACCGGCACCAGCTCGACCAGTGCCATGTGATCGTTTTCCAGCACCAGCTCGCGCAGCAGGTCTTCAAAATAGCTGCCGTCCAGCTCGCCACGCAGCTCTTCGTACACCGGGCCGTACTTGAGCGCCAGCGTCGCGGCGTCGTCATCGTAGAGCCAGGTGCTCAGCGCGTCGCACGCAATGGCCACGCCGTCGGCGATGCCATAGTCACGCTGGCGCAGGTCGTACTCGTTGCTGCTGATGATGGCTTCCAGACGCTCGCGCGGAACTCCGTGCTCGCACAGGTCGCGGCAGGCGTCCTGGAACACGCGACGCAGCTCGCGCGCCACACCGGGCTGTGCGTTTTGCAGCATGATGAGCTCGTAGGGCTGCAGGCTCTCGGCCGCGGTGTAGCTCACCACGTTGCCGCCCAGGCCGGCGGCCAGAATGGCCTTCTTAACCGGCGCTTCGTTGGAGCCCAGCAGCGCCTCGAACAGGATATCCGCCGCGATCGTGCGCTTGCGGTCGAGCGCGCTGCCCAGCACAAGGCCCAGGCCCACCAGGGCGTTCTCGGGTGTGGTGGCCATCTCGATGCGCTTGTACTCGCAGGTCACGGGCGCCTGCGCGTCCAACGGATTGGGCGCCAGCGTGGACGGGTCCTCGCCGGCGGCAACGGCAGCGTCCATGCGGCGGCTCGCGGCACTCGGCTGCGACAGATAGCGCTCGTCCAAAAAGGCCAGTGCGCGGTCCACGTCCAGGTCGCCGTAGAGCGTGATGTAGGAGTTGGAGGGGTTGTAGTGTCGCGCGTGCGTGTCCAGGAACTGCTCGTAGGTGAGCGCGGGAATCGCGCGCGGGTCGCCGCCGCTCTCGTGCGCATAGGCGGTGTCGGGATAGAGCGCGGCGTTGACGGCATCGTCCAGCACGCTCATGGGGTCGGACAGCGCACCCTTCATCTCGTTGAACACCACACCGTTATAGCGCAGCGTGCCCTCGCGCAGGCTCGCGGAGCTGCCGCCGCCCTCGCCCTCGGCGCCTTCCGGCAGGTCTAGCTCGTAGTGCCAGCCCTCCTGCTCAAAAATGGTGGGCTTGGTATAGATGGCCGGGTTGAACACCGCGTCCAGGTACACGTCCATCAGGTTGTACAGATCCTGCTCGTTGGTGGTGGCAACGGGGTAGATGGTCTTGTCGGGGTAGGTCATGGCGTTGAGGAACGTCTGCATGGAGCTCTTGATCAGGTCCACGAACGGCTCCTTGACGGGAAACTTGGCCGATCCGCACAGCACCGAGTGCTCAAGAATATGGAACACGCCGGTGGAATCGGCCGGCGGCGTCTTAAAGCCAATGGCAAAGGCCTTGTTTTCGTCGTCGCACGCCAGGTACAGCAGGCGCGCGCCCGAGGTGGTGTGGCGCAGCACGTAGGCGTCCGAGTCGAGCTCGGGCACGGTCTCGCAGCGCTCGACGGCAAAGCCGTGGCAGGTAGTGCCGGGCACCAGCAGTGCAGCGGCTGCGGCGCGCGGGTCGGTTGAGGTGGTGGGCATATGCAGTCTCCTTTGACGTCCCAGCGGGGGCGAATCGAGTCGAATCCTCGAGAGTATACCCATATGGGACCCTCGACCAATCTGCCGGATGAGCGTGGATTTTCGGACACACGAGCGTGGAAATTCGGACGCCCACCAAATGAGCGTGGATTTTCGGACGAAATCGGCTGCCAAAAGCCCAAAAACCGTCCAAATATCCACCCTCATTTCCCGACCGTCCAAAAATCCACGCTCATCCGCCGCCCGCACATCTCTCATATCTCATTCGTCTCTAATACGAGAGATAACAGAAAGATGAGAGATAAATATGAGAGATAACAATGCTGCAAAGAGACAGGCAACCATGGTATTGTCTCAATATAGATTGTTTTACCAGCGAAAACATGTTTAAATGAAACAGATGACAGACATCTTATCTTTCATCTCTCACTCCTCTCTAATATGAGAGATAACAGAAAGATGAGAGATAATTACGAGAGATAACTGAGAGACGAAGGAAATCTATTCGCGGCATTCTTCGCAGAACCGAGCGAAAGGACGTGCAGATGAACGAAAACGAGCTGGCCGGTTTGCTCGAGTCTTTAAAGCGAATGGGTTCGGATGACCTTAGCGTCGAAGTAAAAGAGAGCGCCATGACGCTTTCCCGCGACGTATGGGAAACGGTCAGCGCTTTCGCAAACACCGCCGGTGGCATCATCGTACTCGGAGTGAGCGAGCGCGCGGGTTTTGTCCCAGTTGCAAACTTTGAGACCGAGAAAGTGCTCAACCAATTCGTGGCAGGCATGGGCGATGCCGGCGGTCGCGGAAAGCTGGCCAATCCGCCCAAATACACCATTGAGCGCGTGGAGCTCCAGGGCACCGTGGTTCTGGTCATCACGATTGAGGAGCTCGACCCGTCGAGCAAGCCTTGCTATGTCATAGAGCGGGGCGCTCAAGGTGGCAGCTACAAACGCATCGATGACAAAGATGTCCCGCTATCATCGACCGAGGTGCTCGCATTGGCGTCATACGGTCGAGCGACTCCGAGCGATCGCGATGCGGTGCCCGGCACGAGTGTGGGCGATCTCGACGAGTCGCTGGTCGACCGCACGATAGAACGCGCCTATTCGTTGACGCCTCGAGCGATGCGTGGTGCGACGGACAAGAAGACAAAGATGGAGCGCCTGAATCTCCTCGACTTCCAGGGCAATGTTACCAAGGCCGGCCTCCTTGCCGCGGGCGTTTACCCTCAGCAGTTCTATCCTAAGCTCTTCATTGATGTGGCTGCCCATGCGGGAACTCAAAAGAGCGCTGCGGGACCGCTAAGATTTATGGACCGCACAGTCTGCGAGGGCACCCTGGGCGAGATGATTTCGGATACTGTCGCGGCTGTCGCCAAAAACTTGCGCCGCACCTCGACCGTCCAAGGCATCTCGCGTATCGACTCGCTGGAGATTCCCGAGGAGGTCCTGCGCGAGGCAGTCGCCAACGCGGTTATCCACAGGGAATACGGGGATCGGTTCTGTGGGCAATCGATCGCCGTCGACGTTTTTGACGACCGTATCGAGGTGACGAATCCCGGCGGCCTTTATGGAGGGAAGACTCGCGAGAACTTGTTTGACGGCAGCTCCCGATGCCGTAACGCGACGCTCGTGAAACTCATGTCGATTGTCCCGCTGCCGGATGGCGCAGGTTCGCCGGCTGAGGGCAATGGCTCGGGCATCCCGATGATGATCGATGCCATGCGCGCGCATGGTCTGGCCGAGCCCCTGTTCTGCCCGGGGTTCGATCGGTTCAAGGTCGTACTTTACCGTTCAAAGATCGAGCCGGTCGATCATGGCGGGGACTTGATTATGACGGCACTCAAGCGCTACGGCGAATTGGGGACGCGCGAACTGGCGGAGCGCACGGGACTCACGGTTTCCCAGGTTAGGGCACGCGTCAATGCGCTCATTGAGCAGGGTGAGCTTGAGCCGACGGCGCCGTTGACAAGCCGCAACCGCAAGTATCGACTGTCAGAGCGCGTGGAATAAATGCGTTAGTGGACGAGGCGACCCAATAATCGACCCTCAATTGGCGCCCACTAAGGTAAAGCGGTTGTTGCTCAGTCGACGGTGATGCTAAAGACTCGGCTTACGCCGGCATGGCCCCGAACCCGTCCATCAAGAACAGCCTAAGAACCAGCTTGATGACATATCCCGGTTTGACTTCAGCCGCGTCAAAGACGTGGCGCTCGGCGAGCTCGCTGCAGTATGCATAGATGTCGCGGATAAGGTTCGCGCCCGAAAGCGTAAACATGTAGCCTGCGTCCGAAAGCGCATTGGGTGCGGCGGGCAACTTGGCCATGTGGCAGAACGTTTGCAGGTCGGGCGCCATAACATTCTGGTAGTCGAGGTGGCCGCTGGCATCCTGTGCGGCAAGCTCCAATTGGCGCACAAAATCCAGCGCCGCCGCTAACACAAAGCTCGGCGTAGGCGCATTGACGTCCTGAGTGGTCGCCACAAGCCTGCCCGCCGCCTGCGTGACAAGCCAGGCGACCTCGCGCTGGCAACGCACAGCCTTGCGCGTAACCGGCTTGATGGACGAAGAAGAAACGCTCCCCTTAGGCGGATTCGAAGCAGCCATAAGACCCTCTCATGAACAATCCGGCCCAACAAGCCCGGATGAAACACGTGCTACATCAGTATACAGGGGAGTGGGGTGGAAAAACGGAGTCGACAGCGTGAACTGCCGGCTCCGGATTGCTTGCCTTAGAGGCCGTACACTTCGACCATAGCTTCGCCAATGCGATGGGGCACGCCGGTGACGAGTGCGTTGCCCATGCAGAAGGCCCGATGGCCGTCGGTCATGCCCGTATCGGTCCAACCTTTCGGGAATCCCTGAAGCTGATCGAGCTCGTCGGGAACAAGACGGCGGAAACGGCCATCGGGACATTCGATGACGTGCTTGAAGCGGCTCGCTCCCGTGCCGCCTTCTCCTGTGAGGATGGTGCGGCTCGGCTTGTCGGTGGCATCCGGGAAGCTCATGGCTCCCTCGGAATACGTGTACGTAAAGCCTGTCTTTTTGTTAGTGCGCTCTTCGCGCTTGCTGCCCTTAAGGTAGCGCCAGTCGGGAAGCTTTTCGTCGGAGATGTAGAACTGCTCCGGGACATCAGCCTCGTCGACAAGCACGTCGCCAAGCACGTGGCGCTCACCGTGATAGTCCTCGGCAAAGTCGCAGGTCAGAACATAACAGCCCTGCATGACGCCAGCATTCTTGAATTGAGAGGTCTTTTGGCCGACGCCAAAACGAGTTGAGTTCTCGTAGGGGTCGGGCAAAACGTCGAGCTCGGACATCTCGTCGGGATAGATGGCGGGGAAGGCTTTAGCCATGACGCCGTTGTGCATGCGATTAACGAGATCAACCTTGCCAGCGTCCTTTTCGCAGAAGATATAAACACGCTTGCGACGCTGGGGGAAACCGTATTCGGCAGAGTTGACCACGCGCCATTCGACCGTGTAGTCGAGGTCGGCAAGACAGCTTAGGATGATGGCGAAGTCGCGACCGCGTTGAGACGCGGGCGACTTGAGCAGGCGGTCGACGTTCTCAAAGAGACCGAACTTGGGCTTCTTCATTTCGAGGAAGTGATAGATGTCCCACCAAAGGACGCCCTTCTTGCCCTCGATGCCGTGTGCCTGATTGAGCGGACGCGCGACAGAGTAGTCTTGGCAGGGGAAACCGCCAACAACCATTTGGACATCGGGGATTTCGATTTCTTTCGCCTCGGCCTGCTCCAGGACCTTATTGATGTCTTCGTTGACGACGGAATCATTGCCGAAGCGATCCATGTAGCAACGGGCCGCGAACTGACGCGCCTTGGTTCCGGGCGGCTCCCACTGATTGGCCCAAATGGTGCGGAAGGGGCCAGCGGGCTTCATATAAAACTCGGGATGGCGAGGGTCGGCATAGCCTTCGAGACCCAAACGAAATCCACCGACGCCCGCAAAAAGCTCGGCAATATTAATCTCAGACACGTTTCTCCAATCGCTGCTGTGTCCGGTTATGGTGGTCACAACAATAACCGATCGAGGGGACAATCAAGACCTCAATTTTCTGGGCGTTAGTAGTTGCTCTGAACTACCATGAGGTTAGTTGCGAGTTTCGGAGGTATCCCGTGTCTAAGAAGCGCCTCGATTTCAAGCGCATGCTTGACGATACTGATTTTTCTGACCCCTCAAGTATTGAGCGCTATGCTGCCAATCTCGATGGCATGACGTTCCGCGATATTCTCGAGCTCGGTATTGCTCCGGAGGGGGAGAGTGCGCCCAAGGACTTTGGCTCCAAGAAGTACAAAGGCGGTATGGGCACTCTTATCGAAGAACGTTACTTTGGCTACAAGGCCAATAGTGACGATCGCCCCGACTTTCCCGAGGCGGGCGTTGAGCTCAAGGCAACGTGTTTTGATGTGCTCAAGAACGGCCGGAAGTCTGCTGGCGAGCGCCTTGTCCTGACCATGATTCCTTATGACCGACCTGTTTCGCTCGACTACGACAGTTCTCACCTCAAGACCAAGCTCAGCAATATCCTGTTGATTTACTACGGCCGAGATCGTTCCATCGATAAATACGACCAACGCATTGAGCGTACGGTCATGGTTCGTCTGCCCGAAGAGGACATGAAAATCATTCGCGCCGACTACGAGAAGATCATTTCCTATATTCAGGATGGCCGTGCGGACGAGCTTTCAGAAGGCATGACGACTTATCTGGGTGCTTGCACGAAGGGCGCAACTGAGGCCACAATGTGGGCGGACCAGTATTATGAATACTTCAATACCGATACGGGCGAGATTGAGCGCCATCGCGCAAAGCGTCGCGCCTTTTCCCTCAAGCGCTCGTATATGGACTATGTGCTCCATACTTATGTCCTCGGTGCTCCGCGAGTCGGGGAGAGCATTGTTCAGGACGATGGCAAGTCTATCGATTTCGAAAGTTACGTAACTGGACTTATCGAGCGCCATTACGGTGAGACCGATCGTCAAATTGCCGAACAGTATGGACTGGAGTACACGGGCAATAAGGCGCAGTGGACAACGCTCGTTTATCGTATGCTCGGAATCAAAAACAATGCTGCCGAGGAATTCGTCAAGGCAGGCATTTCCGTCCGAACTGTTCGAGTTAACAACAGGGGGCACATCGAACAGGCTATGTCGTTCCCACCGTTTGAGTTCAAGCGTTTGATCGAGGAAGACTGGGAAACGTCGCCTTTTCATGCGTGCCTTGAGACCAATCGCTTCTTCTTCGTTGTGTTTCGCGAGGACCACGATGGCGTGCTGCGTCTCGACCGTTGTTTGTTCTGGGCGATGGGAGAAAACGAAATCGAAGGCCCTGCGAAAGCTTGTTGGGATGAGACGCGAAAGGTAATACGTGAGGGCGTTGAGCTCAATCCGTATCGGGATGCGAGCGGAAAGCTCAAAGTGACTAACAGCCTGCCCGGTATGGCAGACAATCCAATTGTTCACGTTCGTCCGCATACGTCAAAAGCGGCTTACAAGTTTGCCGATGGAACAGAGATCGGTGACATCGCAAGGAATGCTTACGAACTGCCCGACGGGCGTTGGATGACGAAGCAATCGTTCTGGTTCAACAAGGGCTACCTGGAGCATATTCTGGGGCTGTAGCGTTTCGAGATTATTTAACAATCAGCCCCTACTCCTCGATACCTCGATGTTGCCCCTACAAATAAACCCCCTCGCCGAGTTGCCTGTGGAACTCGGCGTGATGGTCGCGTGCCCAGGTAAAGAGCGCCTGGTCAAAGTCGGTGCGCGTGGCCGGGACGCCAAAGACGCCGGCAACCTCGACGCGCACAAACTCCAGTGCCGGCAGCTTGTTGATGGCAGTGAGGGCAAACGGGGACGAGGGCTCCTCGAACAGATAGCGGCTGCCTTGCAGCGCGTCGCAACTGGTGCACGTGTTGCCGAGCGACGGGGCTTTGGAGGCTCGCGCGCCTACGGGCTTGTAGCCGCAGCGCTTATGAAGGTAGTCGCGGATCTCGCCCGGCACGCAGCCAAGAGCGGGCACGATGGCGAGTGCGTTGGCGTTGGCCGTGTCGATGGCAATGTGCCCGGATTCGTTGGGCGCGTGCGCGATGGCGACGCTCTCGTCGTTATCGGTTCGATAGGGAATGCCGAAGGCCGCGACCGAGGTCTCTTTGTGACACTTCCAGCACTCGCGCTTGCCCAGTACTAGATATATATACGGCGCTGAGGGGTCGGATCGGTCAACACCGGGCAGCCACTCGGCAAAGGGCTCGGGGTTGACGCCGCTGGGTACATACCAGATCTTCTTGGTCCGGTCCCATTTGGCGCCCAGTGCCTTGGCTTCTTCTTTGTGCGAAAAGGGGACATCGAGCTCGGTGCGCATGGCGGCTCCTTGGTGCTGCAGGTGCAAGTGGCTCAAGGATACCGCAGGGCACAGACATCGCGGCGTTTTGCTGAGAAGTTGCGGTGCGGACTGATTGGTTATGCCGATGGATAGATCGGCAAGTAGATGGTCGGCTTTTGGCTAGTTGGGCGGTTGGAACTGCCGGCGGATTTAGCGACATAAAACAAAACAGCCCAGAGGGCATAGCCTCTGAGCTGCAAATATTTGGTGGGCGTTAGAAGATTTGAACTTCTGACCTCTTCCGTGTCAGGGAAGCGCTCTCCCCCTGAGCTAAACGCCCGATCAAGGGTGCGCAAGTGCGCAAGGGATAATATAACGGAGCCTGAACTCGGTGGCAAGAACATTTTTAAAAATCGCTTACATTGTGGAATTCGGGGGCTTTGCCATATCCATTTCAAAAGAGCCTGCTGCCGCGATTTGGCTGTCGCATAATGCAAGGCCATTGCGGTATCGAGCTATGGAAAGACGCCTGCGGAATTGTCCTACCGATAAGCGGACAAGCCTCCAGCTGGTGCCTTCGCCGTGGTAAGGTAAGCCGAATTGTTTCCAGGCTGTTTCGGGGGAGTGGAATGAGCAAAGAGTGTGTCGAGCAGGTCGAAGGCGCAGGGGCTTCGGTGCCGATGACCGATATATCGAACATTGATGTGCCCGAGGGCACCGACGAGCTCAGCCGTAGCACCCGCCGCGCCTGGCGCGACCGCCTTAACGATGCGTCGTCGCGCAAGATGATCACGGGCGTCTTGGCTACGCTGGTGGGCGGTTCGTTTTGGGGCTTCTCGGGCACCAGCGCGAGCTTTCTGTTCGATACCTACCACGTCGACACCTTGTGGCTTATGAGCGTGCGTCAGATTCTCGCCGGTCTACTCTTTATGGCCGTGGTTGTTACGCGCGACCGCGAGCGCCTGATTAAGCTCTGGACCACACCCGCCGATCGCAAGCAGCTGCTGCTCTTTACCGCCTTTGGCCTGCTGTTCAACCAGTTTTGCTATCTTTCGGCCGTGCGCCTGACGAACGCCGGAACCGCGACGGTGCTCCAGTGCCTGCAGCTCGTTATCATCATGGGCTACACCTGCGTGATCGATCGCCGCATGCCGCGTACTCGCGAAGTCATCGGCATTGGCCTAGCTCTGGGTGGAACCTTTTTAATCGCCACCGGCGGCGACCCCACCAGCCTGAATATCTCGCCGCTTGGCCTGGCAGCAGGTCTTATGTGTGCGGTCAGCGCCGCGTGTATGGCGGTGATTCCCGCCAAGATCCTGCCCGAATACGGTAGCCCCATCGTCACGGGCTCGGCAATGCTCACGGCGGGCGTGGTCTCGTGCGTCTTCGTGCAGCCCTGGGCGCATATGCCGGCGCTCGACGCTGCCGGCATCGAGGCGCTCGCGGTGTTCGTGGTTATCGGCTCGTTTTTTGCTTACATGCTTTATATGCAGGGCGTTAAGGACATCGGCTCGGTGCGCGCGAGCCTCATCGGAACTGTGGAGCCGGTTTCGGCGACCATCACCAGCGCCGTTATGCTGGGGACGGTGTTTTTGCCGACCGACCTTATCGGCTTTGCCATGATCATCGCGATGATGTTCCTTACGGTGTAGCTAGCGCCGCCGCCAAGACAGAAAAGGTGTTGTGCCGCATTTTCGCCAATTGATGTCCGTGTCTGGAGTTTAGCTGTCGATGCTCAAAATGCCATAAACTAGCAACGTTATGGACTTTTTCATTGCGACTCAATTGCGAGGATTTCTTTATGGCTGGTAATCACTTTAAGGGCAGCGATAGCGGCCGCCCTGCAGTTCCGCCGCGTCCGAACGGGGCTGGTAAGGCCGGCACGCCGGGCGGCGCTGGACAGGGCGGTTCCGGTAAGCGCGTGTCCCCGGGCGAGACGGCGATGTTTACCGCTCTGTACGAGCAGTCTCAAAAGGCAAAAAAGACCGGCCGTGCAAGAGGGAATGTCTTTGCGGGCGGTGCAACCTCCACGTCGCAGCCGAGCGGGGCTCCTTCGGTACCCGCGAACAACGCAGGTGCTGCCAACGCCGCGAATGCCGCCGGTAACGTTAATGCCGACAAGGCCGCCAACAATACTCCCTCTGCCGGTGGCGCGGGGCTTACGGGTAACCTTGGCACGATTTACACCGGCGCCTCCGAGACTGGCACGTTTGCCCGCCTGGATGATAGCGGTGCCGAGTTTGCGGGCTCGGGTTCCAAGGAAGATTATTACGATTTTGGCTTGAACTACGGTAGCGACGCTTCGTCGAGTTCGACCTCTGACGGTCTGGTCCGTCATCGCCATCGCAAGGGCGAGCGCAAAAAGCGTCACACCGGCGCCATTATTGCCGCTGTAGTCGCGGTGCTTCTCGTTGCGCTTGGCGCAAGCGGCTTTATGCTGCTTAACTCGGCAAAGACCGTAAAGAGCGAAGCGAAGGAGGCTGTCGAGATCGTCGGTGGCCTTAAGGACAAGGTCACGTCGGGCGATTTTTCGACGCTGCCTGACGACGCGAAGAAGATCGATGAGCTCTGTAACAGCATGAAGGCGGAGACCTCGAGCCCGCTGTGGGCGGCGGCTTCGTTTATCCCGGTGTATGGCAGCGATATCAATGCGGCCCGCACCATGATTGACGCCCTGTCCGATGTCTCGAGCAATGCGCTGGTTCCCATGGCCGATAACCTCTCGCAGGCTACGCCCGGCAAGCTGTTCCAGGACGGCATGATTAACGTGTCCGCGCTGCAGGCGGTCGCCGATTCGCTTTCCAGCAGCTCGAAGGTGTTCAAGAGCGCCAACGAGAAGGTCCAGGGCATTGGCGATACTCATATTTCCCAGGTGACCGAGCTGGTCGATAAGGCCAAGGACGGCTTTGCCACCCTCAACGGCGCGGTTGACGCGGCGGAGAAGGTCGCCCCCGTCCTTCCCCAGATGCTCGGCGCCAACGGCCAGACGCGTCATTATCTTGTACTCGCGATGAGCAATGTCGAGATCCGCGCCTGCGGCGGTTTCCCCGGTTCTCGCGGCGTGATGTCGGTGACTGACGGTAAGCTCGAACTGGGCGATTTTGTCAAAGTCGACATGATGAAAGAGCCTTTGAGCCCGCTTCCCATCACCGATGAAGAGGCAAACTTGTTCACGACCGGATGGGGCCTGACCGGATTCAACACGCTCGGATACACGATGGGCGACGTTACGATGACGCCTGATTATCCGCGTGCGGCTCAGCTTGCCAGCGATATGCAGAAGGCCATTGTCGGAGATGACATCGACGGCGTATTTGCAGTCGATCCGGTATTTTTGCAGTATATGCTCGGCGTTGTAGGCGGCACACAGCTTCCTGACGGCACCGTCGTTGATGGAAGTAACGCCGCAAAGGTGCTGCTGCACGATATTTATTGGAATTACCCGGTAGAGGAACAGGACGCCATTTTTGCGGCGGTTGCCGGATCAGCTTTTAACAAGATCGTGGACGAACTGGGCTCCAGCGATATTACTAAGATTGCTGCCGCCATCGAAAAGGGTGCTTCCGAGGGTCGCATCCTCATGTATTCGAGAAATGATGACGAGGAAAAGGCCGCGAAGGCTCTTGGAATATCGGGCGCTCTCCAAACCGATACGTCGGAGGCTCCGATCTTGGGCGTCTATGTGAACAACTACAGCTATTCAAAGATGGATTGGTTCCTCGATAAGCGAGTCACCATCGATTCTTCGGTTGAAAATGCCGATGGCTCGACGACGTATCGAGTGACCACCTCGCTCAAGAACACGATGACCCCCCAGGAGAAGGCCGAGATGCCTGGCTATTTCCAGGGCCATAACGGCATTAGCCAGGATATTGATGATGAGGTGCTGAGGCTTTATCTCTATGCTCCTGCGGGAGGCAGCATTTCGGATATTAAGACTTCGGGCTCCGGTTCTATCGAGATGAACGAAGCGACGCACGATGGCTTGAAGGTTGCATGGGGCGGTGTCCACATGCTTCTTGGACAAGACATAAAGGTCGAGTACACGGTCACGACTTCGAAGGACTCTGGGCACAAAGAGCTTAAGGTTCGTACCACGCCAACCGCTCAAACGTTCGAACAGGATAAGTAAGATATGAAGTACTTTGGCACCGACGGCTTTCGCGGTGAGGCCAACGTTGGGCTGACGGTAGAGCACGCTTATAAGATTGGCCGTTTTGTGGGCTGGTATTACGGCGCCAACCGCGAGCGCAAGGCACGCGTGATCGTGGGCAAGGACACGCGTCGCTCGAGTTATATGTTTGAGGCGGCGCTGGTGAGCGGCCTGGTCGCGAGCGGTGCGGACGCCTATATGCTGCACGTGATCCCCACGCCGGGCGTAGCGCATCAGACTGTGGAAGGCTGCTTCGATTGCGGCATCATGATCAGCGCGAGCCACAACCCGTTTTGCGATAACGGCATTAAGCTAGTCAACAGCGACGGCTTTAAGATGGACGAGGACGTGCTGGAGCTCATCGAGGACTACATCGATGGCAAGAGCGAAGTTCCGCTGGCCACGGGCAACCACATCGGTGCCACGGTGGACTACATGCAGGGCCGCAACCGCTACATTGCTTCGCTCATTGCAAGTGCGAACTTTTCGCTGCAGGGCGTCAAGATCGGCATCGATTGCGCCAACGGCTCGGCATCCTCGGTGGCCAAGCCGGTGTTCGACGCACTGGGCGCCGATGTGCGCGTGATCAATGCCGCGCCCGACGGCTTTAACATCAATGTCGACTGCGGCTCTACGCATATTGAGCGCCTGCAGCGCCACGTGGTGGAGCAGGGCCTGGATGTGGGCTTTGCCTACGATGGCGATGCCGACCGCTGCTTGGCCGTGGACGAGCGCGGCCGCGTGGTCGACGGCGACCAGATCCTGTACGTGTGCGGTGTGTACCTGAACAAGCACGGGCGTCTCTCGGGCGGTACCGTGGTGCCGACGATCGCCAGCAACTTTGGCCTGATCAAGTCGTTGGAGCTTGCCGGCCTGAGTGCCGTGACCAGCGGCGTGGGCGACCGTCACGTGTATGCCAAGATGCGCGAGGGCGGCTACAGCCTGGGCGGCGAGCAGACGGGCCATACGATCTTTGGCGATATCGAGCGCACGGGCGACGGCATTATGACCTCGCTGCGCGTGATGGAAGTGATTCGTGCCGAGCGCGAGACGCTCTCGCAGCTCACGGCTCCGTGCAAGCTGCTGCCACAGGCGCAGGTGGCCGTGCACGTGGCGGACAAGGACGCCGCGCTCGAGAATATGGGCGTGCAGAACGCCATCGCCGAGGCCGAGGCTGCGCTGGCAGGCGAGGGCCGCGTGCTCGTGCGCAAGAGCGGAACCGAGTCGGTTATCCGCGTGCTGGCCGAGGCGCCCGACCAAGCATCCGCCGATGCCGCCATGAAGCGCATCGCCAACGCGCTCGAGGCTTTATAGCTACGCGGTTTTACCAAACCGCGTAGCTGCTCGACGCTGCAAACGGCCCCAAGCGGCAATCTGACGTTCAATTTCAAGGGCGCGACCAGAAGGTCAGCGCCCTTTCATTTCACGTCGCCTTGCTCGCTTGGGGCCGTTTTCGCTGACGTTGCCAAGACATTAGCGTCAACGAACTAGTCATTGGGTACCTAGTTATTGGGTGAAAAAAGGGGACGCTGCGGATTGGTTCCGCGGCGTCCCCTTTGCGTTGGCGTGTCGGTTATGCCTTACAGCTCGTAGAGCGTGGTGAACTTGTCCTGCAGGTAGCTGCAGTAGTAGCGGGCATCGAACGCCATGCCGCACGCGCCCTTGATGAGCTCCGGCGCGTCCTTGGCGCGGCCCCACTGCCAAATGTGCTCGCCCAGCCAGGCGCGGACAGGTGTCAGGTCGCCGCTCGCGCAGGCGCCGTTAAGGTCGACACCGTCGCGGCACATGGCCGGCACAAACATGGCATCGTAGGCACTGCCCAGCGCATACGTGGGGAAGTAGCCAAACGAGCCGCCGCTCCAGTGCGTATCCTGTAGGCAGCCGTGCGTGTCGTCGGGAACGGGAATGCCCAGGTACTCATCCATAAAGCGATTCCAAAGCGCGGGGATGTCCTTGGCCGTGGCCTCGCCGGCAAACAGCATGCGCTCGATCTCGTAGCGCACCATAACGTGCAGCGGATAGGTGAGCTCGTCGGCCTCGGTGCGGATCAGCGAAGGCTGCGCGATGTTCACGGCGTGGTAGAGCGTGTCCTCGTCGACGTCGCCGTAGACCTCGGGTGCGTGGCGGCGCAGCACCTCGAGCAGCGGTCCCATAAAGGCACGGCTGCGGCCCACGGTGTTCTCAAAGAAGCGGCTCTGGCTCTCGTGGATGCCCATGGAGGTGCCGCCCTCCAGGCAGGTGCGCGCATAGGCGGGATTGACGCCCAGCTCGTACATGGTGTGCCCCGCCTCGTGGATGATGCTGTAGACGTTGGAGATGCAATCGTCCTCGTAGATGTGTGTCGCGATGCGCGCGTCACCCATGGCAAAGCCCTCGCTAAACGGGTGCTCGGTAAAGGCAAGCGTGGTGTCGTCCAGGTTCAGGCCGACGAGCTTCATCAGGTCGAAGCTCATGGCGCGCTGGGCGGCCTCGGGCACGCGGGCGTGCAAAAAGTCGGCATCGGGCTGCTGGCCGCGCTCGCCGATGGCGTGCACGAGCGGCACGACCGTGGCCTTGACCTCCTCGCAAAACGCGTCGAAGCTCTTGGCGGAAAGGCCGCGCTCGTACTGGTCGAGCCAAACGTCGTATGGGTCGCGCTGGGGGTCCATGAGTTCGGCCTGATGCTTAAGTTGGGCGACGATTCTATCCACATAGGGCTCAAAGCTCGCCCAGTCGTTGGCCGTCTTGGCCTTATGCCACACGGCGTCGGCCTCGCAGGTGAGCCTGGTCCAGGCCTCGGCCTCCTCGGTAGGAATAACGCTTGCCTCGCGCTGGTCGCGGCCGAGCACGCGAATCTCGTCGAGCAGCTGCGGGTCGTCTACGTGTCCGCCTGCAACCGTCTCGCGCGCTAACGAGCGTACGAGCTCAACGGACTTCTCGCTGGTCAGCAGCTTGTGATGCTCGCCGGCAAGCGTGCCCATGGCGTCGGCACGGGCGGCAGCGCCGTTGGCGGGAGCAATCGTCGCTCCATCGAACTCGGCAATCTTGAGCAGGTACTCGCGAGTCCACAGCTTGCCCTCGAGTTTGCGGAACTTTTTGACGGCCTTGTCGACTTTAGCGGCCTTGACGCCCTTGGCGGCCTTTGCTACGGCGGCCTTGGCCTTCTTATCGAGTTTCTTTCCCATACCGTATCCTTAATCTCGCAGGCCGAGCGCCGCAGGCGGGTGCGCGGCCAGTTTGCACAGCTACCTGCCTTGTACCCAGCGCGAACAAAACGGAACGCGGCGATGCGCTCGCGAAATGTGTTATCCTATAGCCCAATGCGTTGACGGAGAGGGTTTTGCCCGCCGCGTCGCCGGCAAGAGAGGGAAGGTCATGGGCTGCAAGCCTTCCTGCGGTGGCAAGGGCCAAGCGTTCACTCCCGAGCAGCGACCTCAACGGGCACGCGGCCAGTGGCAGCAAAGTCCCAGTAGGGAAGCCGTGAGCCTCGCGACAAGAGGCACAGAGTGGGCGCGGCGGGCCAGACATCCGCCGGGTCAAACAAGGTGGTACCGCGGAATTCAACCGTCCTTGGGCAATGTACATGCCCGAGGACGGTTTTTTGTTACCGAACCGGGCCGCACATCCGCAGCTATCGGGTGCTAGCCGCCCCGGCAAGCGAGATGCGCGAGAGACGAAAGGGAAGACATGAGTCTGATTGATGATCTGGTCAAACTCGAGGAAGAGGCCAAGGAGCTCGTCGCAGGCGCCGACGACGCTGCCAAGCTCGAGGCCGCGCGCGTTGAGCTGCTCGGTCGCAAGGGCCGTATCACCGGCCTGATGCGCATGATGGGCAAGCTCGCCCCCGAGGATCGTCCCATGATGGGCAAACGCGCCAACGAGATGCGCCAGCTGATCGAGGGCATGCTCGACGAGCGCACCACCGAGATGAAGGCTGCCGCCCTCAAGCACGCGCTCGAGCACGAGGCCGTCGACATCACGCTGCCGGGCATCCGTCCGCAGATCGGTCACCAGCACCTGATCAAGCAGATCATCGAGGAGGCCGAGGACATCTTCTGCGGCATCGGCTACACCGTCGAGTCCGGCCCCATGGTCGATACCTCCTACTACAACTTCACCGCGCTCAACGCGCCCATGGATCACCCGAGCCGATCGGCCCGCGACACGTTCTATGTGGTCGACAACAACCCCGGCAGCGTCGCGCATCCCGAGGCTCACGCTCACGGTGAGTCCGACGTGCTGCTGCGCACCCAGACCTCGGGCGTGCAGATTCACACCATGGAGTCGCAGAAGCCGCCCATCTACATGATCTGCCCGGGCACCGTCTACCGTCCCGA
Organism: Collinsella sp.; assembly: GCA_037237765.1. Classification (GTDB taxonomy): domain Bacteria; phylum Actinomycetota; class Coriobacteriia; order Coriobacteriales; family Coriobacteriaceae; genus Collinsella. Next base: position 52,105 of record JAXXEN010000015.1, on the reverse strand, counting down.
CACGGCCGACGCCTGCCACCTGCCGCAGTTCAACCAGATCGAAGGCCTGGTCGTCGACGAGGGTATCACCTTTGGCGACCTGAAGGGCACGCTCGACTACTTTGTTAAGTGCATGTTTGGCGAGGACCGCAAGACGCGCTACCGTCCGCACTTCTTCCCCTTCACCGAGCCGAGCTGCGAGGTGGACGTGAGCTGCCACGTCTGCGGCGGCAAGGGTTGCAACTTCTGCAAGCACAGCGGCTGGATCGAGATCTTGGGCTGCGGCATGGTCGACCCCAACGTCCTGATCAACTGCGGCATCGACCCCGAGAAGTACACCGGCTTCGCCTTTGGCATTGGTGCCGAGCGCGTCGCTGCCCTGCGCTACGACCTGCCCGACCTCAGAACTCTCATGACTGGCGATATGCGCTTCTTGAATCAGTTCTAGGCTGCGGCTTGCTCAAGCACGGCACCTCGGCGCTCATTCGTCGCTTGCGTACCAAAGTACGCGGCGCTCCTCTTTCGGGCCGATCTGCCGCACTTGGACAACCCTCGCTTTGTAAGGAATGTTCACAAAGTTGAAGTTTCCACCTGCATCTCTTCGCAGGCTTTCAGTATGAAAGGAGAGCTAGATGCGTGTTTCTTACGACTGGCTCAAGACCATGATCGATATTCCGGAGGATCCCAAGACCCTTTCGGACGAATATATCCGTACCGGCACCGAGGTCGAGGCGATCGACACCGTGGGCGAGTCCTTCGACCACGTGGTGACCGCCAAGGTGCTCACCAAGATCCCGCACCCCGATAGCGACCACATGTATGTGTGCTCGGTCGATGTGGGCGACAAGAATCTCGACGCCGACGGCAATCCCGCTCCGCTGCAGATCGTCTGCGGCGCGCAGAACTTCGAGGCCGGCGACCACATCGTCACGGCCATGATTGGCGCCGTGCTTCCCGGCGACGTCAAGATCAAGAAGAGCAAGCTTCGCGGCGTCGTGTCCATGGGCATGAACTGCTCCGCGCGCGAGCTCGGCCTGGGTGGCGACCACTCCGGCATCATGATCCTGCCCGAGGATACGCCCTGCGGCATGCCGTTTGCCGAGTACGTGGGCTCGAGCGACACCGTGCTCGACTGTGAGATCACGCCCAACCGTCCCGACTGCCTGTCCATGATCGGCATGGCCCGCGAGACCGGCGCCATCTTCGACCGCGATTTCCACGTTGAGCTGCCCGCTATCAAGGCGGAGACCGGCCGCGCGACCGACGACGAGCTTTCGGTCGAGATCGCCGACGAGGGCCTGTGCGACCGCTACGTCGCCCGCATCGTGCGCAACGTGAAGGTCGGCCCCTCGCCCGACTGGATGGTCAAGCGCCTCAACGCCCTGGGCGTGCGCCCACACAACAACATCGTCGATATCACCAACTACGTGATGATGCTCACCGGCCAGCCGCTGCACGCCTTTGACCTCGACACCTTTGCCGAGCGCGATGGCAGGCGCCGCGTGGTGGTTCGCGCCGCCCAGCAGGACGAGAAGTTCACGACGCTCGATGGCGAGGAGCGTGTGCTCGACGCCGGCATGGGCCTCATCACCGACGGCGAGCGCCCTGTGGCGTTGGCCGGCGTCATGGGCGGCATGGATTCCGAGATCGAGGACGATACCGTCGATGTGATGGTCGAGAGCGCCTGCTTCAATGCCGGCCGCACCTCGCACACCAGCCGTGACCTGTCGCTGATCTCCGACGCCTCCATCCGCTTTGAGCGCCAGGTCGACGAGACCGGCTGCGTGGACGTCGCCAATGTGACGTGCGCGCTTATCGAGGAGATCGCCGGCGGCGAGGTCGCCCCCGGCTATGTGGACGTGTTCCCCGCGCCCAAGACCATCGACAGCATCAAGCTGCGCCTGGCCCGCGTGCACGCCATCTGCGGTGCCGACATCGAGCCCGACTTTATCGAGCGCTCGCTTACCCGCCTGGGCTGCACCGTCGAGCGCGACGGCGAGGACTTTATGGTCACGCCGCCGAGCTTCCGTCCCGACCTGCCGCGTGAGATCGACCTGATCGAGGAGGTCCTGCGCCTATGGGGCATGGGTCGCGTCACGGCAACCATTCCGGCTGCCAAGAACCACATCGGCGGTCTGACGCGCGAGCAGAAGCTTACCCGCAAGGTCGGCGAGATCCTGCGCGCCTGTGGCCTCAACGAGACCACGACCTTTGGCTTTGCTGCCCCGGGCGACCTGGAGAAGATTGGCATGTCCACCGAGGGCCGCGGCTGCCCCGTGGTTCTCATGAACCCGCTGGTGGCCGAGCAGACCGAGATGCGCCGTTCGCTGCTGCCAGGCCTGCTGCAATCCGTGGCCTATAACGAGGCCCACGGCACGCCCAACGTGCACCTGTACGAGGTCGGCAGCTTGTTCCACGGTCGCGAGAACGCCAGCCTGCCCAAGGAGACCAAGTCCGTAGCGGGCGTGCTCTCGGGCCAGTGGAGCGAGCAGTCCTGGAGCATGAAGTACCGTAAGCTGCGCTTCTTCTTTGGCAAGGGCATTGTCGAGGAGCTGCTTGCTCAGCTGCGCATCGAGAAGGTTCGATTCCGTCCCGTCGAGGGCGAGAGCTATGCCTTCCTGCAGCCGGGTCGTGCTGCCGAGGTGCTCTCGGGCGGCACTGTGCTGGGCTGGGTCGGCGAGATTCACCCCGAGGCGCGCGAGGCGATGGGCATCGACGAGGTCGTCGTTGCCTTTGAGCTCGATCTGGACAAGCTGATTAAGGGCGCCCGCAATCAGGAGAACTACCGCGAGTTCTCGCAGTACCCGGCTGTTGAGCACGACCTTGCTATCGTGGTCGACAACACTGTGACCTGCGAGGATCTTGAGCGTCGTATTACGAGTGCCGGCGGCAAGCTGCTCGAGGGCGTGCGTCTGTTCGATGTCTACCGCGATCCGGTCCGCATCGGCAAGGGCAAGAAATCCATGGCCTTTGCGCTTACGTATCGCTCCGACGACCACACGCTCACCAGCGAAGAGGTCGAGAAGGCGCACCGGAAGATTGTCACCAAGGTGTGCAAGGGCGTAAACGGCGAGGTCCGCGGCTAGGTCCTGCGCCGGGGTATGGGTCAGCGGTGGCTGCTGCCGAATCCTACGTGACCGCTATGCTCGGTATAAGGCACTGCTGAGCCTGCATATATGACACGCGCATTACATAACGGCGTGCTGCTTTGTCGGCAGCGCGCCGTTTTGCTATGATAGCCCGCGGCGTGTTACGAATCTGACATTACGTAACACTGGAAAGGTGATTCAAGCGGCGTTGCAATTCCGTGCGCCGATAACCGGGAGGCGTACATGCACATTCCAGATAATTATCTGTCCCCGCAGACCGATGCCGTCATGGCAGTGGCGATGGTGCCCGTTTGGATCCACTGCATCAAGAAAGTGCGCGCCACGCTCGATCGCGAGCACATGGCTTTCCTGGGCATCTGCGCCGCGTTCTCCTTCCTGCTTATGATGTTCAATGTGCCGCTGCCCGGCGGTACCACAGGTCACGCCGTCGGTGGCGCGCTCATTGCACTGCTGCTAGGCCCCGAGGCCGCGGCTATCGCTGTCTCGGTTGCGCTGGCGCTGCAGGCGCTGCTGTTTGGCGACGGCGGCGTTCTGTCCTTTGGCGCTAACTGCTTTAACATGGCCTTTGTGCTGCCGTTTGTCGCTGCTATCGTGTTCCGTGCGCTCAACAGCCGCCTGCACGACAAGAGCTGGGGCACCTCGGTTTCTGCCGTCGTGAGCGGTTGGGTCGGCCTGTGCCTGGCGGCCCTGTGCGCGGCAATCGAGTTTGGTATTCAGCCGATGCTCTTTACCAACGCTTCGGGCGCGCCGCTGTACTGCCCCTTCCCGCTGTCCGTGGCTATTCCGGCCATGTTGATCCCGCATATGCTGGTTGCCGGCGTGGTCGAGGGCGTGGCGACGGCCGCGATCTACGGCTTTATCAAGAAGACGGCGCCGGGCGTTATCGTCGGCCCCGAAGCCGCCGATGGACAGCTTGCCGGCGATGGTACTGCCAAGAAGACTTCCCTGGTCCCCACGCTCATCCTGGTCGCCGTGCTTGTCGTGGCCACACCGCTGGGCCTGCTGGCCACGGGTGACGCATGGGGCGAGTGGGACGCCGAGGGCGCCGCGACCGCCGTTCAGGAGGCTGGTGACGACAGTCTGCAGGCTTCGGTCGGCCTCGATACCCCGACCTTTGCCGACGCTCTGCCTACGGGTGATTACCTGCAGGCCTATTCCGAGGAGCAGGGTCTCGGCTTTGCCGGTCAGGCTGCCATGTATATCCTGTCCGGCGTGATTGGCGTGGCGGTGCTTACCATCGCATTCCGTCTGATCTCGCTGACGGTTAAGGAAAGCGGTGCTCATGGCAATAGCCGAGCTGCCTAGCTGGCTTGCGGTCGAGCAGCGTTACGAGCCCGTGGGGGCTCGGCATCGCGTGATGCAAAAGAATGTCCTGCACCTGGCGAGCCTGCTTGAGCGGGTTCGCCTGGGTGGGGGCGCGCACCAGGGCGGGTCGATGGTCGACCGCGCCCTTTCTTGCGTTTCGGCTCCGGTGCGCCTGGTGGGGATGTTCGTCTGCGTCCTGTGCGTGTGTCTGACACAGAGCCCGCTGTACCTCATGTTGATGGCGGCTATTGCGCTGGTGCTCGTTGCCGTGCGCCCCGTACGCGGGCTGCGGGCGACCTTTGTGCCGGCGCTTGGCGCCGCGGGGCTCGCAGTGGTTTTGGCGCTGCCTGCCCTGCTGCTGGGCGCTTCCGCTACGGGCGCCATGCTCAAAATTGCGCTCAAGACCTTCATTAATGTGTCGCTGGTGCTGGGCGTTTCGTGGACCCTCACGTGGAGCCGCATGTCGGCGGCGCTCAAGGTGCTTCATCTGCCCGACGAAGTTATCTTTACGTTTGATATGGCGCTCAAGCACATCGAGGTGCTGGGCCGAACGGCGCACGATCTGACCGAATCGGTCATGCTGCGCAGTGTGGGTCGCGCGCCTGAGGGGTTTTCGCGCACCGACTCGGTCGCGGGTATCATGGGCATGACGTTTATCAAGGCGATGGAATGCAGCCATGCGATGGACGAGGCCATGCTCTGCCGTGGGTTTGCCGGTGTGTATCCGGCGCCCGCGCGCGCCGGGCTTGGCTGGCGCGATGCGGTCTATGCGGCCGGCGTGGCGCTGCTGGCAGTGTTGTGCGCCGTGCTGTAGGCGCTGCTGGTTCCGGCTGGGGATGCAAATGGGGAAGGGCGACGTTTTGACGATCGATATGAATAGTGCGGCGGGCACGAACGGTGCGGGCGGCGCCGAGGTCGCGCCGCTCATCGAGCTGCGCGACGTGGTGTTCTCCTATGCGGGCCATACAGTCGTCGATGGCGTTTCACTGCAGGTGGACCGTGGGGAGCTCGTTGCTCTGCTCGGTCCCAACGGCTGCGGCAAGACGACAATCATGCGTCTTATCAACGGCCTTGAGCTCGCGGATGCCGGCGCATACCTGTTTGACGGACGCGTGGTCGATGCGGCGTATCTGAAGGATTCTGCTGCTGCTCAGAAGTTCCACCAGCGCGTAGGCTTCGTATTCCAAAACGCCGATGCCCAGCTGTTCTGCGCCACGGTCGGTGAGGAGGTCGATTTTGGACCGGCTCAAATGGGGCTGCCGGCAGACGAGCTCGAGCGCCGCGTCCGCGATGCCATGGAGCTGTTCCAGGTTACCGACCTGGTCGATGCCTCGCCCTATCAGCTTTCGGGTGGGCAAAAGAAGCGTGTGGCGCTGGCGGCAGTCGTATCGATGAACCCCGATATCCTAGTGCTCGATGAGCCCACCAATGGGCTCGACGAGGATTCATGCGACATCGTGGTCAACTTCTTGCTGGCCTACGTCGCGGCGGGTAAGACGGTCTTGATGAGCACGCATCACCAGGATTTGGTGCGACGCCTGGGTGCCCGCGCCATCTATATCGATCGATATCATCACGTGGTCGAGGCGCCTTCGCCGTCGTATGGAACCGAAAGCGGTGCTACGGACTAGTTGCTGCGTGGAGCGTGCGTAGCCGCCCGCGCGGCTTTGCCGTGATGGTATAGTTATCCAGGTTTTTTATGGGGGTGGCTATGCCAAGCTGGAACATTCATATCGCTCAGACGGAGCGTTTGCTGGAGCGCACCGGTGCGCTTGCCAAGAGCGTGCGCGACCGCAATGCCTTTTTGTTTGGCTGCGTGGTTCCGGATATTTTCGTGGGCTATATGGTCCCTGGCATCGCCGATCCCATCCCGTACCGCATTACGCACTTTGCCAAGCCCGAGCCTATCCCTAAGCCGCGTGAGCACGAGTTCTGGGATACCTATGTGGCACCGTTGCTTAAAAGTTCGCCCACCGGTGCGCCAGCCGCGGCGACCTCGATTATCGAGGAGCGCGAGCGACTGAATCGCGTGCACTATCCCCAGCGCTACAGGGATGCTGAGCCGGTTGTCGGTCCCGGCGCTCGTGAGTTCTCGCTTGCGTCCGAAGATGTGGCGCAGTCGTTGCTCGATTTGACACTGGGTGTCTGGTCGCATCTGGTGGCCGATACCGTATGGAATACGCGCGTGAATCAGTACCTGGAGGCGCACGGCGGCAAGCCGTGCGAGGAGTTCCGCATTAAAAAGCAAGGCGACTTTGACTGGTTCGGCAAGACGCTCGGCATTGTTTCGATTCCGCGCGCGACCGATCGCCTGTATACTGCGGCGACGCGTTTTGGGCAGTATCCCATCCATAAGGAGTATGTGCTCAAGACCATCGGCGTTATGCACGAGATCGTGCGCGAAAACCCCGGCGAGCCCGACCATCCGCCATACCGCCTGCTGACCGAGAAATTCTTCGACGCAACGTTTACCGAGGTCATCGAGCTGACCGAGGCGGGTTTTGCCGCCCGTGTCGAATCGCCCGATGTGCCTGCGCTGCCCCTGATTGCTAGCTGCTAGCTGGCCGGCCCGGCAGTGAATAGCTCAACCCAATCGACAAGTAGCTCTTGCCGTAAGGTATCTTCGGCAATGCGCTCCTGTTTGGTCTTTGGGATGTGGGGAAGCCCGGCCTTTTTATGGATGAGCTCGGCTATGTGGTCGAAGCTCTTCTTCTCCTTGATCTGGTCATAGGTAATTTGGATGACGTCGTAGCCCATGCTTGTGAGTGCGGTGGCGCGCTCGGCATCGGAGAGGCTCGCGGCTTCGCTGTCGTGGGCAGAGCGGCCTTGGCATTCCAGAATGACGCCCATGCTGTCGGTGGCGCTTTCGATGAGGATATCGGCGTAGCAGCAGGTTTTGTCATACAGCGAACGTGCGGCTTCACTGAGCGGGATGCGCGCGTTGTTGGCGATCTCGATGCCCTGGCCGCCCTCGTCGCGGGGGAGCGAGATAAGCATGGAGGTCTGTACTTCGAAGGGCGAGGCGGCCTGCCCCGTCATGTGCTCGGCCGCCCAGCGCAGTTGTTTGACGCCGCGCAGGCCTGCGGCTTGCTTGGCGAACGCGGCGATATCCGTTGCGGTAAGAAGCGGCGTGCGCTTCCACAAGTTGGTGTCATTGCCCTTGGTGTCGTTAACTCGCTCCCAGCCGCAGTTGGGTGGAATGAACTTAAGCGAAATAGCTTCATCGAGTTGTTGTTGCGTTCGCTCGCAGGGCTTAAACATTGCAAAGGAGCCGCACATCTCGTAGCACGCCATGAGTAACTGGTTGCGTGAGACCTGCGTGGCAAGGCTGAGCAGCGTGAACTCCGGGGACGTGACATCAAACCCATGTTCAGTCTGCCTAAACGACCCCGGAGGTGGTTCTTGGGTCAGGAGGTGCGATTTAAACAGGCTTCGCGACCCGGATTGTGCCCGAGTGAATACAAGCCTGTGAAGTGGTGCGTGAAGCAGGTCTTTTACAACTGCATGACTTCCGAGGCCACAACATCTGCGATCCATATTGCCAAGGCTAATGGCGGGGTAAAGGCCTAATACCTGCGGCGGGATGCGGTAGTAGTTAAAGGCGGATTGCCCACAAAGCGTCAGGTCCATAATGCCCTCCTGGCCGAAATCATCTCTTTGAAGCGAGTGATGCCAGCGTCAATCCGGAAGTATGCGGCAAAATCTGAACCCTATGAGCGGACCTGGCTTTTGAGGCTAGTTTATCAGGCATTTTGTTGCGAAAAAACAGGGTGTGCTCGGAGGTTCCAGAATTTGCCGCATACTTCTGAAAACGCGGTTGATCTGGTTCTTGCTAAAACGATTTAGCAGCGTCGGTTAAGGTGTGGGTTTGCCACCGGGCGAACACTTTTAGCGCTTGCGGCTTTATTTTTTGGGCCTCGAAGGGTGGATTTCGCGCTTTTGGTAAAGAAATGAGTGCGTGTTTTGCCATGCGGCGGCGTTGGCACAGAAAAAGGGCCCGGAAGGCGAAGCCTTCCGGGCCCTTTGCAATGCAAGTATGCTTGCAAGTGCGTTTTAGCGTACCTGAGCGACGTAAGCGACGTTGGTCGAGGAGACCTTGTCCTCGAGCTGGACGCTCATGCGGGGATCGCCGGCGGTAGCGACGGTCAGATCGCCGGCCTCGACGTAGCCGAGCTCCTTAGCGGTCTCGATCGCCTTGACGATCGTGCCGTTGACGGTGCCCTGAGTAATCTCGGCCTGGTGCGGGATAACGCCCCAGTACATGATCATCTGCTGGACGGCCCACTCGTGGCGGGAGAACGCGCAGATCGGCATGTTGGGACGGAAGTGCGAAATCAGGCGGGCGGTACGACCGGTGGTCGTCGGCACGGTGATGCACTTGGCGCCAACGGTGGTGGCCATGTTCACAGCGGACATACCCACAACGTTGTTGACGACGCGGGTGCCGTGAGCGTCGGCCGGAACCTCGAGCGGAGCGTGGGCCGGGAGGTACTTCTCGGTCTCGAGAGCAATGCTGGCCTGCATCTTAACGGCCTCGACCGGGTACTTACCGGCAGCGGACTCGCCAGAGAGCATAACGGCGTCGGTGCCGTCGTAGATGGCGTTAGCAACGTCGGCAACCTCGGCGCGCGTCGGGCGCGGGTTCTGCTGCATGGAGTCGAGCATCTGCGTAGCGGTGATAACGGGCTTGTAGGCCGCGTTGCACTTGGCGATGATCTCCTTCTGGATGTGCGGAACGAGCTCGGGCTTGATCTCGATGCCCAGGTCGCCACGGGCGACCATGATGCCGTCGGAAGCCTCGAGGATCTCGTCGAAGTTCTCGACGCCCAAGGCGCACTCGATCTTCGGGAAGATCGTCACGTGCTCGCCGCCGTTCTCGCGGCAAAGCTCGCGGATGCCGCGGACGGACTCGCCGTCACGGATGAAGGAAGCGGCGATGTAGTCGATGTTCTCGGTCAGGCCAAAGAGGATGTCCTGACGATCGCGCTCGGTGATAGCGGGCAGCGAGATGTTGACGTTGGGCATGTTGACGCCCTTGCGCTCGCCGATCAAGCCGTCGTTCTTAACGACGCAGGTCATGTCCTGGCCGCTGACGGACTCGACCTCGAGGGCAACCAGGCCGTCATCGATCAGGATGAGGGAGCCCTTCTCGACCTCGGAGGGCAGAGCCAGGTAGTCGAGGGAGATGTGCTCAGCGGTGCCGTGGAAATCCTCGGACGTGGGCTGGGCGGTGACGACGATCTTATCGCCGGTCTTGACGGCAACCTTCTTGCCATCGACCAGAAGGCCGGTGCGGACCTCGGGGCCCTTGGTGTCGAGCAGGATGCCGACGGGCAGACCGAGCTCCTTGGAAATACGACGGACGCGCTCGATGCGACCGTGGTGCTCGTCGTAGGATCCGTGCGAGAAGTTAAAACGGGCGACGTTCATGCCCGCCTTGATCATCTCACGGATGGTCTCGTCGCTATCGCAGGCGGGACCCATGGTGCATACAATCTTAGTGCGCTTGTACATTCAGACCTCCATCTGACATCGTCTTGCGCTGATAGATAAACCATAAGAAATAAAACTGAGATGATTATAACGAAATGACGACCGAACACCCCCAAAAATCGACCGTATGCCGAATTAGAAGTTCATTTTTTGCGGTAAAAACGGTATATGAAAAAACTTTATCAACCGTTCTGACCGCTGCTATCTGGGCGATATTTCAGTTTGACGATGCGCCGAAGAAAAAACGTTTTATCAATGTTGAGCATCACACGGTCTGCATCGTTGCACTCGAGCCGTGTTTCCAATTGGAATGTTTTGGCTAGACGCGCCGCTTTGGGGTACCATAGCCCCACTATCAACTGCCGCTCAGCACGGCAGCCTTGATGAGCCCTTGCCCTTCTCCTGGGAATTATGATCGGGCATCAATCTGCTGAGTGGCCCGAATCCCAGGAGGGGACTCTATATGCAAAAGGAATACCTGTCCGCCGCGGCGGAGGTACTCAGCGACCAAGGTGTCGATGAGAACCTCGGCCTGAGCAACGACGAGGCGTCGTCGCGCCTCGCCAAGACAGGCCCTAACAAGCTCGAGGAAGCCGAGAAGACGCCGTTGTGGAAGCGCTTCTTTGAGCAGATGGCCGACCCCATGGTTATCATGCTGATCGTTGCCGCCGTCATCAGCGCGCTCACGGGCATGGTCAAGGGTGAGGCGGACTTTGCCGACGTCGCCATCATCATGTTCGTCGTTATCGTCAACTCGGTGCTGGGCGTGGTTCAGGAGGCCAAGAGCGAGGAAGCTCTCGAGGCATTGCAGGAGATGAGCGCGGCGCAGTCCAAGGTTCTGCGCGACGGCAAGCTCGTGCACCTGCCGAGTGCCGAGCTCGTACCTGGCGATGTGATCATGCTCGAGGCGGGCGACTCCGTCCCGGCCGACTGCCGCGTGCTCGAGAGCGCCACGATGAAGATCGAAGAGGCTGCACTGACTGGCGAGTCCGTGCCGGTTGAGAAGCACACCAACGTGATTGAGCTCGCCGCGGGCACCGACGACGTGCCGCTCGGCGACCGCAAGAACATGTGCTATATGGGTTCCACCGTGGTGTACGGTCGCGGTCGCGCCGTCGTGGTCGGTACCGGTATGAACACCGAGATGGGCAAGATTGCCGGCGCCCTGGCCGAGGCCAAGGAAGAGCTCACGCCGTTGCAGGTGAAGCTCGCCGAGCTCAGCCGCATCCTTACCATCATGGTTATCGTCATCTGCGTCGTCATCTTTGGCGTTGACATCATCCGTCACGGCGTGGGCAACGTTCTTACTGACCCGACTGCCCTGCTCGACACCTTTATGGTTGCCGTCTCGCTCGCCGTCGCCGCCATCCCCGAGGGCCTGGTCGCCGTCGTGACCATCGTTCTTTCGCTCGGCGTGACCAAGATGGCCAAGCGCCAGGCGATTATCCGCAAGCTTTCTGCTGTCGAGACGCTCGGCTGCACGCAGACCATCTGCTCCGACAAGACCGGTACCCTTACCCAGAACAAGATGACCGTCGTCAAGCACGAGCTCGCTGCGCCCAAGGAGAAGTTCTTGGCCGGCATGGCGCTGTGCTCCGATGCACAGTGGGACGAGGAGCTGGGCGAGGCCGTGGGCGAGCCGACCGAGTGCGCGCTCGTCAACGACGCCGGCAAGGCGGGGCTCACCGGCCTGACTGCCGAGCATCCGCGCGTGGGCGAGGCCCCGTTCGACTCGGGCCGTAAGATGATGTCCGTGGTCGTCGAGACCCTGGACGGCGAGTACGAGCAGTACACCAAGGGCGCGCCCGACGTGGTGATTGGCCTGTGCACCCATATCTACGAGGGCGATAAGGTTGTGCCGCTGACTGAGGAGCGTCGTGCCGAGCTCGTGGCAGCCAACAAGGCCATGGCTGACGAGGCCCTGCGCGTGCTGGCGCTGGCGAGCCGCACCTACACCGAGGTTCCCACCGACTGCAGCCCCGCTGCGCTTGAGCATGACCTGGTATTCTGCGGCCTGTCCGGCATGATCGACCCGGTCCGTCCCGAGGTGGCCGACGCTATCCGCGAGGCGCACGACGCTGGCATCCGCACCGTCATGATCACGGGCGACCACATCGACACCGCCGTGGCCATCGCCAAGCAGCTTGGCATCGTCGCCGATCGCAGCCAGGCCATTACCGGTGCCGACCTCGACCGCATGAGCGACGAGGAGCTCGACGCGCACATCGAGGACTACGGCGTGTACGCCCGCGTCCAGCCCGAGCACAAGACGCGCATCGTCGAGGCCTGGAAGTCGCGCGACCAGATCGTCGCCATGACCGGCGACGGCGTCAACGACGCCCCGTCCATCAAGCGCGCCGACATCGGCGTCGGTATGGGCATCACCGGTACCGACGTCACCAAGAACGTCGCCGACATGGTACTTGCCGACGACAACTTCGCCACCATCATCGGTGCCTGCGAAGAGGGGCGCCGCATCTACGACAACATCCGCAAGGTCATCCAGTTCCTGCTTTCGGCCAACCTTGCCGAGGTGTTCTCGGTGTTTATCGCCACGCTCATCGGCTTTACCATCTTTCAGCCGGTGCAGCTGCTGTGGGTGAACCTGGTCACCGACTGCTTCCCCGCGCTCGCGCTGGGCATGGAGGATGCCGAGGGCGACATCATGAAGCGCAAGCCGCGCAACGCCAAGGACGGCGTCTTTGCCGGACATATGGGTCTGGACTGCGTGGTCCAGGGCCTGATCATCACCGTGCTGGTGCTGGCGAGCTTCTTTGTGGGCGTGTACTTTGACATGGGCTACATCCACATCGCCGATATGATCGCCGGCAATGCCGACGAGGAAGGCGTGATGATGGCGTTCATCACGCTCAACATGGTCGAGATTTTCCACTGCTTCAATATGCGCAGCCGTCGTGCGTCGCTGTTCACCATGAAGAAGCAGAACAAGTGGCTGTGGGCTTCCGCCGCGCTGGCACTGGTGCTGACGGTGATCGTGACCGTGCAGCCGACGCTTGCCGAGATGTTCTTCGGCCCTGTGACGCTTGAGCTCAAGGGCGTTCTTGCCGCTTTGGGCCTGGCCTTCCTGATTATCCCGCTGATGGAGATCTACAAGGCGATCATGCGCGCTGTGGAAAAAGAGTAACGCTCTCGTCCGGGCCCGCCCCACGCCCTTTCTCCCTCACTGGTCCTCGCGCTTTGCGCTGCGGGATCGTTCGGGAGAAAGGGCTTCCGGGGCGGGCCCTGCGGTATCCTTGCTGGCTTTTCTCCCGCGCGGATGATAAAGGGCTGAGGGAAAGTTTGTGAGCTGGTCGGGCTTTGCCCGGCCAGCTCTTTTTGATTTAAAATACCTGCTCAGTTGTGATTTGTGGTGCTGGGAGGCGCTTGTGGGCAAGGCTAAGGCTAAAGCGAAGAAAAAGACGACGGGGGCGCGGGCTAAGCGCGATCGTCGTCGGAAGCTTGCGACCGAGGCCCCCGCGTCTGCCGAGGAGTTGTTGGCGAGCGTACCGGGGCTTGACGCGCTGCAGGACGTTCCGGCGTTTGACGACCTGCCGGTCGATGGGGCTCAGCAGGCGGCATTTGACGACTTTTGCGCACATGCTGAGGAGCCCGAGCAGATGCGGCTGGGTGCCGTGGTGCGCTTGGATCGCGGGTTTCCGCTGGTGGCGACTGCCGACGATACCTTCCGCGCCGAGCATGCAGTGGGGTTTGCCAAGTCGCGCGGCGAGGACGAGGTCCTGCTGCCTGCCGTGGGCGACCGTGTGGCGGTGCGCCGCGCTCCCGGGCACGATATGGGCGTGATTGAGTGCGTGCTGCCGCGCCGTACGAGCTTTGAGCGTTGGCGCGGCCGTGCCCGTGGAGAGCGCCAGGTGCTCTGCTCCAACGTGGATTGCGTGCTAATCGTGCAGGCGCTCGGTGCCGGTGAGGTGCTGCTCGACCGCGTGGCGCGCTCGCTGGTGTTGGCGCTTGACTGCGATGCCGAGCCGGTGGTGGTGCTTACCAAAGCTGACCGCTGCGATGCCGAGGAGCTCGAGCGCGATCTGGACCGCGTGCGCCGCCTGGTGGGTCCGGACGTGCGCGTGATCGTGACGTCCTCTGCCGAGGGCCGCGGCCTGGACGAGGTCCGTGCCTGCGTGCCTGCCGGGAGCTGCGCCATGATTCTGGGCGAGTCGGGTGCCGGCAAGTCGACGCTGCTCAATGCACTGCTGGGCCACGATACGTTGGCGACCGGCGGTGTGCGCGAACGCGACGACCAGGGCCGTCACACTACCGTCGCGCGCGTGATGGTGGCGCTGCCGGGCGACGCCGGCGTGATCGCCGATGCCCCGGGCCTGCGCAGTCTACCGCTCGTGGGTCACGAGCGGGGTCTGGCGCGCGCCTTCCCCGAGATTGTCGAGGCATCGCGCGCGTGCCGGTTTGGCGATTGCACACATACCCATGAGCCGGGCTGCGCCGTTCGCGAGGCCGAGGACGCCGGGCAGATCGACAGCCTGCGGCTGGAAACGTTCCAAAACCTGGCGTCATCCATGCGCGTGAGCGCTCAAATACTCGATCCCGATGTTCATCTGTAATTGATTTTTCCTATGACAGCCGTCTCCCAACTGTTCGGGAGACGGCTTTTTTGCTGCGGAAAAGCCTCGAAACATGCAGTTTGCTGACGTGCTGACCAAAACCTTGCCATGAGCTTGACGGGCTGGTCAGCTTTTGGTCGGCGATTGGTTTGACATCGAAAACCAAGATCGCGATTGCGCCGCTTTGCACTCTGACCGCCCAGACAATGGTGGTACGGGCATTCGCCCGGCACTGCCATGAGAGGAGCGGCCGTGAACAAGAGCAAGCGCATCGCCATCAGTCTGGTCGCGGGCGTGCTCGCTGCTCTGCTCTGCATGGTTTACAGCTCGTCGATCCGCTCGCAAGCCGAACAGGTCCAGGCTGAGACCTTGGCCAAGTACGGTGGCGATCGCGTCGAGGTATGCGTCGCGGCGCGCGATATCGATGTGGGCGAGACCCTCGATGAGACCAATGTCATAACCCAGGAATGGCTGACGAGCCTGCTGCCGCGTGACGCGGCGACCGAGCTGCGCCAGGTGCGCGGCGACGTGACGACTTCGCGTATTCCCAAAAACGCCGTGATCTGCAATGTTTACACCAAGGCCGAGAGCCACAAGCTCGAGGTGCCTAAGGGCAAGGTCGCCGTTTCGGTGGCGGTTGATGCCGAGCACTCGGTCGGCGGTGCCACGGGCGTGGGCAGCTATGTGGACGTGTACGTGCAAAAAGATGGCGTAACCGATCGACTGTGCGGCGCGCACGTGATCGATACCAGTGAGAATTCCGGTGCCACGCGCGAGGGCAAGATCGAATGGGTGACGCTGGCGGCTGACCCCGAAGACGTCAAGGAACTGCTGGGAGCCTCGGGCAAAGGAACGGTCAGCTTGACGATTCCCGCCACGGCGCGCGGCAAAAAGAGCGGAGGCGACGAGTGATGAAGGCGATCTGGCTTGCGTGCTGCTCGTGCGGCGATTACGGGCTGTTGCAGCAGGAAGTCGAGGGCCGTGATGCGGGTGCACAGGTGCTTCGCGTGGGTGACCTGGACGGGCTGGTTTCCATGGCGCGGGCGTTTCCGTCGCGCCGCGGGGCTGCCATCATCGCGGCGTCTCTGTTTGATACCGAAGATGTGCGCAAGACTGTTGCGCGCCTGACGGCCGAAGGCCGCGTGAGTCGCGTGGTCGTGTTGATAGAAGCGCTCGATCCGTCGGATATCGAGGGGCTGTTTCGCGCGGGGGCGACCGAGGTCATCGCTGCGCACAGTATATGCGGCAACGGGCGCGCGGGCGAGGGAGCGGTTGATTCCGATCGGTGCATGACGATTGAGCCCGATGCTTTTGTTGATAGGGAACCCGGGGCGCCTCGCGCTACAAGAGGCCCGCGTGTTGATGATTATGGAAAAGCGGAAGCCGAGCATGGTCGGCGCCCCCGGAACCCCCTTGTATACGATGACGCTGGAGAGCCGGCGCAGCATGCTGGCGACTCCCCGGCTGTAGATATGGGATACGTGCACGGCGTGAATCTGGCGGATGAACTCGACGAAGTTGAGGGCTTTGCCGGGTGCGGCGAGTTGTCGCTGATGCGGCATGAGCAGATTGCACAGAACGAGCCTGCCTCGCAGGCCGAACAAGCTGCCATGCCGGCCTGGACGCAGCGTGTAGTTGCGGCGGGGGAGACGGGGACGCTGTCACCGACGCCCGCCCCGCCGCCTCCGATGCCGCCGGCAGACGCTGCCGCTCCGCCGCATCGAGCTCCGGTCATCTGCGCCATTTCGGGTTCGGGCGGTTGCGGCAAGTCGACGATCGTTGCCACCATGGCACACACATCGTCGCTGTTGGGCTTGCGTGCCGCCGTGCTCGACCTGGACCTGATGTTTGGAAACCTTTACGACTTGTTAGGCGTCGATGCTCCGCACGATATGGCGGCACTTATCGAGCCGTCGGCGGCGGGCACGCTCACCGAGCCGGATATCGTGGCCGCATCGATGCGCGTCGCCCCGGGCGTTACGCTCTGGGGTCCCGTCGCGGCGCCCGAGCAAGCCGAGCTCATGGCACGTCCGGTGGAGCTACTGCTCGATGTCCTGCGTCGCGAATCCGACGTGGTCTTTATCGATACCTCGGTCTTTTGGGGCGATGCCGTGGCGGCTGCGGTGGCGGCGAGCGACCGTTGCCTGGTCGTTGGCGATGCGGCGGTGTCGTCCGCGACATCGGCATCGCGCGTCATTGAACTGGCAAGTCGAGTAGGTGTGCCGCGCACGCGCATGAGCGCCGTGTTCAACCGGTTCGGTGCGCGCGGGGCAGACGAGGACGTCGCCATGCGCTTTGAGATTGCCTGTGCGTTGAGCTCCAAGATTCGTATCGCCGATGGCGGGCAGGATCTCGCCGCGCTCATGGCGTTTGGGCGCGCTGACGAGGCAGTGGGGCAGACCAGCGCTTTTGCGACCAGCGTGCGCGAGGCCACGCGCGAGATGCTCGTGGAACTGGGGTGCGCCGTCGGCCCTTGGAGCGATATGGTCGCCGACCGTGCAATGCGCACCGAACGCCCGCGTATTCGCCTTCCCTGGTCGCGCGAGGGTGATCAGCGATGAGCCTGCAAACGAGGATTAAGGCTGCCGGCGCTGCAGCGGCGGCAGCGCCTGTAGATGCGGGGCGTCGCCGCGCGGTGAAACGACGCACCAAGCGCGCCGTGATGGACCGCATGGGTTACGACGAAGTGGCGCGTATCAGCGCCTATATCGACCCGGCACTTGCCCGCTCGGAATTGCGTCCTGCGGTGGAGGCGGCGCTCAATGTTGAGGAGCCGACCGATCTCGCGACGCCCGAGCGCGAGACTATCATCGACGAGATTTTGGATGACGTGGTGGGCTTGGGGCCGTTGCAGCCGCTCATCGAGGACGACACCGTTACCGAAATCATGATCAACGGCTGCCGCTCGGCTTTCTTTGAACGCGGCGGCGTCTTGTACCCCATCGAGCATGCGTTTGAGGATGATGAGCAGATCCGGGTGCTTATCGACCGCATCATCTCGCCACTTGGCCGCCGTATCGACGAGCGCAGCCCCATCGTCAACGCCCGCCTCAAAACAGGCTATCGCGTCAACGCGGTGATTCCGCCTGTGGCGATTGACGGACCGATTCTCACCATCCGAAAGTTCTCGGACCGTATCTGCTCGCTGGACGAGCTTGTGGGGCTGGGGTCGCTGCCGCTTTGGTATGCGCAGCTGCTGTCGTGCGCGGTGTCGCTGCGACAGGACCTGGCGGTTGCGGGAGGCACGGGATCTGGTAAGACCACCCTGCTCAACGCGTTGTCATGCGAGATCTCCACCGGCGAGCGCATCGTGACGATCGAGGACTCTGCTGAGCTCAAGTTTGCGCATCATCCGCACGTGGTGCGCCTAGAGGCGCGCGAGGCTTCAATTGAGGGCGAGGGCGCGGTGACGATCCGCGACCTGGTGACCAATGCCCTGCGCATGCGCCCCGACCGCATCGTGGTGGGCGAGGTGCGCGGTGCCGAGTGCTGCGACATGTTGCAGGCCATGAACACGGGCCACGACGGGTCGCTCACCACGCTTCATGCGGGTTCCGAGCAGGAGACCGTGGTGCGTCTGACGTTGCTTGCACGTTATGGCATCGATCTGCCGAGCGAGCTCATCGAGGAGCAGATTGCCATGGCGCTCGACGGCATCGTGATGTCCGAGCGCCACGCCGATGGCAGGCGTTTCGTCTCCTCGTATTCGGGGGTGCGTCGCGCCGCGTCGGGCGGCGTAGAGCTCGAGCGCTATGTGACTTTCGATGCCGCCGAGCGCACCTGGAAGCTTGACCGCGAGCCGCCGTTTATCGCAGAAGGCCTGCGGTCGGGGACGCTCACACAAGAGGAGGTGGACGAATGGAGGTCGCTGTGCCCCTCGTCGTAGGGGGTTTGGCAGGGTTTTCTGTTGCGACGGCGTGCGGGGCGGAACCTCGTGTGCCGCAGGTACCGCCGGCGGAGCTGGCGCGTCAGGCGCTCGAGACGGTGGCAGAGAAGCTGCCGCGTGAGCTGGTGGAAAACGATCCGCTGAAAAAGATCGCCCGTTCGTGGGCATCGCTGGCTCCGGCGCGTCGCCTTGGCCTCGCGATCGAGGATGCTTCGGGGTGTTTGGCGTTTCTGCTGCTATCGAGCGGTGTCTGCTGCGTTTTGCTAACGATGGTGTCGTTATCGCCCCTCGGATTTGCCTTGGGACTTGTTGCTCCGTTTGCCGTTGGCGCCGCTCGGGATGGCTTTGAGAGCCGGCGCGAGCAACACGATGCAGAAGAGGCCATGCCCGAGGCGTTTACCGCACTTTCCATGTCGCTTGCCTCGGGACATTCGCTGGCCCAGGGCATGCGCTTTGTGGGCGCTCATGCGCAAGAACCGGTGCATACCGAGTTTTTGCGGGTGGCGGCGGCAATCGATTGCGGCATCTCGGCGACCGACGCGCTCGATGACTTGCTCGTGCGCATCGACGCCCCCGGCCTTTCGCTTGTGACCTTGGCGCTTAAGGTGTCTCAGCGCACCGGTGCTCCGCTTGCCGACTTACTGTCCGAGGCGTCGAGCATGGTGGGGGAGCGCATTGAGCTCAAGCGCCGCCTGGATGTTAAGACGTCGCAGGCTCGCATGTCTGCGCATATGGTCGCGGCGATGCCGGCGGGCATGTGCGCGGTGTTGGCGCTGCTTTCGGCAGATTTTCGTCGCGGTCTTGCGACGCCTGCCGGCGCGGGCGCTGTGGTGCTGGGTCTTGCCCTCAACGCCGTTGCCCTGGTGGTTATCCGGCGCATTATGCGGGTGGAGCTATGAGCGCCCCGGTTGCAGTTGCGGCTTGCCTGTGCGCCCTGAGTGTATTTGTCGCGACGGGTTTGGATCGGGCGGATGCGCGCAAGATCGCAGGGGCCTGCAAGCGAGAGGCGGTGCTGGTCGCCGCCGCGGGTCGCTCGGTGGTCGATGCCCTGACCGCGCGAATGAAGGGCGCGGTTGGAGCGGGCGGCCCGGCGCGAGTGTCGCTCGGCGAAGTGTTCGAGATGATCGATGTTGTGCGCTTGGGCCTTTCGGCCGGCCTTTCGTTTGATGCGGCGCTTGAGATCTTCTGCGCCAACCGCCGGTCAGTGCTGGCTCTTCGCCTTGAGCGGGCCTGCATGGCGTGGCAGGTGGGCGTGGGCACGCGTGAGGACGAGTTGTTGGCCGCCGCGCGCGACCTGGACGTGCGAGCGCTCGAGACCTTTGCCACCACGGTGGGGCAGGCGCTCGCTCTGGGTGCCCCACTTTCCGAGACGCTGGCCGCTCAAAGTCGCGAGATCCGTGCGGCTCATCGCGCCGCGGTCGAGCGCGAGATCGAGCGTGCGCCCGTCAAGCTGCTGATTCCCACCGGCACACTCATCTTGCCGGCGTTGCTTCTGTCCATATTGGGCCCGCTGTTGGGAGCAGGCGGGATGATGTAGGGAGGAATACATGAACACGATGACTGACGTTGCTGGCAAGGTCTGGAGCTGGGCTGTTTGCCAGTCAATTCGCGCTCGCCAGCATGCCGGGGAGCTACTGCAGGAGGAGAGTGCGCAGGGCACCACCGAATACGCCATCTTGGTCGGCGTGCTCGTGGTGATCGCCATCATTGCCATTGTCGCATTTAAGGGCAAGGTCCAAGATCTATGGAACGCTATCAGCGAGGGCATCAACAGCCTGTAGAGGGTAGGCGGCCTGCCGGCGCACTGCTGGTGTTTGCCTGTGTGGTTGTGGCGGTGGCAGTGGCGGTTTGGGGGCTAAACGCCGCGCGGCTGCAGCGTCCTGGGGCCGCCTTCGATTCGGGCTCAGATTCGGCGGTGGCGTCTCAAAAAGATGAGATGCGAGATGCGGACGATTCGGATGTCGCTGTCACGGCGCAAACCTTTCTGCGGATGCTCGACAAGCGGTCTGGCACTGCGACGGATTCGCCTGAGGGCAACGCGATTGCGGTCCGGCTTGCATGGTCCGAAGACCGACCGATGACCGAAGCGGCGGCGGATATGCTGCGTGCCTATCGCGAGGTACCCACGGCGCAACTTGCTCTGAGCGGCTATCTCGACATCAAGGGAAACGTGTGGGGCGCCATCGTGCGCGACGGACGCGGCTGGGTCGATATGGTGACGGTTGCCGCGGATGCTGGCGATGCCTCGTGTCGTTTGCGCGCCGTGCGCCTGGTCCCGCAAACAATAAGCTCAAAGGAGGGATCGTGAAATGTATGGCGTTCTGCGTGAAGAGGCTGCCCAAGCGACTGTGGAATACGCCATCGTCACAGTGGCGCTGTTATCGATCGTGCTGGCGATTGCGGGGCTTTGGCGTGCTGGCACCGATGGGCGCTTGGCGGCGCTGGTTGAGCGGGCGGCATCCCATGGCGTTGCCTCGACGTCGGTTATCGACGCCGCTGCGGGCGCTAAGGACATCGCGTTGTATTGATATCGCGCGCGAGGACCGGGCGCAGTCTACGGTCGAGGCCGCTTTTTTGCTGCCGACGTTTCTGACGCTCATCCTTCTCGCACTGCAACCGGTGTGCCTGCTTTATGCGCGCGCGGTCATGGAGTCTGCCGCCGCCGAGACCGCGCGGCTCATGACCACGACGACGGCGGAGGACGACGATCTTAAGGAGTTCGCCCGCCGCCGGCTTGCCGCAGTGCCCAACGTTTCGATCTTTCATGCCGGCGGGCCGTTGTCGTGGGATATCGAGCTTGGCCGGGCCGGTGCGGGTGGCGTCTCGTCCGTGTCCGTTTCCGGCGAGGTCAAGCCGTTGCCTGTGATCGGTGCGTTTGCGCAGGCTATGGGTACCGCCGAGGGCGGCTACGTTGAGCTCAAGGTCGATGTCTCGTATCAATCGCGTCCCGAATGGCTGGAGGGAGATTATGATTCGTGGATTGCTGCATGGGATTAAGCGTTTCTGGTCTAGACGCGTTTTGACGCGCCGTCCGAGCTGCCATCGCAAGCGAGGCGGCTTTATGGGTCGAGCCGGTATCGACCTGTTTATCGAAGACGGTGCCTACACCACGCTTTCCTCTGCCGTGGTCATCCTAGTGGTGCTCACGTTGCTGTTTTCGTCGACCGCGGCGATATGGAGCATGTCGCGTGCCGGGGATACTCAGGTGGCGGCCGATAGCGGCGCGCTGGCGGGTGCCAACGTAGTGTCGTCCTATCACACGGCTGCCACGGTGGTTGATGCGAGCATCTTGAGTTTGGGCCTGGCGGGGTTTGCCACGATCGGGACGGGCCTGGTCGCCATCCTCATCCCGGGTGCCGAACTAGTTGCCGGCAATATGGTCGACACCGGGATTGAGATCATTAAAACGCGCAACAAGTTTGCCAAAAGCGCATCGGAAGGCTTACAGAAAA
Source organism: Collinsella sp. (assembly GCA_037237765.1). GTDB lineage: Bacteria > Actinomycetota > Coriobacteriia > Coriobacteriales > Coriobacteriaceae > Collinsella. Next base: position 30,309 of record JAXXEN010000015.1, on the reverse strand, counting down.
TCGAGACGGCTCTGCCGTATCTGATCGCCGCGCGTGCCACGCAGGCGGTGTCGGCGCAGGATACCGATAGTGTGACCTATACTGGTACGGCGCTTGCCGTGCCCAGGACATCTGAGTCGGACTTCGCTGCGCTCAAAGGGTCAGAGATTTCGACCGATACCATTAAAGGCACATCAGATGATTTAGAGCGTGCGGCCGAGGAGCTGCGGAAGGCTTCTGAGGACACGGCGAAGGCTAAAGAGCGCGCTTGGCTGGCGGATTGTGGTGGGTCGGACAAGGGCTCGGTCAGCAGCTGTTCTTGCATGTGGGAGCGTGCGAAAAGCCTAGCGGATCTCTCTGGTGCTCAAAATCCACATTACGCTTCGAGCGTTACGTGGGAGCCGCAAGTGGCGCTCGATCGCGCGAAGGCCTACTATCGCCAGCGCCTGGCAAATGAGAAGCCGCTTGGCGAGGGTCCGGAAAAACAGGCAGATTCTGCTGCACGAAAGGTGTTCTTCGCGTATGCGAGCGAAGAAGTCGAGCGGGCATATATAACTGAAAAGGACGGCAAAGTTTCCGCCCGCATCCCTTTCCTTCCGCGAAATCCAGATGAGGCGCGGACGACTGAACTCTATACCGATGCGCGTTGGCCCACGAGTGAAGTAGATAAAGTTACCTATTTGCATTATGGGACTGACTGTCCAAATTACAAAAAAGGAAAGCCGGGTGGGCTGGCATCCGTCGCAGATTTTGACGGTCACGAAACGTGTAGCGAATGCCATTTCGGTGTGTCGTCTTTAGGGTACGTTGCGATTGCAACGACTTCTGTCGAAAGGGGCTTCGAATACCACTTTGACAAGTTCAAAGACGCCCTGGAAGACTACGTTAAATGCCGCAACAAAGAACTCGAACTTGAGCGTCAGACCGAGGATGAGGCCGACCGTGCGGGCAATGCGTTTGACCAGGCCATCAAGGAGCTTTCCGGCGAGCGCCCGCGTATCGCCCCACCTGGCCGCAACGGCGTGGTCGCCTTTGCGGTTTCGGGTGCCATCTCGAGCCCCGATGAGCTCAACTCTTCGTTTAACACGGCAGTCAGGCTTGGCGATCGCGGTGCTATCTCTGCCGCGGTGCTGGCGCCCGATGAGGCGACGGCGCAAAACAACGTGCTTTCGCGATTTTTCTCGACATTGAAGGAACGCTCGGGCGGCGTTGCCGGCGTGCTCGACGGCGTCATGGATGTTTGGGGACGGCTACTCGTGGGATACGGTGATATCCAAGGCTCAGCCGACGAACTTATGGACGAGATGATTAAAGGCCTAGGAGGGGGCAGCGGCGCGTTGGGCTCCATCGCATCGTGGCTCGGCGATACCGTTTCGGCGTCCGTGGCGGCGCTGGGTTTGGAACCGTGCGACTTGCGCCTGCGAAAGCCGGTGCTGACCGATTCCGCCAATATCATTAAGAGTCCGGGGTCTGACATTGCGGGTCTCTCTCAAGCGCAAGACAAACTGCGAAGTATTCCGTTGGGCGTGACCGATCCCAAGGCGCTTTGCGAGGCGTTGGAATATCAAGTCGAACGCACCATTAGCGGTACGGTGTTCACACTTGCGGAGATTCCTCTGCCCGGCGGCGGCTCCATCCCGCTCACCGTCGATGTCGCCACGCTGGTTGGCGCTCTGGGCGGTGGGTCGTAATGAGTATCCGCATGCGTCTGCGCGAGGAGCGCGCCCAAGCGACGGTGGAGATGGCAGTGGTTACGCCCGTTTTGCTGGTGCTGGCGCTCATCGTGTACAACGTTATGATCTTTGCCAGCGCTGTCGCGCGCTTCGACCGCGTGGTGCCCGACATCGTGCTGGCGCACGCTGTGGCGCCGGGCGGGGAGGGTGACGAGAGCTCTGCCGATGCCTCGGCGACGGTTCAGACTCAAATTCTGAATGCCATGGAAGGCTATGACTTGCAGATCGAAGTGTCGAGCGAGCAAGGCGCGGAGGCATCGGATGGTGGCCTGCTCTCCCTATCCGGTACGTTTAGGACCTACACCTGCACCATGCACTATGAGCCGTGGCCGACTTCTCTCAGCATCGCTGGCGTTCCGCTGGGGGCGCCGACAACGTTGTCGCACGAGCGCGCGGTGACGGTCGATCCATGGCATCCGGGGGTGGTCATGTGACCGCGGTCTCGTCCTACATCGCTTACGCGCGGGCACTCAACAGGCTGGGTTGGACGCCGGCCGAGTTTGTGGTGGCGGAGTCGTTTGTCGTGCGCCTGCGCGGCATGCTGGGACGGCGTCCGGTTGCCGCCAACGGCCTGTCGCTCGTCATGGCGTTTCCACGCTGCTCTTCGGTCCATACGTGTTTTATGGCCTATCCCATCGACATCGCCTTCATCGATCGCGACGGCAATATCCTCGCGCGCTACGAAAACGTTCGTCCTTGGCGCATGTGCTCCTGCCCCGGCGCCTGGGCGGTATTGGAACGCCCTTCAATCCTCGCTACACCTCCCGCCCTCCAACAAGTGCCGGCGTAAGAGATTGGCGACGGCGGACTTTCGTCATACGAAATTTGGTAAGATGGAGAAGAAGATGCATGGATGTTGAGATCCATCCGAACGCCAAAAAACACTTGACGGAAAAGCAGGTGCTTGGTGCCTGGTTCGCGGTTACTGAGTGCATTCGCCGCGAGTCGGAGGACGAGCCGCCGAGATGGCTTGCCATTGGATGGCTTCCAGATGGTCGAAGTGTGGAGCTTGTTGCGGTCGAACTAATTCGTGGATGGCTCATTATTCATGCCCTGTCTCCGGTTCAGAAGAAATTCTGGCAAGAGATCGAGCGAGCTCGGCAGAGGGGTCGATGATGGGCAAGACGTATACGGCCGCTAATGGTCAGGTTGTAACGGATGAAATGATTGACGCGTGGTGCGAGTCGTACGAGCGCGGAGAGTTTCCGGATGGCGAACACACCGTTGGTGGGATCGTGCGTGGACGGCCCCCGCTCTCAGGTGAGGGGACGGCAACGCTGTCGGTCAAGATTCCTCTGGGAATGAAGGAGGCCATTCGTCGACGGGCGGCTGCCGAGGGGATGACGCCAAGTGAGTTTGCCCGTGCGGCTCTGAGTGAAAAACTTCTTGCTGCCGGCTGATGCCTCTGACGTGCCGATTTATAGAACCGAGGCTGTGCTCAAAAACTTTTTTAAAATTCTCGGTTGACCGGAACGCGTCCTTGGTTATACTAATCAAGCCTTGAAACAAGGCACACCTCAAATGGCTGGGTAGCTCAGTTGGTAGAGCAGAGGACTGAAAATCCTCGTGTCAGGGGTTCGATTCCCTTCCCCGCCACCTTGAATTGACTAGGACCTCTGCAAAGGGGTCCTTTTCTTTTATGCAGCCCCCACATGGAATCGAACCCCGTGAGGGCGCGGAGCTGAGTAAACGCGTAAGCGTTTGCCAGCGCAGCTCGCAAGGCGCGTAAGCGCCGCAGCGGTCCGTCCGCGCAGCGCGCGGACGCGATTCCCTTCCCCGCCACCTTGAATTGACGAGGACCTCTGCAAAGGGGTCCTTTTCTTTTATCGAGGACTCTGCGGAAATTGCGTCCCGGAATTTGGCTTCAGAGGGGGATGCGTTTTCCGCTTTGAGGCCGCTTGGGAAAGCACGACTCGGAATCCGGCGTCAGAATGGGACGTGCTTTCCTTTTTCGGCCTTTGGCGGAAACTGCGTCCCAGATCCCGCGCTCAGAACGGGATGCATTTTCCGATTGAGGCCTCGAACGGAAAATGCATCCCAGTCTTTTGCGAAAAACGGGATGCGCTTTCCGGCCGCCTACTTCCGGCGCATATGTACATCTCGGCGCGCCATCTCGGGCCCGCCCAGATATTCCTCCCGCTTTTGCGCCACTTTACAGACCGTTCGGTCGTCTGTCCGCACGCGCGGGTATACTCAAAACGATACTTTTCCTATGCAATACGATGCAGGCTCGGCCTGCACGATCCGAAGGGGGCAGTGATGGAGAGGATACTCGGCGTTAATCTCTCTGGCTGGTTTATTCCCGAGCCTTGGGTGACCCCGTCGCTATACGCGGCGACCGGTGCATCCAACGCGGCCGAGCTGCAGGAGGCCATGGGCACCGCCGCCTATAACGAGCGCATGCGCCGTCATTACGAGACGTTTGTGAGCGAGGACGATTTCCGTCGCATGGCGCAGATCGGCCTCAACGCCGTGCGTCTGCCGGTGCCCTGGTATGCCTTTGGCTCGCAGGAGTCCGATGCGTCCTACATCTCGGTTGTCGACTACATCGACCGTGCAATTGAGTGGGCTGCCAAGTACGACATCCGCGTGCTGCTTGACCTGGCAACTGTGCCCGGTGGCCAGGGCGATTCCAACGATTCGCCCGCCACGCCGGAGGCTGTTGCCGAGTGGCATTCGTCCACTAACGGCCGCCATGTCGCACTCGACGTGCTCGAGCGCTTGGCCGAGCGTTACGGCGAGGCCGAGAGCCTGCTGGGCATTGAGCTGCTGGATACGCCGCAGATGAGTGTCCGCAAGAGTCTCTTTGCCATGACGGATGGCATTCCGGCCCACTACCTGCGCAATTTCTATCGCGATGCCTACGAGCTCGTCCGTTCGTATATGCCCGAGGACAAGATCGTCGTCTTTTCGTCTTCGGGACATCCCAGCGAGTGGAAGCATTTTATGCGCGGCGCCAAGTACAAGAACGTCTACATGGACCTTCACCTGTACCATTACCGTGACGAGTATGCGCTCGATATCACGAGCCCCCGCGGGCTGACGACGGCGATTTCGCGCAACAAGCGCGAGCTCAAAGAAGCGATTTCGACTGGGTTCCCCGTGCTGGTGGGCGAATGGTCGGGCGCGGCGATCTTTGCCAACTCGTCGGTTACGCCCGAGGGCCGCAATGCCTACGAGCGCGTGTTTATCGCCAATCAGCTGGCTTCGTTTGCGCCGGCTGCCGGTTGGTTCTTCCAAACGTGGAAGACCGAGAAGCGCATTGCAGCATGGGACGCCCGCGCGGCGCTCGGTACGCTCGAGCGCGGCATGATTGAATAGGTTGATATGACGCAAAACAGCGCCCATACGGGCAAACTCTATGTGGTCGGCACGCCCATCGGCAACCTGGGCGACCTGTCCCCGCGCGTTGGCGAGGCGTTTGCCGCCGCCGATGCCATCTGCTGCGAAGACACGCGTGTGACGTCAAAGCTGCTGATGCACCTGGGCATTTCCAAGCCGCTTGTCCGTTGCGACGAGAATGTGATCGCCAGCCGCGCCGCCGGCCTAGTCGACCGTCTGCTGGCGGGGGAGACCCTCGCCTTTGCCTCGGACGCCGGCATGCCGAGCGTGTCCGATCCCGGCCAGGCGCTGGTCGAGGCGGCACGTGAGGCCGATGTGCCCGTAGAAGTTATTCCCGGGCCCTCTGCTTGCGTCACGGCGCTCGTTTCGTCCGGCATTCCCTGCGAGCATTTTTTCTTCGAGGGCTTTTTGGGCCGAAAGCACGGCGACCGTGTGCGCCGTTTGCAGCGCCTTGCCGTGGTGCCCGCCGCGCTCATCTTCTACGAGTCTCCACATCGCATCGTGGCGACGCTCGAGGCCGTGGTGGAGGTCTTTCCCCAGCGTGAGGTTGCCGTCTGCCGCGAGCTCACCAAGCTGCACGAGGAAGTCTTGCGCGGGCCCGCTGCCCAGCTTGCCGAGGAGCTGCGTGCTCGCGGCGAGGTAAGGGGCGAGATTGCGCTGGTCATCGCGCCGCCGAGCGAGGATGAGGAGGCCGGTATCGTGCCGGTTGGCGCCGCGGCAGCGGATCCCGACGAGGCTCTGCGCGAGGATATCCGCGCCGCGCTCGAGGAGGGGGAGCCCGCCTCTGCGGTGGCCAAGCGCCTGTCTCAGAAGTATTCGCGCCGCAAGCGCGATGTCTATGCCATGGTGCTCGATATGCAATAGATGGAGGATATCCAGCCCTTGCGCTAGAATCATCCCCTGTATGCAACGTTTTTCTGGAGGACAAACCCCATGGATCAAAGCAAGCCTTCGTTCTTTATCACGACGCCCATCTACTACGTCAACGCCGATCCGCACCTGGGCACGGCTTATTCCACCATCATCGCCGACGTTCAGGCTCGCTATCGCCGCTCCGCTGGCTATAACGTCAAGTTCCTGACCGGCATGGACGAGCACGGCGAGAAGGTTGCCGAGGCCGCAGCCAAGCACAACATGACGCCGCAGGAGTGGACCGATAGCCAGGCTCCGCACTTCAAGGAGCTTTGGAGCAAGCTCGAGATTTCCAACGACGACTTCATCCGCACCACTGAGCCGCGCCAGCATCATGCCGTGCAGTACCTGTGGGAGCGCATGAAGGAGTCTGGCTACCTGTATAAGGGCAGCTACGATGGCTGGTATTGCGTGCCCGACGAGACCTACTTCACCGATACGCAGGTCCAGAAGGGCGACGAGGAGTACGGCAGCGTCGGCCAGCACCTGTGCCCCGACTGCCACCGTCCGCTTGAGCGCGTGCAGGAGGAGTCCTACTTCTTTAAGCTTTCTGTCTTCCAGGACAAGCTGCTCAAGCTCTATGACGAGCACCCCGACTTTGTCGAGCCTGCGTTCCGCATGAACGAGGTGCGTAGCTTTGTCGAGGGCGGCCTTAACGACCTTTCCGTGAGCCGCACGAGCTTTGACTGGGGCATTCAGGTCCCGTTTGATGAGGGCCACGTGACCTACGTGTGGTTCGATGCGCTGCTCAACTATATGACGGCCGTCGGCTACGGTGTCGACACCGACGAGGCCCGTGCCGAGCTGGCCTATCGCTGGCCCGCGCAGTTCCACATCGTGGGTAAGGACATCATCCGCTTCCACTGCGTCATTTGGCCTGCCATGCTCATGGCCATCGGCGAGGCCCTGCCCGAGCACGTCTTTGCCCACGGCTTCCTGACCGTGCGCAATGCCGAGACCGGCAAGGCCGAGAAGATGTCCAAGAGCCGCGGCAACGCCATCGCTCCGCAGGACGTTATCGACATGCTGGGCGTCGAGGGCTATCGCTACTACTTCATGACCGACGTCGTTCCCGGCACCGACGGCGCCATCAGCTTCGATCGCATGGAGCAGGTCTACAACGCCGACCTGGCCAACAGCTGGGGCAATCTGATTTCGCGTTCGCTCAACATGAGCGCAAAGTACTTTGACGGCTGCGCCCCGGCTAAACCGGCGTCTGCCGACGCGTTTGACAACCCGCTGGCAAAGATCGCCGATGGCCTGGTCGAGCGCTACATGGCCAAGATGGACGTGCTCGATTACGGCGGAGCCAAGGATGAGGTCATGGAACTCATCCACGCCGCCAACCACTACATCGAGGACTCCGAGCCCTGGGCGCTTGCCAAGGACGAGGCCAAGGCTGACGAGCTGGCATTTGTGATCTACAACCTGCTCGAGGCCATCCGCATCGCCGCCCACCTGCTGATGCCGCTCATGCCCCAGACTTCTGTCGAGGCCCTGCGCCGCCTGTCCTGTGAGGGCGAGGCCGCGAGCGACGACCTCAAGGGCATTTGTACTTGGGGCCTGCTTGCCGGCGGTCAGCCCGTCGAGAAGGGCGATCCGCTGTTCCCGCGTCTGGCGTAGAGACCGCGCGAGCGCCATATCGGCAATTTGCTGTTTAGCTGTAAGGGCATGGCCGCCACGGTCCATGCCCTTTTGTTTCAAGACGCCGCCATCATGCTAAGGAGGCAACCATGACAACTTCGCCTTTGGCAAACCCCACGGCCACCAGGGAGCTGCTGGAGGAGTTTGGCCTTGCGACCAAGCATCGCCTGGGCCAGAACTTTCTAATCGACAATCATGTGATCGAGCGTATCTGCGAGCTTTCCGAGCTCACGGGCGATGAGCGCGTGCTCGAGGTTGGCCCGGGCGTTGGTACGCTCACGCTTGCGCTGCTGCAGGAGGCGGCGTGTGTCACGTCGATCGAGGCCGACCCCGAGCTCGAGCCGGTGCTCGATGCCCACGCCGCCGACTACGCCAACTTCCGCTTTATCATGGGAGACGCGCTCAAGGTGGGTCCGGAGCAGATTGAGCAGGCTGCGGGCGGTGAGCCGACGGTGTTTGTCGCGAACCTGCCCTATAACGTGGCGGCGACGATCATCCTGCAGTTCTTCCAGACGATGCCGGCGCTCAAGCGTGCCGTCGTCATGGTGCAAAAGGAGGTTGCCGATCGCATTGCCGCAGTGCCGGGTAACAAGACCTATGGCGGCTATACGGCAAAGCTCGGCCTGTATGTGCAGGTGACGGGTCGCTTTGAGGTGCCGCCGCGCTGCTTTATGCCGGCGCCGCACGTGGACTCGGCTGTCGTGCGTATCGACCGTGTTGACGGCGTGGTGCCCGAAGGACTCGATCGCGAATTTGTGGCCCGCGTGATTGATGCTGCATTTGCTCAGCGCCGCAAGACCATCCGCAATTCTATGAGCGCCAACGGCTTTGCCAAGGACGTGCTCGATGTCGCCTTTGAGGCTTGCGGTATCGCACCCACCACGCGCGCCGAGACGCTTGATGTTGCCGACTTTGTCCGCCTGGCCCAGGAGCTAATCCATGATGCCTAATGCCGCACGCGTGACGTTTACCAAGAAAAAGAAGACGGTTGCCTGCCCCGTGCCCTTGGCACCGCTTGCCGACACGCATGCACATCTGCTTTCGTTTTGGGGCAAAGAAGTGCCCGAGACGCTCGTGCGCGCCAAAGCCGCGGGCGTCGACCTGTTGGTGACGATGTTCGATCCCATCGCTGACAAACGCAGCGTGGCGGACTATAGCGACTGGCTGGTGCGCGAAATTCTGCCGATGCGGGATATTCCGCAGATCAAGTATCTTGCCGGCGTGCATCCGTATGGCGCGCCGGACTATACCGACGACGTTCACGCACAGGTCGTTGCCGCACTCGATGACCCCTTATGCGCCGGTATTGGCGAAATCGGCCTGGACTACCACATGGACTATGACGACGATATCGCGCCGGCACCCCATAACGTGCAGATTGACTGCATGGCGCGCCAACTCGAGCTTGCCGTGTGCCGTAACGTGCCGGTGGAGCTGCATCTGCGCCACGAGGACACGGACTATGAGCGTACCTCGCACGTGGACGCCTACAACGTGCTTCGTGAGGTGGGCGTGCCCCAGGCCGGTTGCGTGCTGCACTGTTTTGGCGAGGACCGCGCCACGATGGAGCGCTTTGTGGAGCTGGGCTGCTATATCGCCTATGGTGGTGCGGCCACCTTTAAGCGCAACGACGACGTGCGCGAGGCATTCGCGGCAACCCCACTCGATCGAATTTTGTTCGAGACGGATTGCCCGTATATGGCTCCGGAGCCCATCCGCGGTCTTGAATGCGAGCCCGCAATGATCTCCATTACGGCAAACGCGCTGGTTAACGACCGTGTCGATCGCACAGGTGAGGACGCCGAAACAATCGCGCAAGCCGCTTGGGAAAATGCCTGCAAACTTTTTCAAAAATAGTTCTTGCGTTCGTGGTGGCGCTCCGTTATTCTAATTCCTGCACGCGGGCGTGGCGGAATTGGCAGACGCGTACGGTTCAGGTCCGTATGGGGGCAACCCCATGAAGGTTCAAGTCCTTTCGCCCGCACCATTAAATGGAAGAGCTCCCAGCAATGGGAGCTTTTTTGTTATGGGCCCTTCGCAGGGACTTGAACCTGCGAAGGAGCGAGCGTAAAGAAAACGCGGAGCGTTTTTAGCGAGCTGGCGAGGACGCCGGCAGGCGGCCGAAGCCGGTGCGGATCCGCGAAGCGGATACGCGGACGTCCTTTCGCCCGCACCATTAAATGAAAGAGCCCCCAGCAATGGGGGCTTTTTTGTTATGGGCCTCTTGTTGATGTCACGTTGCTGCTTCGTGCGGGTATCCTAGTGCCAACGTGTGCCTATCAGAGGAGAGACCATGCTGTTGTCCGGTATCATCGCCGCCCTTACCAGCCTTTTGATTCCCATCATCATTTTGTTGTTACTGCTTCCCAACGCCTGCTATGTCGTTGAACAGCAGCATGCCGTGATCATCGAGCGTCTGGGCAAGTTTAACCGCATCGTCAACGCGGGCTTCCACATGAAGGTGCCCGTGATTGACCGCAAAGCCGCCACGGTGAGTCTGCGCACCATGAAAAACGGTTTTGGCATCGACGTTAAGACCCAGGACAACGTGACCATCGGCCTTGAGGTCTCTGCTCAGTACCACGTGAGCTATGACATGGGCGCCGGCCCGGCAGATTCGGGTATCTACAAGAGCTACTACATGCTGCAGGAGCCCGTCGACCAGATGCGTGACTTCATCACCGACGCCCTGCGCTCTTCGATTCCCGTCTACACACTCGACGAGGTCTTTGCCAAGAAGGATGACATCGCCAAGGATGTCAACGCTACCGTTTCCGAGCAGATGGCCGCCTACGGCTTCACCCTCGTGTCGACGCTCATCACCAAAATCGCACTGCCGACCGAGGTCGAGAACTCCATGAACGACATCAACGCCGCCCAGCGCAAGCGCGCTGCGGCACAGGAGCTCGCCGAGGCCGACCGCATCAAGCGCGTCACCGAGGCGACCGCCGAGGCCGAGGCTATGGAAAAGGCGGGCGAGGGCATCGCCAACCAGCGCAAGGCCATCGCACTGGGTATCAAAGATTCGCTCGAGATCATCCAGGAGACGGGTGTCGGCAATGACGAGGCCAACCAACTGTTCATGTTTACGCAGTGGTCCGAGATGATGACGGAGTTTGCTCGCACGGGTAAAACCTCGACGGTCGTGCTGCCGAGCGACTTCTCGCAGTCGGCCTCTATGTTCGAGCAGATGCTGACCGCCGGCAAAGTTCAAAACGATTCGAAGGAGTAGACGCGCGTGAAATACACCGTCGTTTGCGTCGGTAAGCTCAAGGAGCGCTTTTGGAAGGACGCGTGCGCTGAGTACACCAAGCGCCTAGGCGCCTATGCCAAGGTGGATATCCGCGAGGTGGCCGATATCGACCCGGCTAAGGCGGGCGGCGTGGATGCCGCGCGCGACAAGGAGGGGGCGGCAATTCTTGCTGCATTGCCGTCTCGAGCGCATGTGATCCTGCTGGCTATCGAGGGCAAGGAGCGTTCGAGTGAGGAGCTCTCGGCGAGGCTCGACGATCTTATGCTGCGAGGCAGCAGCGACATCGCCTTTGTGATTGGCGGTTCGGACGGCGTGAGCGATGAGGTGCGCGCCCGCGCCGACGAGATGCTCAGCTTTGGACGCATTACCTTGCCGCATAACTTGGCGCGCGTGGTGCTGCTGGAGCAAATCTACCGCGCCTGCAAGATCAGCCGTGGCGAGCCGTATCACAAATAGGTCGGCAATACGAAACAATGGCGTGGGACAATAGCTTTCGTTTTGAAGAGCGTGTCTGAGAGGACTATGAGATATGAAGATTGGATTTGTCGGTTTTGGCAATATGGCGAGCGCTATGGCCGATGGCTGGATCGCTGCCGGTGTAGCTGCGAGCGACATGTGCGCCTGCGCGGGTCGCTACGACGCACTGGTTGAGCGCTGCGAGGCGCGCGGCATGGTCGCCTGCCACGATGCCGCCGAGGTTGTCGCCGCATCCGATATCGTGGTCGCTGCGGTCAAACCGTACATGATCGAGAAGGTATTCGCCCCGCTCAAGGATGCTCTTGCCAAAAAGGTCGTTCTGTCGGTTGCCTGGACCTGGGACAGTGCCAAGTGGGAGCAGGTCCTGCCGGGCGTCGCGCATATCTCGACGGTGCCCAACACGCCGGTTTCGGTGGGCGAGGGTGTCATCGCCTGCGAGAAGTCCTCTACGCTCAACGGCGAGCAGCGTGCCGTGGTGCTCGACCTGCTCGGTAAGCTTGGCACTGTCGTCGAGCTCGACACGAGCCTGCTGTTTGTGGGCGGTACCGTGGGCGGTTGCGCACCGGCATTTGTCGCCATGGCGATCGAGGCCCTGGGCGACGCGGCCGTCAAGCACGGTATCCCGCGCGCCGATGCCTATCGCATTGTGAGCCAGATGGTGCTGGGCACGGCAAAGCTGCAGCTTGCAACGGGGCAGCATCCTGCGGCGATGAAGGATGCCGTATGCTCGCCCGGCGGTGCCACCATCAAGGGCGTCGTCGCGCTCGAGGACGCCGGCATGCGCAGCGCCCTGGTCAAGGCCATCGACGCCACCCTCCAGTAAAACCCGCCATTTAGGGACAGGTTTATTTTGGCAGGTTTTTCCTGCGGTTTTGTTGCATGTACGAAAAGCGCCCCGCAACTGGCTCAATTCCAGTTGCGGGGCGCTTGCGTTTGCCCAGATAAAACCGACCAAAATAAACCTGTCCCTTTTTGGCAGGTTAGTCCCAGAAGCCGTCTTGATCGTCCTCGGATTTGGGTCCGCGGTCGACGTAGAGCTTATGGGTGCGCTTCTCCATTACAAAGGCAAGAATCGCAAACAGTAGGATGCCGCCGGCGAAAAGGATGGCAAAACCGGTGCGGGTGCCAAACAAAAAGGAAAAAACTGCGTCCATTGGGTGCCTTCTTGCGTAGTTGGGTTGGGTCGTAAACGCTCATAAGTATATACTTGCCCATACATGTACAAGGTTGCAACCTAAATGGAATGTATATCGCCGGAGGATCTAATGCTTGATATCAAGTTTGTTCGCGAGAATCCCGATGCCATCGATACCGCCATGGCAAATCGCCAGACGTCATGGGATCGCGAGAAGTTCTTTGAGCTCGACGACGAGCGCCGTGCCGTCATTACCGAGGTCGAGGAGCTCCAGGCCACGCGTAATGCCGAGTCCAAGAAGATCGGCGCCCTGATGAAGGAGGGCAAGAAGGACGAGGCCGAGGCCGCCAAGGAGGCCGTGCGCGCCGTCAACGAGAAGATTGACGGTCTGGCCGAGCGCCGCACTGCTCTCGAGCAGGAGCAGTACGACTTTATGGCTCACTTGCCCAACATCCCTTGCGAGGCCACTCCGTTTGGCAAGGACGAGGACGAGAACATCGAGCGCCGTCGTTGGGGCACCCCGCGTGAGTTCGACTTCGACTTTAAGCCGCACTGGGACCTGGGCACCGACCTTGACATCCTCGACTTCGAGCGCGGCAACAAGCTCTCCGGCAGCCGCTTCACCGTTCTCGGTGGCGCCGGCGCCCGTCTGGAGCGCGCCCTCATCAACTTCTTCCTCGACACGCACACCAGCCGTGGCTTTAAGGAGTGGTGGCCGCCTATCGTCGTCAAGCGTCAGACCATGTTTGGCACGGGTCAGCTGCCTAAGTTCGAGGACGACGCCTATCACGTCTCGGGCGATAACTTCCTGATCCCCACCGCCGAGGTCGTGCTTACCAACCTGCACGCTGGCGAGGTTCTCGACGCCGACACCCTGCCGCGCCGCTACACTGCCTTCACTCCCTGCTTCCGTGAGGAGGCCGGCTCCGCCGGCCGCGACACCCGCGGCATCATCCGCCAGCACGAGTTCGACAAGGTCGAGATGGTCAAGTTTGCCAAGCCGGAGGAGTCCGACGAGGAGCTCGAGAGCATGACCGCCGAGGCCGAGTACCTGCTGCAGCAGCTGGGCCTTCCTTATCGCGTGATTAGCCTGTGCACCGGCGACCTTGGCTTCTCTGCCCGTCAGACCTACGACATCGAAGTCTGGCTGCCGAGCTACAACGCTTACAAGGAGATCAGCTCCTGCTCCAACTGCGGCGACTTCCAGGCCCGTCGCGCCAATATCAAGTATCGCGACCCCGAGAATTTCAAGGGCTCGCGCTACCTGCACACCCTCAACGGTTCCGGCCTGCCGGCTGGCCGCACCATGGCCGCCATTCTGGAGAACTACCAGAACGCCGACGGCACCATCACGATCCCCGAGGTTCTTCGTCCTTACATGGGCGGCCTCGAGAAGATCGAGCCGGTTGCGTAGGTTGCCTGCATAAGCGATTTGCAAGGGCGCTCCTTTCTGGGGCGCCCTTTTTGTGTGCGGAGCTTTACCATATCGCGCGGACAGCTCAATAGAAAACACACGAACAAACGTTCTGTATACAGGCATCTACCTGCTATGCTTTTGTTAAATAGAAGCGAGAGGAAGGGGATGCGATGGAGCTGTTTGATGAGCGGGTAGTTTTGTTTGAGAGCGATGAAGGTGGGGAGCACCTACTAGTTACGTGTGAGCCATCCGGTATGGGTGGTTTGGTGGTGCGGCAGACGAGCGAGGGTCCGTTGACCCAATGGTGCTTTGAGGAGTCGCCGCATGTAGTCGAGACCTTTGTGACACACGAGGGGCTTGTGGCACTTGAGCGGTTCTATGGAGTTGAGACTTCTAACCAGGTGGCGCGCATGTTGAGTATCTCGTTTGCCGATTATGACTGTGCCCAGCGGGTGCGCTCGCTGTTGAGGGAGCTCGGTGCCGGGTTCGATGTGGTTGAAAAGCCGATTGATCGCATGGGGAACAGCGGTATATGCGGAGCAGCATGACAAAACTGCGTTCCACAAAAAAGTTTGAGATTGTGCTTGACTCCAATAAGCTAAAGTGGTTTTATATGTCTTGCACTGCGGCGTTACCTCAGCTGGATAGAGGGTCTGACTACGAATCAGAACGTCATAGGTTCGAATCCTATACGCCGCACCAATCGAACTTAAAGCCTCCGGCAACGGGGGCTTTTCTTTTTATGCCGCCGCTGCATGGATTCGAACCTCAGTCGAGGCACGAGCGTCAAGAAAACGCGGAGCGTTTTTAGCCCGCGAGCGCGCCGGCAGGCGGGCGAAGCCGGTGCGGATCCGCGAAGCGGATGCGCGGAATCCTATACGCCGCACCAATCGAACTTAAAGCCTCCGGCAACGGGGGCTTTTCTTTTATGGCAACACCGCATGGATTCGAACCTCGGTCGAGGCGCGAGCGTCTTAATCAGCACAACGTAAAATTTTTCCAAATTGTCGCTTGACCCATCGAGGGGTCACGTGCATAATAATCCGTGTGTTGCGGCGTTACCTCAGCTGGATAGAGGGTCTGACTACGAATCAGAACGTCATAGGTTCGAATCCTATACGCCGCACCAACTGAGTTTTAAGCCTCCGGAAACGGGGGCTTTTTTATATCGCGATGCGTCGAAGATCGCATCAAGTGATTAAAATGAGTAAAAATCAAATTCAATAACTTTTTTTGAAAAACGCTTGACGATTATTCAGTCCATGTGCATAATAATCAACAAGTCGCGGCGTTACCTCAGCTGGATAGAGGGTCTGACTACGAATCAGAACGTCATAGGTTCGAATCCTATACGCCGCACCATTTGAGATTAAAGCTCCCGGCAACGGGGGCTTTTCTTTTACGTAAGCACTGCATGGATTCGAACCTCGGTCGAGGCGCGGGCGTAAAGAAAACGCGGAGCGTTTTTAGCCCGCGGGCGAGCGCGCCGGCAGGCGGGCGAAGCCGGTGCGGATCCGCGCAGCGGATGCGCGGAATCCTATACGCCGCACCAATCGAAATCGAAAGCCTCCGGCAACGGGGGCTTTTCTTTTATGGCAACACCGCATGGATTCGAACTTCGGTCGAGGCGCGGGCGTGAAGCGGACGATTTCTTATCGACTCGTGTAAGATTCCGAGTAGGTATCGCGGCCTATCCGCGACCGCTCCTTCTCTAGACGACCGATCAGGGTGATACTTCGTGGCAGAGCGTCCGACATACAAGCTCAGGTTTCTTGATCCCAAAAAGCGCTTTCCGGCCATGCCCGAGCAGCCTGCGGGACGCTCATATGGCGTGGTCTGGAAACTCTTTGGCGAGGACCAGCATGAATCTTGTTATGTCGTCGAATTCGTTGGCAAAAGTCATGTGTCGCTTTTGGGCTACGTAAGCGTTTCGGGTGAGGTGTACAAGGTGGACCGCCCCGTTAGCGAGGCTCCGCTGTCCAACGATCCCGACATGGAACTGGTCCTTGACGAGTCGGATTCCAGTATTGGTGAGATTATGGTAAGGGAAGCCAGCGGTGCAATGCGCGCGTGCGCGCGAACCGTCGGCTCTCCCGAAGGCCCCATGCGCGAGCAGTCCGATCACGAGACATGGAATTCGGCCCGCTCCCTTCCTTACGGCGAGTTCATGGCATCGATGTTCCTGCGCTACGTGATATTTGCCAACTCCGAAAGCGCTATTGCGAACACGGCGGGCGTCGACGGTCTCGATGCGGACATGCAAAACGTTGTCGACAAGATCAAGCTCGTAAAGTTGCCCGAGCCGGTCGAGGTGTTTTTGGGCTTTAACACGGCACCGCTCCCCGATGCTATCGAGACGCTGCTTTACCGCGTTGACCATGCCGAGAATCCGAGCGGTATCGAGCGTTATGCCGTCGCCCTTATGAGCGAAATTGACTTGCCCCGCCTGCGCACCATCGCCGCCAAGTCCGAGATGAGCCTGGCTCGCATCGATCGCTCAAAGCTGTTCTATCTCAATTTTGATCGTAGTCTGCTAGACCAGGACGAGATTGACACGCTGCTCGCCATCGAGTGCCG
Organism: Collinsella sp.; assembly: GCA_037237765.1. Lineage (GTDB taxonomy): Bacteria > Actinomycetota > Coriobacteriia > Coriobacteriales > Coriobacteriaceae > Collinsella. The sequence continues at coordinate 13,840 of JAXXEN010000015.1, read as the reverse complement.
TCTCAACCGCCTCTCCGGCATCCTTGAGCGCATCGGGGCTGGATTGGCCCCTGCGGCATCCTCGCCGAGCCTTGAGGGCTGCGCGCTCTTTGATGCGTGGCATATCGCCAAGACGACCAACGATGTTCCCCGACTGCTCGATACGGCCTCGAGCGATAACCCGTGGGGCAAACCGGGTACGGTGGCTTGCCAGCCGGGCGGCGAGTGGGACGTGCGCACCCGTTTTGCGCGAATCGTTGAGGCGCTCAACGTGGTCACACGGCTCGACTATACCTATCGGGCAAACGTTGCCGAGGGGATTATGCTCGTTCGGTTTGGGCGGTCTGTCGTGGATGCCATGCCACAACGTGAATACGACGCTCAGGATGACGCCTGGCGCGAGCTGGACGAGGACATGCGCGCGATCTGGGCCACGGAGCACGATGCGCGCGTGGCACTTACGCTTGCGGCAGCGTGTTTTGCCGCGGGCACCTGCATCACGCGCTGCTACGTGCAGATTGCTGCTCCCGACAGTGAGCAGGGCGAGCGCGTTGTCGCAACGTATTTCTTTGGGCGCGCGGCCTATCTGGCCGATTGCGTGCCTGTCGCCAAGGATCTTGAGAGCATGGACATGGACGATATGCCGTGCAAGCGTGTGCTTGAGGCGTATGAGTCAACCGCTCCGGAGACGATTGAGCCTGCGGAGGTTCATGCTCGTCCGCGTGATGACCATCGCACGCTGCCGCCGGCGCTGCGCGATCTGCTGCTTGCCGATACGGCTGACGAGTTGGAGGTCATGGAAGAGGACGACGACCCATACGTGGCCCGTGTTGTTGAATTGCGCGAGCAGGCAAAAGTCGACCGTACAGGTGCTTTTGAAGGCTTTTCCCGTCTTGTCGAGGAGTTGGAGGCTAAGTGCGCCGTCGCCGAGCTTTTGGCGACAGGTCCGGTTCAAACGCAGTTTTGCGATAACCAGCTGGTGCGCATGGTGCTACCGGTGTTGGAAGAAGACCGCTCTGTGCGAATCCTTCGTGCGCCCGATGCGCTGTACTTTGCCCAGCACGAGATCTGCAGCTTTTACGCCGAGCAAGAGGACTTTGAACGAGCACTGCCCGAGGTGCGCCATCTTTACGATCTGGCACGCTCGTCCATGCAATCGCACTTTGCGCTCATCAACGTGCTTGCGCGTCTGGAGCGCTTTGACGAGATTATCGAGGTGGCGCGCCACGGCCTACGTATTGCCAGCGATCGTTCTGCAATCGGCTACCTGTTCTATCGCTTGGCGTTTGCCTATTGGAATTGCGATCAGCTCGACCTGGCGCTGGCTTGTTACCGTCTGGTGCCGCGCGGCGAGGAGTCGGGCAGTAGCGCGCTGGAAGAAATGCAGGGCCTTATGAATGAGATGGGCGTCAGCGAGCCTCCGACGTTCGAGGAGGCGGTCGAGACCATCCGCAAGGCTGGACTCGAGCTGCCGCCAGTGTCCGCCGTGACGAATCAGCTGGCAGATGCCGCTGTGCAACTGGTCGACAACGGCTTCTTTTTCCTGGCACGCGGTTGCATCTTCCAAATGTGGCGCACCATGGGCAACGACGAGCTCGGCTCCCTCAACCGCTCGCTGGGGTAGGCGAAGCCTCCAAGGAGGAAAGGATGCTAGGCAATTAGAAAATTTCCTCTTGCCCATCCTTGGCTGTTTGGTTACTATAGAACGGCTGTTACGGAGAGCTGACCGAGAGGCCGAAGGTGCTCGCCTGCTAAGCGAGTATGCCCCAAAAGGGCATCTGGGGTTCGAATCCCCAGCTCTCCGCCAGTACGAATTTGAAGAAGGGTCCCATTTGGGGCCCTTTTTTGTGCGGAGAAAGGAGGCTGGGGATTCGAACCCTCAAAAAAAGGAGGCATCCTTTCGGACACCTCCTTTCAGCGAGTGTATTGTTCTTCGACCTTACACCTCGGGTGCCTTGGCTACGGTCTCGCTCTCGGCTGTGAGCGGGCGGTTGTCGATGCGGCGGCCCAGGCGGTCGAGCTTCACGAGGAGCCACTCAATGGGATTCGGCCCCGAGCCTTCCTCGTCGGCAACCAAATCCACGACGGCAATCTTGGTGCCGTCCTGCTTGAGCGTAACGCTGCCCACCTTGTCGCCCACATGCACCGTGCCCGAAAGATCGTCGTAGCTAACCTTTTCGGTCACCTCGCCGGCAAGGGAAAACACGGTCGCTTGCGCCGTGGGGTCGGCGAGCGTGGCGTCGATCGTCTTGTCCGTCCAATCTGTCTGGCTAATGCGTGCCATAAGCGGGTTGCCGTTGGCGGTCTTTTCCTGCGTGTTGGCGATCGCGACCGTGACCTTGTGGCCGTAGTACCAATTGGCAAGGGTTGCGGTATCGGTAAAGCGCTGGTCGGTGGTGGTGGAGTTCAAAACGACGGTGTAGATTTCGTCGCCGTCGCGGTTGTAGGCGCTCGTAAAGCAATAGCCCGCGTCGTCGGTGGTGCCGGTCTTGCCGCCGATGTTGCCATCTTGGCCCAGCAAATAGTTATGCGTGTCCATGGAATGCGAATGGTCGGCGCCGTCGGCGCCCGTGACCTCGATCCAGGAATCCTCGCTCGCTACGACCTCGCGGATCGTGTCGTTTTTCATGGCCTCCTGCATCATCAGCGCTACGTCGTGTGCGGTTGAGTGCATATTGCCAGCCCACTCATCAAAGTCCAGACCATGCGGGTTTTCAAAAAGCGTACCGGTGCAGCCGAGCTTCTTAGCGCGCTCGTTCATGGCCTTCACAAATGTGGCCTCGGCGTCTTTGGTCTTAGGGTCGATTTTCTTGCCCACATATTCGGCGAGCACGATGGCGGCGTCGTTGCCCGAGGGAATCATCAGGCCGCGCAGTGCCTGCTCCACGGTAAGCTCGTCGCCTTCGAGCAAGCCGGCGGTCGAATTACCCACAGTGGCTGCGGCGTTGCTCACCGTGACCTTCTCGTCCATCTTGCAATTCTCGACGGTTAGGATTGCGGTCATGACCTTGGTGATCGAGGCGATTTTGACCTGCTCATCGGCGCCGCGCCCATAGTAGACGGTGCCGTCTTTGCCCATGACGAGGGCATTGGTCGCATCGATATCGGGCAGGTTTTCGGCCGTGATGCCGCGCGCATCGGCGGTTTTGCCGCAAACATTGTCGGTCGTGAGCACTTGGGCGCCGGCGACGGTGGGCGCGCCAGCGGCAAGGGCGATAGCGCAGACAAAGCCGGCGGCAAGCTGGGCTGAGCGCTTTGCAAAAGAGGTGAGGGACTTCACGGATTTCGCTTTCGACGGGATGGTCTCTTCTGGAACTAGAGTATATCGTTTGCCGGCGTCGGCGATCATCGCGTGCGTGCGTGGCCCACATCCGCACCCGAACGGGCACAAGGGTGCTTAAGGCCGACTTAATCACCCACGCTTGTTGTGTGTGGCGTGCGTCGCCTCAGGCATAATGGAGCGCGAGAGGAGCACGCATGAACGAGCGCATTTTGGTAGTTGATGACGAGAAGGCCATCGCCGACTTGGTTGGCATCTACCTTACAAAAGAGGGCTTTGATGTCCAGATTGCCTATAGCGGGGCCGATGCTGCCAAGGCGATTTTGGAGCAGGAGTTCGATCTGGCGCTGCTTGATGTCATGCTGCCCGATATCGATGGGTTTGAGCTGCTGCGTACGATCCGTTCCAGCCATACCTATCCCGTGATCATGCTGACGGCGCGCGATGCCCAGCAAGACAAGATCGGGGGCCTTTCGCTTGGCGCGGACGATTACGTGGTTAAGCCGTTCCGTCCGCTGGAGCTCATCGCGCGCGTACACGCTCAGCTTCGCCGCTACACCAGCTACGGTAGCCGTGCACAGGCGGCCGAGTCGCCGACCATTCAGCTCGACGGCTTGGAGATCAACCGCGATGCTCGTTCCGTGACAGTGGACGGTTCACCGGTTCGCCTCACGCCCACCGAGTATTCAATCTTGCTGTATCTGGTCGAGCATCGCGGCAGCGTGGTGGCCGTGGAGGACCTGTTCCGCGCGGTGTGGAGCGAGGATTTTATGCCCGGCTCCAACAATACGGTGATGGTGCACATTCGCCACTTGCGCGAAAAAATCGGCGACGACGCACAAAAGCCACGCTTTATCAAAAACGTCTGGGGCGTCGGCTACATCATCGAATAACGCTTTTCGCTTGTGAGGATCTTGATATGACAAAAGACGATAGGCAAGCGTTCGAGGTGCCCGATCGGCTCTTTGAATACGTGAGGTCGGTCGTCGACAACCGCGCGCTTGCAACGGTGCTGCTCTTTTTGCTGAGCCTGCTGCTGATTGGCATCGACAACATCGCCGGAATCTTGACGGTGCTGCTTGCCGGCTTTTTGCTGATCGATCGATTTGAGATCGTGCGCCGCTGCATGGTGATTGGCGGCGCCGCGTGGGCCATGACGTTGGCGATTGGCGCCATGGCGCTCGGCGGCATCGAAGGGCCGGTGCTGTTCGATGCCGGCTTTGTATTCAACATGCTTGGCTTTGTGCTGGCGCTTGCCGCGTGCGTGCTGTTCTTGTGTGGCCGCGCCCTGTACTACCAGGGCTACGAACAGGGCGAGCAGCATGCCGATTGTGTGCTGGCCGCTCGTATTCAAGATCGCCTGATCGATCACCCCGACACCTGGGACAACATCGACGGCGACTTCTTGGAGGTCGAGGGCGCCCTTAACCGCGTGCGTGACCGTGAGCGCAAGGTGCAACAGGCCTTGCGTGACGAGTCGCATCGCAAGGACGATCTGGTCACGTACTTGGCACATGACCTACGCACCCCGCTTGCCAGTGTGGTGGGCTATCTTTCGCTGCTGCAAGAGGCTCCTGAGCTGCCGGTTGAGCAACGTGCGCACTTTACGGGCGTGGCTCTCGACAAGGCGCACCGGCTCGATGCACTCATCGAAGAGTTCTTCGATATCACACGCTTTGACTTCCACGATATCGTGCTCACGCGCGGCTATGTTGATCTGGGGTTGCTGCTGGCTCAGGTGGCTGACGAGTTCTATCCCATCCTCAACGAGCAGCATAAGGAAGCCCAAGTTGATATTCGCGAGGACCTGACGGTGCTCGTGGATGGCGACAAGATGGCTCGCGTGTTCAACAACATCATGAAAAACGCCGTCGCCTATAGCTATGAGGGCTCGACTATCACGATTGAGGCCAGACGCCGGGACGACGGTGGCGTGCGCGTGCGCTTTATCAATCAGGGCGATCCCATCCCTGAGGCAAAGCTCAAGGTGATCTTTGAGAAGTTCTATCGCCTGGATGCGGCGCGTGCGACCAATCGCGGTGGTGCCGGTCTGGGCCTTGCTATTGCCAAGGAGATCATCGCGGCACACGGCGGTACCGTTGCATGTGAATCGACGCCCGAACACACGATATTCACCATCGAGCTGCCCGCCGCATAGTCAGCGTGCCCTTACAAACACTTGACAATGCGCTCACGTGCATATGAGCCGCGATTTCTACTATCGATACTGCTGAATTGATATCGATGTGGAGGTATGCGGTATGACGGCTGCTGCGGCTGTGGAGCCCACGGAGCTTGAAGAACTCATGAAAGCGCAGGCCGAGGCCGCGCACGAGCGCGAGGTTGGGGATGCGACTCGCCCCACGGCAGAGGATCTTGCCGCCTCGCCGACGCGCATCGACGTCGAGGGCCTCGACCTGTTCTATGGCGACCATCATGCGCTCAAGGACGTGAATATCAAGATTCGCGACAAGCAGATCACCTCGTTTATCGGGCCTTCGGGCTGCGGAAAGTCCACGTTGCTGCGCTGCTTTAACCGCATGAACGACGGCATCAAGGATTGCCGCATCGAGGGCAAGATTGCACTCGACGGCCAGAATATCCTGGGCGATTACGACATCTGCCGTTTGCGCCAGCGCGTGGGCATGGTGTTTCAGCGCCCCAACCCGTTTCCCATGAGCATCTACGACAACGTCGCCTATGGGCCGCGCGGTATGGGTGTGCGCGACCGCGTCGTGCTCGACGAGCTGGTCGAAGACTCCCTGCGACGCGCCGCCCTGTGGGACGAGGTCAAGGACAAGCTTAAGGAGTCGGGCCTGGGTCTTTCGGGTGGACAGCAGCAGCGCCTGTGCATCGCCCGCGCGCTGGCCGTGCAGCCCGACATTCTGCTGATGGACGAGCCGACCTCGGCGCTCGACCCCGTGTCGACGCTCGTGGTGGAGCAGCTGGCCTGCGAGCTCAAAGAGGCCTGTACGCTCGTGGTCGTTACGCACAATATGCAGCAGGCGGCGCGTATCTCCGACTCGGTCGCGTTTTTCTTGCTGGGCGAGTTGGTGGAGCACGCGCCCACCGCGCAACTCTTCAAGAATCCGACCGATCCGCGCACGGCGGATTATTTGACGGGACGTTTTGGCTGATACCATCTAGTAAAGGTACCTTTAGGGTTAAGATGCGGTCATGCCGGCCGCAAAGGGGTTCAACATGATCTATTACGTCGAGGACGATGACAACATCAGGGATTTGACGGTCTATGCGCTGCGCAAGCAGGGGATCGAGGCCGAAGGCTTTTCGTGCGACGGTGAGTTTAAGGCTGCCGTGGCGCGACGGGTACCCGATGCCGTCCTGCTCGACATCATGCTGCCCGATACCGATGGCTTGGCGATTATGCGTCGCCTGCGTGCCGATCGCCTGACGGCGACGGTGCCCATCATGATGCTTACCGCCAAGGATACCGAGCTCGACAAGGTGATGGCGCTCGATGGCGGTGCCGACGATTACCTGACTAAACCCTTCTCGCTCATGGAGCTTGCGAGCCGCTGCCGCGCACTGCTGCGTCGCGGCGGCATGGTCAAGCAGGCGAGCGATGTGCTCAGCGTGGGCGACATCGTGCTCTCGCCCAGTCATCGCGAGGTGACCGTTGCCGGCGAGCCGCTTAAGCTCACCCTGCGCGAGTTCGACCTGCTCGAGTACCTCATGCGCAAGCCCGGCGTGGTCTTTACCCGCGAGTCGTTGCTGCAGAGCGTGTGGGGCTGGGACTTCGACGGCGGTTCGCGCACCGTTGACGTTCACGTGCAGACGCTTCGCCAAAAACTGGGCGAGCATGCCAGCGCCATCGAGACCGTGCGCGGCGTGGGCTACCGCTTGGCCGAGCCTTCTGCCGGTGATGGTGCCGAAGGTGACGACACCGCGGCCACCGCATCGGAGGAGTAACCCGTGGTCTTCGCCCCCCAGGGAAAACATACGCTGTCCCACCGCGTTTTTGTGACGATCTTTGTCTGCGCCATGGCGGTTATCGTGGCGTTTACGGTGCTGGGTGCGTTCTTTGTGCAAAACACCTTGGCGGATGCCACGAGTGCCAATCTGGCGCAGGAAACCGAGCTCATTGCTGCCGCCCTCGACGAGCAGCAGGAGCCCATCTCGTTCTTGCGTAGCCTCGATCGCGAGGACTTGCGCATCACGCTGATTAACAAGGATGGATCGGTTGCCTACGACAACGAGGCGTCGCCTTCCACACTGCCCAACCACGGCGATCGCCCCGAGGTCATCGAGGCCTTTGAGAATGGTTCGGGTTCCGCGGAGCGCGCAAGCTCTACGCTCGACGAGATTATGCTGTATCGCGCCGTCGCCCTTGATAACGGCCAGGTTGTCCGCTTGGCGCAGGCCCAGCCTGGCGTTGCAGCGATTTTGCTGTCGATGGTGGCGCCGATGCTGCTTATCGCAGCAGCGGGCGCGGTACTCTCGTTTTTTATGGCGCGCCGCGAGTCTCGTGCCATCATCGCGCCGTTGCAAGAGGTGGATTTGGACCACCCACGCCGTAGCTATGAGCACGCCTATGCCGAGATGGTCCCCATGCTTGAGCGTATCGAGTCGCAGCGCCAGGAACTCAAGCGCCAAATGACGGTGCTGGCGGACAACGACCGTATGCGCCGCGAGTTCACGGCGAATATCACCCATGAGCTCAAGACGCCGCTTACGGCGATTTCGGGCTATGCCGAGCTCATCGCAAACGGCATGGTCGAGGGCGAGGACGACCTGCGCAACTTTGGCGGTCGCATCTATCGTGAGGCGGGCCGCTTGGCAGCGCTTGTCAACGACATCCTTACGCTGTCTAACTTGGACGAGGCCGAGCGTGCAACTGAGGGCGAGGCGGTGCCCATTGGGTCCACGGAGCCTATTGAGCTCTCGCGTGCCATCTACGCGGTTGAGCAGCGTCTTGAACAGGTCGCCCGTCAGGCGAATGTGACGATCAGTCATGAGACCAAGCCTGTGGTCATCGAGGGCGTGTCGCGCTTGATTGACGAGCTCATCTATAATCTGGCAAGCAACGCCATCCGCTACAATCGACCCGGCGGTACGGTTACGCTGCAGTGCGGCACCAACGACGAAGGCCATCCGTTCCTTGCGGTCGCCGACACGGGAATCGGTATCGCGCCTGAAGAACAGGGCAAGGTATTTGAGCGGTTCTATCGCGTGGACAAGAGTAGGTCCAAGGCGCGCGGCGGAACCGGTCTGGGGCTTGCCATTGTCAAGCATGCGGCCCTGTATCATCACGCCACGCTCGATCTGTCGAGCGAGTTGGGCGTGGGAACCACCATTACGGTGACGTTTCCCATACAGCAGGACGAGCCATTCGCATAGCGATACAACATAGGTATTGATGTAGACGCCGCATTTGACTTTCGGGTGCGGCGTTGTTGTGCAATTTTACGATTGCTTCCGACATTTTTACAGGATAGCCTGTTTCTTATGTATAGAGTTTGGTCTCGGTAAAAAGATGCGATAACATACGGACAGTTTTGTCAATCCGAACTGGGGAAATGAAAGGCAAGCTGCATGACCCTTCTCGAACTGTTCCAGCTGCTGAAGAAGCACCTCAAGCTGGTCATCACCCTTCCGGTGGTCTGCGCGATCGCCATGGGCATCGTGTCCTTCGCCGCGATGGACAACACCTATACCGCGACGACGAGCATGTACATTCTCGCCAAGACCGACGATAGCGGCCAGATGAGCTACAACGATCTCTCGGCGAGCCAGATGCTTTCCAACGATATCGCCACGCTGCTGGATAGCGATAGCGTTAAGAGCGGTGCTGCCAATGAGCTGGGCCTTGCTGACCTGGATGACTACAAGGTGTCTGTTTCCTCCGAGACCACCACGCGTGTCATTACGCTTTCGGTTACCGGCAGCGATGCCAAGGAGACGGCTAAGGTCGCAAAGGCCATGGCCAGCTCGGTGAGTACGGTCGCTCAGAACGTCGGCGCTGCCCAGAGCATCAACGTTATCGACGAGGCTAAGACTCCCGAAGTCCCCAGCGGCCCCAAGCGCACGCTGTACGTTGCTGTCGCGTTCCTCGCCGGTATCTTTATCGCAGTTGCCTATGTCGTTTTGGCAGACATGCTCAATACCCGCATCCGCGGTGCCGAAGAGGCAGAAGAGCTCCTGGGCATTCCCGTTGTTGGCCGAATTCCGGCTATGAAAGGTGGTAAATAGGCATGGCTAAGGCAAAGAACACCGATAAGCTCGTTGTACAGAATGCCGCCAAGACCCTTCTGGCCAACATCCGCTTTGCGAGCGTGGACGACCCTATTCGCACCATCACCGTTACCTCCTCGATTCCCAACGAGGGCAAGTCTACGGTTTCCATTAACCTTGCTCAGGCAATCGCCACGAGCGGCAAGTCCGTGCTCCTGGTCGAGGCCGATATGCGCCGCAGGTCTCTTTCCGATATGCTCGGCGTTCGTTCGCGCGGCGGACTCTATGCGGTCCTTTCCGAGCAGATCTCCATCGACCAGGCAATTGTCGAGACGGGTCAGAAGAACTTCTACTTCCTCGATGCCGAGCCGCACATTCCCAATCCTGCCGACATCATCGTTTCTCACCGCTTTGCCAAACTGGTCAAGGCGCTGTCTGCCAAGTTCCAGTACGTCATCTTCGATGCTCCTCCGGTCGGCACCTTCATCGATGCTGCCGAGATTGCCAGCCTGACCGACGGTACGCTGTTCGTGGTGCGCGAGGACTTCACCAAGCGCGAGGAGGCACTCAACGCTATCGGCCAGCTTAAGAAGTCCGAGAAGGTTAAGCTCATCGGTACCGTCATGAACTACTGCGAGACCGAGACCAGCGAGTACTACTACTCCTACTACACCAAGGACGGTAAGAAGGTTAAGAAGGGCTCCGACGATCAGGGGACTTCCAAAAAGGGCATCTTCACCAACCGAGCAAACGTTTAGTTGATTAAGGCTGACCTATGCGTGACATTCATTGCCATATCTTGCCGGGTGTAGACGACGGCGCCGCCGATCTCGATGAGAGCTTGGCGATGCTCGAGGCTGCCAAGCGGGCTGGTGTAACCAGGATCGTTTGCACTCCTCACTGCCGTGATCCCTATTTTGATTACGACAAGATGTGGGATGCCTTTGAGCTGCTGCGTGATAACTCTGACGGTTTTCCGCTCCAGATGGGCTTCGAGGTCAACCATCGAAAGCTCGTTGAGCTTGGTATCGATGCCGCGGAGCACTTGCATTTCGATGGAACCAACGAGTTTCTTCTCGAGCTTTCGACGCATGCCGATGCGTATGCGTTTAGAGAGTACGAGAACACGATTTACGATTTGCAGTGCCGTGGCTACCAGGTGATCATCGCTCATCCTGAGCGCTATCGTGCGGTTCAAAAGGATGTAAGCGTGGCGGAGCGCCTGGTCGATATGGGCTGCAAGCTGCAGGCTTCGGCGGACTTTATTGCCGGCGGTCGCTTTGGTCGCGAGAAAAAGCCGGCACAGCGCCTGTTCGATCAGAACCTGTACAGCTTCATCGCGAGCGATGCCCATAACGTGGGTCATTACGACTGCCTGGCGAAGGCTCGCGCGAAGTTTAGCGTACGCGGAGCTCATTTTCGCTAAAATCTGTCCCTAACGTTCGCATTGAATGAAAGGGCAGCCATGGATATCCAACTTAAGACGGGATGCTTTGATGACGCGGCGTTGGTGCGCCGCGTCGTTTTTATGGACGAGCAGGGCTACGAGAATGAGTTCGACGCTATCGACGAGGATCCAAACTGCATTCATGTGACGCTCTATGTAGACGGCGAGCTTGCCGGTTGCTCGCGCGTGTTTCCCGAAGAGCTTGAGCGCGTGGCTGACGCAGAGGCCCCGGTGTTGCCGGCATGCGACATGGACGAAGGCGTTGCGGCGGGGGAGACCTACATTATGGGGCGCGTCGCCGTGCTGCCGGCTATGCGTCGTCGCGGACTGGCGAGTGCGATCGTGGAGACCAGTGCTTCGTGTGCACGCGATGCCGGCGCCAAGCTTATTAAGCTGCATGCGCAGGAATACGTGCTGCCGCTCTATGTAAAGGCGGGCTACACTCAAATTGCCCCGGTAGATTACGAAGACGAGGGCCAGCCCCATGTCTGGATGGCCAAGCGCGTAGATGGCAGATAGGGACGTTCCTTTTCTGCCGGCAGCTGGGGACACTCCTTGGCAATTGACGCATTGGAGCGCTCGGACATACAGTTTTTCGATTCCGTATGTATATATGCGCGCTATTGGGTTATAAAATCTAAGTCTGAACATAGCAGGTCTGCGATGCGGCTCGGGCAACCGGGCCGTTTTTGCGGACGGGGGTAGCGCGAAAGGACTGCACATGCGTCAATTTAAGACCGAGAGCAAAAAACTGCTCGACCTCATGATCAACTCCATCTACACCAATAAGGAAATCTTCCTGCGCGAGCTTATCTCTAACGCGAGCGACGCCGTCGACAAGCTCAACTTTAAGAGCCTGCAGGATCCGAGCGTCAAGATCAACCAGGGCGACCTGGCCATTCGCGTCTCCTTTGATAAAGACGCCCGCACCATTACCATCTCGGATAACGGCATTGGCATGACCGCCGAGGAGCTCGAGCGCAATCTGGGCACCATCGCCCATTCCGGCTCCGAGGAGTTTAAGACCGAGAACGCCGAGCAGCAGGGTTCCGATGTCGACATCATCGGTCAGTTTGGCGTGGGTTTCTACTCCGCCTTTATGGTCGCCAGCCACGTGAAGGTCGTCAGCCGCGCTTACGGCGAGGATTCCGCCCACGTTTGGGAGTCCGACGGTCTTGAGGGCTACACCATCGAGGATGGCGAGCGTGCTGAGCACGGTACCGATGTTATCCTGACGCTGCGCGAGAACGAGAAGCTCGACGCCGACGGCGAGGCCGAGACCTACGATCGCTTCCTGACCGAGTGGGGCCTCAAGAGCCTGATTCAGCAGTACAGCAACTATGTGCGTTATCCGATCCAGATGATGGTGTCCAAGAGTCGCCAGAAGCCCAAGCCCGAGGACGCCGGCGACGACTACAAGCCCGAGTACGAGGACTATCAGGAGCTTGAGACCATCAACTCCATGACGCCGATCTGGAAAAAGCGCAGCTCCGACGTTGAGCAGAAGGATTACGACGAGTTCTACAAGTCCACGTTCCACGACTTTGACGATCCCGCGCGCACTATCAGCTTCCATGCCGAGGGTACGCTTGAGTACGATGCACTGCTGTTTGTGCCGGGTCGCGCCCCGTTCGATCTGTACAGCAAGGACTACGAGAAGGGCCTGGCGCTCTACAGCTCCAACGTGCTGATTATGGAGAAGTGCGACGACCTGCTGCCCGACTACTACAACTTTGTGCGCGGTGTCGTGGACTCTGCCGACGTGACGCTCAATATTTCGCGTGAGACGCTGCAGCAGAACCGTCAGCTCAAGGCCATTGCCAAGCGTGTCGAGAAGAAGATCACCGCCGACCTTGAGGATATGCGTGACAACGACCGCGAGGCCTACGAGAAGTTCTTTGAGAACTTTGGTCGCGGTCTTAAGTACGGCATCTACTCGAGCTATGGCATGAAGGCCGATGAGCTCGCCGACCTGCTGCTGTTCTGGTCTGCCAAGGAGCAGAAGATGATCACCCTTGCCGAGTATGCTAAGGGTATGCCCGAGGGCCAGAAGGCAATCTACTATGCCGCCGGCGATTCGCGCGAGCGTCTGGCCAAGATGCCCGTCGTGAAGGGCGTGCTCGACCGCGGCTACGATGTACTGCTGCTGACGCAGGACGTGGATGAGTTCACCTTCCAGGCCATGCGTGAGTACGTGGCTGCCGATATGCCCAAGGTCTACGAGGATGACGCTGCTCGCGAGGCTGCCGAGAAGGCAGTTGCCGATGGTGCCGAGCCTGAGGTCGAGGATCGTCACCTGGAGCTTAAGAACGTCGCGACCGGCGATCTTGACTTGGCGACCGATGACGAGAAGAAGGAGGCCGAGGACGCCACCAAGGAGAACGAGGACCTCTTTAACGCCATGAAGGAGGCGCTCGGCGACAAGGTCGAGAAGGTTGCCGTCTCCGCGCGCCTGACCGATGCCCCCGCCTGCATCACCACCGAAGGCCCGCTTTCGCTCGAGATGGAGAAGGTGCTCCAGAAGGGTCCCGAGGGTACGCCCGACGGTATGCCCAAGAGCCAGCGCGTGCTCGAGCTCAACGCTAAGCACCCGGTCTTCGCCAAGCTCGTCGCTGCCCAGAAGGCGGGCGATGCCGACAAGATTAAGCAGTACTCCGGCCTGCTTTACGACCAGGCCCTGCTCGTCGAAGGCATCCTCCCCGAGGACCCCGTAGCCTTCGCGGCAGCTGTTTGTAACTTGATGTAGTTCGGGGATACGGCACCGTAACTAGATTAGAACGAGAGTGGATAATTTCCCACTTTTGGCTCGAGCGCGGGCTTGAAGTGGGGGATTTTCCACTCTCGTTTGCTTTTGTACCGAGTAGTCATTGGGGACATTCTTGAATGACTAGTCGTTGGGTGTTCCTATAGTTTTGTCAACCGTCGGGGCTACTCCCGGTAGG
>JAXXEN010000035.1:0-69764 GCA_037237765.1 Collinsella sp. | reverse complement strand
ATGGCTAATCGTTTCGTTCTCAATACCATCTCTTATCATGGTTCCGGCGCCATCAAGGAGATCCCCGGCGAGCTCCAGCGTCGCGGCTACAAGAAGATCTTCGTCTGCTCCGACCCCGATCTGGTCAAGTTTGGCGTTACCGCTAAGGTGACCGACGAGCTCGACGCTGCCGGCATCGCTTGGAGCCTCTACTCCGAGATCAAGCCCAACCCCACTATCCAGAACGTCAAGGACGGCGTCGAGGCCTTCAAGGCCGCCGAGGCTGACGCTATCGTGACCATCGGTGGTGGCTCCTCCATGGACACTGCTAAGGCCATCGGCATCATCATCAACAACCCCGAGTTCGCCGATGTCCGCAGCCTCGAGGGCGTTGCTCCCACTAAGAACCACGCCGTGTTCACCATCGCTGTGCCGACGACCGCCGGTACCGCCGCCGAGGTGACCATCAACTACGTCATCACCGACCCCGAGAAGGTCCGCAAGTTCGTGTGCGTCGACACCAACGACGCCCCCGAGGTCGCCGTCGTCGATCCCGACATGATGGCCTCCATGCCCGCCGGCCTGACCGCTTCCACTGGCATGGACGCACTGACCCACGCCATCGAGGGCTACACCACCAAGGGCGCCTGGGAGCTTTCCGACATGTTCCACTTTGAGGCCATTAAGCTGATCAGCGAGAACCTGCGCGACTCCGTCGCCGAGGCCAAGTCCGGCCAGCCCGGCTCCGGCCGTGAGGGCATGGCTCTTGGTCAGTATGTCGCCGGCATGGGCTTCTCCAATGTTGGCCTGGGCATCGACCACGCCATGGCTCACACCCTGTCCGCTCACTACGACACCCCGCACGGCGTCGCTTGCGCCATGCTGCTGCCGATCGCCATGGAGTTCAACAAGCCGGTTTGCGCTGAGCGCCTGGCCAAGGTTGCCGTCGCCATGGGCGTTGACACCACGGGCATGAGCACCGCCGAGGCCGCCGATGCCGCCATCGCCGCCGTCAAACAGCTTTCCGCCGACGTGAACATCCCGCACGTCTGTGAGGCCATGAAGGCTGACGAGATCGAGGTCCTGGCCAAGGACGCCATGGCCGACGCCTGCTTCCCGGGTAACCCGCGCGAGGCAACGCTCGACGACGTCATCGAGCTCTTCAAGAAGATCTGCCCGGCTGCCTAGCCCAGTTTGGTGGTCCTTCGCCCGTAGGTGTATGGTCTTTTGACGTGCCGCTGGCCCCGCCGTGCTACGCACGGCGGGGCTTTTTGTGCTGCGTCGATGCCCTGAGACGGACAAAACCAAGGCGTACTGCCCGCTGCGGATAGGTGGTGCACTTCCCTGCGTGCATTTTTGGGAGTATTCAACAAGCTCTTAAAAATGCATAACGTTGTGAATGGGCGGTAGTGATCCGCAGGCGCCCATCGACAGCCATTGTGGGCGGGCTATCGATGAGTGGAGGGGGTTGTTACTGAGTTTCTGCTTTGCGACGACCTGCAACACTGCTGTAACCGCGTCGTTTTGTCGTTCGTGATGGGGCCGTTGGGGCCCACGGTGCTGAATACTCCGTTTTTTGCACGGTCCAAGGTGGGGCACCCTGAGACGAAGCAAAAAGATGCCTCATTTCTATGCAAATACCAATAGGATTTATGCAAGATTGAGATTGTAAACCGTGCACGTGCACAAAACCGGTGCGGGGACGTCTGGAGGCGGCTCGGCTCCTGGGGCATTGCACGTGCAGAACGGTTAAAATCGGGACTCGGTCTTAGTTTTACTTGGAAGGATGCATATGACTTCTAATATTGATGCTTCTCTAGAGGAGACGCTCTCCTATATCGCAGGACAGCTTAAGACGCTGACTTCTATTGCCTCCCCTACCGGCTATACCCGTGCGGCGACTGATTATCTGATGGAGACCCTGCGCGATATGGGGTTTGGGCCTGAGCGTTCTAATAAGGGTAACGTGCTCGTTGAGCTTGGTGGTGAGGGCGAGCCGCTCGTGTTGGCGAGCCATGTCGATACCCTGGGCGCCATGGTGCGTTCCATTAAGGACAATGGCCGCCTGCGCCCCACGACGCTCGGCGGGCATCAGTGGTCTACGGCCGATGGCGAGAACTGCACCGTCTACACGCGCGACGGCAATGTCTACACGGGCGTGGTTCTTAACACCGAGCCTTCGGCGCACGTGGCCGACGAGCCGGTCAAGACCATCGAGAAGAATATGGAGATCTTGCTCGATGAGAATGTCGACAGCAAGGATGATGTGCTCGAGCTGGGTATTCAGACGGGCGATATCATCGCCATGGATCCGCGTACCACGGTGACGGAGAGCGGCTACATTAAGAGCCGCTTCCTGGACGACAAGCTGTCGGCGTCGATTCTGCTGGGTCTGGCCCGCGCTGTTGCTGATGGCGAGGTGTCGCTTTCGCGCAAGGTGTCGCTGCTCTTTACCGTGTACGAGGAGGTCGGCCACGGCGGTGCTTTCGTGCCGGCCGACACGCGCGAGATGATCAGCGTTGACATGGGCTGCGTGGGCGACGACCTGGGCTGCACCGAGCGCATGGTGTCGATTTGCGCCAAGGATTCGGGTGGCCCCTACAACTACGATCTGGTGACCACGCTGTCCAATATCGCGCGCGAGCTTGAGCTCGATTATGCCATCGACGTGTACCCGCATTACGGCTCGGACGTCGAGGCCACGCTCTCTGCCGGCTACGACATCCGTCACGGTCTGATCGGCCCCGGCGTGTACGCGAGCCACAACTACGAGCGCAGCCACATCGACGGCGTGCGCAACACCTTCGAGCTCGTCCGCGCCTACGTACAGCGTTAGGCGCATTTATAGCGCGTGGCAAGTTAAGAGCGCACTAGCCGGTATAACGTTGCCGGCAGGGGCGCTCTTGTGCGTTGCGGTGAAATAGGGACTGTTTGGCGGTTTTAAACGCTTAAACAGTCCCTATTTCACCGCAATTTATGAAGGGGATGGGGCTACTTAAGTGCGCCGGTCACCGTGCCGCCGCCGAGGACGATGTCGCCGTGGTAGACTACAACGGCTTGGCCGGGGGCGATGGCTCGCTGCGGCTCGTCAAAAGTCAGCAGCATTTGTCCGTCGGCGCCACGTGTAAGGGTCGCTGCCTGGTCCTTTTGACGGTAGCGGTACTTGGCGCCCACGCGAATGCCGCTGTCATCGAGCTCTGCCTCCATGCGATTGGCAGGGGCGCTCCAGATCCAGTCGTTGGCCGTGAGCGCTGTGGCCGTTAGGTCCTCGGCCTCGCCCAGATGCACAGTGTTGTTGGCGGCATCGACGCCCGTTACGTACACGGGGTGCGCCATCGCGACGCCTAAGCCCTTGCGCTGGCCTATGGTATAGCGCAGCGCGCCGTTATGGCGTCCGACCACGCTGCCGTCGCGCCACACAATGTCGCCCGGTGCAGCGGGATGTCCGCAGCGGCGCTCGATATAGCCCGCGTAGTCGCCGTCCGCGATAAAGCAGATGTCCTCGCTTTCGGCCTTCTTGGCGTTGATGAAGCCCTGCTCGGCGGCAATGCGGCGCACGTCGCGCTCCTTGTCCAGGCCTGCCAGCGGAAAGATTGTGCGTGCCAGGCGCTCTTGCGTGAGCGAATACAAAAAGTAACTCTGGTCCTTTTTGGGATCCTCGCCGCGGTGTAGCTGCCAGGTTCCGTCGGACGCCTGACTCGTTTTGGCGTAGTGGCCTGTGGCGATGTAGTCGCAGCCCATATCCAGTGCCGCATCCAGCAACGCGCCAAACTTAATGTGGCGGTTGCAGATGATGCACGGGTTGGGCGTCAGTCCCTCCTGGTAGGCAGTCACGAAGCGCTCGATAACATTGCGGTCGAAGGTCTGCTGCAGGTCGAGCACATGGTGAGGTATCCCCAGGCGCTCGGCGACGGCCTTTGCATCGGCGATGTCGCGGTCGACCTTACTCATATCCGTGGCGGAGTCGGGTGCGGGACAGGTGAGGCGCATGGTGGCGCCAACGCATTCGTAGCCCTGGCTTTTGAGCAGGTGCGCGGTCACGCTGGAATCGACGCCGCCGCTCATGGCGACGAGCACGCGCTTGTTGTGCATGGGGAGGTTCTCCTTGGTGGCATGTGGCCAAAAAAGAAAAGCGGCGCGGGAGGCTGGTTCCGCGCCGCAGACATTGTAGCAAGTTCGGACGTCTCGTGGGACACCCTAACGAGATGGACTCAGGCTGCCAGAAGAGAGGGGAGACTGGCGTGCCCTGGACTCGTTCTAAGAACGAGAAGCTCTAGTCCTGGAAGAGCGCCGTGGACAGGTAACGCTCACCGGTGTCGGCGAGCAGCGCCACGATGGTCTTGCCCTCGTTCTCGGGGCGCTTGGCCAGTTGCAGTGCGGCCCACACGGCGGCGCCGGACGAAATGCCCACGAGCACGCCTTCCTTGTGGCCCACGGCGCGGCCGGTGGCAAAGGCGTCGTCGTTCTCGACGGGGATGATTTCGTCGTAGACTTGGGTGTCGAGGACGTCGGGCACAAAGCCGGCGCCGATACCCTGGATCTTGTGCGGGCCGGCCTGGCCCTTGGAGAGCACCGGGGAGGTGGCGGGCTCGACGGCGACGACCTTAATCTCGGGGTTCTGCTCCTTGAGGAACTCGCCCACGCCGGTCACGGTACCACCGGTGCCGACGCCGGCGACGAAGATGTCGACCTTGCCGTCGGTGTCGTCCCAGATCTCGGGGCCGGTCGTGGCCTTGTGGATGGCGGGGTTGGCGGGGTTCACAAACTGGCCGGCGATGATGCTGTTGGGAGTCTCCTTCTGCAGTTCCTCTGCCTTGGCGATAGCGCCCTTCATGCCCTTGGAGCCGTCGGTGAGCACGAGCTGCGCACCGTATGCCTGCATCAGCTTGCGGCGCTCGACGGACATGGTCTCGGGCATGGTGATGATCACCTTGTAGCCGCGGGCGGCCGCCACCGAGGCGATGCCGACGCCGGTGTTGCCGCTCGTGGGCTCGATGATGGTGTAGTCGCCGCCGCGCACGAGCTTGCCTGCCTTCTCGGCCTCGTCAATCATGTTCTTGGCGACGCGGTCTTTAACTGACCCGGCGGGGTTGAAGTATTCGAGTTTGACGAGCACACGAGCCTTGAGGTCCTCGTCGGCCTCAAAGTGAGTGAGCTCCAGGAGCGGGGTGTGGCCGATAAGCTGATCGATGGACGTGTAAACCTTGCTCATGGTGAACCTCCAAAGTGTTCAAGTTGCTGGTTGCCGTGTGGTTTCACGGTGCGTGTAGCAGCTAAACCCATAAACCTTATAGGTTGTTCGTTTAGCTGTTGGGAAGCATACTAGACACTAAAGCCTAGTAATGCAATAGGAAATAGAAGATTATTACGAGCTGATTAACCATCTTGACCGGAACGGGTATTTTCAAAACCAATTTTTCGGCTAGAATTTCTACGGACTAAATGACCGAAAGGCAGCACTATACATGTTGGTTTCTACAAAGGGCAGATATGCCCTGCGCGTTATGGTCGATCTGGCCGAGCACCAGGCGGCCGGTCGCATCCCGCTCAAAGAGATCGCGGCGCGACAGGGGATTTCCGAGAAATATCTCGAGAACATCTTGGCTACGCTCGTGCGCGCCAACATGCTTTCGGGCATGCGCGGCAAGGGCGGCGGCTACGTGCTCACGCGCCCGCCCGAGCAGTACACGGTGGGCGAGATCCTGCGCCTGACCGAGGGCAGTCTGGCACCGGTTGCATGCCTGGATGGCGACTGCAAGGGCTGCTCACGCTCGGATGAGTGCCCCACGCTCGACGTGTGGAAGAACCTGGACAAGCTCATCAACGACTACCTCGACGGTGTGACACTCGATCAACTTGTCGCTCCCAACCATGGCTACGACTACGTCATCTAACCCACACCTGCCATTTGGGGACGGGGTAGAAATGGTAGATTCTCTCGCCCTTTGAGACTTGACAAATAAGAAGGCCGCCCATTTTTGCGATGGGCGGCCTTCGTTTTGGGCTGTTGAGACGGGCACGGCCGGAATGGCCGTTTTAGTCCTCGGCGATGCTGTCGAGGATGCTGCGCGTGATGGATACCAGGATACTGCCCATAAAGGCCGATCCAAAGCTGGCGATGGAGATGCCCGCGCCCAGCAGATTGACCGACAGGTAGCTGGCCAGCTCGAGCATAAAGCTGTTGACTACGAGCTGAAAAACACCAAGCGTAATAATAGTGAGCGGCAGTGAGATGACGGTCAGGAACGGCTTGACGAGCGAATCGACAATGTTCAGGAACAGTCCCACAAAGGCAAAGCAGACCCAGGTCTCGGCAAAGCCGAAGGGTTGGATACCGGGGACGAGGAACGTGGCGATCGCGATGGCGATCGAGGTGAAGAGCCAGTTAAGCATAAAGCGCATGGCGTGAATCCTTTCTTGCGCCGGGGTTGCTGGCGTCGCGTGAAGCGGCTTGCGGCGGCGACCTGGATGGTTGCGCGGGCGCGCCGCGGTGTTTGGGCGCCCATTGTCTCAAATATTCGTGGAGCTTACGTGCGCATACGGTTTCTAAACGGCGTTCGTCCTGAAAAACGCGCCGCTGGCAGAGAGTCTTGTCGCTTTAGTTTGGTGGTGTGCTACACTGCTACGGGCAAAAGCCACAGGCGTTGCCCTATTGCATAGAACGGGCGAACGATGCCCGATGTCAGTATCAACTTCGATGCCTTTTGGCGGGTTTGGCGGTGATCGATGAATATCGAGAACATGTTTGACAAGCCTGATGTCAAGCAGCTGGTCCACGCATTTAGTCTTTTGGATGACGAGAAGGATATCCAAGCGTTTTTGACCGATATCTGTACGCCGCGCGAGATTTGCGACCTTTCTCAGCGTTTGCAGGTTGCGCGCTATTTGGACGAGGGCGAGCCTTATGTTGAGGTTCAGGCCCGTACCGGCGCTTCGTCCACCACGGTGAGCCGCGTTTCAAAGGCGCTGAACGGCGAGTACGGTGGCTACCGCAAGATCCTCATTAAGTTGGAGGATGGCGAGTAGGCCGCGCAAAACCAATTGTTCAAAACCGCTCCTCCGGGGGCGGTTTTTTTGATCCCCTGGGGACGGAGGAAAACGGATCACCGAGGGGGTCAGTCTAACCCGGTGATCCGTTTTCCTCCGTCCCCAGGGGATCAAATCTGTTGGCGTGGGGCAAATCTGTCCGCTTGGGCGGGTAGGATGGATGCATTGATTATTGCGAACAGTTTGAGCGGAGGACCATGCCTGTTCGAATCTATACAACCAATGCCGGCACGGATTTGAGCGATGCCGAGGCGGCGCTGCTTGCCGACCTTATTGCCCGCCATGGACGTGCCGTTTTGCTGGCGTCTACGTTTGCCGAGCTCGATCTGTGCCGTCATGATGCGGCGGAAGCCAGCATTTCGCTGGGTATCGACTACAAGACACCCGCATCGTGGCTTCGCTCGCTTTGGGAGCTTTTGGGCGACGGGCGCGGTTTCGTCGACAACCTGCAACGTCAGATGCTGTTTTCGGATATGATTGCCCGCCGCGACGATGCCGACCTGCAGCCGCTTTCGCGTAGCCAGGGCACGGTGCGCATGCTCGCGCGCATGGCCCGCGATGTGCTGCCGGGTGTGGCGGGGACGACGGCCGAGCGATGCGGTGGCAACAATTGCCAGCCTGAGCCAAAAAGCGATGCCGAGGCCCGTGTGTTTGAGCTTTTGCGTGCCTACGCGGGCGGTTTGGACCGTCGAGATATGGTCGAGCCCTGCGAGGCAGCCGACATTATGGCCGGTGCCCTGGCCGATAGCCTGCCGGCGTGCGCCCGCGCCGTATGCGTGCGCGGTACCACGTCGTTTACGCACGGTCTACTCGAGCTGCTGTCTGCCGTGGCGAACAATGGGGGAGAGGTCGTCGTGCTGCTTGCCCGCGAGCAGGCGGCGATGCGTGAGGAGCTGGCCACGGCCCTTGATGCCCGCGGTGTGCTGTTTGAGGTTGCACCGCTGGACGAGGATGCTGGCGCTCCCGCGACTGCTCCAAAGTCCGTCGCACGTCCTGCCTTTGTGGAAGTCGCCGGCCCCCATGCTCGTGCCCGTGTCTATGCGGACGTCATCGATAAGATGGTGAAAGCGCACAAGGAGTCCAATGTCAACGATGCCGCCTCCGCGCCCGCCGATCCCGTGCGCGTGCTCGTCGTTTCTGCCCGGGCACCCCAGCTGTTCGGCGAGCTCGCCGCCCGTTTGGCGGCGCGTCACATTGCGGCCGAGACGACTGAGTTCACGGCGTTTTCCCAGTCCATCGCGGGCAGGCAGTTTACGGCGCTCGCCAACCTGATCGAGCGTATGAAAGCCGCCGACGAGGGCACCGCTTCCAAGACTGAGTGGTGGCCCGCGCCGGAGCTTACCGACTGGATCTACAGTCCGCTTTCGGGCGCTGATGCCGTCAATGCCCGTACCTTCGATAAGAATATGCGTCTCTCGCGCAGCAAGACTACCGCGGGCGTCAAGAGCCTGCTGCAGAGCGTGCAGGGCCAGATCAGGGGCGCGCGTAAAGCGGCGAGTGACGAGAACTGGTTTAAGAACGTACCGTGTGTGGTCTCGGACGTGTTCCAGGCGCTGTGGCGTGACAAGCCCGTGACGGCGCTTAAGGCCATGCTTGCCGTTGCCGAGGCGTTGCCCGATCGCGCTCTAGGCGGCCTTGACGGCCAGGCCCGTCGCCAGGCAGAGACGGCTTTGCTGCGCCATGCCATCGACATCCTTATGAACGATGCTCGCGCGCTCGACGTGTCGCAGGCCGCGACCGTGCCGGTTCTCGACGGCGTTCGAACCAAGGTGGACAAGCGCAGTACCGCCTACGATTACGAGACCTACGAGGTCGATCGCACACCACGAGCACAAGTGCGCTTCGCGTCGCTTGCCGATGCGTCGGTTCTTCGCCCTGGCAGCTACGATGCCGTGCTGTTTGCCGATGTCGACCTGGACAGCTATCCGCTTTCGCACGAAGAGGGCCCGCTTGCCACGTTGACAGCCGAGCTGCGCCGCGACGGCGTGTCTTTGGAGCCCGCTGCCCTGCTGCGCGTGCGCTTTGGCCGTGCGATGCAGGCGGCGAGCGGTCCGGTCGCGCTCGCCCGTGTGACGCACGATCGCCAGGCACGCGAGTGCTACCCGGCAGCCGTATGGACCGAGCTGTGGGCACATGCCGAGGCCGCTGGCGCTGCCAAGCCCATGCGCGTGGGCGAGGGCGATATCATCGCCGACTTTGATCCCGCGGCAGGTGAAGGTCTTAGGCGCGAGCGCGTGACCTGCGAAGCTCCTCAGCATCTGAGCGATGAAGCCATTCCGTATTTGGTCCTGTGCCGTCGCGATGGCGAGGGTGAGGACGCGCCGCTTGTGCCGCGTCTGACGTCCGCCTCGCAGATCGAGGCCTATTCCACCTGCCCGCTGTGCTGGTTCGTCTCGTATCGCGTCAAGCCCCAGTCGATCGACGCGGGCTTTGGCAACATGGAGAAGGGCAACTTTGTCCACGACGTGCTGGAGCACTTGCATGCGTGTCTTCCGCAGAAGGGCATGGAGCGCGTGACGCCCGAGAATCTGCCGTGCGCACAGGAGCTGCTGCGCGAGGTCTTTACCGATACCTTGGCCGAGCATGCGGGCAAGCGTGGCAACGAGGGCCCGCTGGTGCCGCTCTCCCCGGTGGAGGAGCGTCAGGTGGCCGAGATCTTGCCGCAGCTGGAGGGCGTCCTTGCCTACGAGTCCGAGGCGCTGACTCCTTTTGCTCCGCGCTACCTGGAGTTTGCCTTTAACGATCTTAACGTTGAGTATGCCGGTTGGCCGCTCGGCGGGCGCATCGACCGCGTAGATGTGGATGCCGAGAATCGCGCCGTGGTAATCGACTACAAGCATCGCACGGGCGTTGAGGAGTTTAAGCTCGCCGACCCTACGGTGCGCGACGAGGAATCGGGCACGGCGCCCATCGACGACCCGCGCTGGCTGCCACCCCATACCCAGACACTCATCTACGCGCAGGCCATGCGTCGGGCGCTGGGCCTAGATACCCGTGCTGCGCTCTATTTCTCGACCAAGGGCGGCAAGCCCGCGCTGCGCGGCGCGGCGAGTGCCGAGTTGCTCGAGGAAGAGCGTGGTGACGGTCGCATCCCGGGCCTCAAGAAGGGCTTCCCGGGCGAGGGCGGCAGCATGGACTTCGATGCCCTGCTCGACCGCGTGGAGACCGGCATTGCCGAGCGCCTGCGCGAGCTCGAGGCAGGTGACGTCGCCGCTGTCGACCCGACATCGGCGCAAGCCGCGCATGCGCGCTGTTCGTATAACCACCAAGGAACGTTTGTAAGGAGGGACGTGTAGACCATGGATCTTTCGACTTTGATGCCGCAACAGCTGCAGATTGTCAAAACGCTCGACCGTCCGCTATTTGTCTCGGCGGGCGCCGGTTCGGGCAAGACCTTTACCCTTACGCGCCGCATCGTCTACGCGCTCTCGCCCGAATCCGGTCCGTTCGTTGAACATCTGGATCAGGTGCTCGCTATTACCTTTACCAAAGATGCCGCGGCCGAGATTCGCGACCGCGTGCGCCGTGCGCTTATCGACGAGGGCATGGACGAGGAAGCACTGACCGTCGACGACGCGTGGATTTCGACCATTCACGGCATGTGCTCGCGTATCCTGCGCGCGCATGCGCTGGAGCTGGGCATCGACCCCGAGTTCACGGTGCTCACCGATACCGACGAGCTTATGGACCAGGCTGTTGAGCATGTGCTGGCCCGCGCGACGGCGCCCGATGCCGCCCCCGAGCTCGCGGCATCGCTCAAGGCCCTCTATGCCTGGTATCCCATGGCGGGCGAGGGCGGTTCCTTTGGCACCGGCACGACCATCAAGGGCCTGGTGCGCGACCTGCTGGAGCTGTCGAGCCAGTTGCCGGGCGGTATGGACGACGTGTGCGTGGCGCGCGGCCAGGCCGATACCTCGGCACTCGCCGATGCCTATCGCGCGGCGCTGGGCGCAAGCAAGGCCGCGACCGAGAAGGCGCAGATGGCACTCGACGCCATTGACGCGTTCGAGGCGAGCGGCAAGACCATGGCCGATGCAGCGCGACTCATGATGTCGTGCACCATGCCGCGCGCGAGCAAGGCATTCCCTAAGGAGCAGGTCGAGCTGCTCAAGGCCGAGGCCGCCGATGCGTTTATCAATATCGTGCTTGCCTGCGGTGGCCCGGCGCTCGATGCGCTGGTGGGCCTGGCCCGTTCCGTGGAGGCTGAGTATCGCGCGCTGAAGGCTGCCCAGTCCGCTCTCGATAATAACGACCTGCTGCGTATGGCTTACGAGGCGTTGCGCGATTACCCTGCCATCCGTGCTGCGTACGAGGGCCGCTTTAAGATGGTCATGATCGATGAGTTTCAGGATACCGACCAGATGCAGGTCGATCTGATACGCTACCTGACGGGTGCGGGGGAGCGCGCGCTGTGCACCGTAGGCGATGCACAGCAGTCCATCTATCGCTTCCGTGGCGCCGAGGTCGAGGTGTTTCGCCGCCAGGAGCGCAAGGTGGGCTCCTCTGCTGCGCCCGAGACGGCTGTCGCATCCGATGCCCCCGCTGGCGAGCTCGTCAAACTCGTGCGCAACTTCCGCAGCCACGACGAGGTGCTGCGCTACGTAGCACGCGTCTTTGACGGCAACACCGGTGGTTTGATGCAGGGGTTCTTGGATCTTGAACCGAGCGACAAACGCGAGGACAAGCTCAAGGCGAAGGCTTCGCGCCGCCAGGCGCTGTTCGTTGCCGGTGGCAGCACCCAGGAGCGAACGCAGGCGAAAGCTCGTGCGATTGCGGAGCGGTTCCAAGCGCTCGTCAAAGCGGGCCAGCCCCAGGGCGGCATGGTACTGCTGCTGGGCCGCATGACCAACGCCGACGTCTACGCCCAGGCCTTCCGCGATCAGGGGCTCGACTGCGTCATCGCGGGCGGCTCGGTCTTTGCCCAAGCAGCCGAGGTGCAGACGGTGCGCGCCCTGGTTTGTGCGCTCGCCAATCCGGCCGATACGGCGCAGGGCCTTATGCCGCTGCTCGCCTCGCCGATGTTTGCGCTCGGCGCCCAGGAGTTCCTGGCGCTGGCGACCAAGCTCGATAGCGAGACAGGGGAGACCTCGCGCCGGAATATCGACATGGGCATCATGAGCGATTTCGACGTGCCGGGTTTGCAAGACTTGCCGCTTGTGACGCGCGCCCGCGAGGTGCTGCGGTATGCGCTTCGTCGCGTGGGCCGCGATTCGTTCGCCGCCATCGCGCGCGACGTGGTCAATGCTTCCGGCTGGTTCGTGCGTCTGGCGCAGCGCGGCCCCGAGGGCAAGGCCATTGCCGCCAACGTGCTCAAGGCGCTCGATGCCGTGGCCGAGGCAGAGGCCGAGCTCGGCAATTCTCCGCGTTCCATCGCGCTGGCCTTCGACCGCTTCTTGGCGGGCAAGGAAGCCCCGGGTGCCCTCAACGAGGAAGGCGACGGCGCGGTGCGCATCATGACGGTGCATGCCTCCAAGGGTCTGGAATATCCGGTCGTGGCGGTCGCCGAGTGCTTTGGCGTGCGTAAGTCCTCGGGTGCGGCGCAGATGGGTCGCGTCGAGGGTGGAGCGCAGGTCGTGGCACTGCCGGCACGCTTCGACGGCGTTAAGCTTGCCGACGGTGCCTTTGTGAAGGGCGACGACGTCAAAAAGCAGTTTGAGCATGCGTTTAAGGGCAAGGGCGCGTCGCTGTGGCTGTCGCCGGAGCTCATGGAGGACGTCTGTGCGACGGGTTCTCCCGTCGAGGCATTTGCTCGCCTGCGCAACGACGACCTGCAGCTTTCGCTCGAGGAGCGGGCTCGTCTGCTCTATGTCGCCATGACGCGAGCGCGTGAGCTGGTCATTCTGGCGATGGATGCCGGCGTGAGCCGCGGCAAGGTGACGGCGCCGACCTTTGATGTCGAGACCGATCTGACCTACGATGTGCTGCGCCGTATTTTGCCGACCGATGCTCTGGATATGCCGCAGCTCGATGCCGACCGCTTGGTGTTCGACAACTCCCAGCTGGGCGACTACGAGCTCATTTCGCTCGCGGGCTTTACCTTTGGCGAGCAGACGTTTGAGGCCAACGCTTCGCTGGATGCCGAGGGCAGGCTTGTTCGTGGCGATGCCGATACGGATGCTGCCGACGATTCGGCCAGTACAATCGTCCCCGGTCCTGTCGACCCCAAGCCCGATTCGTTCGAGCTTGTGTATCCCCAGGCAGTGGGCGTGCGCATGGGCATCTGTCCGTATCCGATGCGTGACTCGTATAGCTACTCGTCAATCGCCGCGGCACTCCATGCCGAGACGGAAGACCGTGCCGCCGAGGCTCGTGTTCCCATGGACGAGGCCGGCGATGATGCGGAGTCGGATGGTTCCGAGATGACGGACGCAGACGTGGCCGCTGTCGAGCCCGCCGGCAATCCCATGGCGCTGGGCTCGGCCTTCCACGCCGCCTGCCAGTGGCTCATCGAGATGGGTGCCGATGCGCTGCCCGCTGAGCGTGCCGACGCCCTGGCTCGCCTGTGGCACCTGACGCCAGAACAGCGCGAGCGCTTCGATGTCGCTCTGGAGCGCTGGCTCAAGTCGTCGGTTCGTGCCGAGCTGTTCGCGTGGCCGTGCGTTCGCGCCGAGGTGCCGTTCTTCTCGCTGGGCTGCGAGGACGAGGACATCGCCCGCTACGGTGCATATGCCGAAGGCGCCATCGACGCTTTGGCGACCGACCCGGCCGATCCGTCACGCGCACTGGTCATCGATTACAAGACGGGTGGCACGCCGGATGAGACGCCGGACCAGCTGCTCGAGAAGCACGCCCTGCAGGCGCGCGTCTACGCCGACGTGTTGCACAAGGCGGGCTTTGAGACGGTGACGGTCAAGTTCGTTCGCGTGGAGCAGCCGGATCCAACCATCTTCGTCGAACCCGCCGAACCTCAGGTAGTCACCTACAATCTCTAGCCCTCAGATAACTTGCGGTGGAATAGTTCCTGTATTGCGGCCCAGGTGGCCCAAGCGGGAACTATTTCACCGCAACTGCAAGAGGAGCCGTGTTGGTTTGGCTAGGTTCGGGTGCTGTCCGTGCCGTGGGGTAAAATCGTTCAGTCAGAACACGAACCCGCATCGGAGCTCATCACATGGCATTCGTCCATCTGCACAACCACACTGTCTTTTCCATGCTCGACGGCGCAACCCGTATCCAGGATATGGTCAACCGTGCCGTTGAGCTGGGCATGCCCGCCGTGGCCATTACCGACCACGGCTACATGTATGGCGTGCCCGATCTGGCGCTGGCCTGCGACGCCGTCAACCACAACACGCCCGAGTACAAAACCTGGAGCCACGACAAGGCCTTCTTGGAAAAGGACCGCCGCGACGAGCTGGTGGAGCCCGACCCCGAGGCAAACCCGCGTGAGCATGCCCAGTACGTCAAAGACATGGCCATGTGGGACGAGAAGGGCAACATCGACGAGCTCAAGCCGCCCCTGGTCATCAAGCCCATCTTTGGCTGCGAGGTCTACTTTACGCCGGACGAGACCCTTGCCCGCGACCACAAGCCCGAGCTCTACCATATGATCCTCCTGGCCAAAGACCAGGAAGGCTACGTCAACCTGATGCAGACGGTCTCCGAGGCCGCCGTGCAGGGCTTTTACTACAAGCCGCGCGTGACGCTCGACAACCTGCGCCGCCATGCCAAGGGCATGATCTGCACGAGCGCCTGTATCGCGGGCATCATCCCCAAATACATCGACCGCGGCGACATGGAAGGCGCCATCAAGTGGGCCGAGACCTTCCGTGATACCTTCGAGCCCGGCGACTTCTACATCGAGATCCAGGAACACGGCATCACCACCGACAACGGCCTGACTGACGAGCAGA
The DNA here is from genome assembly GCA_037237765.1 of Collinsella sp. Lineage (GTDB taxonomy): Bacteria > Actinomycetota > Coriobacteriia > Coriobacteriales > Coriobacteriaceae > Collinsella. Next base: position 54,888 of record JAXXEN010000035.1, on the reverse strand, counting down.
TGGACCGCACGCTCATCGATATCGCCAAGCAGGTGGGCGTCAAGGTCATCGCCACCAACGACTTCCACTACCTGCGCCGCGAGGATGCGCCCGTGCAGGACGTCATCATGTGTATTGGCATGAACGCCAAGGTCGACGACCCCAACCGCATGCGCATGACCGGCTCGGAGTTTTACATGAAGACCGAGGAGGAGATGCGGGCGATGTTCCCGTATTGCCCCGAGGCCTGCGACAACACGCTCGAGATCGCCGACAAGTGCTACGTTGAGCTGGACTGGGACTCCATCATCCTGCCGCGCTTCCCGTTGCTCGATCCCGGCGAGACGCATGAGAGCCAGTTCCGCCGCGAGTGCGAGAAAGGTCTGCGCCAGCACTATGGTGACGACTGGGCCACACGCGAGATCGGTGGCGTCAACATCAAAGAACGCTTTGAGTACGAATACAAGGTCATCTGCGACAAGGGCTTTGCCGCCTACTTTTTGATCGTTGCCGAGTACGTGCAATGGGCCAAGGACAACGGCATCGGCGTCGGCCCCGGCCGTGGCTCGGCCGCCGGCGCTATCGTCGCCTACGCCATGAACATCACCGCGTTCGACCCGCTCGAGAACGGCCTGATGTTCGAGAGGTTCCTGTCCCCGCAGCGTACCGAGATGCCCGATATCGATATGGACTTCGACGATGAGCGGCGCCTCGAGGTCGTGGAGCACGTTCGCCAGCTCTACGGCCCCGAGAAGGTCACCCACGTCATCACCTACTCGACCATTAAGGCCAAGCAGGCCATCAACGACGCCGCGCGCGTGCTGGACTATCCGGTCTACATGGGCCAGCGCCTGTCCAAGATGGTCTCGAGCGACCCCAAGGTCAAGCTCAAGCAGGTGCTCGAAAAGCAACCCGGCAAAGAGGATCTGTTTAACCCCGATTTTGCCGAGGCCTATAAAAAGGACGACGACGCTCGCCGCATCATCGACACGGCGCTCTCGATCGAGGGCCTCACTCGTGGCGAGGGCGTGCACGCGTGCGCCGTTTTGATCTGCCGTGACCCCGTCAATGAGCACGTGCCCACCAAGCTCGATACCAAGGGCGGCGTCGAGATTACCCAGTACGAGGGCCATACCGTTGCCGACATGGGCCTGCTCAAGATGGACTTCCTGGGCCTGCGCACGCTGACGGTTATCTCCAAGGCCAAGGCCAACATCAAAAAGAACTTCGGCATCGACATCAAAGAGGAAGAGATCCCCTTTGACGATCCCGAGATCTTTAAGCTCATGGGCTCCGGCCACACCGCCGGCGTCTTCCAGGTCGAGTCCGCCGGCATGACGGCCACGATCAAGAACATGAAGCCCACCGAGTACAAACACGTCGTAGCATTGATCGCCCTGTACCGCCCGGGCCCGTTGGGCGCCGGCATGGTCTCGTCCTACATCAACCGTATGAATGGTAAGGAGCCGGCGGTCTCCTACGACGACCGCCTGGACGACATCCTGGGCGAAACCTACGGCACCATGGTCTACCAGGAGCAGGTTATGCTCATCTCCGTCGAGATGTGCGGCTTCTCCAAGGGCGAATCGGACTCGCGTATCCGTAAGCCCGTGGCTAAAAAGAAGATCAAACTGCTCACGTCAACGGTGCTCCACTGGGAGGATGGCTCGGACGAGACCACCTACGACCACTGGATGAACGGCGCCATCAAGAACAACTACACGCGCGAGGTCGCCCAGAAGATTTGGGACGATGTTCTCGAGTTCGCGTCCTACGCCTTTAACAAGTCGCACTCCGCCGGCTACGCCATCCTGGTTATGCAGACGGCGTGGCTCAAGGCGCATTATCCGCACGAGTACATGGCGGCCGTTCTGACGTCCTATACGGGCAAGACCGACAAGATCGTGCATTACGTCTCGGCGTGCCGTCACGACGGCATCCCCGTGCTTTCGCCAGATGTCAACGAGTCCGGTACCGAGTTCACGGCTACCAAGGAAGGCGTGCGCTTTGGTCTGGCTGGCATCCGCGGCGTGGGCACCGGCGTGGCGCAGGCGATTATCGCCGAGCGCGAGGCGGGCGGTCCGTTTAAGACGCTGCACGACTTTGTCGAGCGCGTGGACTCGAGCCAGGCCAACCGCCGTGTGATCGAATCGCTCATCAAGGCAGGCGCCTTCGACTCCACGGGGTATCCGCGTCGCCAGATGATGCACTTTGTGGATAAGAACAACCCTGAGAACATCATCGATGCCGCGGTAAAGCGCCAGAAGGACCGCGCGAGCGGCCAGACGTCGTTCTTCGACATGTTTGGCGACGTTGAGGGCTCGGGCTTTGAGGTGAGCGTGCCCGATCCGGACGGCCAGGAGTGGGACCGCCACCTTAAGCTGAGCCAGGAGAAGGAGGTTCTGGGCATCTATGTCTCGGACCACCCGCTGCGCCCGTTTGAGTATGCACTAGCCAAGGCACGCGACTTCTCGTTCTCGCAGATCGACACTGGCTACGAAGTTCAGAATCCTACGGGCGGTACCATCAACCAGGAGATTCCCGAGGGCAAGGCGCTGTGGTGGGCCGGCATGGTCTCGAGCGTGTCCAAGCGCGTGACCAAAAACGGCGACCCCATGGGCATCGTGCAGCTCGAGGACATGGAAGGCGAGGCCACGGTCGTGGTGTTCCCCAAGACCTACAAGGAGGCCGAGGGGTACCTGTACGGCGAGGTCGATCCCGAGACCGGTGCGCAGCTGTCCGATGCGTTTGTGCGCATTAAGGGCAAGCTCGAGCGTTCGGACCGCGGCGACCAGATCATCGCGCAGGAGATCGTGCCGCTTGAGCTTAACGAGGAGAACAACAAGCCCAAGGTGTTTGAGGTCATGGTGCCCAACAGCCGCTTTAGCCAGGGCAATATGGCGCGTCTTGCCACGGTGCTTACCGCCAACCCGGGCGGCGACCGCGTGGAGATCTTTATCGAGCAGGTGGACGGGCGCGTACTGCGTGCCGAGGTACCGGCCAAGGTCAACGCACGCTCGATTCCGCTGCTGGCAGAGGCAAAGGCCATCGTCGGCAACCAAGGCCGCGTGACGGTTATCTAAGCTACCCCGGGTGAGATTGGAGGAAGTGATGGCGCAGGGGACGTTTGTGCAGGCGCTTCGCAAAGAGGCGGCGTTGAGCGGCACCTTTATGAAGGGGCGTTCGCTCATGCTCAACGGCGCCGTGCTGTCGATCGAGGACAGCGGCTCGCGCTTCTCCAAAAACGTGACGGTTGAGGGCTCGGTGCGCGGTTCGCGCGGCGACCTGTACAAGACGCACGTGGCGCTCGACATGGACGAGCGCGAGGTGATCGACTACGACTGCGATTGCCCCGCCGCCTATCGTTACCCCGGTATGTGCAAGCACGCTATTGCCACAGCTCTGGCGTATTTGGATGCCAGCGGCGCCGAGCCCGTCGAAGGTTTGCGCACGCCGGTCCGCACGTTTACGGCGCAGCCGAAACAGCCTGCGCGCACCGCGCCCAAAGCGCCGGCCGTCAATCCCAACTTTCCCTTTCCGGCGCCCGTTCCCACGAGTCCCAGCCTCATGGCAGCGCTCTCCGATCTTTCGGACGCGCGCATGGATGAGCTGGCGAGCATGCGCCGCAAGCTCGCCGGCAGTGTGGATCCCGATGCCCCCAAGGCGGTGTTGGAGCCCTCGCTGGTGCCGTACTACAATCCACTGTTTGCCGACCGCTTTAGCTGGGCGCTCGAGCTTCGCATTCGCTGTGGATCGGTCTCCTACGTGGTCAAGGACATCGACGACATGGCCGATGCCTACGTGCGCGGTGGCACCTTCTCGTACGGCAAGAAGCTCACGTTTGTCCATACGCCCGAAGCCTTCGAAGACGTGTCGACAAAGCTGCTCAACCTTGTCGTGACGACAGTTGCTTATCTCGATGACATCACAAGCTCGCGTTCGGCGTCGTACGACTTTGCCCGCAGCGGTTTTGTCGCCGAGCGTCAGTTGCCGCTGTCCGAGCATAGCATCGTATATGTGCTGGACCTGTTGCGCGGTCAGACCATCTCTTTTGAGCCCGCCTGGTCGCGGGGGACGACGACGCATCGCACCTATGACGTGGCGGTTGAGATGCCTCCGGAAGGGGAGGACGAGGCGCTGTCTAAGCGCCCACCGCTCCTTGCCGCCAAAATCGCGCCGGCGGCTGGCGGCAGCTACGATCTACGCCTGCCGGCCGATGCATACTGCTTTGCTTCGGGCGACGTCGCCTATCTGGTCGACACCCGCCGTGCGCGCCGCGCCGATGTAGCGTTTGCCCAGCATGCGGCACCGTTCCTATCGCGCTTACTGCCCTGTCGCACGCCGATCCATATCGCTGTCGACCAGGTGGGGGAGTTCTGCCGTATGGCGCTGCCCATTTTGCGCGACTACACCGACCTTACCGCGCCCGCCGCGCTCGATACCGTGGCGCCCGAGCCAAGCTTTGCTATGGCGATCGGCGTCGACGATGGGCTTGTGACCTGCAAAATTACGGTTACCTACGGCGACTGGTCGGCAGATCTCTTTAGTCTGGGCGCTCCGGGCAGTCTCTTCGAAGAGCAACGCCCCGGCGTGCCGCCCCGCGACGAGGTGGCAGAGTTTCGTGTTATGGACACGGCGGCCCTGTACTTCGATTTCTACGAGGGCGGTCTGGCGTTTGAGGAGCGCGATGACGAGAGCTTGTTCTGCCTGCTGACCGAGGGCCTGTCCGCCCTGTCCGAGCTGGGTGAGGTCATGCTCAGCGACCGCCTGCGCCAGGTCTCGGTCCGCCCTGCGCCCAAACTTTCGGTGCGTGCAACCGTCAAGACCAATCTGCTCGATGTCGAGCTGGGCGCGAGCGGGCTTTCGGCCGCGGACCTTGCCATCTACCTCGACTCCTACAAGCGTCACCAGACGTTTGCGCGTCTCACGTCGGGCGACATCATTCGCCTGGACGAGGGCGCTCGAGCCGCGTTTGGCCTCGCCGAGGACCTGGGTGTCGATGCCGTCGACCTGCTCGACGGCGTGTCGCTTCCCGCATCGAGCACCCTGTTCGTCGATAGCATGCTCGCGCGCACGCCCGCGCTCGAGGCCGATCGCGACGCTGCGTTCCGCCGTACCGTCGAGCGTCTGGACACGCTCGGCAAGATGGACTTTACGGTGCCGGCATCGCTCAAGGCAACGATGCGCGGCTACCAGGTCGACGGATACCAGTGGCTCGGCTCGCTCGAACACCTGAGCCTTGGCGGCATCTTGGCCGACGACATGGGCCTGGGCAAAACGCTCCAGATGATCGCACATATCCTGGCGCGCGTGGAGGCGGGGGACACTAAACCCACGCTTGTGGTGTGTCCCGCGTCGCTTGTGTACAACTGGACCGCCGAGCTGGAGCGCTTTGCCCCGTCGCTCGATGTGTGCGCCATTGTGGGCGCCAAGGCGCAGCGTCGCGTGCAGATCGCCGGCGTGGCCGAGCATAATGTGGTTGTAACATCGTATGACCTCATGCGCCGCGATATCGACGAGTACGTCGAGCAGGACTTTGCCCGTGTGGTGCTCGATGAGGCCCAGTACATTAAAAACCCGCTCACCCAGGTGGCGCGCGCCGCAAAGCGCCTGCCTGCCGGCGTGCGCTTTGCCCTGACGGGCACGCCCATCGAAAACCGCCTATCCGAGCTCTGGAGCATCTTCGACTTTTTGATGCCGGGCCTGCTGGGTACGCGTGAATCGTTTGCAAAGCGCTTCGAAAGCCCGGTCGAGCATGCCGAGGGCGACAGTGCCGCTCGCCTGCAAGCGCTCGTGTCGCCGTTTGTGCTGCGCCGTGTCAAGGAAGACGTGGTGGCCGACCTGCCCGAGAAGATCGAGGATACGGTCATGGCGCAGCTCACCGGCGAGCAGCGCAAGCTCTACCTGGCCAACCAGGACCGCATCGCCCAACAGGTGCAGCACCGCGAGTCATCCGAGTTTAAGAAAGACAAGCTCAAGGTGCTCGCCGAGCTCACCAAGCTGCGCCAGATCTGCTGCGACCCGCGTCTACACTACGAGGATTACAAGGCGGGGAGCGCCAAACTCGATACGTGCATGGAGCTCGTGCACGGCGCACTCGACGGCGGACATCGCATCCTGTTGTTCAGCCAGTTTACGGGTATGCTCGATATTATCGGTAAGCGCCTGGCCAAGGAGGACATCGCCTTCCTTAAGCTCACGGGCGCTTCGTCTAAGGAGAGCCGCGCCAAGATGGTCGCGCAGTTCCAAGCGGGCGAGGTTCCGGTCTTTTTGATTTCGCTCAAGGCGGGCGGCGTGGGCCTTAACCTGACGGCTGCCGACGTGGTCATCCACTACGACCCGTGGTGGAACGTGGCGGCGCAGGACCAAGCGACCGACCGTGCGCATCGTATTGGCCAGCAGCATACCGTGACCGTGTACAAGCTCATCGCCAAGGACACGATCGAGGAACGCATTATGCAGATGCAGGAGTCCAAGCGCGACCTGGTCAACAGCGTGCTCGGCGGCGACGGCATCTCGTCGGCGCTGTTTACCCGCGAGGATGTTCTGGCGCTGCTCGGCGGCGACGGTCGCTAACCCGCTCGGGTGGGGCCGCCAGGGCGGATGGCACGCGCTGTCCCATCGTCCCCGCCCGTTATGTGTTCATTTGCAATGCCGTGGATGGTTTGTCTGCCTTTGGGCATAAGAACCATCAAGAACATTGGCACATCAGCAAAGGAGAACATCATGGCGAAATTCTTTAAGGACCCCGACGGCAAGCTCATCGCTGCCCTTGGCGACGACGTTGCGACCCCTGCCGGTTGCACGGAACTGACTGCAAACACTGAGGACGCGGCGCACGAGAAGCACGTGCCTGTTGTCGAGACCGAGCGTGACGGTCACGTGATTCGCGCCCGCGTTGGTTCGGTCGAGCACCCCAGCCTGCCCGAGCACTACATTGAGTGGATCGCCCTTGAGGCCGAGGGCCGCTTGGAGGTCCATTACCTTGAGCCCGGCATGAAACCCGCGACGTTTTTCGCGGGCGGCTCCAAGACCGGTACCGTCTATGCCTACTGCAACCTGCACGGGCTGTGGTCCGCGACATTCTAGGAGCGCGCCCCCGCTCGGGGTATCATAGCTAGCATATGCACATGCAAGCGCCGACTGCATTATGCGGCCGGCGCTTTTACTACGATTTCGATGGTTTACGACGGAAAGGGCTGGGCCATGAAGCTCGCGCTTGCACAGATCGATATGCGCCTGGGTGATATTGAGGGCATTTGCGGCCGCATCGAGGACCAGGCTCGTCTGGCCCACGAGCGCGGGGCGCGCGTGCTGTGCGTTCCGGCTCCGCTCTTTATGGGCGCCATGCCCGGTGGCCTGGTGGGCGCTGCCGACTTTGAGCACGACATGCTTGCCGGCTTGACCGGTGTCGCCGAGCGTATCCAAGAACTTGACATGATCTGCATCGTGCCCGCGGCGGTTTCGTTTGAGGGCCAGCCGCTGCTCGACTACATGATGCTCAAGGACGGTCATGTGGTGCCGGCGCGTTCGAGCATTGCCCTGCAGCGTGGCGAGAACAACGACACGCGTTGGGCGCCGCCGGTGTTCGACGTGGACGGCGTGCGCATCGCCGTGATTTTTGACTTGGACCGCGAACTCGAGATGTTGCCGACCGGTGTTGACCTCATTGCGTATTTCCAATTCAACGCGTTTGACATGACCGACCGTGAGACTGCCGCCATTGCCGCCGTTCGCAGCGGCGCCTACCGCAAGATCGCATCCAAGCGCAGCGTGTGGTTTGCCTGCATGGCGCCGGTCGGTGCCTTTGACGAGTCGGTGTATACCGGCGGTTCGTTTGTGCTCGACGACTGCGGTCGCGTGGTGGCCCAGGCGCCGTGTTTTGAGGAGAGTCTGCTGGTTCAGGAGATTCAGCGCGGCGTGATGCTCGATGCCCTGGAAGATCACGAACTGCCCGAGTTCCGTTCCGAAGAGTGGCTGTGGCAGGCGCTGGTGTTCGCCGTGCGCGACAACGCCCGAGCCCACGGTGCGTCGCGTGCTGTGGTGGCACTCGAGGGTGACTTGCCGTCGTCCCTGCTGGCGGCGCTGGCCGTCGACGCTCTGGGCCCGCGCAATGTGATTGGCCTGGTGCTGGGGCGCAACCGTATCTTTACGCCGGCGCAGGAAGAGGCCGAGGCTGCCCGCTGCGCCGCCGTCCGCGCCATCGCCGAGCGTTTGCACATTCGCACCGTCGAGCGCGATGCACCGGATGCGGCGCGTATGCTCGATCGCGACGTGTCGGCGGGCGATGCCGAGCGTCTGCGCTCGCGCACGTTGGGCCTCATGCTGGAGGACACGGCGCTCGAGCTGGGTGCGATGGCGCTGAGCTCGCTGTCCAAAACCGAGTACGCGCTGGCGGCGCCGGCGCTTTGCGGCGGCTACCAGGGCGACTTTGCGCCCTTTGGCGATGTGTACCTGTCGACGCTTGAGTTTGTGGCGCGTGTGCGCAACCGCACGTCTGCCGTGGTGCCCCAAGAGCTCGTGACGCTCAACGCGGTGGAAGATTGTATGGAGCGCGTGCTGGCGCAGGCGCTCTCGACGCTCGACGGTCCGGTCGATATGCTCGACCGCGCGGCACAGCTGCTCGGCGGGCTTGAGCCGGGTGAGGTCGATGGCGCGCTCGAGGCGCACGTGGACCGCAATCGAGCTTTCGACGACATCCCGATGGCCGCTGGCAAGCCTGAGGCTTGCTCGCTGCTGCTGATGCTCGTGCGCCAGGGCGAGGCTGCCCGCCGCATGTTGCCGATGGCGCCGATCGTCTCGGCCCGTTCGTTTGCCGAGCGTGCCTGGCCGTACATGCTCGCGTGGTCCGACCTGGGGCTGAGCGGCAAGGAGCGCATGACGGTCGATTCGCTGGCTCGCGCCGAGGTGCGTCGTTTTGCCGACGAGGATACGAGCGAGCGCGTGCGAAACGAGATGATGGGCGTGCTGGGCGAGCTGCTGGGTATTTCGCCCGAGCAAATGGAGGAGCTGCGCTCCGAGGACGGTCAACGTCGTTTGCACGAGGGAATGAAAAAGTTCGAGGGCGAGGTTCAGGACGCCATCGATAAGATGATGGGCGGCCAGGGTGGCCCGCAGGGTGGGCCCCAGGGTGGCCCGATGCCGCATCCGCCGGTTGATCCCCGACAATTTCCGTTCTTCTCTCAGAACTAGGTCGCTGCGCGCCCGCCAGAGCGGCAATCTGCCTTTCAATCGTCGGACATGACCGCCAGGTCAATGCCCTCCTCTTTCAAGGCACCTTGCTCTCTCTGGCGGGCGCTCGCTTGCGTAAGCTCAACCTACAATTCGATCTCGGCTGACTTATAGGGCTAGCGTTGTGTTATTCTAGAACAGACGTTCGTGAATAGTGCGCGGGGCCTTGCCTTGCGATGTACTTGTGGCGAGGGGAGGTTGGCTTGGTCATTTTGGGTATCGACCCCGGTTTGGCCCATACGGGTTGGGGAATTATCGAGGAACGGCGCGGTGAGGTCCGCTGCCGTGCCTACGGTTGTATCGAGACCAGCGCGGGCAGTCCGCTCGCGGTGCGCCTGTCGCATATCGCCCATGACCTTAAGGATGTCGTTGAGCGTTATCGACCCGACACGGCTGCTGTCGAGAGCATCTACTTTGGTGCCAACGTTCGTTCGGCCATTCCCACGGCGCATGCCCGAGGTGCTGCGCTTGTGGCGCTTTCGGAGTGCGCGCTCGAGATTGGCGAGTACACGCCCATGCAGATCAAACAGGCTGTGGTGGGCACCGGCGCCGCGGACAAGCGGCAGGTCGCCTACATGGTACGCACGCTAACACAGCTCGACCACGACCCGCATCCCGACCATGCCGCCGATGCCCTGGCCTGCGCCATCTGCCACGTAAACCTCAGCCGCACCCGCGCCCTCACCGGTGGCGAGTTCTATCAACAGAGAGGAACCGGATACTGATGATTTCCCAGCTCCACGGAACGCTTGTCGAGTCCACGATGAGCTCTGCTGTCGTCGATGTGTCGGGCGTTGGCTTTGAGCTCGGCATTTCGGGCAGCACTGCGGCCACGTTGCCGACGCCCGGTGGCGAGGTCCGCCTCTACACGCGTATGCAGGTGCGCGAGGACGCCATGACACTTTTCGGTTTTTCCTCAAAGGATGAGCGCACGATGTTCGACCGGCTCGTGTCCGTTTCGGGTGTTGGCCCGCGCCTGGCGCTTGCCGTGCTTTCCACCTATACCGTGGGGCAGCTGTATTCGCTGGTGATGGCCGAGGACGACAAGGGCATGGCCAAGGTACCCGGTGTGGGCAAAAAGACAGCTCAGCGCCTGATCCTGGAACTCAAGAGCACCTTTGCCAAGGATAAGGGCTTTGTGCCGGTCGACGTGATTCCCGGACAGGTTGCGATGCCCGTGCCCGCTGCCGCTCCCTCGGCGATCGATGATGCCCGTGCGGCGCTCCTTTCCATGGGCTTTAGCCCGCAGGAGACCGATGTTGCCCTGAGCGGGTATGATGGGCAGAATATGCGTGTCGAGGATCTGCTCGGCGCGGCGCTTAAGCGACTCGGAATGGATGCGTGATGTGGGAAGCCGATGACTCTCAGGACCTGTGGGCGACGCCCGGTAACTCGCCGGCGGCATCCATGGCGCACGGCGAGCGCATGGTAGGCTCGGAGCTGACGGCCGAGGATCTCGATGTCGACCGCACTTTGCGCCCTCAGCGCCTGGACGATTACTGCGGCCAGGAGCACATCAAGCAAAGCCTGCGCGTGTTGATCGAAGCGGCGCAGAGCCGTGGCGAGACGCTCGACCACGTGATCTTCTCGGGTCCTCCGGGCCTGGGCAAGACCACGCTGGCCACCGTTATCGCTAACGAGCTGGGCGCTCAGATCAAGACCACGAGTGGCCCTGCCATCGCGCGCACGGGCGACCTAGCGGCCATCCTTACTAACTTGCAGCCGGGTGATGTGCTGTTTATCGACGAGATCCACCGCCTCAACCGTTCGGTCGAGGAGGTCCTGTACCCCGCGATGGAGGACTTTGCCCTCGATATCGTGATTGGCAAGGGTCCGGCGGCGCGCTCGATTCGCCTGGATATTCCCAAGTTTACGCTGGTAGCGGCAACGACCCGCTCAGGCATGTTGACCGGCCCGTTGCGCGACCGCTTTGGCATTTCATATCGCCTGGATTACTACACGGTCGAGGAGCTCGCGCAGATTGTGACGCGCTCGGCGACTATCCTGGGCGTGACGATCGACCATCCTAGTGCGCTCGAGATCGGCTCGCGTTCGCGCGGCACGCCACGTCTTGCCAACCGCCTGCTCAAGCGCGTGCGCGATTACGCACAGGTGCGCGGCAACGGCCCCATCGAGCTCGATATCTGTCGCCAGGCGCTCGAGTTCTTCGAGATCGACGAGCTCGGTCTGGACTGGATGGATATTCGCATTTTGGAGACGCTCGCCAAGACGTTCTCCGGTCGCGCCGTGGGACTTACGACCCTTGCCAGCGCGGTGGGCGAGGACCCGGGCACGCTCGAGGATGTCTATGAGCCCTATTTGCTGCAGTGCGGATTGATGATTCGTACGCCGCAGGGCCGTCAGGCAACCCTCCGCACCTTTGAGCACCTGGGGATTGAACCTACCGTTTAGGGCGTTTTGTTTTGGCGGGCTGTTGGACTATCGCTGGGCATCGGGTAAACATATCGCCGTTCATCGGTTATGGGCGTTTTACTATTGCGCGCCCGTGCTATGCTGAATTGGTCTTTTTCTCATTCGGTAACGAAAGGACCGCCCATGCCTACTGACATCGAAATCGCACGTTCTGTCACGCCGCTGCCTATTACCGAGGTGGCCAAGAACGCCGGCGTCGACGTTAAGCACCTTATTCCGTACGGCTTCGACAAGGCTAAGGTCGACTATTCACTGCTCAACGAGCCGACTGATCACCAGGCCAAGCTCGTCCTCGTGACCGCTATCAACCCAACGCCCGCGGGCGAGGGCAAGACCACCACGACCATCGGTCTGGCCGATGGCCTGCGTCGTCGCGGTATCAAGAGCGCCGTGGCCCTGCGTGAGCCTTCGCTCGGTCCCGTCTTTGGCGTCAAGGGCGGTGCCGCTGGCGGCGGTTGGGCCCAGGTCATTCCCATGGAGGACATCAACCTGCACTTTACCGGCGACTTCCATGCCATCGGTGCTGCCAACAACCTGCTGGCCGCCATGCTCGATAACCACATCCAGCAGGGCAATCAGCTCGGTATTGACGTTAAGCGCATCACCTGGAAGCGCGTCGTCGACATGAACGACCGTCAGCTGCGCCATGTTGTCGATGGCATTGGCGGTAAGGCCCAAGGTGTGCCGCGCGAGGACGGCTTCGACATCACCGTTGCCTCCGAGGTCATGGCAATCCTGTGCCTGTCTACGAGCATCAACGACCTCAAGGAACGCTTGGGTGAGATTGTCGTCGGCTATAGCTTTGCCGGCGAGCCCGTCCGTGCCCGCGACCTCAAGGCCCAGGGTGCCATGGCCGCGTTGCTTAAGGACGCGCTTAAGCCCAACCTGGTGCAAACGCTCGAGGGCACGCCCGCGTTTGTCCACGGCGGTCCCTTCGCCAACATTGCCCACGGCTGCAACTCTATTATGGCCACGCGTATGGCGATGCGCTTTGGCGATGTTGCCATTACCGAGGCCGGCTTCGGTGCCGATCTGGGTGCCGAGAAGTTCCTCGACATCAAGTGCCGCATGACGGGCGTTCGCCCCAGCGCCGTCGTGGTCGTCGCGACCGCTCGTGCGCTTAAGTACAACGGTGGCGTCGCCAAGGCCGACCTCAACGAGGAGAACCTCGAGGCACTCAAGGCTGGCATGCCCAACTTGCTGCGTCATGTCGACAACATCCAGAACGTTTATGGTCTGCCCTGCGTGGTCGCCATCAACCGCTTCCCGACGGACACCGAGGCTGAGCTTGCACTCATCGAGTCCGAGTGCCAGAAGCTCGGCGTCAACGTTAAGCTTTCCGAGGTCTGGGCCAAGGGCGGCGAGGGCGCGCTCGAGCTGGCCGATGAGGTCATGCGTCTGATTGAGCAGCCGAGCGAGCTCAAGTTTGCCTATGAGGACGGCGCTGATGTCGCTGATGCCCTCGAGGCCGTTGCCACCAAGGTCTACCGCGCCGACGGCGTTGACTTTACGCCGGCCGCCAAGCGCCAGCTCGCCGAGCTGCGCGAGAACGGCTTTGGCAACCTGCCGGTGTGCGTCGCCAAGACGCAGTACAGCTTTAGCGACAACGCCAAGGCCCTGGGCGCTCCCGAGAACTTCCGCATCACCGTGCGTGAGCTCAAGGTTTCCGCCGGTGCCCACTTTGTGGTCGCGCTGACCGGCAGCGTTCTGACCATGCCGGGTCTGCCCAAGGTGCCCGCGGCCGAGAACATCGACGTCGACAACGACGGCAACATCACCGGCCTGTTCTAAGTCTGCTGTCCATAGCTGCTTGTCCGCCCCGCCGCGCCCACAAGGCCCGGCGGGGCTTTTTGATCCTTAGGCCCGCGCATGTCTTGTAGATACCGACGGACTCTGCCCATCATAGGCTTTTGCGCGGGTAGAATGCATGGATAACTTGAGGCTCACGCGCGACGGAAAGGAATCGTTGCATGGATCAGGACAAGACAACCGTGATGGGCGGCTACGGTTCCGCGCAGGCTGGCGATAGCGCCGATGCGACCCGCGTTGTTCCCAACCCCGGTTATGCCGACCCCGCCGCGACGCAGCCTTCTGCCGAGCCCACCCGGGTTATGGGCTATGGCGACACGGCGCAGGATTCTTACGCTGCATCTTCGCAAGGCCCCTATGGCAACGCAGCTCCGGATCCGTTTGATTACACGCCGCAGGATTCTTATGCTGCCTCGACGCCGAATCCCTATGACAACCTGCCGCAGAATCCCATTCCGCAGCCTCAGCAGACGACGTATATGCCTCGCACGGCGCAGCCTCGCTACGAGTCGCGCGAGCCGTATCGCGAGTACCCCAAGTCGATTCCGCAATATAGCGAAGACGAGGAGAAGAGGCCGTCGCGTTCGTCGAGCGTGATCAAGAAGATCCTCATCGTGCTGGCGATTTTCTTTGCGCTGTCGGTTGTGTTTGCCATCGTGTCGGGCATGCTCAACAAGCGGGGGAGCTCAACGGCCGATACCGCTGCCGAGCAAACCGAGTCCGCCTCGTCTAGCACCGTCGATCTGAGCGATATCCCGGGGCAGTACTGGTCCAACGCCAAGAAGATCCTCAAGTCGCGCGGCGCCGATCTTTCGAATGCCGTGGTCCTGACTGATGATGGCTCAACGCCCGTCATCGATGCCAACTGGGTCGTGACGTCTGCCTACTATAACGACAACGGTAACCTCGAGATTCAGCTCACGCGCAAGGACGGCTCGTCGGGCAACGCGTCCGGCGACCAGGGCGGCGCGGACAGCTCGAGTTCCAATACGCTGGAGGACTTGAGCAACAAGGCGCAGGAGTTGGGAGACAAGGCGCAAGAGCTGGGCGACACGGCACAAAACCTGGGCGATACCGCGCAGAACTTGGGCGGCTTGGCGACGGATGCCTGGAACGCCCTGCAAAACGGCATCTCGGGCGCGCAGGGAAACTAGCTGTTAAGCAGGCTACAACTGCTCGGCCGGACGCTCGGGCGAGCTAAAGCCCGAATCAAACGTGACGACGCATGAGACGTCGGGCCGGCGCTTGTGCACGATGCGCGTGACGAGCTCCAGCAGCTCCTCGTCGGATATGTCAAAGCCGTCGGGACGCACCAGGTCAAACGAAACGAACCCGTCGTGCTCGTGCAGGTCGTGGATGGAGAGCGCGGGATCGATCTGCATGACGCCGCGCTTGACCCAGCCGCGCAGGTCGTCGCTGGTGGTGGCGATGGGGTCGCAGTGCAGCGTGATATCGATGCCCATTTGGCGCTTGATGTCGTGCTCGATGGTGTCCAAAATCTCGTGGTGCTCAAATGCGTCGCCCTCGCCGGGCATCTCCACGTGGGCGCTGGCAAACTGACGACCGGGGCCGTAGTCGTGCACCATCAGGTCGTGTGTGCCCAAGACCTGCGGATAGGACATGATCTTATCGCGGATTGCCTGGACGAGCTTGGGGTCGGGCGCTTGCCCCAGCAATGGGCTGATGGCGTCGCGCACTAGGCCCATGCCGCTGATGCAGATGAAGATGCCCACACCCAGGCCTGCCCAGCCATCGAGGTCAAAGCCGGTCGTCTGCGAAATAAGCGCCGCCACCAAGACCGAGCCCGAGGTGATGACGTCGTTTTTGGAGTCCTGCGCCGTGGCGATGAGCGTTTCGGAATCGATGCGGTTACCCAGCGTGCGGTTGAACGCGGCCATCCAGAGCTTTACGAGCATGGACGTAGCCAGTGCCGCAAGGGAAATGAACGTGTAAGCGGTGGGGGAAGGCTTGATGATCTTGGTGACCGACTCGAGGATCAGGTTGATGCCGACGGCGCAAACCAGGACGGCGACGAACAGGCCGGCTAGGTACTCATAGCGGCCGTGACCATAGGGGTGGCCCTCGTCTGCCGGGCGGCTGGCAAGGCGGAACCCGAGCAGACTCACGATGTTGCTCGAGGCATCGGAGAGGTTGTTGAAAGCGTCGGCGATGAGGGAGACGGAACCGGCGAGCAGGCCCGCGATGCCCTTGGCCAGGCACAGGGTGATGTTGAGGCCAATGCAGATGAGGCTTGCGGCAAAACCCGCGTTGGTGCGGCAAGATGCATCGACCGGCTCGTCCTCGCTGCCGGGAACAAGCGTATGTACCAGCCGATTTACAAATAGCATAGCGGTCGTCCTCACAATCATGTTTAAGGGGATAGTGTAGCTCGCGCGGGGGCGCCGTGCACCGATGCTCAGAAAATGCAGCAATAGTCTGCCGGCGCTAACGAGCGAGCCTTCTCGTCTGCCTGGGTGGTCCATTTTGGGCCACATGGGTATGGGCATGTGCCTGTTTGCTCGACATACTTAATGTCGACAGCCCCTGTGCAAAGGAGGACGTTTCCATGGACGAGATGTTTGCCATTAAATGTCAAAACTGCGGCGGCCCTATGTACTCGCACCAGGCTAAGCGCAGCTTTGAGTGCGCCTATTGCGGTGCGGTCATTCCGTGGCAGGCGGACGCCGGAGAGCCCAAGAGCGCTTTGGGCATTCGCCATACGCCGTTGACGGTGGTGGATGGACTGCTCAAGCTCACGCATGTGTCGCAACTCGAGCGCCCGGAGGACCCGGACTGGTATTTCTTCAATTCGCACTGGCGCAATCAGTCGGTCCTGGAACATCTGCTGTGGGAGGATTGCGGCACGGCGCAGGAGTTCCAAGAGGCCACGCATGTGAGCATTCCTTGCCCCTTCTGCGGAGCGTCCTTTGAGGGCGAGTCAACGCAGCGCGTGTTTGAGTGCCCGTCCTGCGGCAACAAGATCGGCATTGCCGACCTGCTCAAGCCCGGTACCTTCAGCAAGCGTCTGACCATGGGCGTGGGTGCGGAGTATGTGCCGGAGCAGGGCATTCCCTGCGAAATCTCGCCGCAGCAGGCACGTGCCAACGCACTGCAGCTGGTGCGCCAGTACCCCGACGCCTTTGCCGGGCACGACGTGGAAGACGCGATCCAAAACGACATGATGCTCTTCTATTTCCCCATGGCGCTGGCGGACCTGCGCATGATGGCGTCCTTCCCGGGCAAGGGCCTGAGCAAGGAAACCCTGGTGTACTACGAGGTGCTCGACTGGGCATACCCCAGGGCAAACTACCTAGACGTTCGCCTCATGGGCATTTTGGAGCCTTGGGACTTTGCCAAGGTTGGGCCGTTCGATCCCGCCATGCAGGAAGGCGACTTCCGCGTTGTCTCCGTCGATGCGTCTACCAAGGACCAGGTGGTCATTGATAAGTTGGCGCTCGACGTTGCGGGCAACGACGCCGAGGCTGTACTGGGGCTCAATAAAAAGAGCATCCGCACCTGGGCGCGCAAGGCCCGCAAGCATAAGGACGGCCTGGTGATGGTGCCGGTCTACTTTGTCGATCGTCCGGCGACAGACGGCCGCGATGGCGAGCAGGTGCGCATTGCCGTAAACGGCCAGACGGGCCGCGCGGCCGCGGTGGTGTTTAGCGACAAGCGCGAAACGCATATCGTGGCGCCGCTCAATCCGAGCCTGCATCTGTCCAGTGAAAGCACCGTGCACGCCACGCCCGTCGAGGTCAAATACGTTAAATCGCCGTTCCTCTACCAGATTGTGCGCCGTGGAGACGGCGAGCAGCCGCGTCAGGTGGCAGCCGCAGCCGAGGGTTCCTACCGAGAGGAGAAGCCCAAACGCAAGGGCTTGTTCGCTGCGATCTTTGGGAAGTAGGGGAGTAGCGCCGGGGTGTCGGGCTGCATCACAAGGTCATTAGATGAATTTAAAAGTGCTGGGAACGTGCTAACATTGCCGATAGCCTTAATCTTGTAGAAGCGGAGGCCGGATTATGGGTTTTGCGGATCAGCAGCTTCAGATTCAGGTACCGTATTCTCCTGACGACACGTTTAATGCCTTGAAGGCAGCTATGGAAAAGCTACCTAAAGTAAAAGTTGATAGCGCATCGCCCACAACAAGAACAGTTGCAGCCGAGATTGGTATGAGCCTTTGGTCCTGGGGTGAAAATATCAGTATTTCGGTTGTTCCAGTTGAAGGCGGATCTGGCGTTACTGTCATCTCGTCATCTAAGGTCAGGGCAAACGTATTAAACGGGGGCAAAAATGCAAAGAATATTGCCGAGATAGTCGATGCCCTATCGAAGGAGCTCGAGCAGTATCCGCAGGTCTCACAGACTATTGAGACGCTGGTGGATAGTGGTGATGTAGCTGCAAGGCTCGAGAGGCTTGCAGCGCTGCGTGAAAGTGGAGTACTTACCGAGGAAGAGTTTGCTGCAGAAAAGGCGAAAATTCTTTCGTAATTAGACACGATGGTTGGATTTGCATTCTGGTATTGAACTTGTTTATACCAGGCTGAAAACATCGTGTGGAATAAAAGTGCGCAGTAGCCTCGCCTTATACAGCAATAGGGACCTCTTTTGGGCGCCCTGCCTTTGGTGCGTCGGCGAGTCGTGCCTCGATGGAAGCTTTGGACACCATTCACTTGGTGCCATCCTTCCATGAATCCAACAGCCCTGCATTTATCAGTTGCGATACCCGCGCTGAGCTAACACCGAGTATACGCGCGGCATTCGCTGCGGTGACGGCGGGGATGTCGGCGAGTTCGCGGCTGACGGCTACGGCGATAATCTTGCCGCCGTGTCGCGGCTCATGTCCGAAGTCTGGCGCGGGAAGTTCAATGCCGTCCGAATCAAAGAACTCGAATTCCCATGCGTAAACCAGGTAAGACCTCCTCTAATGGCGAATAATACGAGGCGTACTCCTAGAAGCATTGCCAGTCGCATCGATGCGGCTGATCATGCCTATCTTAAAGCCTCGCGCGGACTCGAATTTCAATGTCGCCTAGCGCCTTCGTGCAGGATTCCCGAAGTGACTAAAATGTGACCATAGAGGCAGTTTTAACTCTAACCATGGGGAGCGATGTGTATGGACAACAACACTTTGCTATTCCAGGGTAAGGGTTCGGGCAGGTTTAAAGACGTCAAGATCTACCCTAACCGCATTGAGGTACTCAAGAAGGGCACTTTCGGCGGCAAGCACACCGAGATTGTCTACCTTAAGGACATCACGGGAGTCAGCAGGATCAAGGGCCGCGACGTTTTTCTGCGCAACAGGTTGTTGACTGCCTGTGTCTTTAGCCTGAGTAGCCGTGCGAAGGCCCAGGAATTTGTGAACGCGCTGAACATGGTGATGTAGCTTATGGCGGCGTTCGGGCCAAGGTAAAAATTGGGGGCGCAGAACGGTGCTCTGCGCCCCTCATCGAGTCGATGCGTCCGAAAGTGCCGGTTGGCCTATTCGCTAGCGTCCTTAGTGCTTTCGCGGTCGTTAACAAGCATTGCCGTGCCGGCGACCGTCGTCGCCACGGCGGCAGCGGCGAGCCCGGCGGCGATGCCAGAGCCGTCGCCTGTGTCGGCGAGTTTTCCGCCCGAGCCCTTGCCCTTGTTGCCCTTGCCGTTCTTGTCGGCGCTGCCCGCGTTGGCGCCAGTGCCGGCGCCGGCGGCGCCTGCACTGCCCGAGGCCGCTACGGTAAAGCTTGCGGCTCCGTCGCTGGCGAGCGTGTAGTTCTGCGCCGCGTCGCCCAAGAGACCGTTCACGCGCACCCAGTACGTTCCTGCGGCAAATGTTTCGCCCTCGGCCATTGCCGCGCCCGGAGCGCCGTTCGCGTCGTGCACAAATTCGAGCTGGGCCGTACAGGCATCGGTTTCGAGCTTGCCGTCGAGCGGCGCCGTGACCTTGGCGCGCACATCCTCGCCGGCCTTAAGGCCTTCAAGTCCCTCAAAATGGGGCGTCAGCACGCGCGGATTGATATCGATGGGCACGGATCCCCGCAACTCCGTAGCGGTCTCGTTGCCCAGGGCATCGACATCCACATATTCGATGGCAAACGCATGGCCCGAAGCCGCCACGTTGAGTACGTTGCTGCTGTCGACAAGGCGGAAATGGCCCTCGCCAACGGTCTTGCCATCTTGGAGCGAGGCATCGCTCAGCGAGTCTCCATACGTCATGTGCATGCGGTCCGGGAGGCAGCATGAAACTGTTGGCTTGTGCTTCGCGTCGTAATTGCGTTGGTAGATGCTCCGGGCCAGTGCCGAATCGACAAAGTCGGACGCGATAATGCCAACGTGCTTGAGGCAATCTGACTTTGTTTTATCGCTGCCGCTGGGATTGATGTACTGGCTCTTGTACAGATGCTCGTTGACCACTCGCGCCGCGGTAAAAGGATTGCTTCCTTGTTTGTAATTCGTGCAACTGGTGTAGTTGATAGACCAGCAGCGTTCCAGGACTTGCACCTTGGCGCCATCATTGTCCTCGACGTCCACCTTGTTGCGCGTGAGATTGGTCGTCTCTCGCAGCGCCATATCGACCCAGCTAATCTTGTCGGTTCCGGTGCATTCAAAATGGTCCTGGGCGTATACCTTGGTGCAATAGGGCTCTTTGTCGCCCGCATTGCCCGTAGTCTCAAAGCCTCGCGCGTCTTGGACGAGGCACATCGACTGCCCGGAATGCGCCTTGATTTTGTCGTCCCATTGGGTGAGATCGAGGCCCCACGTGTGGCTGCTTACGCTGTTGCCGGCGAGTACAAATCGACGCAGCAGGACGATCTTTCCGCGCACCTCGTTCAGTGTGGGGATTCGGCTCGACGTGTAGAACAGATCGGGATTATCGTGCATAACCTTGGCGAAAGCCGTCGTAACGCTTTCGTCGGTAGCCTCGTCGTTGCCTCGTGACGCAAGCATGATGAGCGCTTCTGACGGGTTTTCGTTCAAAAATGTTTTGAAGTAACCGATGACATCGGAGAGATGCATAAAGCCCCCGTCTTTTTTGAGCAGGTAGCATCTTCCATGGTCGATACCGGGGTCGCCGTTCTCGTCGTTCCTTCCGAGTCGGATATCAAAATAGCGAATGCCTTCGAGCAACTGCGTCGGGATGTAATCCTGCTGGCACTTTGCTTGTGAGGATTGGGGCTCGGTGTCGTTGTCCACGCTGCAGGTGCCCGAATCATG
Organism: Collinsella sp.; assembly: GCA_037237765.1. Taxonomy (GTDB): domain Bacteria; phylum Actinomycetota; class Coriobacteriia; order Coriobacteriales; family Coriobacteriaceae; genus Collinsella. Next base: position 34,246 of record JAXXEN010000035.1, on the reverse strand, counting down.
CGTGCCCGGGATACTCAGCTCGTCGAGGTACTTGTTGTCGTCGACGTATTTCATCCAGCATGGTCCGTCGACGTAGCTGCTATACGTGGTCCAGTCGATACTTCTAACTGTGGTATTGATCTTGCCCATGTCGTAACCGACAAGTTCTAGCTCCCACGGAATGCTCTTACTCTTATGGCAGATCTTATTGTTGTCCTGGTCTTTGCCGTCCGATTCTATTGCCAGGTACTTAATGTCTTTTTTCTCGGTTTCTTTCTCGACCGTGCGGTCTCGAATGATATAGGTTCCGTTTGATTGACGTTCGAACGCAAAAGCGCGGCTGGGCTTGTTGTCATACTCGCCGCCCCATACGTGGATGACCTTTCCATCTTTGTCCGAGTCGTCGTCGACCGACCAAATGCTGTAGCCCGTCTTTTTATGCTCTTCGAAATTGAGCAAGGTGCGGATAGCATACCAGTTTGTATCGTCATTCTTGGTCGTTACGTTCTCAAGGATGAGCTTGCTGGACGTGCCGTCGTTAAACAGGTGGCAGACGTTGCCGCGAACGTTGCCGTCTTGGTTGACGCTCGCGGTGCGAAAATAGCCCGCGGGGCGAAGGCGAATGACGAAATTGTCGAGGCTGTCCGACGGTGCGGGTGTGTTGTCTGCAAATGCCGTTCGCAGGGGAATGCCCGGCGCTGCGGTTTCAGGCAGGCTTGCAAGTGGTGACAACGCCGCAAGCCCTAGGCCCAGCGTAAACGCTCGGCGGCTGATGGCATGGTGTTCGGTCATATCTCCTCCGTTCGCAGGGTGCGGTTATGCACTTGTTTTGGTCACTATACTGCCCAGATGTTTAAAGACGCCGGTTTAAATTGCCTGCGCGGCGCTATAAATCGGCGGGCGGACGTGTTGGGGCACTTGTCTATTTGTGCTGTTATCACGTCTGGGATGGTTTTGGAGCCCGGCATCCTGCGTTCGTCGGCTACCGGCATAAGAATGGGGAGGGTCGGCTTACCGGCCCTCCCTGGGTACGAAGCGCTGGGATACCGTCGCTTGTTTGCACTGCGTCCGTGTTTCCCGTTGTGCTCGCCAGTCGCTTAGCGCTTGATCTCGATATCCTCGAGCTTGACGTCCATGGCCTCGGTCTTGGCCTTGGCGATGTCGTCGGCAAACTCCAGAGACTTCATCATGGTCTCGACGGCGTCCTTGTGCTCCTCGACATTGTCGATACGTACGTACACACTGCCGCCGTCAACGTCAGTGAAGTACTCGGTCGTCACGCCGCCCGAGTGCGTAAAGTAGGCGCTGCGCCAGGTCTTGCCGTTGTACTTAACGGGATCGCTCTCGGTCCATCCGGAGTTGGCCTTCCACTTTGCCTCGTAGTCAAACAGTTCATCGGCGTTCTTGTCAGGATCGAAGACGGGGATGAAGCGGTCGCTGGCATGCTCGCTCTCGGTGAACTTAAACTGGGCCCTGTCGGCGGTATCGCCTGCGACGTCCGTGATTTCGACGCCCTCGGGGACTTCGACCTTAAACCAAATGAAGTCGGTCCTCATATCCACGGCTGGCTTTTCCGCGCCGCCGTCACCGCCACTGCCGGTAGCGTCGCCGTTTCCGCCACAACCCACCAGGGCAACCGCGGCAAAGAGACTGATGCAGAGGGTGAGAATCGCAAAGGCCTTCTTTTTCATGGTCGTGTCCTCCTCGATCTGTAACCGCCCATGGATTACCTGCCTTTACTGTACGCGCGGACGGCTCGCTAGGGTGGGCCATGTGTCCCATTCTGGGGGCTGGAATTGCGCCGACAAGTGGCAATATGTGCGGTCGCAAAAGAGGGGAGGGCCGATGCTGTCGGCCCTCCCCGGGGTGAGGTGCCCGTTGATTTAATGGGGCGCGCGTGCGTGGACGTTGCCCCAACAGGTTCCTTGTTTATAGATATGCCTCAGTTTTTGACGTCCGGAAGTCTCGAAAGGTGGGCCATGTGTCCCATGTTTGCGGTGCCGAGGCCTATCGTTCGTCATAGAAATCCGCGATGGCCAGGTGCGCTGACGCTCATGTACTTATGGGCTAGACTTAGCACCATTATGTGATTGATGCGGTCGGTCGGCGGTTGCCACCCGACCGATGTATATGACTTGAAGGTGCGTGCGTATGAGCCAAGAGATGATGGATAAAACATGTCGAGAGTTTGCCGAGGCGCTTGCCGCACGCGAGCCGGTTCCCGGCGGCGGTAGCGCGAGCGCCTTTGTAGGTGCACTGGGCGCCTCGCTTTGCGGGATGGTTGCTCGCTATGGGGCGACAAACCCTGCGCTTGCCGATCGCGCAGACGATCTGACGCGCGCGTTTGCCCAGGCGGATGAGTTGGCGCAGGAACTTGTGGGTCTGGTCGCCGAGGACGTTCGTGCGTACGGCCAGGTGTCCGCGGCGTACGGTATTCCGCGTGACGATCCGACTCGAGCGACCGCGATTCAGGATGCGCTGCATGTGGCCGCTCTGCCGCCGTATCGCATTATGGATGCCTGCGGGCGTGCGCTGGCGCTGCTCGAGGACATGGCCGACAAGGGTTCGCGTCAACTGCTGTCCGATGTGGCGTGCGGCGCCGTGTTCTGCCGTGCCGCTATGCAGGGCGCGAGCTTGACGCTCTTTGCGAACACCACGTCTATGAAGGATCGCGCTCGTGCTAAGGAGCTCGAGACGGCGTGTGATGAGTTGCTCGACACATGGTTGCCGCGCGCCGATGCGCTGGCGCGCCGCGCCTCCGACGCTGCAAGGAAGAGAGGATAGCCATGGCTGAACTGCTGAAGGGTGCTCCCGTTGCTCGCGCTTTGACTGAGGAACTTGCTGCTCGCTGCGCAGCCCTGCGCGAGCGGGGCGTTGTTCCGACGTTGGCTATCGTGCGTGTAGGTGAACGCGAGGACGACCTATCCTACGAGCGCGGTGCGCTCAAGCGCTGCGAAAAAGTGGGGATTGAGGCTCGTCGCGTTTTGCTTTCTGCCGATGTTTCGCAGGACGAGCTGTTGACGGCCATCGAGGACATCAATACCGATTCGGCTGTTCATGGCTGTTTGATGTTCCGCCCGCTGCCCGCCGGCCTTGACGAGAACGCCGTCGCCGCAGCGCTCGATCCCGCCAAGGACGTTGACTCCATGACGCCGGCTTCGCTGCTCACCACGCTTTCGGGGCGCGGCGAGGGTTTTGCCCCCTGCACAGCCGAAGCCGTGCTTGCTTTGCTGGATCATTACGGCGTTGAGCTGGATGGAGCTAAGGTTGCTGTGGTCGGGCGCTCGCTGGTGATCGGGCGTCCCGTTGCCGCCGCACTTACGGCTCGCAATGCCACGGTGACGACGTGCCATACGCATACACGCGATCTTGCTGCCGAGTGCCGTTCTGCCGATATCGTTGTTGCGGCCGTTGGACGCGCGAGCACGATTGGCGCGGATGCCGTTCGCGAGGGCCAGACGATCATTGATGTTGGCATTAACTGGGACGAGGCTGCTGGCAAGCTGGTCGGGGACATCGATTTTGATGCTGCGGAGCCGGTCGTTAACGCCATCACGCCCGTGCCGGGCGGCGTGGGGGCTGTGACCACCGCGATTCTCGCCAAACACGTGATTGAGGCGGCGGAGCGCGCATCGAAATAGGCGTTTGGGCTGTTTGAGGGGTTAGTTCTATACCCCGTGGACAAAAAATGCCAAATATGAGTACTGTTGCCAAGATAGTCACATATATTTTAGGTTAATTTGGCTCTCTAACGATATTTATTATCGATAGAGAGCCTATTTTATTGGACCTATGGGGAAGTACATCATCTAATTTTTGAACAAATGTAGACTTTCGACACCCATGCGTAGCAAAATTGCTGTTACTAAATTAGTGACAGTACTCATATTTGGCATTTTTTGACCACAGGGGTTGCCAGCGCCGTGGTTTCGCCCTTTCTGCGCCGAAGCGATACACTGTTGCCGTTTGATTTCTTCGCTCAAGGAGGATGCGCATGCCGTGCACAACGATTCTGGTCGGTAAAAACGCAAGCTACGACGGGTCGACCCTGGTCGCGCGTAACGAGGACTCGTCCAACGGGGTGTTTGAGCCCAAACGTATGCGCGTGGTGCATCCCGACGAGCAGCCGCGCGTCTACACAAGCGTCCTGAGCCACCTGACCGTTGAACTGCCCAATAACCCCATGCGCTACACGAGCGTCCCCGATGTTGTCCCGGGCCACGGCATCTGGGCCGAGGCCGGTTTCAACGAGCTCAATGTGGGCATGTCCGCAACCGAGACGCTCACCACCAACGAGCGCGTCCGCGGTGCCGACCCGCTCGTCGACTACGTACCCGCCAAGGGCAACGAGGGTGAGGACGGCTATGTGCCGGCGCAACCTGGTGGCCTGGGCGAGGAGGATATGGTGACCCTGGTCCTGCCGTACGCCAAGTCCGCCCGCGACGGCGTTCGTATCCTGGGCGACCTGCTCGAGCGCTACGGCACCTACGAGAACAACGGCATCGCCTTTAGTGACGTGGACGAGATCTGGTGGCTCGAGACCATCGGCGGCCACCACTGGATCGCCAAGCGTGTGCCTGATGACGCCTATGTGACCATGCCCAACCAGCTGGGTATCGACAGCTTTGACCTAGACGACGCCGAGGGCGCCCAGACCGACCACATGTGCTCGGCCGACCTGCGCTCCTGGATGGCCGAGTGGCATCTGGACCTGACGTTGGGCGTCGAGGGCGACGGTCCGGCAACGGTCTTTAACCCGCGCGAGGCCTTTGGCTCGCACAGCGACAGCGACCATGTCTACAACACGCCGCGCGCCTGGTACATGCAGCGCTGCCTCAACCCCGGCGACGTGTGGGACGGCCCCGACGCCGACTACACGCCCGAGAGCGACGATATCCCCTGGAGCCGCGTGCCCGAGCGTAAGGTGACCATCGAGGACATCAAGTACGTGCTTTCGAGCCACTACCAGGGCACGGAGTACGACTGTTACGGCAGCAAGGGCACGCCCGCCACGCGCGGCGCCTATCGCCCCATCGGCATCAATCGCAACAGCCAGCTCGCCGTGCTGCAGCTGCGCCCCTATGCGCAGCCGGCCTACCGTGCCGTGCAGTGGATGGCCTTTGGCTCCAACTCGTTTAACGCGCTGGTTCCGCTGTACGCCAACGTCGAGACCATGCCCGAGTACTATGCCGACACGCAGGCTCGCGTGACGTCCGAAAACTTCTACTGGGCCAACCGCCTGATCGGCGCCCTGGCTGACGTCCGTTTCCATGAGTGCGGCCGCGCTGTGGAGGACTACCAGGAGAAGGTCGGCGGCATGGGCCACAAGCAGATTCACGACGTTGACGCTGTCGTAGCCGCGCTGCCCGAGGCCGAGGTGCCTGCCGAGCTCGCCCGCGCCAACGAGGCCTTTGCCGAGCTCGTGCGCGTGGAGACCGATGCCCTGTTGGGCAAGGTGCTCTACACCACGAGCTGCGCCATGAAGAACTCTTTCGCGATGAACGACAACGTGAGGTAGGGATTTCCCGTCGATTGAATAGCGCTAAAACGCTTTGTCGCTTTCGCTCAATCTTGGGTACAAGAACGCCAATGCAGTTGTTTGTGATTGGAGACAACCATGGTTATGAAACTCGATCAGCTTGTTAACGGCGCCATTAACGTGGGCTTTGGCGCTGCCGCCGTTGCTGTCGAAGGCGGCAAGAAGGTTCTCGACGACCTTAATACCAAGGGCGAGCAGGTTCGCAAGGACGCCGGCGCTCCCGATATCGCCCGCAGTGTGTCCGACATGTTCGAGCAGGCCGGCGGTACCATCTCCGATCTGACCGAGCGTCTGGGCATGCAGGGCGAGACCGCGGCCCAGCGCGTGCTCGATGAGCTCATCCTTGCTCGCGTCCGCGTTATGACCGCGTCCGAGCGCACGGCCTTCCTGGCCCACGTGCGCGACATCGTCGATTCGGTCGAGGACAACGTGACCTCGGTGCCCGTCGAGTCCGTTGAGCCCGACGATGCGAAGGATACCGAAGAGGCCGAGTAGCAGCGCAGATGGCAGATTCCACCACCGATTACAACAAACTAGATCCCCTGGGTGACGAGGCGGCGGTTGTCGATGAGGTCGACGCCGCCGTCTCGGGCGCTCGCAAGAAGCCGCGCGCTGTCGATATGGTGCCCGAGGAGCCCGACGCGATGGCGCCGGACGAGGAATACCAGCTCACGCCGGCGGGTCGCCGCGAGCGTATCGGGCAGATTGTTCGCCTGGTTAAAAAGTACCGCGTGTGGGATAACCTCACGCCGGTTCGTTTGCGCCGCCTGCTCGAGGAACTCGGCCCCATGTTCGTCAAGATGGGGCAGATTCTGGCCAACCGGTCCGAGATTCTGCCGCAACGCTTTTGCGATGAGCTGCGCCGCTTGCGCTCCGACGTGGAGCCGGTGCCGTACGAGGTAGTGCTCCGCTGCTTGGAAGAGGAATACGGCCTGCGCCTGGGGGAGATGTTCGATGCGATCGACCCCAATCCGCTTGGTAGCGCATCGCTCGCGCAGGTGCACCGCGCTCGTCTGGTGACGGGCGAGGACGTGGCCGTCAAGGTGCAGCGCCCCGGTGCGCAGCAGGTTATGGCACAGGACATCGATATCATCCGCTCGGTGGTGCGTATCGTTTCCAAGTTCGTCAATACCGATCAATTCGTTGACCTGCACGGCGTAGTCGAGGAGCTGTGGACCTCGTTTCGCGAGGAGACCAACTTTTTGGCCGAGGCCAAAAACCTCAACGACTTCTACGAGTTCCATAAGAGCGTTCATGGCGTGACGTGCCCTAAATCCTATCTGGACCTGTGCACCGAGCACGTGGTGGTCATGGATTACGTCGACGGCATTTCGATCGCCGATCCTGAACGCTTAGTGGCCGAGGGCTATGACTTGGAAAAGATCGGTGCCGCAATCGTCGAGGACTATTCGACGCAGGTGCTCGACGACGGCTTTTTCCATGCCGACCCGCATGCGGGAAACATCATCCTCAAAGACGGAATTGTCTACTTTATCGACTTGGGCATGGTCGGACGCATGTCGAGCCACGACCGTGGCATCGTCAAGGATATGATCTTTGCCGTGGCCGAGGGCGACGTGCCAAAGCTCAAGGATTCGCTCATGCGCTTTGCCGTGACGCGCGGCGATTCGGCCGAGCTTGACCATTCGGCCTTTTTGTCCGACTTGGACTTTATTGTTGCTGACTTTGCCGGGCTCGACCTTAAAGACCTGGATATCGGCGAGTTTTTGACCTCGCTGTTAAACCTCGCGCGCAAAAATGACGTTGAGCTGCCGAGCGTGGTGACGATGTTCGCCCGCGGCATGGTGACGCTCGAGGGCCTGTTGACCGAGTACATGCCCAACGTCAACATGATCCAAATCATCCAGACGCATATTAAAAACGAGAAAAGCACCTATGCGCGCATGCGCGAGATGAGCCGCGACTTTGCAGCGAGCAGTTATCGCGCGGCGAAGGGCTCGCTCGAGGCGGCCGAGTATCTGGGCTTGGCTTCGCGTATGCTTACGCGCGGCCAGCTTAAGGTGAACACGCAGATCATGAGCAGCGATAAGGCGCTGCGACAGCTAGGTGGGATTATCGACCGCATGTCGATGGCAATTGTGATCGCCGGTCTGTTTATCGGTTCGTCGGTGGTGTACTACGCGCGCATCGAGCCGGTTGTGTTTGGTATCCCGGTCATTGGCTTTATGGGCTACGTGAGCGCGCTGGTGCTGGCGCTTATGTTGGGCCGCAATATCTGGCTCAACAGTCACGGCGGCAAGCACTAGAGGCTGCGGCCGTCACCGCATTTTCCTATCGCAAACAATAGCTTTTACCTTGGGCTTCGCCTGCGTGCGAGGCCCTTTTGCGTGATACCATTTTGACGGTAATAATCGATGGCCTAGATGGTGGTGCGGAGACGCACGAATGCGCGGTTATCCTGCGCATTTGGGAGAATCGGGGTGCAAGTCCCCAGCTGTACCAGTAACCGTAATTCCTCTTGGCTCGGGATGCTCGCGTCGCAGATCGGACGACGTGCCCGAGTCGTTAAGGTTAAGTCGGATCGCCTCCCGTCTTGCATGCGGCTGCGGCTTTTGCCGCCGGTGTGCATAGGGCTCTGGAGGGAAGGGGGACCCCGATGGGGGAACTCGAGCGCAACATGCGCGATGACGTGGGGCAGTCTCAAGGCAACGCTCCAAGTGCAGACAGTAGGAGACAAATGGATATGTTTGAGGACGAGCGCCAGCGCGTCTCGCATCGCCGTGGCGCAATTGCGCGCGGCGTAGCCAAGCGCGGCCTGGTGGCATTCCTGGCCTTCGCGATGGCCTTTGGCACCACACCGGCTCAGCTGTGGGCCGAGGGCGCCGAGGGCATTGCCGAGGCTGTGGCTCAGGCTACGACGCCGAGTGAGGGCGCGGGGGCCGCGGACGGTACTGCCGACCAGGGCAAGGCCGAGGTTTCGGATTCCGGGAGCGCGCCTGCAGCTAGTGCCGCCACAACTGAGGCGGCAACTGGCGACGAAGGCTCGGCGACGGGGGAGAGCCCTGCCACGAGCGAGCAGTCTTCGACGGCATCCGCTGGCCAAGCGGGATCTGCCGCCGCGGCTGCCGTCCAGACAGAGAACCCGACAGAAACCGGCGATGTCGCCAAGAAGCAGGTCGAGGTCTCGTTCTCGATTATCGGCACCGATGCCGACGGCAAGGCTCAGACCTGGGTGGCACCTACGCAGCTCAAGCTCGACGAGGGCGCGACGGCTGCGGATGCCTTCATTAAGCTGCAGGAGAAGACGGGCTTCAAGGCGAAGTACGAACCGAACACGGCATACGGTTTCTACCTCGAAAGCATCACATCTCCGAGCGATGGTCGCACGCTTGCCTACGATCCGACGACTTATGCCTTCTGGCAGCTGTTCGTCGACGGCGCGTCTTCCTCGGTTGGCGCGAGCAGCGTCAAGCTCACCCAGGGGCAGAAGATTGAGTTTGCCTATACGGCTGGTAGCTCGTCCCCTGTCGTTAAAGACCAGGTGGCCGCAAATGTGACCGTCATTGGTCGCGATGCCCAGGGCAAGACTCAGACTTGGGTCGATAATGCGCAGTATGTGGTGACGTCCGGTTCGAGCGCACTTGACCTTACGAAGGTCGCGCTCGAGGCGAATGATATTGACGCCGTTGCTGCGGGCTCCTTCATTCTGAGCCTTAAGTACAACGGTGTTGAGCTGGGTACGCCCCAAGATTATTCGACCTATTGGCAGCTGTTTATCAACGGCAAGTCGAGTGACTATACGGCGGACAATGTCACCATCCATGCCGGCGATACCGTCACGTGGTTCTACGGTGGCTGGGGCGACCAGTTGCCGTCCGATTCTGTCCATGCTTCTGTTCAGGTTCTCGGTAAGGACAAGGACGGCAAGCAGCAGGTTTGGGCTTCGACGGGTCAGACGAGTCTCAAGGCGGGCTCTACTGCCAAGGATCTCCTTGAGCAGACCGGCCTTAAGCTCGATGCTAGCGAATCGTCTTGGGGCTGGTTCCTCAACGGTATTACTTCGCCGTTCGACAGTAAGTCCTATGGCTGGGATGCTGCGACCAAGAGCTATTGGCGCTTCTACGTAAATGGCAAGTTCGCCGACGTTGGCGCCGGTGCCTACAAGCTCCAGGAGGGTGACGCCGTCACCTTTATGTATGGTGCTGACGCCGATGCCCTCCCCGGTCAGGTGCTTGGATCCGCCGATGTTATCGGTCCCGATGTCAACGGCAACAATACTCGCTGGGGCTCGGCAAGCAGTGTTTCTTTGCCTGAAGGCTCTACTGCCCAGAACCTTATTGAGGCAGTTCTGAAGGCCAAGGGCGTTACGTACAACGGCTCCCAGAGTGGCGAGTACTGGTTCCTCAATTCCATCAAATCGCCGTTCGAAGACAAGTCGTACGGTTATGATGCTGCGACCAATAAATATTGGCACCTGTATATCAATGGAGAGCCCTCCTTACTCTGCGCCAATCAGATTACGCTCAAGAGCGGCGATAAGGTCACGCTTGCCTATACCACCGATAATTCGCCCATGCCCGATCCCGACAAGATTGTCGTGGATCCGAGCGCGACGACTCCTGATTGGGATGCCGAGTGGGCCGGCTACGGCAACAGTGGCAACGGTTCGACCGTAACGGATGCCAAGACGCCTGCGCAGGCCGCCGGTCTTAAGTGGGCCTTCGATTGGAAGGCCGAGTCTGGTCAGCAGTATGCCAACTGCAGCGAGCCTGTCATTGCTAACGGCTTTGTGTACATCGCGACCGAGAACGAACTCATTAAGATCGATTCGTCCACGGGCAAAAAGGTTGCCTCTGCGCCGCTTGCCTCCAAGGTGAGCTATACCTCTCGTCCGATCTATACCAATGGCCTTATCATCGTTCCGCTCAACGGCGGTGCGGTCCAGGCGATTACTGCAGACAAGCTGATCTGCAAGTGGCTGACGCCTGGTTTGACGGACTTGACGCAGAGCTCCTGCACCGTCGTTTCGGACGGCGAGTACGTCTATGTAGGCTCGGTCGATATTTCGTATGACGAGAACTACAACGCGACCTACGGCAACGGCTCCCTTAAGCGTATCAAGATTGCCACGGGCGAAGTTTCTTGGCAGAACATCGACCCTGCCGAGGGCTATTACTGGACTGGTGCGGCTTTGACGGATAAGTATGCCATCGTTCCTACGAGCGCGGGTACGCTTAAGTGCATTGATAAGACGACGGGCGATGTCGTTTCGACCATGAAGCTCGGCGCTGTCGCAAATGCCGATTGCATTGCCGATCCGTCCAATGGTTCGACCTTCTATCAGATGACGCACGACGGAAAGCTCCATGTGATTTCGCTTTCGGCGAAGGGCGTGCTGAGTGAACAGAAGACGGTTGATCTGGGCCTTACGAATAATCTGAGCGCCCCTGCGGTGTCTGGTGACAATCTGATTGTCGGCGGACAGACGGCTACTGACTCTGCTCTGGTTCTCTATAACCTGAAGACGGGTAAGACCACGATGGTCGCTGCTGCCGACGGCAAGGCGCTGCCGGCTGGCCTCAACGGTATTGCTGCTACTCCGCTGGTGAGTGTTCAGGGCGGCAAGACCTATGTGTACTTCACCGTTAACAGCGCGGATAGCAAGGATTACGTCAACTACTCTGCTGGTGGTGGCGTGTATCGCTATACGCTCGGCGATGCAGAGGCGACGCAGATTTATGATGCGGCTGGCCATTACCAGTACTGTGACTCTCCGGTCATTGCCGATGCTTCTGGCAATCTCTACTACATTAATGATTCGGGCACGCTGTTTAAACTTGGAGCTGTCGAGTCTTGGACGGTTGCCTTTAACTCCAACGGCGGGCCTGCTTGCGACACTAAGTTTGTTGCTACGGCCGATGGCAAGCTGGTCAAGCCAGCCGATCCGACGCGCGATGGCTACACTTTCGGCGGTTGGTATACCGATGAGGCTTGCACGCAGGCGTATGACTTTAGCACGCCGGTGACGGCCGATCTGACGCTGTATGCCAAGTGGACCAAGAATGCCGTTAACCCTGGCGGTAATGGCGGCGCTGGTTCGAATGGCGGCGGCGGTTCTGGTACCGGTACTGGTTCCGGCACTGGCGCGGGTTCCGGCTCCGGCTCGAAGGGCGGCGCTGTCGCCCCGGGTCATAAGCCGACGACCAAGACGACGGTGTCGACCAAGACCGAGACCAAGGACAACAAGTCCGACAAGAAGGACTCCGATAAGTCCGATAAGAAGGACGAGAAGAAGTCTGACAAGAAGTCTGACAAGAAGGACAGCAAGTCCGACAAGAAGTCCGACAAGAAGTCCGATTCCAAGTCCGATACGGGTGCTGCTTCTACGACCACTGCTAAGAAGTCCTCTAGTGCTTCCGAGCAGGAGACTGGCACCAACCCGCTCGCCATTGTTGGCGTTGCCGCTGGCGTCATCGGTCTCGCCATCGTCGGCGTGTTCGTGTTCACCAAACGTCGGTAGGTGAGGGTTGTGTCCAATAAATCCAAGGACGCTGACCCCAAGCAACCAGATTCCTCGTTCATTCAGTTCGACGATGCAAAGCAACAGGGCGCCGCTTCGGCGGCGTCCGCCTCTCGTCGCAAGGCGCTCCTTGGCGTTCTTGCTGCCGCGTGCACCATTCTGATCGTCGTCTCGCTGGGCTTTGTCCATCCCTCCGAGAGCGGCGCCTGGTCCGTTGATTGGATTTTTCAGTCCGTGACGGGGGAGAGCGTCGTTTCCAAGGATGACAATGGGTCTGGCTCGTCTACCGCTTCGGGCGAGGCCAGTTCCAAGGATTCCAAATCTTCGGATGCTGCAAAAGATGAGTCCAAGGGCTCGAACGACGCCAAGGATGATTCCGAGTCTTCGCACAAGGAATCGGACAAAAGCTCGGATAGCAAGAAGTCCGATGGTCAGGACAGCAAGAGGTCTGGCGATAAATCCGCTGCCCAAAATACGGGAGCCGGTGATACTTCCAATGTGTCTGGTGGTGCTTCTTCGGGCGGTGGCCAGTCGTCTGATGGAGCCTCATCCTCTAATGGTGGAAACGCCTCCTCGGGCGGTCAGAGCGGCTCACAGGAGTCCAACTACGTAACGGTGACGGTTTCGGTCACATCGAGCGCTGCGGGCAATCCTGTGTCCTCTGGTGGTACCTTTACCTTTAACGAAGGCGCTACCGTCTACGATGCCCTGTGCGCGCTGGGCCTTTCTGTCAACGCACACGGCTCATCGTACGGCACGTATGTCTCCGCGATTGGCGGTTTGGCCGAGAAACAGTACGGCGGCACGAGCGGCTGGATGTACTCCGTCAACGGCACAACGCCCATGACGGCCTGCAGCAACTACGTTCTCTCAAACGGCGACAACGTAGTCTGGTATTACGTTACAGGCTAGAGGCCTCGACATAGCGCGCCAGACGGGCGGTTCGGATAAACATCCGGGCTGCCCGTTTTTCATGCGTAGAGGACTGGGTCGCCGGGTCTCTCGGCAAACAAAAAACCGGTTGGAATGGGAATTCCAACCGGTTATACATTCAAGCAAATAGTGAATCGACTACGACCGTGCGCCCTCGAGGAAGAAGCGGCGGCTGAAGTAGTTGTACCAGGTGACGAGGAACGTGGCGATGGCCTTCATGGCCTGGTAGCCGATGCTCAAAAACGTGACGCCCACAAACATGTACAGGTCGTTGAGGCCCAGGCCGATCACCGACAGGATGGTGAAGATCGTGAACTCGCGCTTGCGGCTCATGCCTTTGCGGTGGTCGAACACGTACTTCATGCTGAGCCAATAGTTGACCACGACGGACGTGATAAACGAGATCGTGGTGCTCATCAAAAAGTCGAGGTGGAACAGCTCGACGAGCGCAATGAGCATGCCCCAGTCGATGCCAAAGGAGATAAGACCCACGACAGCGAACTTGAGGAACTGCTTGGTATGAGGTTGTGCCAGCGCCTTGCGCACGTAATCACATCCAATGCGTTGATGAATCGAGCAGAGGATACTTTAGAGCTTTTACAAGGGAAACGTAAGGTCTTTGCCAAGAACTATATGAACTCGCCAAATTTTCAAGAGCTAATCCGCAAACGTTGAAAAATTGCCCGTAAACGAACGATGCCCACGGGCGATACTGTACTGAGCGCGCATTGTCCGTGGGCATCGTAGGGCTGTAAGGTTTCGAGCTACTTGGTCTCGTCGCCCTCCAGGAAGATTTTTCGGGTCACAAAGTTGTAGACCATGACAAGCGCGGTGGCGCAGATCTTGGCGATATTGGCCTCGAGTCCCAGGCCGGCGTTGAGCGCCAGCACGATGCCGTCGTTGAGCACCAAACCGATCACGGACAGCACGACAAAGATGATGAACTCGCGGCGGCGGCTCATGCCTTCCTTGTGCGCAAACACGTACTTCATGCTTGCGAGGTAGTTAAAGATGAGTGAGATGATAAAGCCGCTGGTGTTGGCGATTAGGATGTTGAGGCCCAGACCGTAGTGGAGCAGATTCATAATGCCAAAGTCGATAACCGTGGCAATGACACCGACGACGCCAAATTTCATGATCTGCGCAAGGAGCTTTTGCATGGTACCTGCCTTAAGCTGGCGCCGAAGCGCCGCGGGGATGACAAACTCAGCAAGTTTAGCCAATCCCCGCGGGTGGTGCTAGGCGCGCTCCTCGATAGCACCGTTTCTATATGCATCGAGCAGCTGACGCAGGTCTTGGATTTGGCTGCGGATCTTGGCGCCAGTATCGGTGTCGCTCACCATGCGGCGACGGTCCGCTTGGTCAAAACGGTTGGTCTCGCTTTCGATGTCCACGTTGCGCGTGAGTGCCTCGGCAACCGTCGTAAAGGCCTGGTGTGACTTGAGGCGGCAGCCGCGCGAGCTCGAGATGAGCGTATAGCCGGCGATACCCGTCTTGGGATGGTAAGCGCGGCAGAAGCCGCCATCGATGACCAGCAGCTTGCCCTCGGCGCGGATGGGCTGCTCACCCTTGGTGGTTTTAACGGGCGTGTGGCCGTTGATGATGTGGCCGGTCGGCGAGCATGCCATGGGCGCGACGCCAAACTCGCGCATGATGTCATCGCAGACCGAGGGCGACTTGGTAAGCGTAAAGTACGGATCCATTGGCTCGACCCAGGTGCTCTTATCGGCGATATAGGCGCGCTCAAAGGTACGCACCAAGCGTCCGCTGGCGGGTGAGTTAAAGCCAATCCACAGGTACCACATCCAGTCGAGGGCATCACGGTCGCCCACGCGCCAGGCGCGGCGGGCGATGTGGTCGCAAAAATCGAGAAAATCGCGGCCAGCGTGCCAGGTGCCCAGGCAGTTCATGCTGCTAAAGGTGCCGTCTTCGTTGAGCGGCACGCAGCCATGGAACAGCAGGTTGCCGTTGGCGACCTTGTACATCGAGCCGTGGGAATAGAGGAAATCGATATGGCGATGCAGGTGATCGGCGGTGACAAACTCGGACACGAGCTTGTCGATGATGTGCTGCTCCTGAGACGTGAGCGTATAGGGGTCCGCCGGATCGACGGTGGGGAAGTCGTTGGTCGTGAGCGGCCATACGCTGCCGTCGGCGAGCGTGACCGTGCCGGTGTCGTGCTCGATCTTGTCGAGTAACAGACGGTCGGTCATATCGAACTCGGGGTGGCGCTGGATAATCTGGCCCTCGAGCTTAAAGAGCAGCACATTGATGGCCTTGATCAGCGGGGTGATGGACTCACCGGCGGTGTAGGTAGCATCGGCAAAGGCGACAAGCTCACGCAGCGAGATGCCGTAGTCGTTCTCCAGGATCTCGTAGTTGTCGTAGCGCAGGTTGTTGCGCAGTACCGTGGCGATGCAGGCGGGCTCACCGGCCGCAGCGCCCATCCATAGCAGGTCGTGGTTGCCCCACTGGATGTCGAGCGAATGGTAGGTGAGCAGGCGGTCCATAATCTTGGCAGCGCCGCCGCCGCGGTCGAAGATATCGCCCACCAGGTGCAGGTGGTCGACGGCCAAGCGCTTGATGAGCGAGGCGAGTGACTCGATAAAGTCGTCGGCGCTGGCGGTCTCCAGGATGGACTCCACGATGCGCTCGTGATAGCGCACGCGATAGTTGTTCTCGTCCGGGTGCGTGTGCAACAACTCGTCGATGATATAGGCGTAATCGCGCGGTATGGCCTTACGCACCTTGGAGCGCGTGTAGCGGCTTGAAAGCGAACGAGCGACCATGATGAGCTGGTCAAGCATCGTCTTGTACCAGGTGGGCGAGTCCTCGCGCTGACTGCGGACCAGCTCGATCTTCTCGTGCGGGTAGTAGATGAGCGTGCACAGCTCGCCCTTTTCGTCAAAGGAGAGCGTGTCGCCAAAGATCTCGTCGACATGCTCGCGCACGACGCCCGAGCAGTTGTTGAGGATGTGCATAAAGGCTTCGTACTCGCCATGCACGTCGCTCATAAAATGCTCGGTGCCCTTGGGTAGGTTGAGGATGGCCGAGAGGTTGATAATTTCGGTAAATGCGGATTGTTCGGTGGGGAACTGTCTCGACAGCAGGCGCAGATACTTGAAGTCTTGCGGGTTGCGATCGAATGCGACCATGAAACACCTTCCGATGGGGCTGGTAAAACTGATAAACAGCGTCAAACGTTTATCAGTATGCGCCGCTTTTGTTTCGATTGGGGGTGGGAGGTCGAATTGTCGGCTGAACGGTTTGGTAAATCGATTTAGTTGAGGTAGATATGGCGGTTGGGTGGAGACGACAGAGGGTGTTTTCTCAGATATTTATGCGTGGGGCCGGTGGAGACGATGGTGGTAAAGATGTTCACTATTTTTGGTTCGATTTGGTAAATAGTGGACATTTGTACCGCATGTAGGCTCACTGTGCGATAATTTGCGCAGCAATGAGTAAGGAGCCTCATATGAGTGATTTTGTCCTGACCTGTGAATCCGCCGCCGACCGAACCCGTGAGTTCTTTGCGTCGCGCAATATCCCTGTCGTGTGTTTTCATTACGAGATCGACGATGTTGTCTATACGGACGATCTGTATCAGTCGATTACGCCGGACAAGTTTTTTGCCCAGATTGCCGCGGGCGCCATGCCCAAGACGTCTCAGGTGAGCGTGGGCGAGTACGAGGAGTTTTGGGAGCCGTTTGTTGCCGAGGGTAAAGACGTGCTGCACCTGACGTTGTCGTCGGGTATTTCGGGCACGTATGGATCGGCCTGCGTTGCGGCGCAGATGCTCGCGGATCGCTATCCCCAGGGCGGCAAAGTGCGCGTCATCGATTCGCTGGGGGCGTCTTCGGGCTTTGGTCTGTTGCTGGAATATGCCGCCGATGTGCGCGATAGCGGGGCTTCACTCGACGAGACGGCTGCCTGGATCGAGGAGCACAAACTCAACCTGCACCACTGGTTCTTCTCGACCGATCTGTCGAGCTACCTACGAGGCGGTCGCATTTCGGCCGCGAGCGCGATCATTGGCACGGCGCTCAAGATTTGCCCGCTTATGACGGTCGATTGCGAAGGTAAGCTGTCGCCGCGTGAGAAAATTCGCACTAAGAAGCGAGCGATTTCCGAGATGGCTAAGACCATGATGGCACACGTGCAGGACGGTGTGGATTATTCGGGTAAGTGCATCATGTCGCACTCGGCGTGCCGCGAGGATGCCGAGGCGGTTGCGGCGCTGATTGAGGAACAGGTTCCGCAGCTTAAAGGCAAGATTGAGATCAATGACATCGGTACTCTGATTGGCTCGCATACCGGACCTGGTACGGTGGCACTCTTCTTTATGGGCGACAAGCGCGTGGATTAATTTGCCCCATCACGTCGCTGCATGATTGCTCAAACGAAAACGGCCCGCCTCACGTTTGTGGGGCAGGCCTTGCTGTTGCGGCTAGCGTTTCTTTCCGCGGAAGAAGAAGCCGTGCAGTGATGGCTTGAGGCCGCGGTTGGCGCGATGCTCTTCTACGCGCTCGTGGATCGAAGCAACGCGCCCGATGACTTCGTCGGGAATCGGCACGTCGGGATTCATGTTCTCGACCTGGCTGACCTCGGCGGCGGCGACCTGGTCGATAATGGGCACATCGTCGCGCGAGATGACAGGTGTGGCGTCTTCCTTCATCTTGCGATAACGCTGCATCATGTCGGTCTGTAGCTGCTGGGCCGAAGGCGGCGTCCAGATGATGGCGTTGGCGCCGGCGGCGATGGTCTCACGGATGCTCTCGGGCGTCTTGCCGCCCGGCGCGATAAGCGGCAGGTTGGGATAGTGCTCGCGCAGCTCGCGTAGGACCTGGGGCGTGTTCTTGCCGGCGGCGATGTTGAGAATCTTGGCGCCGGCGCGCACCTTGGCGTGGGCATCGTCGTCGCAGCGAACGACCGTGGCGATGACGGGGATGTCGGCGATGTTGGTGATGTGCTCTACCATCTCGGCAGTAGCGGGGGAGTTGACCACGCAGCCCGCCGCGCCCTGCATCTCGGAGACGGCTGCCATCTGCACGGAGCGCTTACCGGTCGTAGTTCCGCCGCCCACGCCTACAAAGACCGGGCACTCGGCGACGGTCAGCAGCGCTTGCGTAATGGCGGGCTGCGGCGTGAAAGGGTAGACCGCAAAGACGGCATCGGCGTTGGAGTTGCGGATAACCGCGACGTCGGTGGTGTAAATGAGCGACTTGATGCGTCGGCCGAAGAGCGTAAAGCCGCTGGCCTCCTCGATCTCGTCGGGCATGCGAAGGGCCGCCTTGCGCAAACGCCCGTCGATGGGCAGCGGCTCCATGGGGAGCAGTCCGTTGGGGGTCACGGCTACCTGGGGCTCGGTGAACTCGTCTGCGAGCTCGACCTCGGAGAAATCGACCGAGGCGACGATGTCCTCGTGAACCTCGGCGGGTACATCGATGGGAGCTTGGTCGTTTGCCGCGGCAGGCGTGTCGAAGGAGCTGGTGCCGACGAAGGCGTCGACGCGCTCATTTAGATCGTTGAGGGTATCCATGGAGACTCGATTCTATGTGATGACGGCCGGCGCGATGCAGCCGGAATTGCGAATGCTAAATCGTTTGACGAGTTGATTTTTCCCCGCCGCGCCATCAGTTAGACCGAAGGGCAGGTGAACGTGAAGGAGCTGTGGTGGCGGGGATCGAGGTGCTATCTTGAAAGTCCCGTTTAAAAGAGAGGTGACGCGGTATGGAATTGACAGCAATGTTTGGCTCGATTGGCCTGTGTGTGGGCGCAATCGTTGCCGCCGCGGTCATCTACTTTGTGGTCACGGCCATTAAGGGCAAAAGGGCCGAACGCAAGGAGCGTGCGATGCTTAAACAGCATCGCGACCAGCAGGGCAAACGCGCACGGAGATAGCTTGTTGAGTTTTTGATCCGTGCGCTAGCTGCGTTTTCGGATCAGGGCAATGTAGAAGCCCTCAAAGTCGCGGCTAGACGGAATGGTCAGCGTGCCGGGCATACCGTTGGCGACGGACGAGACGTGGCCGGCGGCGATGGCCTCGGTGAGAGCGTTGCTCTCGATATGCGGCTCCTCGCCGGCATCCTGGGCACGGCGCGTTTCGCTTTCGCTCGGCGTGCCGTCGAGGGGGATGAGCTCGCAGTCCATGTGCTTGTCGAGGGCCTCTTGCAGGGCGTCCTCGTTTTCCTGCGGCAAGATCGAGCAAGTGGAATAGACGAGCGTGCCGCCCGGTTTGAGGGCACCCATGGCGCGGTCCAGAAGTGCTCGCTGCGAGCGGGCGCACTTGCTCAGCAACTGCTCGGTGAGGCCGCGCAGGCTTTTCTCGTTGCCACTGATGACGGTGCCCGTGCCGGTGCAGGGAGCGTCGAGCAGGATGCGGTCAAAGCGGAAGAACTCGTCGAGCTCGCGTGCGTCGATGCGCATGACGGGCACGTTTTTGGCACCTTGGCGGTGGAGGTTGGACTCAAGCTTTTCGGCGCGGGGAATGCTCATCTCGCAGGCCGTGAGGTGTGCCTGGCCCTGGGTGAGGGCGGCGATCTGCGTCGTCTTGCCGCCAGGGGCTGCGCACATGTCCAGGATGTCCTCGCCTGCCTGGGCGCCCAGGACCAACGGCGGCATCATGGACGACAGGCTCTGCAGATAGATCTTGCCGTCGCGGTAGATGTCGAGATCCCACAGATCGGAAACCTGGGCCTCGGGCAGGATAAAGGCGTCCGGGTACCAGGCGACGGGGTTGTGGGCGATGCCAGCGACATCGAGCGCCGCAGCGATGTCCTCGGCGGTTGCCTTGAGCGTGTTGGCGCGCAGTGTGACCGGGCGTGTGACCGCGGCGCCGAAGCCCTCGATCATGAGCTCGGCATCGGCGGGCGCATAGGCGCCGGCGACCGTGTCGACCATAAAGCGCGGCAGGTCGGCGGCGGAGTGTTGGGCGGCAAGCTGGTCGGAAAGCTCGGTGGCAGCAAACTGCCTAAGCTTGAGCTCGGGCTTAACCTGCTTTTTCTGCTTACGACGACGCGGCTTGGACATCCGTCTTTCCTTCCCGTCCCAAATTGACTACTTTCCGGGCACGCCGCTGCTGGCGTGCTTTAGTACTGGCTCTCGTGCTTGCTAAAGAAGTCGAAGCGCGGGGGCAGCGGCTTCACGCGGTGCTCGCCGGGCTTCTCGCCCAGGCTCTCCACGAACTCATCCGTGGAGGCAAAGATGTTATCCCAGCTAAAGAAGGCGACCGGGTCAACGTCGAAGTACTCGCAGATGAGCTCGCAGCCGGCCGGCACGATGCCGTGCATGAGCATGGTCGCTACGCGCAGCTCGGTAAAGGCGTCGACGAGGGCCTGCGTCATGGCGGCGTTGGCCGGCTCGCCCTCGAGCTTGTTGGCGGCCTTGGAGGCATCGCTCCAGCGCTTGTTGGCGGCGCGCAGGTAGTCGTCGCACACAGCGAGCGCTCGGTGCGTCTCGAACTTGTACATGGCCTGCTCAAAGGCGAGGGCTGCCTGCTGGGCGGCTTCGGCCACGGCGGCGGAGGCGGCACCGGCGGGGATGCAGCCGTTGCGATAGGGGCTCTCGTCGCCTTCCTTGACGGCGACGCCGTAGAAGCAGCTGCGGGCCAGGCGGTTGAACACGCCGGTCAGCAGCGCGCTCTCCTTAAGGGCGGGGTCGATAACGCGCTTGTCGTCGCAGGCGCGCACCTCGTTGCCGTCCTTGTCCTTGCCGGTCACGCGCGTGTCGTATGCCTTGGGGCTAAAGCTCACCGGCTTCTCGGACAGGCCGAGCGACAGCCAATGCGCGCGCATCTGCTCGCAGGTGTAGTGGTTGAGCAGGTCGTCTGCCGGCGGGGGAGGAGTCTGCGAGGACGAGCTGGCCTTTTTGCCCATGTAGAGCAGGTGGTAGCAGGCGCTGACGGTGCTCTGCGTGAGGTTCCAGCCTAGGGCCTCCCACATGGCGGTCTGCGCGATGCAGTAGAAGTAGATGTTGTCCTGACCGATAAACTGGTAGATCTGAGCGTCGTCAGAGCACCACCAGTCGCGCCAGTCGAGCGAGCTGTGCTGGTAGGTGGGCGCGGGCACCTGCGTGGAGTCGGCAGCGGGCTCGCCCATGAGGGCGGCATCCTGGGCGGCGACGCCCTCGGTCACGCCGGCGGCCTTGGCATCGCGCGCGAGCACGGTACGCGTATAGCTGATGGGCGCCCACAGGCTCTCGGGCCAGCACCAGCAGGTGACGTCGGAGACGCCATCGACCTCGGGCACCGGAACGCCCCAGTCGATGTTGCCGGTGATGCGGAAGGGCACGAGCGCCTTGCCGCTGCGGAAGCGCACGCCGCCGTTGGCGAGCACCGCGTGGGCATCGTCGCGCTCCTTCCAGCTGGGGAAGGTGACGGTAAAGCTGCTCTTGTTGCCCTCGGGCTCCAGCACGGTGTGCTCAGGAAGCTGATCCTCGACGGCATCGAAGGCCTCGCGGAACTTGTTCTGGATGTAGAGCTGGGCCGGCAGCAGCCACTCCTCCATGGTCTTGGAGACCACGGAGCGAACCTGCGGGTTCTGGGCGAGCTTGGCGGTATAGGTCTTCATAAAGTCGAGGTAGGCCGGCAGGTCGAAGTAGAGGTTGTCGACCGGGCGCAGCTCGGGCACCTCGCCGGTGAGCTGGCTCTTGGGCGCGATGAGCTCCTCGGGCTCAAACTGGTGACCCAGGTCGCACTCGTCGGCATAGGCCTTCTCGGACTTGCAGCCCTGGATGGGGCAGCGGCCGATTACCTGACGGCCGTTGAGGAACGTGCCGGCCTTGGCATCGTAGAACTGCAGCGTGGAGCGCTTGGAGATGGTGCCCTGCTCGTGCAGGCGCTTGATAATCTCGGCGGTCACCTCGTTGTGAATCTGCGCGGCCGGCTCAAGGCCCGAGCCGCCGTAGATATCGCAGCTGATGTTGTAGTTGTTGAGGGTCGCGGCCTGGCGGGAGTGATTGGACTCGACATACTCGGCGATGGACTTGTCGTAGCCCTCGTTCTCCTTGAGCTTGCGGTAACTCTCCATGATGGGCGAGCCATAGCAGTCGGTGCCCGAGGTGAAGATGACGTTCTCGCGGCCCAGACGGTCGCGCAGGAAACGGGCGAAGAAGTCGGCCGGGACAAAGACGCCGCCGACGTGGCCAAAGTGAAGGCCCTTGTTGCCATAGGGCTCGCCGGCGGTAACGATGGCGCGGCGAGGCCAGCTGGGACGGTCGTTCATGGAGTATTTGGATGCCATGGGACTCCTTCGCATATGGTAAGAGCGCGGCCGGGCGCAAGGTCTGGCGACGCGGTGGTCAATTCGTGCATATCGTTCGACATTATCGCACATGCGGACGGGTACGTGGCAGGGGCGCTATCCTAAGATGTTATGAATGAGATTTCCAACATACATGCGTTTGAAGACGAGGATTTTCTGCACGCCTGCTTTGTGTGGGGGATGGCCGTGCTCGGCGCATTTGCTGTGTGCTTGGTGCCGGTGTTTATGCTGATGGGCGGGCCTGCGGACTTGGATGTGGCTGACGCGGGCGGCTGGACCACGGTCTTGGGCTGGATAGTCGGCTTGGCTGCGGTTTCGGCGGCGTCATTTGCCGTGCACGAGCTGGTGCATGCAGCGTTCTTTAAGTTGTTTGCGCCCGCGGGTGCGCATGTGACTTTTGGAGCGAACCGTGAGACGTGCATGATTTATGCCTGCGCCGAGGGGATTGTGTATTCGCGCCGGCGGTATATGGCGATTTGCCTAGCGCCGACGGTTGCCTTGACGGTGGCGTTTGCCCTGGGGTTTGCGTTCTCGGGCTATCCGCTGCTGTGCTACCTGGCGGCCGGCTTGCATTTATCGGGCTGTGTGGGCGACTGGTATTACGTGCGGACCATTTTGCGCGACCGCCGCATTGTTGCCTGCGAGGACACGTCCTTCGGCGTGCGCTTTTTTGGGTGAGGAGATGTCGATGAAGCCGTTGTTGCTGCACGCCTGCTGTGCGCCGTGCTCGCTTGAGCCGGTTCGCTTGCTGCGCAAGGAGGGGTTTGAGCCCACGATCTGCTGGACCAACCCCAATATTCAACCGCGCGATGAATGGCAGCGCCGCTTGGACGAGCTGCGCCGGTGGTGTGCCGATGGCGACATCGAGCTCATCGAGGCAGGGGAGGACCGCGATCGCTGGGAGACCGGCGTGGCACCGCTGGGCGCCGATCGGCCTCGTCGCTGTCGCGTGTGCTATGCCTTGCGCTTAGCCGAGGCGTGCCGTGTGGCCCAGGAGCGCGGGTTTGAGTTTGTGGGCACGACGCTCGCCGTCTCGCCGTACCAGCTGTTCGATACCTGCAATGATGTGTTGGAGCGTCTGGCTGCCGCCCGCGGTCTCACTCCGGTGATTCGCGATTTTCGCCCGTATTACCCCGAGGCCACGCGTCGTTCGCGCGAGCTGGGCATGTATCGGCAGAACTACTGCGGCTGCCGTTTCTCGGCCGTCGAGGCGGCCATGGACCGCGCCCGCATCCGCGACGAGCGCAAAGCGTCCAAAAAGTAGTTCATTTGGGCTGGGGCTTTGAGCTGTCTGTGCGGTACGGTCGTTTTTGGGAAAGTCGATTTAATTAAGCGTGTGATCGTGGCTCGCTTGATACCAAACGACGACTCCTATGATTCTAATCCTCCGTTTGTTAAACATCAGATCCGGACTTGCTGTTGCATATGAATGGGACGACAGCACAATCATGTCGTTTCCTTCTGCAAATCGCCTAATTACCGGTGTTTTACCGTCTGCGAGCGCCAATACAGCACAGCCGTTCCAAGGCTTTGCGGTGGTATCGACAAGTAGTAAGCTGCCGGGAGGGTAAATGCGGGACATTTCGTCACCTTTGATTTTAACGAAAACGCTATGTGGGTGACGCTTGGCTACGTCTACAGGCGCGCAAGCATTTTGTTGGCTGTGCGTGATGCGGCGCTTTTGCGATTCGATATCGATGACGGGAAATGCGCCCTCCATTTCGTGGATAGCAGGGTCTTCGTCGGTGACGATTCTTTTATTTGCGAGCTTTACGGCCAAACCGTTTTCCTCGCCAACAAGTTCATCGCGGGTGCAACCGAAGAGCGCTTGTAACTTTTCAATATGGCGCTCACGGGGGGCATACCGACTTTTTTCCCAACGACAAACGGTCTCTTTAGATACCCCCAACATCTCTGCAAGTTGCGCCTGACCAAGATGCTCCATGGTGCGGAGTTTACGAATATTTGCCCCGAAGCCCATGGCTATAGATCCTCTCGCCACAGAGGGAGGCATAGACAGTTTGTGCCACCATAGCCTTTGGTGAGCTCGTCAATGGATAACGGGAATAATTCCATTCCTGCTTTCTCAAGCGCTTCGTTGGTCCAAACGTTTTCTTCATATACGCATAGTTTTCCTGGCGAGAGCGCAAGGATAGACGTTGCGTTGTTCCGGCGCTCTCTTTCGTAGGCGGTTTGATTCCCGCCTCCGCAGTCAATTACTTTTATTGGTTCGCAACAGGCTGCAGAGAGTATTTCCGGAATCGTGCGATCGATAGGAGTGATCGTAAGGCCCTTTCCGGATCGTTTTAGTTGAATGCTGTATGCATCAACGGCATTGCATATCTCACGATCGATGAGGAACGCGTCGTGATCAATTCTACTTATGAACGTATCGAGGTGGATACGCAGCCCGTCAGAGGGGACTCGAATCGCAATTAGCTCGGTGGTCTGGAATTTATTTGAGGTCAGGAGCTCTTTGGCAAGTGACTCGACGGCGGCGGGTTCAGTTCGGTCAGAGATTCCAACTAATAATGTCTTAGCACTGATAACAAGAATGTCTCCGCCTTCGATATGGTAACTACTCCTGTTCAAATCACATACCGGGGTTTCTCCCATGATCTTGTGGTGGGTGAATATCTGCCGGTATAAGGCGACCTCACGATCACGCTCAGGCCAATACATATGATTTAGGATGATGCCGTCTCCGACTACCACAGCAGGATCACGAGTGAAAAAAAGCGTGTTGAGGGGATTGACCAAGAGCGAGGCGGGGTCAAATTGCTCGTGCACGAGCGCCCGTAGTGTTTCCGACTGGTTTGAACATAGCTCAGTGTCTCCAAAGCGAATGCCGTTAAGTACTATATTCACCAATTCCTGGGTGTTCTTAGCGTTCTCAAACAGCTGGGTTATTGTCTCGAGGAACTCTCTGCCTGTTGCCCCACTGCAACGGAGGTAGTCATCAATAAAACATTTAAGTGATTGGGGCTCAGTTTCAAGTGAGTCTTCGAGAAGGTCCCTAATTTCAATGGTTTCTACGCCATGCTTCTCAAGCAATTGAACCATGGAATCGTGCTCATATATTGCTTTGTCGAGGTCAAAACGACCGCTCCATTTTCGCAGGGAGAAAACTTGGCTGAAGTCGGCATCAGGGTAGTTTTGTGTTTCAGTTCCTGGTCGATGGACAAGTACGGCTTTTAAATGACCGATTTCATTTGTTATGTGTACGCCTTGCATGTCTGTCTCCTGTCCTGCTGGTTTTTATATAAGGCTAAGGCAGGTTCCTTGTTGTGTTGCGGAAAAGTTAAAAGACGTATGTAATTGATAAATAACATCAATTTTAAATATCAGATTGATTAATAACGTCACTTTAGCTGCCGTTCATAGGTGAAAAGCGACACGATGGCGATGGTTGGCCGACCACCGCTGAGCAACCTCATACATTTATGGTGCCAGCTGGATAGATGGGAAAAGGAATGAAGGAGGAGATATGGCAGCGGAAAGTTCGAAAGGCATCAAGCAGTTCAAGGTCCCGCACGTATATGCGATCATCTTTGCACTTATGGTCATCTTCGCTGTTCTCACGTGGATTGTTCCCTCTGGGTCCTATCAGCGTCAGGAGGTGAACGGTCGTGAAGTCACTGTCGCAGGTACGTATGAGCAGAGTGAAAAGACATATATTGACGAGGAAACCGGGGATGAAGTAGATCTCAGACAAGGCGTCTTCGATGTTCTTCAGGCTCCAACGCGCGGTATACAAGAGGCAATTGAGGTCGTTGCATTCATCTTGATTGTGGGCGGTTCGTTTCAGGTTATTACTAAAACGGGCGCTATCACGAGCGGAATGGGTCGTGTCGTTCGCCGCTTTAAGAACAAAGACATTCTAATTATTCCTATTGCGATGGTTCTCTTTGCATTGGGCGGAACGAGCTTTGGCATGGCGGAAGAAACTCTCCCGTTCTTTGCGATCTTCATGCCAATTATGATGGCCATGGGCTTCGACTCGATGACGGCGTTCATGGTCGTGTTCGTTGGAGCGCGCACGGGTTACATCGCCTCAACGATTAATCCGTTTAATGTTCTCATTGCGCAAGGTATTCTTGGTATTCAGGGCAACCCCCAGCTGTGGCTGCGTATGATTGCCTGGGTTGTTTTGACTGCCGTTGCAATTACTTGGGTTGTCCTCTATGCACGAAGGGTAAAGAAGAACCCTGAGTCATCGATCACATTTGAGGATGATATCGCCAAGAAAGTCGAGTTCGCTGCCGATGAATCTGCCCTTGACGCGGAATTTACGGGTCGTCAAAAAGGCGTGCTTGCGGTATTTATCGCTGGTATGTGCCTTATCATCTGGGGACTTGTGACCCAGGGCTGGTATATGAACGAGATTTCTGCGGTCTTTTTGGCCATGGGCCTGTTGGCTGGTGTTATTGCGGGCTTTAGTCAGGACGTCATCGCTCAGGAATTTGTTGCGGGTATCGCTGACTTTGCTTTCTCGGCAATTGTCGTTGGACTTGCGCGTGGCATCCTTGTCATTGCCTCTGACGGCATGATCATCGATACCATCCTCAATGCGCTCGCCACTGGTCTGGGCGGCATCCCGGCGGTTCTCTTTACTACGCTTCTTTATGCGGTTGAGAACCTCCTGGCGATTCTGGTTCCCAGCTCATCTGGCCTTGCAGCACTGACCGCTCCCATTTTTGGACCTTTGACCGAACTCATGGGCCTTAATCCCGAGGCCGCCGTGTGGGCTCTCTCCATGGGTAGCGCGACGATGTCTTTGATCTGTCCTACTAGCGCCATTCTTGTAGCGGGTTTGGGCGTGTGCAAGATCAAGCTTGGCCAGTGGTGGAAGACCGTTTGGAAATTCTTCTTGGTCGTGTCGCTCATCAATATCGTATTCGTAGCAATCTCGGGACTTATTGCCCTGTAGGTTTCATGTCTGAAATGGAGTAACAGGAATGTCTAAAGGACTGAATGTACACAGCGAGATTGGTAAGCTCAAGAAAGTTGTGCTTCACCGCCCTGGTCGTGACCTTGTGAACGTAAAGGCAGAAGAGTTCGAGGATGTCTGGATTCACGACTGCTTCTATCTTGATGTGGCTCAAAAGGAGCATGATGCCTTTGCGGATCTTCTGAGGAGCGAAGGTGTTGAGGTTCTCTATATGGAGAAACTCGTTGCTGAAGCGCTGGATGCATGCCCCTCGGCTCGCGCTGAGTTTACCGATACATTTATGGCTGAGAGCGGGATTGTCAATCCTATGCTTGAGCAGGCTGTTCGTGAAAAGCTCGACGCTATTTCAGATTCGTATCAGTTTGTACTTGAGGCTATGGGGGGGTATCGTTATCGTGACCTTGAGCTGCCTCGCGTTTCGACTACGCTTAGTATGATGGATAATGAGGATGCGAAGCCCGATGATTTGGTGTTGAAGCCTCTTCCGAGTTCATATTTCTCTCGCGATCCTCTTGCTTCCGTGGGCAAAGGCGTTCTGCTTCACCATATGTATTGGAAACAGCGAGATCGTGAAGTGCCCTTCTACGAAGCGATTTTCAAATACCATCCCGATTATGCAGGGACTCCGATTTGGTACGACCATAAGAATCCCTGGCATATCGAGGGCGGTGATGTGCTTAACATTAACGCTCATACCTTGGCTATTGGAATTAGCCAGCGAACTGAGGCGGCTGCGATTGAGGAGCTTGCAAAGAATTTGTTCTGGGGATCTGGGAATTCTGAGATCGATACCGTTTACGCTATTAAAATCCCCAACGGCTATGCTTACATGCATCTTGACACCGTTTGCACCATGGTGGATTTCGATAAGTTCACAGTTTATCCCGGTATTTTTGAGACCCTTCGTGTTTATCGTCTGACTCGTGGTGACTCTGAGGGAATGGTCGCTGTTCAAGAGATTGATGACACGCTTGAACATATTCTTGAAATGGCTACTGGCGTGGAGAAGGTGCAGCTTATTGAGTGCGGTGCCGGCGATATGGTTGAGGCATCTCGCGAGCAGTGGAACGACGGGTCGAACACTCTTGCCGTTGCTCCTGGTAAAGTCTGTGTTTACGAGCGCAATGTTGTCACAAATGATGAGCTCTACAAGAACGGTTTGGAACTTTTGGTCGTTCCCTCCGAGGAACTGTCCCGCGGTCGTGGTGGCCCGCGCTGCATGAGCATGCCCTTCTGGCGCGAAGATATTTAGTTGCAAATCCACTGTGATGGGAGATGGCGAATATGGGTGTTAATATCGCTGGGCGCAGTTTTCTGAAGCTGCTTGATTACACGACGGAAGAGATTGAGTATCTGCTTGAGCTTTCTGCTAACTTCAAAAGCATGAAGCGTGCCGGTGTTCCGCATAAATACCTTGAAGGCAAGAATATTGTTTTGCTATTTGAGAAGACTTCCACGCGTACTCGCTGCGCCTTCGAAGTTGGTGCACTTGACCTTGGCATGGGTGTAACTTATTTGGATCCGGGCTCGTCTCAGATGGGCAAAAAGGAGTCGATTGAGGACACGGCTCGCGTCCTTGGCCGCATGTATGACGGAATTGAATACCGCGGCTTTGAACAGGCGAAGGTTGAGGAGCTTGCTGCAAAAGCTGGGGTTCCCGTTTGGAATGGGCTGACTACTGAATTTCACCCGACTCAAGTGCTTGCCGATATTCTGACCATGCGTGAAGAGTTTGGAGAGATTAAGGGCAGGAAACTTACATTTTTTGGTAAGGCGGCCGGAAACGTCGCTGATTCGCTCATGGTCATTTGCGCTAAGCTCGGCATTAACTACTGTTCTTGCGGCCCAATCGGGGGAAATTCGGAGGGGGCTACATCCTATAATCCTGAACTCCTTGCAGAATGTAGTCGTATTGCGGCCGAGCATGGATCGACGGTTACCATTACAGAGGATATTGAGGAAGGCGCTCGTGATGCCGATGTAATTTACACGGATGTTTGGGTTGGCATGGGTCAGCCCGCAGAGCTGTGGGAAAGCCGCATTAAGCTCATGTCGCCGTATCGTGTGACCGCTGAGGTGATGTCTATGGCAAAGCCCGAGGCGATTTTCCTCCACTGCCTTCCGAGCTTCCACGATACTAATACTACTGTTGGTGCCGAAATTGCTGAGAAGTTTGGAGTTACCGAAATGGAAGTCACGGACGAGGTTTTTGAGTCCGATAAGTCTCGTGTTTTCCAAGAAGCGGAGAATCGCATGCATACGATTAAGGCGGTGATGTACGCAACGCTTAAGTAGCGGGGCGTTGAGAAAACAGTCGCAAATCTGTTTCCATACTATATTTCTCTCAACAAGCTGATAGGATACAGGGGAGAATGATGCGCGCGTCAGTCGATTTTTTCGACTGACGCGCTTTGTGAAAGAGGCAAAGATGCGTACCGATGATTTTGACTATAACCTGCCCGAAGAGCTCATTGCCCAGGCTCCTGCCGAGCCGCGCGACTCCTGCCGCCTGCTGGTGGTGGATCGCAAGGGCTCCCAGGCGGGAACGCCGCTGGAGCACGGCGGTACCGTTGAGCACCGCATCTTCCGCGACATCATCGACTATATCGAGCCGGGCGACGTGCTCGTCATCAATCAGACGCGCGTGATGCCGGCTCGCCTGATCGGTCGCAAAGCCGGCTCGGGCGGCGTGGTCGAGACTCTGCTGCTCAAGCGCCGCGAGGACGTGGATCCGTTGGGCCATGTTTGGGAGTGCTTGGTCAAGCCGGGCAAGCGCCTGAAGCCCGGTGCTCATATTGAGTATCGCGCCGGTGGCGCCCATGCGCCCGAGGGGGCTCCCGTGGTGCTGACGGCCGAGGTTGTCGACTTTGTCACCGATAGCCGCGGCGGCCGTCTGGTGCGTTTTGAGCCGGCCGGTTGCAATGCCGCCGGCGACCCGCGCACGCTCGACGAGGCCATCCACGCTGCCGGTCACGTGCCGCTGCCGCCCTACATTACCGATTACGAGGGCGATCCCGAGAAGTACCAGACCGTCTACGCCATGAAGGAGGAGCACTCGGCCGCTGCTCCCACGGCTGGCCTGCACTTCACGCCCGAGCTCATGGCTGCAATTGAGGCCAAGGGCGCCAAGTTTGCCGCCGTCGAGCTCGAGGTGGGTATCGATACCTTCCGTCTGGTGGAGGAGGACGACCCCACGCAGCACGTGATGCACACGGAGCGCTATCATGTGTCGCAGGAGGTTGTCGACGCCGTGCATAAGGCGAAGGCCGAGGGTCATCGTGTGATCGCCGTCGGCACTACCGCGGTGCGCTCGCTCGAGAGCGCGTTTGACACGGACGCGCCGGTGTCCGATCCGGCCGTGACGGCGCGCTATTTTGAAGGCCGCGAGGACGGGGCCGATACGCTTGGCCGCGGTGACATCGTGGTGCGCGAGAACGCCACGACGCAGCTTTACCTCATGCCCGGCTCGACCTATCACGTGGTCGATGCGCTGATCACGAACTTCCATGTGCCGCGCTCCACGCTCATGATGCTCGTGAGCGCGCTTGCCACCCGCGACCAGATCATGGATGCCTACGCCGCTGCCATCGAGGAGCGCTACCGCTTCTTCAGCTTTGGCGACGCCATGCTCATTCTGTAGGTTACGGCGTTTTACAAACGCCGTAACCGGTCGACGCTGCAAACCCGCCAGAGCGGCAATCTGCCTTTCAACTTCGGCGGCATGACCAGAAGGTCAATGCCGCCTTGTTTCAAGGCACCTTGCTCGCTCTGGCGGGTTTTCGCTGACTTCGCCAAACCTCGGCGTCGCCGTTGTTGGCACTTGGGGACGTTCCTTTTGTGCCGGCACCTGGGGACACTCCTTATGTCAAGAGTTTGGTGCAACAGGGGTAGGTTGCCTTGCGTCGATCTAAATAAGTTGCGGTGAGATAGTTCTTGAATTGGCCTTTTTGGGCTAAACAGGAACTATCTCACCGCAACTGCGTTGAGCGTTTTTTGGCGGCTGGTTTACTTGCTCGCGAACAGCCAGACTAGGATGATCACCAGGATTGCGGCGATGATGCAGACGATGGCGCCGGTGAATTTGATGCGTGAGTCGCGGGTGCGCTCGCGCACCGCGTCCTCGGTGGCCTCGAGCTGGGCGACTTCTCGTTCGGTCTCGGCGTGTTCGGCTTCGTCTCGGGCCAAGGATCCTGCAAGCGACTCAGTGATCTCTGGGTGGTCGTGTACCTCGGTCGCCTGCTCGATGATCGACTGTGCATGTGCGGCATCTGCTTGGGCGTTGGCGATGCTCTGCTCTTGGTCGCGGCGTGCCTTGTCCTCGGCGGCGATCTTCTCGCGCAGTTCGCGCTGGCGCGTTGCAGCGGCGGTTTTTGCGGTCTGCAGCTCGTCGCGCGCGGCATCGGCCTCTGCCGTCACGGCTTGGTGCGCGCGTTTGGCTTCGGCAATGGGGGCCTGCGCCTGTTCGACGGCCTGCTCGGCTGCGGCAAGCGAGTGTTCAAGGTCGGCGGTGATACGCGGGACATCTTCTTCGGCTTTACGCAGGGCATCTGCCGTGTCGGAGATCTGCATCGAGAGCTCGCTGGTGCGCACCGTATAGTTGGCGGGATTTGCCGAGGGATTGCGTTGCAGCTCGGCATACTCATGACGCAGTGTCTCGAGCTGGGCGCGCGTGGCGTCGACGGTTTGTTGTGCGGCGGCAATGCCGGCGTCTCGCTCGGCCTGCACCTTGTCGCGGATGCGCTTGGAATCCTCAAGACGGCGAACGAGGCGGTTGCCGGTCTCGCGCGAGCTCGCCTCGCGGGCCTCCACGGCATCGAGCGCGGCCTTCAGGCGGAGCTCGGTCGCGTCATCCTCTGTCTTCATTTGTTCGAGCTGACCCTTGAGCTCTGCTACTTTGGAAGCATGGACATCGCGATCGATTTCGGCTGCCGCAGCGGTCTTTTGCGCTGTGGCGATCGCCTGACGCTGGTCGGCGACGATCTGCTCGTAGCGGCCTGCGATATCCTGGCGCGTCTCGAGTTCCTCGGCCTGATCGGCAATGCGCTGCTCAAGTTCGGCCAGGTGGGCGCGGGCATCGGCAAGTGCCTTTTTCGCGGCGTTCATCTCGCGCATGGCCGAGGCACCCTGGGCGATAAAGGTGCCCACGGCGTTCGCAGTGTTCGAGACAGCGGTCCCCAGATCGCGGCTCGCGGCGGGGGAGTGCGGGGCGGTCGGGCGAGCGGTGTCGGCAGCGTCCGCATCGGCAGCCTGCGGCGCGGCGATATTGCCGGTACCGCCCTCGACCACAGAAAAGCCTGCTGCGTGCGGATCGACCGCATCGGCGCCAATCGTGGGGTGCTCGAGCTGCAGAAACGAGGGCATGGTGCTGCCCTGGTCGGCAACCGGAGTCTCGCCGGGCACAAAGGTCGAGGCCGCCTCGGCGGCCTCCTCTTCCTCGGCATCGATATCGGCATCGGCGACAGCGTCTTTCATCGCTTTGACAGCATCCATCATGGAGTCCATGACGGCATCGAGCTCTTCTTCCGAAGACACCTCGATGGGGCCCGCTGCTTGCGGGGCGTCGTCCTGTACAGGGGCGTCGTCCTGTGCGGGCGCATCGTCGTTTTGCTCATCGGCGTTTTCTGTTTCGGGGGTTTCCGCCGTAGCGCTTTCGTCCGAGATGGGGCCGTCGACGTCGGTACCATCGCAGGTCACAGCGTCAGTATCTGTGGCGACGTCTGCGGGATCATCAATATGCTGTTGAGTCTGGGGGTCCAGCTCGTCTGTCATAGGCATGTGCTCCTCATCGTTGTTTGTCACCCTATGATAAAGTCTCGCGCCGACATCCCGCGCGCCGCAGCAAAGTTTCAAAACGTGTTCGATGGCTCGATCTGATAACAATAACTCGGTCGCTATATCCAGCTTGTACTTGACAATCCCTTCGCCGAACGACGTGGTGCCGTTCGCCTACCGTGGTCTTTTATTTTCGCTTGAACACGCTAAAGTTGCATTTCAGCTTTTGGCGCGTTTATTTGGATGCGCGCAGTCGGCGGGTTCGCCCGTCGCGATTTGAAAGGACTTTGTATGGGACTTTTCACTGGTAAGACCGTGATCGTCACCGGCGGCGGCAAGGCCACGCTTAAGGACGGCTCCGCTGGCTCCATCGGCTACGGCATCGATATCGCTTTTGCCAAGGAGGGCGCAAACCTCGTCATCACCGGCCGCAACGTCGCCAAGCTCGAGGCTGCCAAGGAATCCCTCGAGGCCGAGTACGGCGTCAAGGTTCTGCCTGTTCAGGCCGATGTCTCGGCTGGTCAGGACAACGAGGCCGTCGTCCAGAACGTTATCGACAAGGCGATTGAGGAGTTCGGCCGCATCGACGCCGTCGTCAACAACGCCCAGGCCAGCGCCTCGGGTGTGACTATCGCCGACCACACTATGGACCAGTTTAACCTGGCCATCTACTCTGGCCTGTATGCCACCTATCTGTATATGCAGAAGGCCTATCCGCACCTGAAGGAGACCAAGGGTTCCGTGGTCAACTTTGCTTCGGGCGCCGGTCTGTTTGGCAACTACGGCCAGTGCAGCTATGCAGCCGCCAAGGAGGGCATCCGCGGTCTGACTCGCGTCGCCGCCAACGAGTGGGGCCCCGACGGCATCAACGTCAACATCGTGTGCCCGCTTGCCTGGACTGCTGCGCTCGAGAACTTCCAGGATGCCTATCCCGAGGCGTTTAAGGCCAACGTCCACATGCCGCCGGCAGGCCACTACGGCGACGTCGAGAAGGAGATCGGCCGCGTGGTCGTTCAGCTCTGCGGCCCCGACTTTAAGTATATGAACGGCGAGACCGTCACCCTCGAGGGTGGCATGGGCCAGCGGCCTTAGGGGTTACGCGGTTTTACCAAACCGCGTAACTAGTTGACGCTGCAAACCCGCCAGAGCGGCAATCTGCCTTTCAACTTCGGCGGCATGACCAGAAGGTCAATGCCGCCTCGTTTCAAGGCACCTTGCTCGCTCTGGCGCGTTTTCGCTGTCGGTGCCATAACATCGGCGTTGCCTTGGCCGTCAATAGTCATTGGGTGTTCCTATAGTTTTGTCAACCGTCGGGGCTACTCCCGGTAGGG
>JAXXEN010000020.1:0-11361 GCA_037237765.1 Collinsella sp. | reverse complement strand
GCCCTACCGGGAGTAGCCCCGACGGTTGACAAAACTATAGGAACACCCAACGACTGGTCAAAAATGGGCCATGTGTCCCAGTTGTGGAGACTCCTTGAGCCGTCTGGGTATCGCGAAGGATCGCGCACTCCCCCATCATCAAAAGTGACACACGCTACCAGTTGATGGGAGGCAACCATGGGCTTCTTTGACAAGATGTTCGAGAAGAAAGAGTGCGCGATTTGCGGTACCGAGCTGGGACTTCTAGGTAAGACAAAAATCAATGAAGGCTACCTGTGCAAAGAGTGCGCCGGCAAGCTCTCCCCCTACTTTCACGGCTATCGCTCCAGCACCGCGGACGATATCCGTGAGCAACTCGCCTACCGCGAGGCCAACGCCGAGCGCCTGTCTTCGTTCAACCCCACGCGCACGCTTTCTGCCGGGCGCACCAATATTATGCTCGATGAGGACGCGGGCCTGTTGATCATCACTTCGCAGAGCCGCTGGCGCGACGCCAATCCCGACATCATCGAGTTCTCGCAGGTACTCGGCTGCGATATGGATATCGACGAGCATCGCACCGAGATCTATCGCGAGACCAAGGACGGCGAGCGCGAGAGCTACAATCCGCCGCGCTATGACCTGGATTACGACTTTAACCTGACCATCCACGTCAACACGCCGTACTTTACCGAGATCAACCTGCGCGTGAACGACTCCACCATCGATCAGCGCGGCTCCATCGAATACCGCGAGGCCAAGCGCCAGGCAACCGAGGTCCGCGACGCGCTGGTGCAGCTGCGCCAGGAGACGCGCGACAGCGTCGTGGCCGCCAAGGCCCCCAAGACCGCGGTGACCTGCCCCTTCTGCGGAGCCACCACCATTCCCGATGCCAGTGGGCGCTGCGAATACTGCGGCGGCGCCATCGGCGCATAGCCTCCGGCAGCGAAAGGACCGATCATGGCCTTCGAGAGCGTTAACTATCAGTGCCCTGCCTGCGGTGGCCCCTTGCATTTTGCAAGCGCCGAGCAAAAGCTCGTCTGCGACTACTGTGACTCGCGCTTTGAAGTCGAAGAAGTCGAGGTCCTCTATCGCGAGCGCCAGGACAAGGCAGATGCCAAAGCCGATGCCGCAGCCGCGGCCCCCAAGCCTGCTGTCGACGATGCCGTGCAGGAGCTGGCTCAAAACGCCGGT
Source organism: Collinsella sp. (assembly GCA_037237765.1). Taxonomy (GTDB): domain Bacteria; phylum Actinomycetota; class Coriobacteriia; order Coriobacteriales; family Coriobacteriaceae; genus Collinsella. Next base: position 10,188 of record JAXXEN010000020.1, on the reverse strand, counting down.
TACATCTGCTCGTCGTGCGGCGCCGAGCTCGTGTCCGACGGCACCGTCGCTGTCACCACCTGCCCGTACTGCGGCAACTCCGCCGTAGCGCCCGGTCAGCTTTCGGGCGACTTCTCGCCCGACCTGGTGATTCCATTTAAGCTCGGGCGCGATGACGTCACGGCCGCACTCAAGGAACACTACAAGGGCAAGATCTTGCTGCCCAAGAGCTTTGTCACCGGCAACCACATCGACGAGGTCCAAGGTGTCTACGTGCCGTTTTGGCTCTACGGCGCCCGCGTTGACGGCGAAGTGTACTTTGACGCGACCAACGAGACCGTGACCGAGGAATCCGACCGCACCGTCACGACCACCGACCACTACGATGCCTACCGCAAGGGAAATATCTCGTTTAAGCGCGTGCCCGTCGACGGATCGTCCAAGATGCCCGACGGCCACATGGACGCCATCGAGCCGTTTGACTACGACGCGCTGCGCCCGTTCTCGGTCGCGTATATGCCCGGCTACATCGCCAACCGCTATGACGAGGATTGCGAAACCTGCAAGGCGCGCGCCGAGCGCCGCATGGAAGAAAGCACGATCTCGGCCCTGCGCGAGACCGTCGTCGACGAATATGACGATGCCACGGTCGAAAGCAAGCAGCTCGACTACACCTGGGAAGACAGCGACTACGCCCTGTTCCCCGTGTGGATGCTTTCCACCTCGTGGAACGGCAAGAGTTATCTGTTTGCCATGAACGGCCAGACCGGTCGCATGGTCGGCGAGCTCCCCTGCTCCAAGCCCAAGCTCGCCATCGCCTCGTTGCTGTTCTTTGTGATCGGGTTTGTCCTCTCCCAGATCCTCTTCATGGGTGAGAACGCCTTCGATCCGGATTACCTCGCCTTCGACATCGAGGGCATTCTCATCAACATCGTCGCGCCGCTAATCATCGTGATCATCGCAGACGTGCTGCTCGTGGGCCAGCTCAAGACGGCCAACGAGGCAACCCACGCCGATTGCTACTGCGGAGACCTCGACCTGACCGAGAAGCACGACACCTTCAGCCACACCGAGACCACCGTTGTCATGAAGGACAACAAGGACGACTAGCCATTCTGACCAATACCACCCGGCCTTTGACGAGAAAGGAAGATCACCATGGGACTCTTGAAAGCTGGATTGGGTGCTGCCGGCGGCGTCATGGCCGACCAGTGGAAAGAATTTATCTATTGCGAATCGATGCCCGCTGACGTTTTGGCCTGCAAGGGCAGCAAGCGCACCGGCGGCCGCAGCTCCAATACGCGCGGCGAGGACAACGTTATCTCCAACGGCTCCGTCATCGCCGTCAACGACGGCCAGGGCATGCTCGTGGTGCAAAACGGCAAGATTATCGAGGTCGCGCTGGAGCCTGGCGAGTTTGTCTTTGACACCGGCAGCGAGCCGAGCGTCTTTAGCGGCAATCTGGGCGACTCCATCAAGGAGACCTTCGCCAATATCGGCAGCCGCTTTACCTTTGGCGGCGACGCGGGCAAAGACCAGCGTGTCTACTTTATCAACACCAAGGAGATCATCGGCAACAAGTACGGCACCGCCTCTCCCGTGCCCTTCCGCGTGGTCGATAACAACATTGGCCTGGATGTCGACATTTCCGTGCGCTGCAACGGCGAGTATTCGTACCGCATCACCAACCCGCTGCTGTTCTACACCAACGTGTGCGGCAACGTAACCGACAGCTATACGCGCGATAAGATCGACAGCCAGCTTAAGTCCGAGCTGCTCACCGCTCTGCAGCCCGCCTTTGCCAAGATCTCGGAGATGGGCATTCGTTACAGCGCCATTCCCGGTCACACCACCGAGCTCGCCCGCGCGCTCAACGAGGTCCTCTCCGCTGACTGGCGCGATCTGCGCGGTGTCGAGATCGTGAGCTTTGGCGTCAACTCCATCGCCGCCTCGCAAGAAGACGAGCAGATGATCAAGGACCTGCAGAAGGCCGCAGTCATGCGCGATCCCACCATGGCAGCCGCCAACATCGCCAGCGCCCAGAGCGACGCGATGCGCGCGGCAGCCGCCAACCCCAACGGCGCGATGGCCGGCTTTATGGGCATGGGCATGGCGGGTGGCATGGGCGGCATGAACGCCAGCCAGCTGTTCGCCGCCGGCCAGGCACAGCAGCAGGCCGCCCCACAGCCAGCTCCGGCACCCGCCCCCGCACCGGCTCCTGCCGCCGCACCTGCGGCCGGTGCATGGACCTGCAGCTGCGGTGCCACCAACACCGGCAAGTTCTGCTCGGAATGCGGCAGCCCCGCACCCGCCCCGGCACCGGCCAAGTGGTTCTGCCCCAACTGCGGTAGCGAAAACGGCGGCAAGTTCTGCAGTAACTGCGGAACGCCCAGGCCCTAGCCCCTCTATCTGGTAATTGGCGGGGGTCCGCCACCCCCGCATTTGCTTCTATGGGTTTCGTTCGATGAAGGAGGACACCATGAAGACAACGTTCAAAAAGTCCGTACTCGCATTTCTGACATGCGTCCTGGCGCTCGCCTTTGCCCTGACGGGCTGCAGCGGCGGCGGCAAAGACCCCAAGGCCAACTTCGTCGGCAGCTGGGAACTCTCAGGTGGAACCCTGGAGGGCGAAGAGCTGACCGATGAGTACATGAAGATGCTCGAGGATTGGGGTGTCCACTGCGTCCTGATTCTCGATGAGGACGGTACAGGCGCCCTCGACCTGTTCCTTGAAGTCGTCGACCTTAAATGGGAGGCAAAGGACGCCACCACCGTAACCATCACCGCCGAAGACGAGTCGCATGACATGAAGCTCAAGGACGGCAAACTCATCCTCGAAGAAGATGACGGCAATCTTGTCTTTACCAAGTCCGACAAGGACCTGTCCGGTACGGTGAAGAAGGATCGCGAGGCGGCCGAAAAGGAAGAGGAGATCGATGAGGCCGTCGAAGACGACGATGTCCAGAACGTCGAAATCTCCCCCGCCGTCACCGTCGCCGATGACGATCTGTGCACCATCACCATCACCGAGAAGTTCAAGGACGACTGGGGCGACATCGGCTTTGTCGTCAACATCACCAACAAGAGCGACAAGGACCTGACCTTCTACGCTCCTTCCGGCAAGACCAACGTCAACGGCACCATGAAGGAACCCTGGTTCTCGGCTCACCTGATGCCCGGCACCAACGCCACCGAGGAATTCACGTTCTCGAACGGTGAGCTTGACAGCCTTGATGACCTGGTCAATACGACCATCGGCATCGACGCCTATCTGACCGATTCTTACGAGGACGTCGCCTCTTACACCGCAACCATCGCGTAGCGGCAGACACCGATAGCCGCGGATTGGCGGACACATCCGCGCACATGTCAGGCGGGGCCGCAGGAGATAATCCTGCGGCCCCGCCGCTTTATGCCGACAGCACTGCACATACAAGCAGGCCGCCCGCCGTTTTTAGATGCGAAACGGCGGGCGACCTATCTTTGGCGTTGGAGCACGGGCGGCGCACCGACTACGGGCGCTCCATATTGGGGACGATACTGCCTTCGGTCACCGCATGCACGGCAAGACGCATGATGTTGTCGTAGCCAGTCTTGCTCAGGATCTCCGAAATGCGGCGCTTGATGGTGCCCTCGCTCATAAACAGCTCGGCCGCGATCTCGCGACGACTTTTGCCCTCGCAGGCAAGGCGCAAAATCGATAGCTCGACGTCGTCGAGTGCCGCCGCGCCCGAAAAAATGCTTTCGGGCGGCTTGGGAAACGTGCAATAGCCCGCCAGCGTGGAGCGCATCACAGCGAACAGCTCGTCGATACCGACGTTCTTGTACACAAAGCTATCGACGCCCGCCTCGCGAGCCTGATCGACAAAGGTGATCTCGGGCATGCCCGTCATGATAATGATGCGACACTCGGGCAGCTGTTCCTTGATACGTGCCGCCGCCACGATGCCGTTTGAATCGTGTTCGGTGCACACGTCCATCAGTATCATGTCCGGGCGCTCCTTGAGCGCGACACCCAAGGCCTCGGAGGCATCGGCGATCGCGGCGACGACGGTCATATCGGGCTGGTCGCCAACGGAGCGTGCCAGGCTTTCGCGCAAAATGGCCTGGTCTTCGACAATTAACACGCGGATCATGAGTTTCTCCTTTGGGACGTGTCGTTGGCGTTAAGCGGAATGGACACCGCAAGCGTAAAGGGCTGGGCAGCATGGACCTCTAGGCTGCCACCCAGATCTTGCGCGACATGCCTCATACCTGGGATACCCGTTCCCTCGCGATACGATACGGGGGCCGGAGACCCGTCGTTAGAAATCGTCATGCGTGCGACGGCGTCAGCATCCATCCCCTCCTGCCACAGGCGCACATGGACCCGATGCGCCTGCGCATGCTTGGTGGCATTGGTCGAAGCCTCGCGAATAATCTGCAAAAATGCGGCGGCGACACGCGCGTCGCTTGGCAGCTCGCCCTCAACATCGATCTGCACGCTCACCAGGCCAAAGGCATGGACGATATCGCCCAGTTGCTCTGCCGGTTCGGTGTCGCCCCCGCTGCGCAGATCGGCGGCGATTGAGCGCAGCAGCGGGTCGATCTGCTCGAGTGACTCGTCATCCAAGCGCCCCTCCTCCAGATAACGATGGAGGATGGACAGGCGCTGCCCGATCACGTCGTGCACGTGAGCGCGCATACGCAGATAGGCCGCATTGTCAGCAACTTTTTTGACTTCTTCGATCTGGGCTTGGAGCTCTTGGCCCGCAAGCTCAAGCAGGTGGTTGGCTTGCGCTAGGCGATCATGGGCATGCGCATACTCTGTCACATCAAGACCGATAATGCGCTCAAAGAGGCGGCCCGAAACCATAACGTCATCGTGCACGAACAAGCGAATCTCGGCGGGAGAAACCTCGACCACAACGCGCGCCTCACCAAAACGGTCCAGATTAATCCGCACACGGTTCCTGCTGCTTTCGGGCATTTGCATGCTGAGTTTGCGCAGGTCGTTCCATGTTCCGCTCATGTCACCTAAATCGGTGGGCATATGGAGCTCTACGAGGTTTTTGCGCATGCAGCGGTTCATGAGCAGCGGACGGCCCCTCGGATCTAGATACAGGATGCCCACGGGAATCACGTTGATGGTCTCGATCGTCGAGAACATGGTGATATCCTCCTGGCGGTTACGGACGTCCATCAAGAGCGCCGCGATGGAGCGGAACAGGAAGAACGCTCCCTCTGCGATAAGGACAACGGTCCACGCCGAGCCCATGGCAAAAACCACCGGTGGTGTAACGGCGACAACAAGCAACAGTTCGGCCAGCATGACGGGGCGACGATAGTGCACCATAAGTACCACGCCATAGGCAAAGATTGCGGCATTGAGCCACAACGCTCCGCCCATTGCCCTGGCGCAAACGTCAAGCGGCGCCACCAGATACGAGCCAGATGACGCGAACAAGATGAGCGCCGAAATAACTAGGTGAAGCACAAGGCTCGCCTCGTAGGCACAAATCACCTTACGGTTATAGGACAAGCGGCGCGATGCGATGAGCGGGACGTGGATCGTCTGCAGACACGCAGCCAGGGCAAAGACAACATCGAGCGCAACGATTTGGGGAAGGATGAGCGAAATCTGCATCGTCACTCACCCGCCCTCGGCATCAAGACGATCATGCGCAGCTGGCCGGGCTCGCCCTCAAGGCGGTATGCCACGTTGCGCTCTTGCAGAGCGCTTTCGAGCTCTTGCGCGGCAGGTGTCTGCGAAAGATCTGCATCATCGTTGGAAAAAAGCGCGGCACGCAGCTCGACACTGCATCGGTCATGATCGCCCAAGTGATACATAAGCGCCGGACGGTCGGTGGTGTAGGCAAAAAACGCAAAGTCATACACGCAGTCGTACAGGGCGCTTACCGTACTGGCGTGCATCGGGCGCCGTATGGCGATAATCGAGGCACAATCGATATCGATGGTGCGCAGGTCGCTTGCGAGCTCGTTAGCAATGAGCTGAATGCGGTCGCGATCAAAACCGCTCTCCCCGTGCTGTGCCAACGTGAGCGACCCTTTGCGCTTGCAATAGGCGACGAGCATCTTGGCGCGCTGCAGCATGCGGTAACGCTCGTGCGAAGACGCCTCGTCCGTCAACGGCGGCAGCGAGCTCAGCAGGTCGTACATTCCTTCGAGCGCGCGGGCAAGCGCCTGGTCCACGTCTTGGACCAGCAAGGTCTCGGCCTCTTGATCTGCCAGGTGCGTCTTAAGGTCGTAGTCGGCAGCGAGCAGCTCGTTTTGACGCTGCAGCTCCATGCGACGATGTGCCAATTCACGGTTAAGCTCGTTGAGATCCGACACGTCTTGGGCAAGCAGGGCCGATCCGCCCAGCAGTGGAAAGGCACGGTACATCACATCGGGATCGGACGCCACGGCAAAGGCATGGGCGCGGCCGTGCGCCTGGGTCCGCAACTCCTCGCGCACGCCTACCGGCATTGGCTTTGACACTGGCGTGGCATAGACTTCCTGCAGGTCGCGCGTTAGAACTTTGAGGTCAAGCGGCAAGGTGTCGAAAATGCCGGCGATGTCGTGATATGACGGAATGACACCGCAATCGAGACAGATTTCCATCGCCGCCACGCACAAGACGCAATAGATGAGCGAGAAGTTGAGCCTCCATGCCCAGGGCACACGCAACGCATATGAGATGGCAAAGAACGCGCCGCCCAGCAGCACGAGCGCCGCCGTGCCCGAGAAACGTTGAATGCGAAAGGACGAGGACCGGCCCACCAGGATAAAAAAGGCCACAAAGTTAAAGGCCGTCCACACGAGGACGGCGAAATAACCCCAGCCGTACGTGTAATCGTTGCTCCAGGTGTCGCTTGTACGGTCAAAGTGGAAGACCTGCTGGTGAAAATCGTTGGTGAGCACAAATCCGATAAGCAGGATAGCCACAATCCACAGCGCAGCGCAGTAGCGGCGACCCAGGCGGTGTTGCTCCAGGCCCGCAAGGCGCAAACCACACAACTGGTAGAGCAGCGGAATGAGTGTCATGGGCACGTAGTACAGGTACCACAGCACGGTGGCATAGAACGGCGTGAACGACTTGTACTTGAAAATGACTTCGATCATCCACAGGGCGCAGATGGTGGCGATGGCAACAAGACGGCGGCGCAACACATAGTCCAAACAGCGCAGATAGACCGATACGCCCCAGATCGAAAATGCAATTGCGGCAACAAGCAACGGCAGAGAGCTCGAATAGACGAGCGCATCCACGACCTCTTCGGACACCTCGCTATAGGCGGGCACGGCGTTAGAAAGTTTGGGGTCGAAGGCGAACAGCGCCGGCAAGACTGCCAAAAGCATGAGGAACATCGCGGTGATGACACCGGTGATAGCGAAGACGCGGTGACGGTACACCTGATGTGTTATGCCAACAAGGAATCGCGGCATGGCGAAGAGCCTGCCACCCATAGGATCCGCCACGGGTGCGGATCGGGCGGCCGCGTTGCCAATATGTCGTGCGCGGGTACCCATAGTGCTTTTAGTGTACCGACAGGCAGGCTCAAAAAGCGGGCCACATGTCCCAAAATCCGCAGACGGCAAGGCGCCCGGCGAGCATTACCTGCTCGCCGGGCGCCTTGGTTAGGAGACTCTGAAGTTGAGTGCCTCAACTTCCTTAGGACAGGTCCTCACCATTAGAAGCAATAACTTTCTTGTACCAGTCGAAGCTCTTCTTCTTGGAGCGCTTGAGGGTACCGTTGCCGGCGTCGTCGCGATCCACATAGATAAAGCCGTAGCGCTTGGACATCTCGCCCGTGCCGGCCGAGACCAGGTCGATCGGGCCCCAGGTAGTGTAGCCCAGCAGGTCAACGCCGTCCTCGGTCACCGCGTCGCGCATCGCGGCAATATGCTGGCGCAGGTAGTCGATACGGTAGTCGTCGTTGATGGAGCCATCCTCCTCGACAACATCCTTGGCGCCCAGACCGTTCTCGACCACAAACAGCGGCTTCTGATAACGGTCGTACAGGTCGTTAAGGGTGATGCGGAAGCCCAGCGGATCGATGGCCCAGCCCCACTGGCTCTCCTGCAGGTAGGGGTTCTTGGCGCCGGCGAAGGCGTTGCCCTGGGTACGCTCGACATCGGGGTTGTCGGCACCGGCAGAGCAGCGGGTGCTGTAGTAGCTAAAGCTGATGAAGTCGACGGTGTTGGCGGCCAGGATCTCGCGGTCCTCGTCGGTCATGCCCACATCGATGCCCAGACGCTCGAGCTTCTTGACGGCATAGGCCGGGTAGTAGCCACGGCTCTGAACGTCGACGAAGAAGTAATTGTCCTGATTGTCGAGCTGCGCCTGGCGCACATCGCCCGGACGGCAGCTGTAGGGGTAGTAGCTACCTGCGGCGAGCATGCAGCCAATCTTGACCTCAGGATCGATCTCGTGAGCGATCTTGGTTGCCCAAGCGCTGGCGACGAGCTCGTTGTGGGCGGCCAGGTACTCGACGGCCTCCTTGTTCTCGCCCTCCTCAAAGACCAGACCGGCACCCATAAACGGCAGGTGCAGGATCATATTGATCTCGTTAAAGGTAAGCCAGTACTTCACCAGACCCTTGTAGCGGGTGAAGATCGTAGTCGCGAGGTTCTTGTAGAAGTCGATGAGCTTGCGGTTGCGCCAGCCGCCGTACTCCTTGATGAGGTGAATCGGGCAGTCGAAGTGCGCGATGGTCACGAGCGGCTCGATGCCGTGCGCCTGGCACTCGCGGAATACGTCCTCGTAGAAGGCCAGGCCAGCCTCGTTGGGCTCGGCCTCGTCACCGTTGGGGAAGATGCGGGTCCAAGCCAGGCTCATACGGAAGGTCTTAAAGCCCATCTCGGCAAAGAGGGCGATGTCCTCCTTGTAGTGGTGATAGAAATCGATGCCGGTCTGCGCGGGATAGTAATAGCCGTCCTCGAAGTCGAGCATCTTGCGCTGGCCGGAGACCACCGCATAGCGCTCGGGGCCGTGCGGAGCCACGTCCACGTTGGCCAGGCCGCGGCCGTCCACATCGTAGGCGCCCTCGCACTGGTTGGCAGCCGTCGCGCCGCCCCACAGGAAGTCATTACGGAAAGCCATGCATCAATCCTTTCGCACGCTGTTGTCATAGGCTCAGTATCCCTACAAACAACGCGTCGCTCAACGGCAACGACGCAGGTCGATACTTCTTTTCGCGTGCAGGCGCCCGGCAGCCGCCCCGCCTGACACTTTCTGATACCCGCCTGCCCAAACCACCACAAAGGGAACAGGCACCTTTGTGGTGGTTGGGCCCGGTTTGTCTCGATCTGTAACAGGTAGGCCGCCAAAACCGGGCCTGGTGTTACAGATTGAGATCTTTCGGGCAGCCCTCTGCAGTTTGTCTCGATCTGTAACAGGTAGAGACGATTTAGCCCGCTAGATGTTACAGATCGAGACAGAAGATTCTAGTCGCAGGCGATGTCGAGATTTTTACCGATGAGGCCTACGTAGCCGCCCTCGGCCGCCTTGGGGCTGTCAGCATGGCAGAGAACCCACTTGTCGGCCTTCCAGTAGCAGTAGCTGTCACCGGCGGCAGGCATGTCGGATGCAGCCTCGGGGCGCGGGCCGTTGGTGCCCGCCGGCAGCGCCACCATCACCTGGAAGCCGCCGTCGTCGACCATGCAGGGCGTGTAGTGGAGCGTGGTGTTGAAGACTTCGACGACCGTACCCGCCGGCACGCGAAACGCCTTGACGCACGCGGTGTCGAGCTTGCCGTCCTCGATCTCCCAGCGATGCGCCACGAGCAGGATAAAGTCGCGCGCGCCTAGGTTAAACTCGCTCGCGCGGTGGTACTCCAGGCAGTTGAGACGCGTGTTGTGGCCGTTGCACCAGCCCAGCTGGAACGGACGGCCACCAAACATGAGAAAGCCAAGCTTGTCGGCATCCTTGACGTCCTCGAGCTCCGGCGCGCTTGCTACGTACTTGCTGCCCTCGGGGATGGGCGTGGCAGAGAGCGCCTCGAGCACAGACGACGTGAGCTCGAACGGAACGTTATTCCAAACGTTGCCATAGGATTTGAACTCGGGATCGTTGACAGAGTAGATATGCATGTTCACTCCTGTTCGTAAATGTGACTATACGAACATTCTAGAACAAACACGAGCGATTTTGAACGCTCGCCCCGACCAATCAATCAGAACCACCCTTAAAAAGGGTGGTTTGCTCTTAGGGTATAACCCACGGGC
>JAXXEN010000019.1:0-12948 GCA_037237765.1 Collinsella sp. | reverse complement strand
GAGCGCAAAATGGATTCTAAAAAACACCTTGCCAAATAGGAGCGTCAGGACGCAAGAAGCCCTCGCCGCACGAAGTGCGCAGCGAGGGCTTCTTGCATGTCCGAGGACGCGCCGGGAGGGGACTTGCTCTCCGCCCGGGCAGGTAAGACGAATTACGCGACGGTGTAAACCCAGTTGTGCTTATCCTCAACAGCACCAGACTGGATACCAGTCAGGGTCTCGCGGAGCTTCTTCATCACAGGGCCAATCTCGGTGTAGCCAGCCGGGAAGGTCACAGTCTCGTCGGCGCCGTAAACCTTGTTGTCGATCTCGCCAACCGGGGAGATGACGGCAGCGGTGCCGCACAGGCCGCACTCCACAAAGGTGCCGGCCTTGACCTCGGCCCACTCGACGGGACGCTGGTCGACGGTCATGCCCAGGTCCTGAGCAACCTGAACGAGCGAACGACGGGTGATAGAGGGCAGGATGGAGTCGGTGTGCGACTGAGGAACGACGAGGGTGCCGTCCTCCTTCACGAACAGGACGTTGGCGCCACCGGTCTCCTCGACATAGGTGCGGGACTCGGAGTCGAGATACAGGTTCTCGGCATAGCCCTCGCGATGGGCCTCCATCGTGGGCTTGAGGGACATGGCGTAGTTGAGGCCGGCCTTGATATTGCCGGTGCCATGCGGTGCCGCGCGGTCATACTCGGAAACGCGCAGCTTGACGGGCTTGAGGCCACCCTTAAAGTACGGACCGACCGGGGTCACGAGAATGCGGAACGTGTACTCAGGAGCGGGAGCCACGCCGATCACGTCACCGGAGCCGATCATAAACGGACGCACGTACAGGGTCGCGCCGGAACCGAAGGGCGGAACCCAGGCGGCGTTGGCAGAAACGACCTGCTTGACGGCCTCAACGAACTTGTCCTTGGGGAACGGGGGCATCTCGAGGCGCTGGGCAGAGTTGTACATACGCTCGGCGTTCATGTCGGGACGGAAGCAGACGATGCTGCCGTCCTCGGCGGTGTAAGCCTTCAGGCCCTCAAAGACCTCCTGGCAGTAATGGAAGATGCCGCCGCACTCGGAGACATGCAGGGTGTGGTCGGTGGTCAGGCCACCCTCGTCCCACTCGCCGTCCTTCCAATGGGCCTCGTAGCTGTAATCGGTCTTCATGTAGCCAAAGCCGAGGCTACCCCAATCGATATCCTTCTTCTCGACAGTCATATGTCGCTCCTTACATACACAGTTGCATACTCGCGAACCCGCACGCAAGGACCGAGGCCGACCGCGTCGCAACGTCACACGCCCGGAGCGTAGAGCCGGACGGGACACGCAAACGGCATCAAAGCCGATGGCACGTCGATTCGCATGCACGAGATTGTACTCCGCACGCGCGTCGGATAAAACGTTTTTCTTTAACTAAGTAAAGTATTTTCATTTGACCGAAGCTGAAGAGGCCCGCCACCGTAAACGGTGACGGGCCTCAACTGCACGGTTTGCGCGCTGGCTCGAGCTACGCGTTCTTTTTGCCCAGCTTAGCCTTAACCAGACCGACCACGGTCGGGATGATCGACACGGCAACGATGCCAACGATTAGCAGCTCAAAGTGCTCCTGCACAAAGGGAATGCCACCAAAGAAGTAGCCCAGCAGTGTAAAGAGCGTTGACCAGGTAATGCCGCCCAGCACGTTAAAGATGACAAAGTTGCGCCAGTGCATGCCGCCCATGCCGGCGATAAAGGGCACAAAGGTGCGGATAAACGGGAAGAAGCGACCCAGGAAGATGGCCAGGTGACCCCACTTGTCCAAGAAATCCTCGGACTTTTTGATGCGCTCGGGCGTCATGGCCTTGACCTTGCCCGAAGCGATGATCTTTTTGCCAAAGAAGTGACCGATCATAAAGTTGCACTGATCGCCCAAAATGGCAGCGGCCCATGCGGTGGCCAGAAGCGCCACAATGTTAAAGCCGCCGTTGTGGGCAAAGAAACCCGAAGCAAACAGCAGCGAATCGCCGGGAAGGAACGGGAAGAACACCACGCCCGTCTCGATAAAGATGATCAGGAACACGCAGCCGTAGGCCATAAGCGGGCCGGCGGCGATCCAGCTGGCGATCGCGGTGCGCGGATCCTTAAGCAGCTCGGCGATAAAATTGATGAAACCCATGAAGTAAAACCTCTCAGTTGTGGGCGCGGATACGTCCAAGTTGACCAGTATACGGTTGCGGCGTCCCCTCGTGCGCAACCCCACAAAAGCATGACTCCATTACCAGCAAGTTTGCATAACTGACACCTGTCGCGCAATGCCGCCAAGATTGTCCTTCCTAATCCCTAGCGAATCGCTATACTTTATTGAATCGCATTGCCATGGCGCTAAGGGAGGGCGGCCGGTGAGCTTTATCAATACCATTCGCGAGGACATCAAGACCGTCCAAGCGCAGGACCCCGCCGCGCAAAACGGTCTAGTCATCTTCCTTTCCTATCCTGGCCTGCACGCCAAGTGGAACCACGTGCCCGAGCACTGGCTGTGGGAGCACGGTCATCGCTCGCTCGCCCGCGTGCTCTCGCAAATCACCCGCCACATCACCGGCGTCGAGATTCACCCTGCCGCGCAGATTGGCAAGCACTTCTTTATCGACCACGCCATGGGCGTCGTCATCGGCGAGACCACCATTGTGGGCGACAACTGTGTGCTCTACCAGGGCGTCACGCTCGGCGGCACCGGCAACGAGATCGGCAAGCGTCACCCCACCCTGGGCAACAATGTCACGGTGGGCACGGGCGCCAAGGTGCTCGGCAACATCCGCATCGGCAACAACGTCAAGATCGGCGGCAACTCGGTCGTCGTTAAGGACGTGCCCGACAACTGCACCGTCGTGGGCGTGCCGGGACGCATCATCAAGCGCAACGGCTGCCGCGTGTTCGAGGAGAGTTTCGACGCCAAGCAGCATCGCGAGTACATGCCCGATGACGCCGCCGAGCAGAGTGCCCTCAACCGCCAGGGCATCACCGAGAATGCCCGCCGCGTCAAAGAACTCGAGCGAGAGGTGGCCGAGCTCAAAACCCTCGTCGCCAAGCTCATGGACGAACGTTAGGAACGCAAGCGGCACAAAACGACATCGGCACCGACGCAAAAGGCGCGCCAGAGGATTCACCCCCGGCGCGCCTTATTTGTGATGTGGCAAAGAGACTGTCCCTTTGTCACATTATGCGAACTGGCTCAGATAGAGGTCGGCGTAGGCACCCTCGGCAGCCAGCAGCTCCTTATGCGTACCCTGCTCGATGATATTGCCGTGGTCCATGACCAAGATCAGGTCGGCATCGACGATCGTCGACAAACGGTGCGCGATCACAAAGCTCGTGCGTCCGCGCATAAGCGCGTCCATGGCACGGCCGATGGCAAGCTCGGTACGTGTGTCCACGCTCGAGGTCGCCTCGTCCAGGATGAGGATCGCCGGGTTGTTGAGCAGCACGCGTGCGATGGTCAACAGCTGGCGCTGGCCCTGGCTAATGCTCTCGGCATCGTTGGCCACACGCGTGTCGTAGCCCTGCGGCATAGTGCGCACAAAGAAGTCGACCTGCGCGGCGCGCGCAGCCGCAATAATCTCCTCGCGCGTTGCCTCGGGGCAGCCGTAGGCGATGTTCTCGGCAATCGTGCCGTCGAACAGCCAGGCGTCTTGCAGCACCATGCCAAACTGCTGACGTAGCTCGCCGCGGTTCATAAGGCGCGTATCCACACCGTCGAGCGTAATGCGGCCACCGTCGATCTCGTAGAAGCGCATGAGCAGGTTGATGAGCGTGGTTTTGCCCGCGCCCGTGGTTCCCACCACGGCAATCTTCTGGCCCGGCTCGGCGGTAAACGACACGTCGCGCATAAGCGGCTTGTCGGGCGAATAACCAAAGCGCACGTGCTCAAAGGAGACGCGGCCCTCAACGCGACCCGGCAGCCTGGCGGCCTTGTCCGGCAGCGGATCGGCCTCCATCTCGGGCTCATCGAGCAGGTCGAACACGCGCTCTGCACTCGCCAGCGCGCTCTGCAGCGAGTTGAAGGTAAACGACAACTGCGTCATGGGCTCGGATGCCTCGTAGATAAACTGGAAGAACGCCTGGAACACGCCGACGGTCATGTGGCCGGCAACCAGCATACTGCAGCCCACAATCGCAATCACGATCTGTGCCAGGCGGCCGATAAAGCGCACCGCGGGGCCGACGGCGTTAATCATAAAGTCGGCCTTGGCACTCACGCGTGCCAGCTCGCCCGAGGCCTGGTGCACCTCGGCAGAGCTCTGGTGCTCGCGGTTGAATGCGCGAATCACCAAACGGCCCGAATAGCCTTCCTCGACCGCGCTCGTAATCTTGGACACCCACTCCTGGCGCTCGCCCGTCACATCGTGCGTGCGGCGCGAAACGACCTTCGTCACCAGCAGCGACAGCGTCATAAAGAACAAAAAGACGAGCGTGAGCGGCACGCTAAACACGAACATCACGATCACAGCGCCCACCACGGTACCGATCGACACCAGAAGCTGCAGCAAGCCGCGCTGCATGCTCTCGGACATCTTGTCCAAGTCGTTGGTCGCACGGCTGACGACCTCACCGGGACGATGCGCGTCAAAGAAGGCAAGCGGCAGACGGTTGAGCTTTTGCGCGATGCGGTTGCGCAGGCGCAGATTGAGACGCTCAGCGACGCTCGACATCAAAAAGCTCTGGAGCGCGTAGAACGAGGCAGCGGCCGTCCAAATCATAAAGTAGATGAAGATGGTCCTGCCGCAGTTCTCCCAGGTGATGTTGAAGGTGGTATCGTTGGCAAACGCCACCTGAATGTGGCCCCACAGCTCATCGATCACGCGGGCGCTATATGCCGGCGCGGCGGTGTTAAAGATGGCATAGAACACAATGCTCGCGAACACGATATAGAAGCGCCAATGGTCGCCGGCAGCCTCGCTCCACAGGCGGCGCACCGTCGCCCAGGTGTCGCGGGGTTTCTCGTCCTCGTCGTCCACATCGCGCATGCGCTCTGCCTCAGCGCGGGCGCGCTCGTCCTCGGCGCGCTCGTTTTCCTCGTAGAGCGCTTGGCGGCGAGCCTCGCGCTCGGCTGCAGCCTTGGCGGCGTCATCCAGCTCGGGTGCCACGGCAGCCGTTTCCTCGACCAGTACCGCGGCAGCGGCGTCATCAACGCCGCCCTGCTTCTTGAGCTCCTCGGTCATGCTACTCACCTCCCTTCATCTGCGATTCCGCGATAGCGCGGTACACCTCGCAGGTTTCCATGAGCTCGTCGTGCGTGCCTAGGCCCACGATCTCGCCGTCTTTGAGCACCACGATCTGATCGGCATGCAAAATAGTCGAGATACGTTGCGCGATGATGAGCACCGCGGCATCGCGCGTCTCGTCCTGCAGCGCATGGCGCAGGGCGGCATCGGTCTTAAAGTCCAGGGCCGAAAAACTGTCATCGAAGATATATAGATCGGCATGCTTCATGAGTGCGCGGGCGATCGCCAGGCGCTGGCGCTGACCGCCCGAGAAGTTCGTGCCGCCCTGGGATACCGGAGTATCGAGCCCCTGGGGCTGATCGAGCACAAAGGTGCTCTGGGCAACCTCCAGCGCATGGAGCATGTCAGCCTCGGTCGCGCCCTCGTTGCCAAAGCGCAGGTTGCTCGCCACCGTACCCGAGAACAGCCACGCCTTCTGCGGCACGTAAGCGATATGCCCGCGAATCTCACCTTGCGAAAGGTCGCGCAGGTCAACGCCGTTCAGGCGAATGGCGCCCTTCGTGGCATCGTGGAAACGCAACAAGAGCTTGGCCACCGTTGACTTGCCCGAGCCCGTTGAGCCTACAATCGCCGTGGTCTGGCCACGGCGACAGGCAAAGCTCAGGTCGCACAGGGTATCCTCGTCGGCATCGTCAAAACGGAACGACATATGGTCGAACACGGCAACCGCGTCGGCACCATCTGCGGACTCAGGCGCCCCGTCGCCCAGCGTTGCCTTGCCGTCCACGATGCTCGGCTCGATTTCGAGCACCTGTTGCGCGCGGTTGAGGCACGCCGCAGCGCGCGGAAGCGTCAGAATCACCATCTGCGCCATCATCACAAAGAACAGGATCAAGATCGCGTATTCCAACACGGCCGAGATGCTGCCGATTTGCATGGCGTGGACGCCCGCGCGGTTGCCGCCCACCCACAGCACCGCCACCTCGGCGATATTCATCAAAAAGAAGCTGGAACTGTCGAGACCCACAAACAGGTGGTTGACCTTGATGGCGTTGGCCGCGTAATCGCTAAACACCTCGTCCAGGCGCTGCTCCTCGTGGCGCTCCTTGTTAAATGCGCGGATGACGCGCACGCCCACGATGTTCTCGCGCAGCACCACGTTCATGCGGTCGATAAAGCTCTGCAGGCGCATAAAGATCGGCGCGGCGTTAGCCACCGTAAAGACCGCCGCCACCAGCACGATCGCAACCACCACACCAAGCAGCGTGCCCATGGCGGGATCGATGAACCAAGCAAAAATGATGCCTGCCACGGCCAAGAACGGCACCGGCAGCACCAGCTGAATCGTCTGCAGAATCGCCTGCTGAATCACGTTGATGTCGTTGAGCGAGCGCGTGATCATCGATCCGGTGCCAAAGCGCTCAAAATCGCTGGCCGCGAGCTTGAGCGATTTGTCGTACACGGCATTGCGGATATCGCAGGCCACGTTGGCGGCCAGGCGCGCCGAAAGATAGCAGCCCAACACCGTGCCGCCGCTGGCCATGCCGGTCGCGATAAGCATGTACAGGCCGTTGCGTAAAATATAGTCGATGTCGCCCGTGGTAATACCGGTGTTGACCATGTTCGCCAGCATCGTGGGAACCAACAGCGTACCGACGTTATCTATCAGCACCGCAAACAGCGTCACCGCAATCAGACCGCGGTACGGCCTCATAAACCTCATTAAGAGTCGCATGTGTCCCCCTCGCCCTTATCGTCAGCCTCGTTCTCGGCGGCCACTTGCCGTTTAAATGCCTCGCACTCTTCGTTAAGAACATGGGCGAACTTACCGACCAAGCGCATGATCTCGCGCTGTTCCCACGGCTCGAGCGCCTCGAATGCCTGTTGCTCGGCTTTTTGCGCCGGCAACGCGTAGCGCTTGGCAAACTGCACGCCTTCTTCGGTCAGTCGCACAACCTTGTTCTTACGACTGCCCTCGGCAAACTCCAACGTCGCAAGCCCTCGCGCCCTAAGCGTCTTGATCGCCGAATTGATGGTCTGTTTGCTGTAGAACCATTCACTCGTCAGCCGACTCACGGCAACGCTTCCGCCCGCCGCACTCGTGTCGACGAGCATCCAGTAGGCGCAGTCCGAAAGACCGCAGGCGCGCGCGAACTCCGAATAGATACGGTCAAGCCCGTTGAGCATCCGGTCGAAATCGACCGGGCTAACTGCACTATTCATCTCTCCCACCATTCGATAGTCCGAGTTTTGACCAATTAATATCTCTACATTAGTCCGAGTTTTGACTATCGTCAACAAGCTCGTTGTTTATGGTCGGCTCTACATAAGCATATCGACAAAAAAGACCGCCGGCGCGGGGGCGGCGCCGGCGGTTGCGAGAGAATATCGAGTGTTGGCTGTTAAGCAGCGACGGCCTCATAGACCGTAGCACCCGAGAAGCTGTCATGCAGGCTCTTGCCGGCAATCCACGGCAGCTCGACGACCTCGCAGACCGTGTTGACCAGCTCGGAGCAGTCAGTAAAGTGGCCCTTGTCGTTGAGGGCCTCGCAATCCTGAACACGCCAATAGCCATCGGTGTGCGTGATGTAGTACTCGTGATCGTTGATCGACACGAAAGCGCGCGTCTTGGAACGCAGCAGCTTCAGAAATCCTTCGAAATCGGTCTCGACGACATCTCCAGCCTGGAACATGATGTTACCTCCTGGCCCGGCGCCACCACGGCGCATTGATAAACGTTGGTACTCCTTTAGTAAAACCTTTATCAAAGGTTATGCGTTCGTCATTTAGGCAAGTGGTAAAAAAGCGCAGGGTAGACGGGATAAAACGTTTAACCATCCCATTTGTTTGTCACATTCTGAAGGTACTTTTATGCAAACCTACTTTCCCAATTGGAATCTATCCTTTTGGCCGGGCAATTGACCGTCTATCGTTTAAGCCCGACGGGTACGAACGGGGCATCTGCAACGCCACCGCAAGGAGACACCATGGAGACTATCGAAGCACTCATTCACCGCCGCAGCTGCCGCAAATACAGCAATCGTCCCGTCGAGGCCGAAAAGCTTGCACGGATTATCGAAGCCGGCCAATATGCACCGAGCGGCATGGGCCGCCAGCCGGTGACGTTTGTCGCCGTCACCGACCCCGCGACCGTCGAGCGTCTCTCACAGCTCAACGCCCAGGTCATGGACAGCAACAGCGACCCCTTCTATGGCGCCAAGACCGTTGTGGTGGTGCTGGTTGACCGCAGCGTGCCCACACATCTGGAAGACGGCTCGCTCGCCATGGGCAACTTGCTCAACGCCGCCTATGCACTGGGTGTCGATTCGTGCTGGATTCACCGCGCGCATGAGGTCTTTGACTCGCCCGAGGGCCTGGAGCTGCTGGCCAGCTGGGGCCTGCCCGCCGACGGCAACCTGCGCGGTGTCGGTAACTGCATTCTTGGCTACGCCGAGGACACGCTACCCGAGGCAAAACCGCGCCGCAACAACGTGGTGTACGTCAAGTAGCGCAGGAGTGTCCCAAACTGCCGGCAGAAAAGGAACGTCCCCTTCTGCCGGCAAGCTATGTTGATATTTGAGTTGTCGTCGCTTCGCTTGTCTGGGTCGTTTCGGCGTCGTCGCCTTGCTTGTCTTCGTCCTTTTGAGCATCGGCGATGGTGGTGGCCGCCGCGACGATGCCGCGCTGGGGCGCGACGCCTGTCTGGGTCTGAGCGCCCTCGATAACTTCTGTGCCTGCATGCGCGAGCTCGGGCGATTTAAACACTGCGTCCAAGTTGGCGCCACCGCCGGCGTAGCCAAGCGCAGCGAGTGCGATGACGATCACTGCAACGACGGCCACGATCGGAACATAACGATGCCAACCAGCCGGATTGAGTCCACTGCGGCGAGCCGCCCCGCGGCTGATGTAACCGAGCGTTCCGTCGTGCTTGAGCTTTGAGCCCACCACGCGTTTGCGGCCCCACAGCGAGGACTCTGCCTGCATTGCCAAGCGGGCGCTTGCCGAAGGATAGCCGTATTTAGTGCGCTTGAACGAGCCATCAAACCCCGAGGCGTGTTTACCCCACGTCACCGATGTCGTGCGTCGGTTGACCGGCGCGGCACTCCGCCTTCTGCGGCTCGGTTTTGAAGTCTCAGCCATATGCCCTCGCACGCCGTAACCAAATCGAAACAATAACGCTTTGGACTGTAGCACACGCGTCGCGCGCGGTCACGGGCGCCTCGCTCAACGGTCATCGTCCTTCAGCAAGCGCCACAGCGTTGTACGGCTTATGCCCAGTACCTCCGCCGCACGGGTTCGGTTGCCGTGGAGATGATCTACAACCAGATGCGCGATATCTCGCTCGGTATCGGCCAGCGGTCGCAGGATATACAGGTCGCTTTCGAGCGTCGGGGCGCCAAAGGCTGCGGTCTTAATCACGTCCTCTTGGGCGAGCACTTCCTCCGCCACAGCGCGGTCCACCGTGCCCGCCCCCACCAATATATACAGTCGTTCCGAGACCTCGCGAAGCTGCAGATAGTTGCGCGGCCAGCGGTAGGCATCGAGTGTCTTCGTCGCCGCGGCAGACAGCGTGGGCGCTGCCGTCCCAAATGCATCAGCGAGATATTCCAAATAGCGCGCGACCTTCGTCGACGCGGCCCCCTGCTCGACGATTGCCGGCGCCACGCTCACCGCACAGGCGAAGCGCTCGGTCACAAAGGCGGCTTGATCACTTTCGCTACCGCCCGGCATGTCATTCGCCGTCAGCACCACATGGCAGCGCGTCGCCAACGCGGTGTCGGCCATCGTGGAGACCAGCTCGCGGAGGCGCTGGGGGCCAACCGCGTTCCAGCCCTCAATGCAAAGGGTCAGCCCTGTTTGGAACAACGGCGATTCGGCGCTTTTGAGCACATGGCGCCAACCGCGATCGGTGAGTTCATCGAGCGCAACGGAAACAAAGGGCTGACCGGCAAAAGGACCGTCCAGATAGAGGCGCTTGGCGATCTCGACCTGACCCGCTCCCAGCTCGCCCTCGAGCATAAGGGGCACACCGCGCGCGTAGCTCTCAGCAACCGGTGCAGCCACCGAGGCCGCCCCCTCAACGATGCCGTACGCGCTCGATTCGTAGCGGGCCTCAACTTCGTCGGCGTTGAGCCACTCGATGCCCGCATGCGCCGCGGCACCGCGCACCTCGCGGACCACGACGACCCAAAGGCCCCCGCCCTCTTTGTCGGTGGGGCGAACGGTCAGGCTCAAGCGCGTACCCTCACGCCCCATAACCAGACGCGCGCCGTCTCCTATACGGTCGAGGCGCTCAGCGACAAAAGTCGCCACACCCCGCTCAAGCGCCGCGTCATTCATGGTCGAGATCGCGACGTCCCCACGCGCATCGATTGCCAATGCCGATGCCCCGGCAGCAGCCAGGGCCTCGGTCAAGATGTTCAGCTTGGCATCGCTATCCATGATTTGCCCCTGTCCACGGCGACATGCAACCGCCGACGGTCGCACGACCGAGTGTTTCAAAATTGAACGATATTGCTCACCAAACACTATAGGGCAGAAAGCGCCGTCCTGCGAGTATAGGTGTTGCCCCGCATCGCCATCCTGGCGGGGCGATAAGAGCTCTTCGGGACTTATAAACCTGCGGACAAGCCATACCCGCAAGAGCTCCTATCGCTCCACCGCAGGCTTGCGCTCACCAGCACGCAGCACGCAAACAAGCTACTTCTCTACCAGATTCCCAGCACGTGCTGCATTCCCAAACTCATGCACGCAATGCCAATCCAGCAGCAAAAGCCCAATGCGATGGGCTTGCCGCCCTTTTTGACCAGCTCGACGATATCGGTATTAAAACCAATAGCCGCCATGGCCATCACAATAAAGAACTTCGACAGCTCCTTGATGGGCGCCGTAAAGGACGCGGGAAGCTGAAGCACCGTGGTGATCACGCTCGCCAGCACAAAGAACAGCACGAACATGGGAAACGCGCGTTTAAGCGAGAACGTGCTTTTGGCGTCACCGCCGGCCTTGCGCGTCAGATGCATCTGCCAGCATGCGAGGACCAACGTGATGGGAATGATGGCCAGCGTCCTGGTGAGCTTGACCACCGTGGCGCTCTCGAGCACATTGGCGCCGGGATGCATGCTGTCCCAAGCGCTCGCCGCAGCCGTTACGGACGAGGTATCGTTGATGGCGGTGCCGGCAAACAGGCCAAAGCCCTCGTTGGTCAGCCCGAGCATGCCGCCGAGCGTCGGAAACACGAGCGCCGCGATAACGTTAAACAGGAAGATGACCGAAATAGCCTGGGCAATCTCGCGATCGTCGGCATCGATGACGGGCGCGGTCGCAGCGATGGCCGAACCGCCGCAAATCGACGAACCCACACCTACAAGCGTCGCGATCTTGCCCGGCACGTTCATAACGCGGCAGAGCACAAAGGCGATGACAAGCGATGTCGAGATTGTCGCCACGATAATCGGCAGCGACTGGGCGCCCTTGGACAGAATCTGGGAGAGGTTCATGCCAAAGCCAAGCAGGATAACCGCGTACTGCAAGACTTTTTTGGACGTATAGGTAACGCCGGCGGCGAGCGGTTCGCGACGATTCTTGGGAAAGACGAGCGCCAGGACCATGCCAAAAAGGATGGCAAATACCGGCCCGCCGACCACCTCAATTTGTTTGCCGAGCAACGTCGCAGGGATAGCGATGATCAGGCAGAACAAGACGCCTTTCCAGCGCTCGCGTACGATATTTGCCAGTTGCATATGGGATTCCTTCTTTCTATTTCACGTTTGTGACGGCTTATGATACGGCAACATTGAGCGCAGCCTTGCGCAAACACAGACTAAGATGCCGCTATAGTTCTCAGGCAACAGCCGAATTACCCACCGCGGAGAGCTGATTCGCGGCATAATTAACAACTGACATATGAGTTTGATAGAACAGTTGCGAGGCGCTATGGAAGAATCGATGCACGTCGGCGAGCAGGAAACGAGCCTACAGGACCAGTCCTACCACACCATTCGACGCAAAATCGTCTACCTGGACTACAAGCCGGGCGAAAAGCTGGGCGTCAAGCAACTTTGCGACGACCTAGATATGGGGCGCACCCCTGTGCGCGAGGCTTTGGTTCGTTTGGCGCAGGAAGGCCTGGTGCGCACCGTGCCCCAGAGCGGTACCTACGTCTCGCCCATCAACCTCACCCTTGCCGAGAGTGCCTGTTACATCCGCGAGCATCTGGAAAAGCAGGTGATCGTGGAGTGCTGCGCGCGCGCCACGTCGGCTGGCATCGAGCAGCTCGACCGCGCCATCGTGCTGCAGGAAAAGGCCATGGCCGAAGAGGATCGCATCGGCTTCTTTTTGAGCGACAACCTCATGCATCACATGATTTTTAGCATCGCATGTCGCAGCACCGTGTGGTCGTGGCTCGAAGAGACCAATGCCGACCTTGAGCGCTTTCGCTGGCTGCGCGCTGCCACGCAGGTTCTCGACAATCAGGACATCGTGAACGAGCACAAGCAGATTCGCCGCGCTATCGCCGGTCGCGACCCCATCGAAGCGAGCTTTTTGGTCAGCAAGCACCTGCACATGATGTTCCGCAACCAAACCGAGGTTCTGGACCAGTTCCCCGAGTACTTCGAGACCAGCAAGCTCCGCTAACCTGCCAAAAAGGGACAGGTTCATTTTGCAGATTTTATCTGGGCAAATGCAACAAGGCCCGGCTCCGCTGCATGAACTGCCTCCCATTTCTTGGACATGAGAAATGGGAGGCTTTCTTTATGCGC
>JAXXEN010000005.1:0-13384 GCA_037237765.1 Collinsella sp. | reverse complement strand
CGCGCGAGATCGCTACCTGGGCCGAGAACGTCTACGTCAAGATTCCGTGCGTGACTACCAAGGGCGAGTCCACCGCCGAGCTGGTCCGCAAGCTTTCCGCCGACGGCATCAAGGTCAACGTCACTACCATCTTTACGCCTACGCAGGTCGATGAGATGGTCGAGGCCGTTGACACCGAGACGCCGTCCATTATCTCGCTCTTTGCCGGCCGTATCGCCGATACCGGCGTCGACCCCATTCCGTTTATGACGGAGTCGGTCAAGAAGGCCGCCGCCAAGCCCAACTGTGAGGTCCTGTGGGCGTCCACGCGCGAACTTATCAACATTTACCAGGCAGAAGCCTGCGGTTGCCAGATCATTACAGTGCCCAACAGCATCCTGGCCAAGCGCAAGAACATCGGTCGCGACCCGTACGAGGTCTCGCTCGACACCGTGCGCGGCTTTGCCAAGGATATCGCGGCGCTCGGTTTCCATATCCTGCCGTAAGCAAGGGTACCCCCGCCTGCGCCGTGCAAAATTGAGAGTATTCAGCAAGGTAAAGGTCTTTATCAGTTAACCGAAGCATGGAACGGCCCCCGTTTTGGCTCTGACGACGCTAAAACGGGGGCTGTTTTTGACTTTATTGCCTCTGAGGGGCGTTCGGAGCGGCGGAAATTGCAGAATACTCGCGATTTTGCACGTCGCTACAGGGGGTACCCCTGCTTTGGCGGTTTACTTCCCCTGTACCATGGTGAGCGAGATCTTCTTGCGGTCGCGATCGACCTTTTCGACCCACACCTTGACCGTGTCACCGACGCGCACCACGTCGCTCGGGTGCTTGACAAAGCGGTTGGCCAGCTTTGAGATATGCACGAGGCCGTCCTGGTGCACGCCCACGTCGACGAAGGCGCCAAAGTCCACAACGTTGCGCACCGTGCCCTTGAGTTCCATGCCGGGTTCCAGGTCGTCGATGGAAAGCACCGAGCGGCTAAAGACCACCTCGGGCGCGTCATCGCGCGGGTCGCGACCGGGCTTCTTGAGCTCGTTAACGATGTCGATGAGCGTGAGGGTGCCGCAGTCCAGGTCGCTTGCCAGCGCCGAGATGCTGCCCAGACGGCGCTCGATGTCGGGCACGCCGCCGCGGCTGAGCTCGCTGGCTTTAACGCCGGCGCGTTCCAGGACGGACGTGGCCACCTCGTAGCTCTCGGGGTGGACGCTCGTCGCGTCGAGCGGGTTCTTGCCGCCGCTGATGCGCAGGAAGCCCGCGGCGTTGAGGTATGCCTTGGGTCCTAGTTTGGGGACCTTCTTAAGCTGGCGGCGATCGGTAAAGGCGCCGTTTTCCTCGCGGTAGGCCACGATGTTTTTGGCCACGCTCGGCGTGATGCCCGATACGTATCCCAGCAGGCTTGCGCTCGCGGTATTCACGTCGACGCCCACGCGGTTGACGACGTCCTCCACCACATGGCCCAGGGTGCGCGAAAGCTCGGCCTGGTCAAGGTCGTGCTGGTACTGGCCAACGCCGATGGACTGGGGCGGGATCTTGACGAGCTCTGCCAGTGGGTCCTGCAGGCGGCGGCCCAGGCTCATGGCGCCACGCACGGTGACGTCCAGATCGGGATACTCCTGGCTGGCGAGCTCGGAGGCGGAGTACACCGATGCGCCGGCCTCGTTGACGATGGTGTAGCGAAGGCTGGGCGCCTGCTCGGCAATGAACTCCGAGACGACTTCCTCGGTCTCGCGGCTGGCGGTGCCGTTGCCGATGACGATGGTGTTGACGCCGTCCTTTTTGACGAGGCGGGCGAGCTCGCGCTTGGTGCCGGCGACGTCGTGGCGCGGCTTGGTGGGATAGACCACGCCGTGGTCGAGCAGCTTGCCGGTCTCGTCCATGACGGCGACCTTGCAGCCAGTGCGGTAGCCCGGATCGAGCGCGAGCACGCGGGCGCCGCGCACGGGGCGTGCCGAGAGCAGGCCCTCGAGATTCTTGGCAAAGACGTTGATGGCCTCGGTCTGGGCGCGAACGGTGAGCTTGGCGCGGGCCTCGCGCTCCAGCGAAGGGGCCATGAGGCGCTTGTAACCGTCGGCGATGGCGGCGTCAAAGACGGGCGCGAAGACGCCCTGGCGTCGGGGCCAACGGCTGCCGAGGCGTGCCGTGGCGGCAGCGCCGTCGACGTTCACGCGCACGCGGAGTTTGCCCTCGCGCTCACCGCGGTCGATAGCCAGCACGCGGTGGTTGGGTATACGGCGCAGCGGCTCATCATAGCTGTAGTACGGCTCGTAGGGGGTCTTCTCGGCGGGGTCGGTGGCCTCGACGATGATGTCGGCGGTGTTTTGCGTAAAGGCGCGCAGGTCGGCGACGTTCTCGGGGTCTTCGGCCACCGTCTCGGCCACGATGTCCGCCGCGCCGGCGAGCGCCTTCTCGGGCGTGTCGAAGCCGGCTTTCTCGTTGACGTAGGCCGCGGCGGCGTCGAGTGCGCTGCCCTTGGCCGAGGCCTGCATGATGATCATGTTGGCGAGCGGCTCTAGGCCTGCCTCGCGGGCCTTCTGCGCGCGGGTCATGCGCTTTTTGCGGTAGGGCTTGTAGAGGTCCTCGACACGCTGGAGCTGCGTGGCCTCGCGAATCTGCTGCTCGAGCTCAGGCGTGAGCTTGCCCTGGACGTCGATGAGCAGAATGACGTCCTCTTTGCGCTGTTCAAGATTGCGCAGGTAAGACAGGCGCTCGTCGAGTGTGCGCAGGGCGACGTCGTCCATACCGCCCGTTGCTTCCTTGCGGTAGCGCGAAATAAAGGGGATGGTGTTGCCCTCGTCGATGAGCTTGACGGCCGCCTCGATGTTGGCGGCCTTAAGGTTGAGCTCGCGGGCGAGCTGGGCGATAAGATCCATGGGACTCCTTGCGTTTAAGGTGCGTTTGCAGCACAGGGCTACCAAGGATACCACCCGTCACTCCACCCAAGTAGTCATTTTGGGACGGGGCTCTTTTAGCCACTTTTGCCGCCCCGTCCCAGAAAAATCGCCGGCAAGGTACCAAAAAGCCCCGCGGGCAGGAGGCTGCTCGCGGGGCAAAGAAGAGGGGCTTGTTGGTGGCGGACCGAAGGGTTCGGCATGGGGGTTTCTGCCGCGGTCGCTCTTAAGGCATTACAGCTCGACGAGCTGGCCGGTCTCGGCGGCCTCCTTGATAGCGTTAAGCAGCGTGAGCGTCTTGACGTTATCGGCGGGGGTCACGACGGGCTCGACCTCGCGGCGGACGACCTTCACAAAGTGCTTGAGCTGCATCTTGTGCGGCAGTGCCGGGTCGACGGCCGGAATCTCCATCTGCAGCGGCTTGTGCCAGTTGGAGGCGCCGTCGTAGGAGAACTGGTGCAGGCGGGGCAGCGACAGGGCGCCCTTAGTGCCGCCGATAAAGTAGGCGTCGGCGTCGAAGGGGCGGTACTGCGGATCCTCGCGAGCGGTTGCCTCCCAGTTCCAGGGGCTGGCGGTGGCGTCGGAGATGGTCATGCTTGCGAGCGCGCCATCGGCAAAACGGACGTTGACCACGGCGGAGTCCTCGGTCTCAAAACCGCGGGCGGCACTGGACTGCATGCCCTGGACGGCGACGGGCTCGCCCAGCAGGTAGCGGAGCAGGTCGACGTCGTGCACCAGATTAACCAGGATCGGGCCGGCACCCTTCTTGCGGCGCCACTCGACATCGAAGTACTCGTCATTCTTATAGATCATGTAGTGGAAGCTCGACACGGTGAGCTTGCCCAGCTCGCCGGACTCGATGATCTCCTTGGCCTTGTTGACGAAGGGGTTGTGGCGACGGTGCTGGCCCACGAGCACGGGCACGCCGGCGGTCTCGGCCTCGGCGGCGAAGGCCTGGGCATCCTCCAGGTCGTTGGAGATCGGCTTTTCGACCAACGGCACGATGTTGCGCTTCACAGCCTCGCGGGCAACGCCCAGGTGCAGGTCGTTGGGGGTGGCGATAATGACGGCCTCGGGCTTGACCTCGTCCATCATCTGGGCGGGATCGGTGAAGAACGGCACGCCGGCGGCCTCGGCCGTGGCGCGGGCGCCCTCAAAAGCGTCGGCGATGGCGACGAGCTCGGCCTCGGGCTCCTCGGTGACAAAGCGGATGTGGTTGCGGCCCATGGCGCCGGCGCCGATAACGGCAATGCGGACGGGGTTGAGCTCAGACATTTCGACTCCTTAATACTGGTGACCGGTGGAATGCGACAAAGGGGCTGTTCCTTTGTCGCATCGGTAAAACTAGGCGGACTTCTTCTTGCTGTCGGAGACCATCATGTAGACGGTGAGCACGACGGCGATGGCGGCGATCACGATGGCGCCGTAGAAGGACTGCTGGTAGGCGGCGCTGCCGGCCTCGGCGTGATACAGCACGGCGGTGATGGGCTGGCTGATCCAGGTGGAGGCGGCGTAACCCAAAAACATGATGCCGTAGTTGACGCCGATGTTGCTGGTACCAAAGGCGCCACCGGTGAGCGGCGGGTAGATGACGAGCAGGGCGCCAAAGCTAAAGCCGAGCAGGGCGAGC
The DNA here is from genome assembly GCA_037237765.1 of Collinsella sp. Classification (GTDB taxonomy): domain Bacteria; phylum Actinomycetota; class Coriobacteriia; order Coriobacteriales; family Coriobacteriaceae; genus Collinsella. Next base: position 8,878 of record JAXXEN010000005.1, on the reverse strand, counting down.
GCCACAAAGAACATGGCCTGCGTAAAGCTCATCGACATGATGACGAGCGCGACGATGGTGACGACAAGGCTGATGAGCAGCGACTTATAGGCGCCGAGCTTGTCGATGATCTGGCCAAAGGACAGACGACCGACCAGGTTGGCGCAGGTGTTGACGGAGACCACCACACCGCCGAGGGCGACGGCCGCGGCGCTCGTGGGGTCGGCGAAGAGCTGAACGGCGGCGATGGAGGCAACCTTGCCCACGAGCAGGGTGCCCGCGGTGGCGGCAAAGGCGAAGGTGACGATAAGGACCCAGAAACGTGGGGTCTTGACCATCTCGCCCGGGGTGAGGTCGCCGAAGGTGCCGGCGTGCGCGCCGCCCTTGGGGGCCTCGAAGCCCTCGGGCAGCCAACCGGCCTCGGGGGCCTTCAGGAACAGGGCAGAGGCGGCGATCATCACAAAGAAGATGACGCCGAGCGCCTTAAGGGCGCCAAAGATACCCAGGCTCGGGATGAGCAGCGAGGCGAGCACTGGGGACAGTACGGCGGGACCGGCGGTCGAAGCGGCCAGGGTGATGCCGGAGGCGAGACCCTTCTTGTCGATGAACCACTTTTGACCCGTGGTGAGCGCCGGGTTGTAGCCCAGGCCGTTGCCGATGGCGGCGACGAGCGAGAACCACAGGTAGAACTGCCACGGCTCGGTGACGGTGCCGGACATGAACCAGCCCAGGCCGTAGCACACGGCGGCGGCGATTACGACGTTGCGCGGGCCGATCTTATCGGAGATACGGCCGGCGAAGATGCCCGTCACAGCCATGATGGTCTGAAAGACCGGGAAGGCCCAGGTAAGAGCGCTGGACCACTCGGGGTAGACGGCGAGCAGGTTCTTGCTCACGACGGAATACAGCGCGATGGAGCTGATGAAGAACATGGTGACGCACGCGGCGGAAAGCACGACGGCGCGACCCTTGTTGGAGTTGGTGGAAGCCATTGGACTCTTTCTAATCGATACGGGGGAGGAGCGGACGTGTCCGCGGGGCCTCCCTGTCAGGTTGGTTTACTGGTCAGTCGGCTTGGCGACGCCGGACTCATCGGACCAAAGCTCGACACCCTTGTTCTTAAGGTAGTTGTCGGCATAGGCGCGACGGCCGCCGGGCTTGGCGGTGAGGTCGCCCATCATGTTGGAGAAGCCACCGTCAACCTTGATGGCGTCGCCGGTGGTAAAGTCTGAGCGCTTGGACGCCAGGAACATGACGGCGTTGGCGATATCGCTGACCTCGCCGATGCGACGCGTGGCAATGAGGCGGCTGCGGCTCTTCTCGACCTCGGGGTCGGCGTAGAAGTTGGCTGACATCGGGGTCTTAACGAAGCAGGGCTCGACGCAGTTGGAGCGCACGCCGTAGGGGCCCCACTCGGCAGCCAGCATCTTGGACATCATGTTGACGCCGGCCTTGGTGGAGCTGTACACGCCCGAGAACGTCTCGGGGGAGTGGCTGGCGACGGTCGAGATGTGCACCAGGCGGCCCTGGCCGGCCTTAATCATCTCGCGACCAAAGCGCTGCGAGGTGATGAAGTAACCGGTGAGGTTGACGTTGAGCACCTGCTCCCAGTCGCTCAACGGCAGGTCCTCCATGGCGGCGAAGCGCAGGATGCCAGCGGTGTTGACAAGGACGTCGACGCGGCCGAAGTCGGCGATGGTGGCGTCGACGGCGGCCTGAACCTCGGCCTCGTCGGTGGCGTTCATCTTGTAACCCTCGGCGTGGATGCCAAACTCGGCAGCGAGGTCGGCGGCAGCGGCCTTGACCTTCTCCTCGTCCAGGTCGAGCAGGACGACGTTGGCGCCGTTGCGGGCGAACTCGCGGCAAATCTCGACGCCCATGCCGCCGAGCGCGCCAGTCACGGCGCAGACATCGCCCTCGAGCTTAAGCCAATTGCTCATAGGAACTTCCCTTCTTGTGCCTCCCGGTGGGCCGCTCCCATTAATCGACCCACGTGGTTTTCGCTGGTTATCGTATGCTTTGCATTTGCGCAGGTGAATTGCATATTTGTTAGAATGGCGTTAACCGTAGGTTTATACTGTGCGATGCAGTTTTTCTCAATCGAGCGCGTGACCTGCCAAAACGACCCCCTGTGGCGCCATGCGTTCACAGGCGCGAAAACGGGAGATTGACGTGTACGATCGACGACTCGAGGCCATATCGGCCGCCGCGGAGCTGGGAAGCTTCTCACGTGCGGCGGCAAAATTGCGCGTGTCGACCCCGGCGCTCGTCAAACAGGTGTCGGGTTTCGAGGCCGAGTTTGGCATCACGTTGTTCGAACGCTCGCACTCGGGCGTCAAGGTGACGCCGGCCGGCGCACTGCTGGTGGACGACGCGCGCTCGATCATGCGGCAGTCCGAGGACGCGCTGCGCCGCGCCCGACGCGCGGCGGGCGAGGGCGGTGCCGTGCGTCTGGGTGTGTCGATGATGTGCCCGGGGCGCCAAACGCTGTCGATGTGGTCGGGCATTCACGATCTGGAACCGTCGCTGCGATTTGAGATCGTGCCGGTAAGCGACCTCTACGACGAGTGCGAGACCGTCATGCGCAGCTTGGGCCGCGAGGTCGATGTGGTGCAGTCGAGCTTTTCGACCCCACGCTGGGGCGACGCATGCCAAAGGCTCCGCATCGTCAACGTGCCGTTTTATATCGACGTGCCGCGCACGAGCCCGCTTGCGCGCAAGACGTGTATCATGGTTGCTGACCTGGAGGGCATGCGCCTGCGCGTGCTCCGTCACGGCAACGACGCTATGGACAGTCTGCGTATCGATCTTTTGGCAGACGGCGGCGTAGACGTGATCGACGTGGACAGCTTTGACTTTGCGCTCTTTAACGAAGCCGAGGAAAAGGGCGACGCGGTGCTCACCTGCGGCGCATGGTCGGGGGTACACCCGGCCTTTGTGGGCGTGCCGTTTCTATGCGGGCGAGAGGTGCCGGTCTTTCTGCACTACCCGCTCGAGCCCACCCTCCAAGTCCAAAAATTCGTCAACGCCATGGCTCAGCTTCTCAAATAGCTATCGTGTCGATGATTCTTTAATCCCCGTCCTAGAAAAATCATCTGGTAGAGTTGACCCCGCATGATTTACAAGACGCTATGCGCCACCTACTCTTTTGCCATTTGGGGGATTGAACTTTTGAATACTTCTGTCGCCAAGAAGGCTAGCCAGGCGGTGCGCCTGCTCATGATGGTGCTCACGGCAGTTCTCATCTTCTTCTTCATCAACGTTATGCTGCTCGTCTCCGATATCCAGGGCACGGCGCGCGTGGTCAACTACGCCGGTCTGGTGCGCGGTACCACGCAGCGAATCGTTAAGCTCGAGGACGCGGGCCAGCCTCAAGATGACCTGCTCAAAGCCGTGGATTCATATATCAACGGTTTGCGTTACGGAAGTGACGACCTCAACCTCGTCCGTCTCGACGACGACGAGTATCAGGCAAAGATGACCGAGCTTGCAAATTATTATGATGAGCTTTGTGTCGAGATCATCCGCGTGCGCGAAGTCGGCTACGAGAACACCGACATCATCTCCATGAGCGAGGAGTTCTTTGGCATTTGCGACGATGCTACGCGACTCGCAGAGGACTACTCTCAGGAGAAGGCGTCGGCGCTTAACCATCTCGAGGGCTTGGTGATCATCGACATCGTGGGCTTGGTGGCGACCTTTGCGGTCGAGCTTGTTCGCGCGGTGCGAACTGCCGCACTCAATCGCGAGCTGCAGAACAAAGTCTATCTCGACGAAGCCACAGGACTACCCAACAAGAACAAGTGCGAGGAGATCTTGGGGCAGGAGCAGCCTGTCTCCGCGGAGGCGCCCGTTGCGGTGTGCGTCTTCGACCTTAACAATCTGCATACGGTCAACAACAGCTTCGGCCACGAGAAGGGCGACGAATACATCCGTTCTTTTGCCCAGCAGCTGGGGCACGTGGCGTCCGAGACCTGCTTTGTGGGCCGCGACGGCGGCGATGAGTTTATCGCGGTGCTGCGGGATACCGATCGAGTTGCCGTGGAGTCCTGTCTCGCTCGGGTTCGTGCGAACGTGAACGAGTATTCCGAGGCTCACCCCGACATGCCCATCAGCTATGCGGTGGGCTACGCGCTTTCCGGCGATTTTGATGAACCGCCTACGATGCGCGAGCTCTTTTCCCAAGCCGACAAAAACATGTACATCGACAAGAACCGCGTAAAGACAGCCGAGGCAGCTGGGCCGCAACGCGAGGAGCGGTAAGCCTGTAACAGAGGGCATAGAAAAGCCTCCGCAGCCCGTGTGGCTGCGGAGGCTTTATTCGTTGCGGCGCATTGTGTTTGGGTCGCTGAGATGAGTCGATTTGCCCCGAAAGAGGAGGGCGTTGACCTTAGGGTCATGTCCGACGAATGAGCGGCAAATCGGCCATCTCGGCGGGCCGAACTACTCCAGCTCAAACGCTCCGGTATAGAGCTGATAATAGTATCCGCGTTTGGCGATCAGCTCGTCGTGGTTGCCGCGCTCGATGATGCGGCCGTGGTCCAGGCAGATGATCGCGTCGGAGTTGCGCACGGTGGACAGGCGGTGTGCGATGACAAACGTCGTGCGGCCCTCCATGAGCTTATCCATGCCGGCCTGCACGATAGCCTCGGTGCGGGTGTCGATGGAGCTCGTGGCCTCGTCCAGAATCATTGCCGGCGGATCGGCGACGGCAGCGCGGGCGATCGAGATCAGCTGGCGCTGGCCCTGCGACAGCTGGGCGCCGTTGCCGGTGAGCATCGTGTCGTAGCCGTCGGGCAGGCGGGTGATAAAGTCGTCCGCGCCCGCGAGCTTGGCCGCCGCGATGCACTCCTCGTCGGTGGCGTCCAGGTTGCCGTAGCGGATGTTATCCATCACGGTGCCGGTGAACAGGTTCACGTCCTGCAGTACCACGCCCAGCGAGCGGCGCAGATCGGCCTTGCGGATCTTGTTGACGTTGATGCCGTCGTAGCGAATCTTGCCGTCGGCGATGTCATAGAAGCGGTTGATGAGGTTGGTGATGGTCGTCTTGCCGGCACCGGTGGCACCGACAAACGCGACCTTCTGGCCCGGCTTGGCAAACACGGACACGCCGTGCAGCACCTCATGGTCGGGTGTGTATCCAAAGTCCACGTTGTCCATGACCAGGTCGCCGCGCAGCGGTACGTACTCGATCTCGCCGGTTGCGCGGTGCGGATGCTTCCACGCCCACATGCCGGTGTGGTGGTCGGCCTCCTCGAGCTGCCAGGTATCGGGGTTCACCTGCGCGTTGACGAGCGTCACGTAGCCTTCGTCGGTCTCGGGCTTCTCGTCGATGAGCTCAAAGATGCGGTCGGCGCCGGCGAGGCCCATGACCACGGCGTTGATCTGCTGCGAGATCTGACCGATCTGTCCGCAGAACTGTTTGGTCATGTTGAGGAACGGCACTACGACGGCGATGGACAGCGTCATGCCCGAGATGCTCAGGTTGGGCACGCCCAGCGCCAGGAAAATGCCGCCGGCCAGTGCGACCAGCACGTAGAGCAGGTTGCCCAGGTTCATAAGGATAGGCATGAGGATGTTGGCGTACATGTTGGCCTTCTGCGAGACCTCGAAGAGCTTTTCGTTGCGCTCGTCAAAATCGGCCTCGGCGGCAGACTCGTGGCAGAATGCCTTGACGACCTTCTGGCCGTTCATGACTTCCTCGATATGGCCCTCGACCACGCCGAGCTCGGTCTGCTGCGCAATAAAGAAACGCGCGGAGTTGGAGCCGAGCAGCTTGGTCATAAAGGTCATAAAGGCGACGCCTGCCACAATGACCAGGCACATCCAAACGCTGTAGTACAGCATGATAAAGAACACCGTGACGATGACGATGATCGTCATGAGCAGGTTGGGCAGCGACTGGCTGATCATCTGGCGCAGCGTGTCGATGTCGTTGGTGTAGTGGCTCATGATGTCGCCGCGCTGGTGCGTGTCGAAGTAGCGAATCGGCAGGTCCTGCATGCGGTTGAACATCTTCTCGCGCAGCTTTTCGAGCGAGCCCTGCGTGACGATGGCCATGGCGCGGTTCCAGAACAGCGAGGACAGGATGCCGACGCCGTAGATGCAGGCGAGGGTGGTCACGAGCTGTGCGATCTTGGGCTGTGCGGCTTCCCAATCGCCCGACTGCCACGATTCGCTAATAATCTGCAGGGCGCTCTGAAGGAAGGTCGCGCCGATGGAGTTGATGATGGCGCAGAGTACCACGCCGACGACGACGAGGGGCAAAAGCACGGGGTAGAAGCCAAAGAGCGTCTTGATGAGGCGCGACATGGTGCCACCCTTGCGGTTGAGCGCGCGCTCGGCGGTCGTTGCCTTACTCATGTGCCTCGCCTCCTTCCTGGGTCTGAGCTTGTGTTGCGGATGCCTCGGTGTCGGCTTCGACGGCCCCTTCGCCCTCGGCAGACATCTTGTTTTGCGAGGTAAAGGTCTCGCGGTAGATCTCGCTCGTCTTGAGCAGCTCATCGTGGTTGCCGATCTGCGCGATGCGGCCGCCCTCCATGACGATGATGCGGTCTGCATCCTGCACGGAGCTAATGCGCTGGGCGATGATGAGCTTGGTCGTGTTGGGCAGATAGCTTGCCAGCCCTGCGCGAATCTTGGCGTCGGTCTTGGTGTCGACGGCGCTGGTGGAGTCGTCCAGGATCAAGATCTTGGGGCGACGCAGCAGGGCGCGCGCAATGCACAGGCGCTGCTTCTGACCGCCGGAAACATTGGAGCCGCCCTGTTCGATCCAGGTGTCATAGCCCTTGGGGAAGCCGTCGACAAACTCGTCGGCGCAGGCCAGATGCGCGGCCTCGCGGACCTCTTCGTCGGTGGCGTTCGGGTCGCCCCAGCGCAGATTCTCGGCGATGGTGCCGCTAAACAGCACGTTTTTCTGTAGCACCATGGCCACTTGGTGGCGCAGAGCATCCAAGTCGTAGTCGCGTACGTCTATGCCGCCCACGCGCACGGTGCCTTCGGTGGTGTCGTACAGGCGGGCGATGAGGTTTACGAGCGTGGACTTGGCCGAGCCGGTACCGCCGATGATGCCGATGGTCTCGCCGCTCTTAATGTGCAGGTCGATATTGTCGAGCGCCTGGCGCTTCGCATGCGCGGAATACTTAAAGCTCACGTGGTCAAAGTCGATGGAGCCGTCGGCGACCTCGAGTACGGGCTCGGCGGGATCGGCGATCGTGGGCTCGGCGGCCAGCACCTCGGTGATGCGGTGAGCCGATTCGTCGGCCATGGTCACCATGACAAAGATCATCGACAGCTGCATCAGACTCATAAGGATCTGAAAGCCATAGGTAAAGATCGAGGAGAGCTGGCCCACGTCGAACAGCGTGCCCTGGCTTGTGATGATGAGCTTGGAGCCCAGGTAGATGATGACGACAAATGCGCCGTTGACGCAGATGTTCATCATGGGGTTGTTAAAGGCGAGCAGCTTCTCGGCGCGGGTGAAGTCCATCTGGACGTCGCGTGCGGCGGTCGCGAACTTCTCCTTCTCAAAGTCTTCGCGCACGTAGCTCTTAACCACGCGCATGCCGGTGACGTTTTCCTCGACGGACTCGTTAAGGGCGTCGTACTTGTGGAACACGCGCGAGAAGATGGGGCGCACCTTAAAGATGATAAAGAACAGTCCAAAGCCCAGCAGCGGAATGATGACCAGGTAGACCATGGCAACGCTGCCGCCCATGATAAACGCCATGGTAAAGGCGAAGATCAATACCAGCGGCGCGCGCACGGCGATGCGGATGATCATCATAAAGGCCTGCTGCACGTTGTTGATATCGGTGGTCAGGCGCGTGACGAGCGAGGAACTCGAGAACTCATCGATGTTGGCAAAGCTGAACGTCTGGATCTTGTAGAACAGGTCGTGACGCAGGTTCTTGGCGAAGCCGCAGCTCGCATGGCTGCAGGTGACGCCGGCAGCGGCGCCAAAAGCAAGCGACGTCAGCGCGATGAGCACCAAAAAGCCCGCGGTGGGAAGCATCTCGGCTACGGTGGTGCCGTCTTTGATGGCGTCGATCAGGTTGGCGGTGATAAATGGAATCAGCATCTCGCAGAGCACCTCGCCAAGCACGAGCAACGGCGTGGCAACAGTGACTTTCATATAGTCGCGGATGCTGCCCATGAGGGTTTTAATCATCCAGTTCCTCCCAGGTTACACGGATTTTCTCGAGCATTTCGGCGAGCTGCTCGCGCTCGTCGTGGGTGAGGGCGCTAAAGGCCTGCTCTCTAAAGCGAATGCGGGCGGCCTGCTCAACGCGGGCCTTTTCCCATCCCGCTTCGGTTAGGCGTATGGTGAGCTGCCGGCGGTCTTTGGGATTTCGACTGCGCTCGATGAGGCCGCCCATTTCGAGCTTGGACAGAATCTCGGAAAGGGACCCCGGCTTGAGATCGAAGTGCATGCCGAGTTCCTGTTGGGACAGCTCGCCGGTCGGCTGCTTGGCGAGCAGGCAGACGATGGGCGCCTTGCCAGATATGCCGCCGCCGTGAAAATGCATGTAATGGCCGCAAAAGCCCAGGCCGCTCAGGATGCGCTTGGCGAGTTTGTCTTCAGCGCTGACCGCTTCGGGTATGTCTACCGGTTGCGACGGGTCACCGCCGGGCTCATGCGGAAGGACGAGTGCTTCAACACACATATCTAAGCTTCGCTCCTTTCCTTAGTTAGGTAGAGAAATTGTTTTGTGCCTAACTAATTTAGGAGCGCATAGATTGATTGTCAAGGTACCAAACTAGTGGTTACGCGGTTTTACCAAACCGCGTAACGGCTCGACGCTGCAAACCCGCCAGAGCGGCAATCTGCCTTTCAACTTCGGCGGCATGACCAGAAGGTTTATGCCTTGCCTTTTTCATGCCTAGTCGTTGGGTGTTC